>CAWGNL010000034.1:0-68033 GCA_963823885.1 uncultured bacterium
ACACGCTGAACAGGCTGGCGGCGGTGAAATACAACTACCAATCACCGGCGTGGCCGGCGGTGACGCTGACTCGTCCGGCGGAAGGGTTGTCGATTGGACCGGCTCCGGCCTCGCGGACTCCTCCGGGGCTAGCGTCACGTATGCTTACGACGGCGGCGAGCAACCTGAGGACCCACATGCACGATGCGTCCGGCGACAGCTATTACAGCTACGACGCGCAGGGGCGGCTGGTAAGCTACACGCCGCCGCTGGGTCTGGCGGCCGGCAGGGAAATGTGGTATGCTTACAACAACGCCGGCCAAAAAACCAGGGTGTCGATAGCTTCGGGCCTGGATACGTCGGGCAACCCGGTGAACGCGACTTACGATGTTATCCACGACTACTACGCCAATGGGTGGCTTCAGGACGTGAAGTATAACAGCAATACCATCGCGCAGTACAGTTACGATTCGGCGGGCAACAGAACCGGGATAGCTTATCCCAATGGCGTATCCACAAGCTACGTCTACGACAATGACCCGCGATATCGTCTGACCGGCATAACCGATTCGGGCGCGAACATGGCGGCATTCCAGATCAGCTATACCGTGGACAGCGTAGGTAATCCGCTTACGATGACCGACTCGACGGGCAGTTCGACACTTCCCTGGTCCTATGGCTATGATGCCAACAATCGTCTGACCAGCGCCGTCCCGCCGAATCCAGTTCCCGCCAGCCGGCAGGCGGAGCCTATGGCTATGACTGGGTCGGCAATCGGATTCATCCGCCAGCCGACCCGAATCCGATGGCTTACAACGCCGCCGATCAGCTAACATCCTGGCCGGGAATGCATGGCTATCAGTACGACAGCGCGGGGAATCTCGTGACGGTCACCGGGGCAGGCACCGCAAGCTACACGTACACTCCGGCGGGCCTGCTGAACCAGGCGACGTATAGTATCAGCACGGGGTCCGGCAATCACACGCTGACCAATACCTGGGATGCGGATTCGAATCGGGTAGCATTCTCGGCTCCGTCCGGTACCTGGAACTATGAAGTCTACGACATAACGGCGGGAATTCCGGCTGTGGTGGAGGACTCGGCGGCGTCCAGCATCGCATACTACATCAGAGAGCCGAATGGCGCGCTTATAGCGCGCTATGACTCGACGAACGGCATGCGGTATATCACTCCGATCAGCTTGGATCTACGCGGGCGCTTACGGACAGCACGGGGGCCGTCACGGACAAGTACGACTACGATGCCTACGGTGCTGTGCTGTGGCACGAGCGTCATACCGGCTCAGTCGATCAGCCGTATCAGTACGTCGGCCAGCTCGGCTACTATACTTGCTGGCAGGAGCCGGACGTTGGGCTGCTGCAGCTTGGGGTGAGGTTCTACGACCCGCAGGTGGGACGGTTTACGCAGCGGGACAAGGTGCGTGGCGCGCCGGAGGCCGCTTACGTCTATGTTGTCGACAACTCGACTACTTACGTGGACCCGAGTGGCAAGTTGTACTGCCACGCGCTGTCGCACGCCCCGTGGTACTGGTGCTGGTCGGGGCAACCGCCGCCGGGCTCCGGTTATAAGCCGATTTCCGGTTGGCCGGCTAAGTTTCGGTGTTTCGGGAACTTGTTCCCGAAACGAACAGGCCCCACGTCGAGCGGGGATAACCGGCAAGTGCGGCTAACATGATACCGTGAAATGGAAAAACATCGACATAGGGGCAAGCACTACATAACGGGAACGTTTGTGGAGTGGCTGCCCCTGCTCAACAATGCGATCGTGCGGGATATCGTGCGCGACGAGATCGCCAGGGCGCTGCTCGAATGCGGTGGGTACGTGTCGGCGCTTGTGCTGATGCCGGATCACGTTCACCTGCTGGTGTACCTGCCTGACGGCGGTCAACTGCACCGGTTCAACAGGCTATGGCGCGGGAGGTCTGCTCAGAGGATAATAGCGCACGCAAAGGACGTGAACGCGACAAAGGTCTTGGAGACGATGGCGCCTCATGCTAACGGCAAAGCCCGCTTCGCCGTGTGGAAAGAACAAGTGCGGGCTCTTGCAATCTACAGCGAGAAGAAGCTCTATGCGAAGGTGAATTACATTCATGCCAATCCTGTTCGAAGGGGGCTGGTCACGCTGCCAGAGCAGTGGTCATTCTCCAGTTGGCGCTTTTACGAGTGCGGCGAGAGGGTCGGCCTTGATGTCCAGCCTTTGACGCCTTGAAGTGAGTGAGTTCGTTTCGGGAACAAGTTCCCGAAACACCGAAATACCTGGGATGCTGACTCGAATCGGGTAGCATTCTCGGCTCCGTCCGGCGACTGGAACTATGAAGTCTACGACATAACGGCGGGAATTCCGGCTGTGGTGGAGGACTCGGCGGCGTCCAGCATCGCATACTACATCAGAGAGCCGAATGGCTCGCTGATAGCGCGCTATGACTCGACGAACGGCATGCGGGTACTATCACTTCGACGAACTTGGCTCGACACGCCTGATCACGGACAGCGCCGGCAGCGTCACCGACAAATACGACTATGATGCTTATGGCGCTGTGCTGTGGCACGAGCGTCATACCGGCTCAGTCGATCAGCCGTATCAGTACGTCGGCCAGCTCGGCTACTATACTTGCTGGCAGGAGCCGGATTTCGGGCTGCTGCAGCTTGGGGTGAGATTCTACGATCCTCAACTGGGAAGGTTTACGCAGCAGGACCCGATTGCGGACGGCCTAAATATGTATCGGGTACTCGAGCGGTAATCCGGTCTTCGGTGTGGAGCCCGGAGGAATGAAATGCCAGTTGAAAGTGAAGGAGCGTCTAGCTACAGAGACGGACAGCGTCAACGTGGGTCGTCCCGTCGTACACCTCGAACTGATCTCCGCGCTGATTGGTATGACTTTTGGTCAAGATGAGACGGATCCGAGGTTCTTCATTACCTGCGATTGGGCGAAGACCGTTCGGTGTTTCGGGAACTTGTTCCCGAAACGAACAGGCCCCACGTCGAGCGGGGATAGCCGGCAAGTGCGGCTAATGTGATACCGTGAAATGGAAGAACATCGACATAGGGGCAAGCTACTACTACATAACGGGAACGTTCGGTGTTTCGGGAACTTGTTCCCGAAACGAGCAGGCGTACCGTCGAGCAGGGATATCCGGCAAGTGCGGCTAACATGATACCGTGAAATGGAAAAACATCGACATAGGGGCAAGCACTACATAACGGGAACGTTTGTGGAGTGGCTGCCCCTGCTCAACAATGCGATCGTGCGGGATATCGTGCGCGACGAGATCGCCAGGGCGCTGGCCGAGTGCGGCGGGTACGTGTCGGCGTTTGTGCTGATGCCGGATCACGTTCACCTGCTGGTGTACCTGCCAGACGGCGGTCAACTGCACCGGTTCAACAGGCTATGGCGCGGACGGTCTGCTCAGAGGATAATAGCGCACGCCAAGGATGTGAACGCGGCAAGGGTCTTGGAGACCATGGCGCGTCATGCCAACGGCAAGGCCCGCTTCGCCGTATGGAAAGAGCAGGTGCGAGCCCTTGCAATCTACAGCGAGAAGAAGCTCTACGCGATGGTGAACTATATCCATGCCAATCCCCTTCGAAGGGGGCTGGTCATGCTGCCAGAGGAGTGGTCATTCTCCAGTTGGCGTTTCTACGAGTGCGGTGAAAAGGTTGGGCTTGATGTGCAGCCTTTGATCCTCTAAGGTGAGGTAGTTCGTTTCGGGAACAAGTTCCCGAAACACCGGAAATATCTTACTGCCCCGACCGTCGCGATATTGTTCAGTTCTGTCGTTGCCGTCACTTTCTCGAGTGCGTCTAATGTGCAGACTCAACGTCAATGTAACGTTGCTTTCAGTCTGCCATCTGGCGCTGGTTGGGCTCTTTCTTGGGCACGTTACCTGGTGTGTGTACCATTTGATCGCCGACCGTGGATAGTGCTGGACACTCACACCGGCAAGATGAGAACTACTGGGGTGACCGACGCAGTTCCGGCGTCCGTACAGTGCGACAGACCGTATATCTATCTGGAGCAACTCCGTTCGCTGGCCGTCCTGAACCTGAGGACCGGCACTCTGCGCAAGCTGATCTCTTCGAAGAAAGCGTATTGGATACAATACGGTTTCTACCCGTACGGCCGGTTTTGGAGTCCTGACTACAACAAGATGATTGCTCTCTCCTTTCCGAAGAGATACGGGTCTAACACCTTGGTCATGATCGACAAACGGACCGGTTCAACCCGCGAGTGGCAACTGCCACGCGGGAGAATACGCTCGTGGACATGGCCCGGCTCGGATCTGTCGCATCCTTGGGTTCTGACAGTAGGTCCTGGTATGCTTTACCGGGTTGGGGACAAGGGCAATAGCGGCCGACCGATTGCGGCTTTGGACGACACAGGTGTTAAGGCTGCAATGCTCTCACCAGAGTCCGACCGAGCAATAGGTTTCGACAGCATCAAGTGCGGGGTATTTTGTGTCGATTTTCGCCATCCCGACCGCAAACTCTCTGTAATGGCGGAGGATGGCACAGATTTGGGAAGAGGGATTGTAGTGGCATGGGCGTCATGGTCGCCAGACGGACGCAAGGTCGCACTTCTGTTCAGCAAGAAGGGCAGAGATAGGCTTTTCCTATGTGCTGGTGACCCTGAGAAGAGCATGCGCTTCGTCCAGCCTCCAGGGGACTTTCGCTTTGGAAACGTCAGGGATCTTGCTGACCAGCCCGAAGCGAACGCTACGGTCTGGGACGGGACCGGCAAGAGAATATACTGTGTGCTCTCTACTGGTCGTCGGGGCAAAGGACAGCAATCGGCATTTGCGCTCGGTGAATGCACCGTTCCCGAATAATGCTAGGCGTTTCGCAATGTTCGGTGTTTCGGGATTTGAGGAGCGGCCACGGCGTGATGATGAGGATGTCCATCGACCGTCCGCTCCGGAAATCCCGAAACGAAGCGACGTAACGCACAGGGAGTACCAGGGCGAGCCAAGGCTGCGACATGCGATACTATTACGATTCGGCGGGCAACAGAACCGGGATAGCTTATCCCAATGGCGTATCCACAAGCTACGCCTATGACAATGATCCGCGGTACCGCCTGATCGGGATAACCGACTCGGGCGCGAACATGGTTGCGTTCCAAATCAGCTATACCGTGGACAGCGTTGGCAATCCGCTTTCCATGACCGACTCGACGGGCAGTTCGACACTCGCCTGGTCCTACGGCTACGATGCGAACAACCGCCTGACCAGCGCGACCGCACCGAACCCGGTTCCCGGCCAGCCGGCAGGCGGGAGCTATGGCTACGACTGGGTTGGCAATCGGCTTCATCCGCCCGCCGATCCGAATCCGATGATTTACAACGCCGCCGATCAACTGACATCCTGGCCGGGGATGCACGGTTATCAATATGATACCGCAGGCAATCTGGTTACGGTCACCGGAGCAGGCACGGCGAGCTACAACTACACTCCGGCGGGATTGCTGAACCAGGCGACGTACAGCTTGTCTGCCGGCGGCGGCAACCACACCCTCACCAATACGTGGGATGCTGACTCGAACCGGGTGAAGTTCACCGCCGGAGCGGGTTCAAATCCGCCGGAGTATGACTTCGTCTACGACATAACGGCTGGAATTCCAGCGGTAGTGTCGGAATCAAGCGGTTCCGGCATTATATACTACATTCGGGAACCCAACGGTTCGCTTGTCGCGCGCTCCGACAGCGCGAATGGCATGCGATACTATCACTTCGACGAGATTGGCTCGACACGTCTGATTACCGACAGCGCCGGCAACGTCACTGACAAATACGACTACGACGCTTATGGCGCAGTGCTGTGGCACGAAAGGGACGGTAATTCCATCGACCAGCCGTATCAATTCGTAGGGAATCTGGGGTATTACACTCATTATCAGGACCCTGACTTCGGGCTGATGCAGCTTGGGGTTAGGTTCTACGATCCGCAGGCGGGAAGGTTTACGCAGCGGGATCCGCTCGGAAGGCCAGGCGGCCCTAACCACTATCTGTACGTAGGTGGTAATCCATTAGACTACCTCGACCCACAGGGTATGAAGAAGGTGAAGATACCCCCGTTCTGGCAGATACCTGGCGTGCCGGGTGTAATCCCACCAGGCCTTCGGAGCAGACTGGCGTCTGCGATCGCCGCACTCAGCAAAGAGGGGCGCTTCTGCAAGGGCATCAACCCGATCCCGTGCCACTATGACGACCTGAGGTGCACCGAGTGCGCGTTCGAGAGTCTGGAGGCCGCGTACGATGTGCTGGCGATACTAGGGGCGGCTTTCGACAACCTCACTCCAACCGCGGCCCTGTTTCAGTGCCAACAAGAAGCCCGCGACGAATGCATGTCGGGATCGCATCTGGGCAGCCAGACGTTCCTGAAGGGAATCGATTGCTTGCTGGGATCGATCTCTGAGGGCCTACGGGACTGGATCATTAAGGTGGTATTCGGATGACAGGGTCAACGAACCAACCGCGCCTACTCGTTATGCCGGCGCTTGCGCCAGCACTGGCCATACTTGCTTTCACTGGATGCGGCGGTCCGGAACCTACTGTGGTTGGTCACGTGTCCGGTCTTCTTGTCCACGCCGCGCCCGTCGCAAAAGACGCGGTCCTTTGCGTCACCATAGTCCGTGCGGGGGAAGACGGCGAGAGGACCTTCTTCACGACGGTAGCCGGGGGCCGGTCTCGTCGTCTCTTTGCAACACCCCCGGCGCACGGGTGGCCACAGGTGCCTGCTGCTATGGCCGGTGTGCTCTCGCACGACGGAACCAGGATGCTGTTCCAATGGCCAGGTCCACGATCCGAGCTGCGGCTGCTGGACCTGAAAGGGTGCAAATATCTGTGGAAAACGGCCGGCATCGTCAGCGTCTTCTCCGCGGGCTCGGCGTTCTCGAGGGGCGATGCTCGGTTTGTGGCTGTGCGATACGCCCCCGAACGCAGAACCGGCAGCGGCACCAGGCCAGAACTCTGGCTGTGGGATGCCAAGACGGGCCGGCCGCTGAGGCGGATAGCTCGAACAGTGGACCCCGACGACGGATTCGAATCCTACGGGTTCAGCCGGGTAACGGGTAAGATCGCGTTTATCGAGACGCGCGAAGACGCATCGGCGGATTGGTGGGAAGCAGACGCTGATGGGAGCTCACCCCGAAAGCAGTGTCGCATTAAGAGCGGTTCTTGGGACGTACCAGCGCCCAGCGGCGCCCTGATCGCTTCGGGTGACGGTGCACGTTTAGAACTGGTAGACAGGCAGGGCTGCCGCGTCCGGATGCTGCACCGCGCGGCGGATGGCGATGAGGTCACTGGCATTTTGTGGTCACCGGACTCCAAGCGGGTGGCGCTAGCGGTCCGCAACCAGGCAAAAGAGAACTCTGTGGTCATCGTGGACGCAACAAGCACAAAGGTGATTGGCCGCTGGAATGGTATTCTACTTCTCGGCTGGTATGGTGATTCCAGACGAGTGGCGTGCGCCCGGCTTGAGACGGATGGAGCCGCTGTCGTTCAGGCCGGCTGGCAATAGAAACGGACGCACGGCCGTATGATTGGTTGGCTTAGCCGCAAATTACTAGGAGTGGCATAATTACAACAACGCCAGCCAGAAAACCAGGGTCTCGATAGCTTCGGGCCTGGATACGTCGGGCAACCCGGTGAACGCGACTTACGATGTCGGTGTTTCGGGATTTGAGGAGCGGCCACGGCGTGATGACGAGGATGCGCATTGACCGTCCGCTCCGGAAATCCCGAAACGAAGCGACGTAACGCACAGGGAGTACCAGGGCGAGCCAAGGCTGCGACATGCGATACTATTACGATTCGGCGGGCAACAGAACGGGGATAGCCTATCCCAACGGCGTATCCACGAGCTACGCCTATGACAACGATCCTCGTTATCGTCTGATCGGGATAACCGACTCGGGCGCGAACATGGCGGCATTCCAGATCAACTATACCGTGGACAGCGTAGGCAATCCGCTTTCGATGATCGACTCGACGGGCGGTTCGACCCTTGCCTGGTCTTATGGCTATGATGCGAACAATCGTCTGACCAGCGCCGTCCCGCCGAATCCGGTTCCCAGCCAGCCTGCCGGCGGGACCTATGGCTATGACTGGGTCGGCAACCGGCTTCATCCGCCCGCCGACCCGAATCCGATGACTTACAACGCCGCCGATCAGCTAATATCCTGGCCGGGAATGCACGGTTATCAATACGACAGCGCGGGGAACCTGGTTACGGTCACCGGAGCAGGCACGGCAACCTACACCTATACTCCGGCGGGCTTGCTGAACACGGCGACGTATAGCACCAGCTCGGGCCCCGGGAATCACACGCTTACCAATACATGGGACGCGGATTCGAATCGAGTGGGCTTCTCGACTTCATCCGGTGGCTGGGATGAGGTCTACGACATCACGGCTGGAATTCCGGCCGTGGTGGCGGAGTCGAGCGGTTCTGGCGTTACGTATTACATTCGGGAGCCGAACGGTTCGCTTATCGCCCGTTGCGACAGCATCAATGGCATGCGACACTATCACTTCGACCAGCTCGGTTCTACGGGAGCCCTTACGGACAGTACGGGGGCCGTCACTGACAAGTACGACTATGACGCCTACGGGGGAGTGCTCTGGCACGAGCGCTATGCCGGCTCCATTGGTCAGCCATACCAGTATGTCGGGCAACTTGGCTACTATACTTGCTGGCGGGAGCCGGATTTGGGCTGTTGCAGCTCGGAGTCAGGTTCTATGATCCGCAGGTGGGGAGGTTTACGCAAAGGGATCCGGTCGGAGATACGGACCATTACTGCTGGGATGCACCGACCACACTGGCCGATCCCAGCGGAGCCGTCGCGCAGATCCCGCCGCAGTGCAGCCACAAGGTTCCGACCAACGGATACCTGAGGACGTGGGATAAAAGCCGCACCGACTGCGCGCAGTCCGCACTGAAGAGCTACTGCGGCAGCTACAGCAACATAACTCTAGGTGTTATTTTCGGTGTTTCGGGAACTTGTTCCCGAAACGGACAGGATCCATCCGCACGGCGGGGAATATCATGTGGGGCGCTGTCACTGCTTACGGCTACGACACGCTGAACAGGCTGGCGGCGGTGAAATACAACTACCAATCACCGGCGTGGCCGGCGGCGACTCTCGATTCGTCCGGCGGAAAGGTTGTCGATTCGACCGGGAGCGGCGTCGCGGACTCCTCCGGGGCTAGGAGCCTGTCCGAGTAATCGAAAACAGACCCGAAAACCGGAAATTCAGAGGTCTCTAACGTCGGAAAATCTCCCAGAGGCCGTTTCTCGGTCAATCTGGTGCGTCGTAAATTCTGGCGACGCGATATTCTGGAATACTCGGACAGGCTCCTAGCGTCACGTATGCTTACGACGGCGGCAGCAACCTGAGGACCCACATGCACGACGCGTCCGGCGACAGCTATTACAGCTACGACGCGCAGGGGCGGCTGGTAAGCTACACGCCGCCGGTGGGGCTGGCGGCCGGGCAAGGAGATGTGGTATGCTTACAACAACGCCGGCCAGAAAACCAGGGTGTCGATAGCTTCGGGTTTGGATACGTCGGGCAACCCGGTGAACGCGACTTACGACGTTATCCACGACTACTACGCCAACGGCTGGCTTCAGGACGTGAAGTACAACAGCAATACCATCGCGCAGTACTCTTACGATTCGGCGGGGAACCGGATGAGCATAGCCTATCCCAACGGCGTATCCACCAGCTATGTCTACGACAATGACCCGCGATATCGCCTGACCAGCATAACCGATTCTGGCGGGATCATTGCGGCATTCCAAATCAACTATACCGTGGACAGCGTCGGCAATCCGCTTTCGATGACCGACTCGACGGGCAGTTCGACCCTTGCCTGGTCTTATGGCTATGATGCCAACAACCGCCTGACCAGCGCCGCTCCGCCTAACCCGGTCCCCGGCCAGCCGGGAGGCGGGACCTACGGCTATGATTGGGTGGGCAATCGAATTGATCCGCCCGCCGAGCCGAACCCGATGACTTACAACGCGGCCGATCAACTAACGTCCTGGCCGGGAATGCACGGTTATCAATACGACAGCGCGGGGAATCTCGTGACGGTCACCGGAGCAGGCACTGCAAGCTATGCATACACTCCGGCAGGATTGCTGAACCAGGCCACATATAGCTTTCGGTGTTTCGGGATTTGCGGAGCGGCCACGGCGTGATGATGAGGACGCCCATCGACCGTCCGCTCCGGAAATCCCGAAACGAAGCGACGTAACACACAGGGAACACCAGGCCGAGCCAAGGCTGCGACATGCGAGACTATTACGATTCGGCGGGCAACAGAATCGGGATAGCCTATCCCAACGGCGTATCCACCAGCTACGCCTACGACAATGACCCGCGATATCGCCTGACCAGCATAACCGACTCGGGCGCGAACATGGCGGCATTCCAAATCATCGGTGTTTCGGGAACTTGTTCCCGAAACGAACAGGCCCCACGTCGAGCGGGGATAGCCGGGAAGTGCGGCTAATGTGATACCGTGAAATGGAAGAACATCGACATAGGGGAAGCTACTACTACATAACGGGAACGTTTGTGGAGTGGCTGCCCTTGCTCAACAATGCAACTGTGCGGGATATCGTTTGCGATGAGATCGGCAGGGCGCTGCTCGAATGCGGTGGGTACGTGTCGGCGCTTGTGCTGATGCCGGATCACGTTCACCTGCTGGTGTACCTGCCTGACGGCGGTCAACTGCACCGGTTCAACAGGCTATGGCGCGGGAGGTCTGCTCAGAGGATAATAGCGCACGCAAAGGACGTGAACGCGACAAAGGTCTTGGAGACGATGGCGCCTCATGCTAACGGCAAAGCCCGCTTCGCCGTGTGGAAAGAACAAGTGCGGGCTCTTGCAATCTACAGCGAGAAGAAGCTCTATGCGAAGGTGAATTACATTCATGCCAATCCGGTTTCGAAGGGGGCTGGTCACGCTGCCAGAGCAGTGGTCATTCTCCAGTTGGCGCTTTTACGAGTGCGGCGAGAGGGTCGGCCTTGATGTCCAGCCTTTGACGCCTTGAACTAAGTGAGTTCGTTTCGGGAACAAGTTCCCGAAACACCGAAGAGAAGGGGGGAGATTTACAGTGAAATGGCCCGATGTCAGCGTCCGCAGCCTGCTCGCCGTGGCCTGCGCGGTTTCCTTGGTGCACGCCTGTGTGCAGCGCACGGCTTGCGGTGGGACCGCCCCACGCAGCCAGCCCAAAGGGGGCCGGTCCGATCCTGCCATCATATTCGGTAGCTGGGAACCGTCCCCCGAGGGGCAAGTTTTTGCGCTTCCGATTGAAAAGGCGTCAGGAGGGGTGAGAGGCCTAACGATCATACGCCTACGCAAGGGTGTCGGGAGTCGGCTCGCGGAGATTGAGAGATCCGTCAGTCCCGCGTGGCCCCCAAATGGCAAGACGCTGGCCTTCTCCAAGCGACAGGGCGGGACCAAACCCGACGATTACACCAGCGAGTGCCTGGGATCGTACTCACTGGCGACTGGCAAAGTCTCTCTTCTGCCGACGAGGTTCCTGGACCGGATGCCGGCCTGGGACCCCACCGGCAGCAGGATCGTGTTTGCGCGTCTAAAGCTGTCCGGCGCGCAGTGTAGCGGTGAGGCTGTAGTCGTCGGCGTGAGCCACGGCGCATTCCGGAAAATCGAGATGACGAGCGACGAGCACACGGCGGTATTCGTGCCGACGTGGAGTCCGGATGGGCGGTCGATAGCGTTTGCGGGCCAGTCATTCGATCCCATGAAGCAGGCCCCGGTTACCTGGGACCTATACCTCCTGGACGTGAAGTCTGGCCTTACAACGCGGCTCACGAAAACAGGCGACATCATGAGGTACTCGCTGGCCTGGTCGCCGGACGGCAAGCACTTAGCCTATGCGACCGCCACGCCCGGCCTCAAGGGTCTCGAAGTGCTTGACATTGCCACCGGCAGCCGGCGGGCGATTCTTCGTTCTGAGGACCTTGGCGGGGTCCCTCCTGACACTGCCAGCAACATTCGGTGGTCACCAGACGGCAGCCTCATCGCTTTCGATACTTCCACGTACGACCCCGGGAACGGCGCGACCCGCATCGGCATCATAGAGTGGCCAGGTGCGAAGTGGAGATGGCTGACGAACGATGGCGTCAGTTGGGCTCCTCGGTGGCTGCCCGACAGCAAGCGGATTCTTTTTCTGCGGAACGGCACCAGTATCTGGAGAATGCGGACGGACGGGACACAGGCCACGAGGTTGTATGCCCTTCAGCTACGCCTACGACACCGACCCGCGATATCGCCTGATCGGGATAACCGACTCCGGGGGAAACATGGGAACCGTGCAAATCGGCTACACGGTCGATAGCGTAGGCAATCCGCTCACGATGACCGACTGGGTCGGAACGGCGACATACACCTACGACGCCAATAACAGGCTCGCCTCTGCCGTGATACCGAATCCCGTTCCGGGTCAGCCGGCAGGCGGGACCTACGGCTACGACTGGGTTGGCAATCGGCTTCATCCGCCCGCCGATCCGAATCCGATGACTTACAACGCCGCCGATCAGCTAACAGCCTGGCCGGGGATGCACGGTTATCAATACGACAGCGCGGGGAACCTGGTTACGGTCACCGGAGCAGGCACGGCAACCTACACCTATACTCCGGCGGGCTTGCTGAACACGGCGACGTATAGCACCAGCCTCGGGCCCCGGGAATCACACGCTTACCAATACATGGGACGCGGATTCGAAATCGAGTGGGCTTCTCGACTTCATCCGGTGGCTGGGATGAGGTCTACGACATCACGGCTGGAATTCCGGCCGTGGTGGCGGAGTCGAGCGGTTCTGGCGTTACGTATTACATTCGGGAGCCGAACGGTTCTCTCATCGCCCGTTGCGACAGCACGAATGGGATGCGATACTATCATTTCGATGAGCTTGGTTCGACCCGCGCGCTTACGGACAGCGCCGGCAGCGTCACCGACAAGTACGACTATGATGCCTACGGCGCTTGCCTCTGGCATGAACGGGATGCAGGCTCCATCGACCAGCCATATCAATATGTCGGACAACTTGGCTACTACACCTGCTGGCAGGAGCCGGATTTCGGCTTGCTGCAGCTTGGAGTGCGGTTTTATGACCCGCAGGTGGGGAGGCTTACGCAGCAGGACCCAAAAAGAGAGGGGACCAACTGGTACGTTTACGTCGAAGATGGTCCGATGCTGTACACTGATCCCCGCGGCACGAAGTGCAATCCTCCCGTGTTCCTGTGGATAGTGGGAACTCGCACAGTCAGCACACCGAACGGCAAGCCATTCACCCGCTGGGTCGCAATAGGGGGGAGCCTGCTTAGCCAGTGGTCGCCTACCGGTCCAGACAACTACCTGAAATGCGACTGGGACGAGCAAAGAGTGCAGGATTATAAAGTAAAGGAGTACGTGACATGGGAGGCATTCATTTACTGCTATGACTGCCACCACGACTACGGGCAACTGGTGGAGATCACTACCCTGGTGGGCACAGTGGGTAGGGAGCAGGTGCAGGTCATAGGTTACAACACCACGATTATCCACTACCCGGAGCCAAACGACCCCGAGTTGGGGCATTCGTGGACGCGCATATGTCAGGACGCAGGGAGGTGAGGATAGCACTATGGCTTGGAGATTAAGATGCAGGGTTCTCCGCGGGGGCAGAGCGATGGCCCTTGCGCTTGTCGCCATTCTTGCAGCTACGGGGAGATGCAACTCCGCCGACTTCTCCGCCCGCGCCGTGGTGCGTGTTCTGAGCATCTCCCACTCCAAGCGCAGGTCGCCGCCTTTGGTGTGCAGGATATACGTCAGGGGGAAGGATGAAAGGACCGAGTGCTTCGGCCACTACTTGGGCGATCCTAACCGGGGGCGAGTTGCCGCGAGGCTCAATATGGTACACATTGATGTCTGGTCAAAGGGGATCGCCTGGACGCTGTATACGGAGAGCAGGACCTACGATGTAAGAAGCCTGAAGGTGGACGGGCACAGACGGACCGTGACTCAAATGAAGCCTGTGGGTAAGGAAGTAGTCGACGGCCACCGTTGCGACGTTTACAAAGATGAGACGGTTTTGGGGCGAGAGAGAGTCACCACAACCTATTGGTGGTTTCCACGATTGACCTTTCCCATCAAGACGGTGACACAGAGTTCCAGCGGCACTACCGTTGTGGAACTTGGCGACATACGGGTCGGCCCCGTTCCGGCGTCGCTATTTGAGCTTCCTAAGGGATACAAGAAAAGGACCGTCCCCCCATCGCGAGGAGAGCGCTCCGAGCGGCTGCATAAGGCGACGTAGTCGGTGTTTCGGGAACTTGTTCCCGAAACGGACAGGATCCATCCGCACGGCGGGGAATATCATGTGGGGCGCTGTCACTGCTTACGGCTACGACACGCTGAACAGGCTGACTGCCGTGAAATACAACTATCAATCGCCGGTTTGGCCGGCGGCGACGATCGACTCGTCCGGCGGAAGGGTTGTCGATTCGACCGGCGCCGGCCTCGCGGACTCCTCCGGGGCTAGCGTCACGTATGCTTACGACGGCGGCAGCAACCTGAGGACCCACATGCACGACGCGTCCGGCGACAGCTATTACAGCTACGACGCGCAGGGGCGGCTGGTAAGCTACACGCCGCCGCTGGGTCTGGCGGCCGGCAAGGAAATGTGGTATGCTTACAACAACGCCGGCCAGAAAACCAGGGTGTCGATAGCTTCGGGCCTGGATACGTCGGGCAACCCGGTGAACGCGACTTACGATGTTATCCACGACTACTACGCCAACGGGTGGCTTCAGGACGTGAAGTATAACAGCAATACCATCGCCCAATACAACTATGATTCGGCGGGCAACAGAACCGGGATAGCCTATCCCAACGGCGTATCCACGAGCTACGCCTATGACAACGATCCTCGTTATCGTCTGGCCGGGATCACCGACTCAGGCGGGAACATGGCGGCATTCCAAATCAGCTATACCGTGGACAGCGTCGGCAATCCGCTTTCGATGACCGACTCGACGGGCAGTTCGACACTTCCCTGGTCCTATGGCTATGATGCCAACAATCGTCTGACCAGCGCGACCGCACCGAACCCGGTTCCCGGCCAACCCGCCGGAGGACCGTACGCCTACGATTGGGTCGGCAACCGGCTTCATCCGCCCGCCGACCCGAACCCGATGACTTACAATGCCGCCGATCAACTGACATCCTGGCCGGGGATGCACGGTTATCAGTACGACACTGCGGGGAACCTGGTGACGCTCACCGGAGCCGGCACTGCGGCCTACAGCTACACTCCGGCGGGCCTGCTGAACCAGGCGACATATAGCATCAGCTCGGGGTCCGGGAATCACACGCTTACCAACACTTGGGATGCGGACTCGAACCGGGTGAAGTTCAGCGCCGGAGCCGGTTCAAATCCGCCGGAGTATGACTTCGTCTACGACATAACGGCTGGAATTCCCGCGGTAGTGTCGGAATCAAGCGGTTCCGGCATTATATACTACATTCGGGAACCCAACGGTTCGCTTGTCGCGCGTTGCGACAGCACGAATGGCATGCGATATTATCACTTCGACGAACTTGGCTCGACGCGCCTGATCACGGACAGCGCCGGCAACGTTACGGACAAGTACGACTATGATGCTTATGGCGCTGTGCTGTGGCACGAGCGTCATGCCGGCTCAGTCGATCAGCCGTATCAGTACGTCGGCCAGCTCGGCTATTATACCCACTACCAGGAGCCGGATTTCGGGTTGCTGCAGCTTGGTGTGAGGTTTTACGATCCGCAGGTGGGACGGTTTACGCAGCGGGACAAGGTGCGTGGCGCGCCGGAGGCCGCTTACGTCTACGTTGTCGACAACTCCACCACTTACGTGGACCCGAGTGGCAAGTTGTACTGCCACGCGCTGTCGCACGCCCCGTGGTACTGGTGCTGGTCGGGGCAGCCGCCGCCGGGCTCCGGTTATAAGCCGATTTCCGGTTGGCCGGCTAAGTTCATCGACTGGCTGATCGGCAAGCTACCGGGCGGCCAACAGGTGAATACCTGGGACTCAGTGAAGTCCTGTTGCGAGAATGCTGTGACAGAAGCGCAGGCATACAGTAACTGCTCGAGCGCCTACTACAACTGGTCGGAGTCTGGTTCCGATCCCAACACTACTGATCCGCTCGTGCGTTACATGATCGGATTGTACGGCAAAGACATCGCCACGGACGTTTGGAAGTTCTGCGATGCATGCACCAAGAAGTTTACGGGAATGTGTATTGGCGACCTGGTGAACCAGGGCATTCACCTGTCGCCATAGTTAGAGGAGGGTCAAATGCCGCGTTCGGCAAGACGACCGTGGCTCATCGCCACGATGACGGTGGCGACACTCGCCATCGTTCTTCAGGGATACGGCCACTGGGCCAAGGAACGGGACAGGCAACGCCGCGAGACGGAAATAAATGCCGGGAAGGCGCGCCAAGCGGCCGCAGACGGTCTAATGGCAATCCGCCACGGCGACACTCGCAGACTGAAAGCGGTCCTATTCAGGCAGGGCTTCGACTGGCTGACGCTGGAGAAGTCACCGCGAAGGGCACCCAGGCTTGTATCGTACATAGCGACGACCTACGGGATCAAGACACTCACCAACCTACAGATACGGCGCTCGTTGCACGTGTGCGGCGATCAGCCGGTCGCGCTTATGGCCAGTGTTCTCAGGTGGGGCACGGTGCCGCCCGCCTGGCCGCACCTGTTACGCCGCCCCATCTGCGGATTTCTCCTAAGATGCAGCCTGCCCAACCATGCGCTGGTGATCATGTGTGTGAAGGAGGGCGGCTCGTGGAAGATGGTCGGGCTTCCGGCATTAAGCGCGAGGATTCTCCGGTACCACACGATAGACGAGGCATGTATGCACGGTGACGCAATCGCGAACTGACAGCGCTCGTTCTTTTGGTTATTCGGGATTTGAGGAGCGGGCACGGCGTGATGACGAGGACGCGCATTTCGGTGTTTCGGGAACTTGTTCCCGAAACGAACAGGCCCCACGTCGAGCGGGGATAGCCGGCAAGTGCGGCTAATGTGATACCGTGAAATGGAAGAACATCGACATAGGGGAAGCTACTACTACATAACGGGAACGTTTGTGGAGTGGCTGCCCTTGCTCAACAATGCAACTGTGCGGGATATCGTTTGCGATGAGATCGGCAGGGCGCTGCTCGAATGCGGTGGGTACGTGTCGGCGCTTGTGCTGATGCCGGATCACGTTCACCTGCTGGTGTACCTGCCTGACGGCGGTCAACTGCACCGGTTCAACAGGCTATGGCGCGGAAGGTCCGCTCAGAGGATAATAGCGCACGCAAAGGACGTGAACGCGACAAAGGTCTTGGAGACGATGGCGCGTCATGCTAACGGCAGAGCCCGCTTCGCCGTGTGGAAAGAACAAGTGCGGGATCTTGCAATCTACAGCGAGAAGAAGCTCTATGCGAAGGTGAATTACATTCATGCCAATCCTGTTCGAAGGGGGCTGGTCACGCTGCCAGAGCAGTGGTCATTCTCCAGTTGGCGCTTTTACGAGTGCGGCGAGAGGGTCGGCCTTGATGTCCAGCCTTTGACGCCTTGAAGTGAGTGAGTTCGTTTCGGGAACAAGTTCCCGAAACACCGACACCGACAAGATTGTCTATCCACACAACTCAGTCGAGGGTGATCTGATAGCCGACGAGTTTCGGTGTTTCGGGATTTGAGGAGCGGCCACGGCGTGATGATGAGGATGTCCATCGACCGTCCGCTCCGGAAATCCCGAAACGAAGCGATGTAACGCACAGGGAGTACCAGGGCGAGCCAAGGCTGCGACATACCATGAAATGGAACAACGTTGACGTAGGGCCGGGCTATTATTGCACCACCCGAACCATCACACAATGGCTGCCGCTGCTGAACAGGGCGGATATCCGGCAGATGGTATACAACGACATCGCCGCAGCGGCGCGGGATTGCGGCGCACCGATCACGGCTTTTGTCGTAATGCCGGAGCATCTGCATAGGCTTGCGAATCTGCGCGGCGTCTAGCCGCCGCGCTCCCAAAGAAAACGGCCCTCCGAGAGCAAGGCTCGAAGGACCGCTTTCAAAACAGGCGCCCTCTTCGGACACCACAACCCCGTCCGGCGTCTGCCGGACGCCTCTGATTCGTTATTGAGCTAGAAAGGACTTGGTGACTTACATGTATTGCTCTGCTGATCTCTTTTTCCCCATCTTGGCGCCAAGATAAACGTGGCCGCCATTCAAGAAGGTTTCCCCGGTCCGAATATCGAAGGTAAGGTCAATAGGGTTAATAGGGGTCGGAAGGGCTTTTTCTTCCATATCACCCCTACTGACATAACAACTCATGGATCGTGAGTGCATGTCACCGCATATGTCATTCCGAGCAAGTGACGGCGACGCTGTCGCCGTTACATTGGAAAGAAACCCACCCCCGGTGTTTCGGGAATCTTGTTCCCGAAACTGGGGAGTTTCTTAGGAGCGGCTAGCGAGGAATCTCAACGCTGCGCCTGGATTCTTGTTCCGGTGCGTGAGACTCATCCGAGCTTTGAGATTCCTCACATTCGTTCGGAATGACAGCCATGCGCCGGGTACTCGTGGTTCCTGGACACTTCCCTATCAACCCTACCGACCCTACCAACCTTACCTTCGGCGGAGAGCGCATGCCAGTAAGAACCGACATCAAGAAAATTCTAATAATCGGCGGTGGGCCTGTAGCGATAGGTCAGGCAAACGAGTTCGACGGGTTCGGATATCAGGCCGCTCGAACGCTGCGGGAGTTAGGCTACCAGGTGGTCTGCGTCAACTCCAGCCCCGCCGCGGCAATGACCGATCCAAAGCTTTCCGAGAGCACCTACATCGAGCCACTGGAACTCGATTCGCTTACCGGGATCATCCGCAAGGAACGGCCCGACGCGCTGCTTTCTACCCACGGGGGACAGACGGCGCTGAGCCTTGTCACGTTCCTCGAGCAGAAGGGCGTCCTGGATCACTATGGCGTGGAAGTCATCGGCGCCAGCGACGCCATAGCCGCCTGCGAAGCCCCTCAAACCTTTGCCGATGCGATGAAAGCCGCCGGGATAGCCACCCCGCGCCAGGGGGTCGCGTCCTCGCTTGAAGACGGCGTGCGGATCGTCAAGGAGTGGGACTGCCCGCCGTACTGCAGGGCGGCCTACGCGACCGGCGGGGCGGGAAGCGCCATCGCGTATAACATGGAAGAGTTCGTCCTGATGCTCTCCGCCGCGTTGGACTCAAGCCCCATCCGCCAGGTCGCTATCCAAGAGCCGGCGCTGCGGCGCAAGCAGATCACTATCGAGCTATTGCGCGACTCCAACGGCAACTGCGTCACTCTGACCGCCGCGGAATGCATCGACCCGATCGGGGTCCATCCCGGAGACTCCGCGGTCGTGATCCCGCCGCAAACCCTGCCCGATCAGGTGGTTGCAAAGCTGAGTGAGATAGCGCATGCCGCCGCCAACGCAGTCGGGATATGCGGCAGCGGGTCCGTGAGATTTGCGGTCGAAGCCGGCGGCGACCCCGAAAGCCCCCAGTGGGGGTCGCCCATCTGTATCGCTTGCGAAAGTGCCGCGCTCAGCGGCGCAGGTCTTTCGTCTGGGGTCGGCTATCTTCTTACGAGCGTGTACCCCGCGCTGAGCCGGGATTGGCGCTGGCCGGGAAGGCGGTGGGCATCCCCATAGCGAGCATCGCGGCAAAACTGGCTGTCGGATTCACTCTCGCCGAAGCCGGCGCGGTCCCGAGGGAAGGCAAAAGCGGCGTCGAGACCGCCGCACTCCAAAGCGCCAACCGCTGCGTGGTGCGGCTGCCGAGGTTTGTCTTCGAAGCATTTGCGCAGGCCGACGACACTCTCGGGACCTCGATGAAGTCTTTGGGGAGAAGCGGCGGCGATCGGCGGAAACTTCCGGGAAGCTATGCAGAAGGCCATGACCTCGATGGCCGTCGAACCCGGCGGCATGGGCTGTGTCCCCCTCAACTGCAAGAATATCGATCTGGTTCGAGAGAAGCTCGCCAACCCCAACCCCGAGCGCCTGTTATACATCCGATACGCCCTCCTGTGCGGGATGACCGCCGCGGAGATCAGCGGCATCAGCGGCATCGATGAATGGTTCGTCTCGCAGGCAAAGGAACTGATCGACTTCGAAGCCGAGCTTGCCAACAAGTCGCTGGTGGCCGTCCCCTCGGCGGCGCTGCTGGAGGCGAAGCGGCTGGGCTATTCCGATTCGAACCTTGCGCTCATCCTGGAGACCGACGAGAAACAGGTGCGGGTGCGGCGCCAGGTGCTGGGGATCAGAAGCTCGTTTGTCGAGATCGATTCCGGAGTGATCTACTCGACCTACGAAGCTTCGGAGGGTGCCCTCGCGGTCCCCTCGGTGGATAAGAAAGTCGTAATCCTTTGTCCCGGCCCCAACCGGATAGGCCAGGGCGCCGAGTTCGACTGCACCTGCCTGGCGGCTTCGCGCGCGCTGGTCGAAGACGGCTGGGAGACCATAATGGTCAACTGCAGCCCCGGCGCGGTCTCCACGGATCCACAAAGCTCCACCAGAGTCTATTTCGAGCCGGTCGTCCTCGAACGCGTTCTGGATATCATCGAGCGCGAGAAGCCCACCGGCGTGATCGCCCTGCTCGGAGGCCAGACGTCCGTGAGCCTCCTGGAGCCTCTGAGCAAGGCCGGGGTGAATCTCTTGGGGACGAGCCCCGGCGGCGTGCGTCGAGCCAAGGATAGAAAGCACTTCGGCGAGTTCGTGCGAAAGCTGGGGCTGCGCGAGATAGACGGCGCTTGGGCCGAATCGGCCGCCGAGGCCCGCGAATGCGCCGAAAAGCTGGGCTACCCGCTGCTGGCGAGGTCATTCGAAGAGCCGCTGCGATTGGTGGAGATAATCTACGATGAGGCCGACCTGGACGCATTCTGGCCGCCGCGGCCGAACGCTCTGAAGCGACCGGGACAGGCACTGTGCTGCTTTATGAATTTCCTGGAGGACGCCACCGAGGTCGCGGTCGATGTTGTCTCCGACGGGGAAACCACCCTTGTCTGCGGGGTGCTGGAGTATATAGAGCAGGCGGGTGTGCACGCCGCCGACAGCGCCTGCGCCCTGCCCCCCCACAGCCTCTCGGAGGAGGTCGTGGCCGAGATCGAGCGGCAGGCGCGGCTGATCGCGGTCGAGCTGGGTATCGTCGGGATTGTGAGCGTGCAGTTCGCCGTGAAGGACTGGGGATATCTATGTCTTGAACGTGAGCCCTTACGCATCCAGGACCCTGCCATTTGTGAGCCGGGCGACCGGCATCGACTGGGCAGGGGCAGCCGCGCGGGCGATGGTCGGGAGCAGCCTCGCGTCGCAGGGCCTGACCCGCAAGGCCGCGCCCGATTACACATGCGTGAAGGGAATCGGTCTTTCCGTTCGCGAGGTTCGCTGGGGTAGATGTGGTGCTTGGGCCGGAGATGAAATCCACTGGTATGGTCATGGGCATTAACACCAACTTCGGCAGCGCCTACATAAAGGCGCAGCTTGCGGCGGGCCAGGACCTGCCCGAAGGCGGAACGGCGTTTCTGAGCGTGGCGGATCGCGACAAACCGCTGGCCGGCGACATCGGGAAGAAGCTCAAGGCGCTCGGTTTCGATATAGTCGCCACCAGGGGCACAGCCCAAGCGCTCACTGAGGCCGGTGTGGAGTCGAGGGTAATCTCGAAGATCGGCGAGGGCCGCCCGGATGCGACGGACCTCATCAAGAACAACGAAATCGACCTCATCATCAACACCCGCAGCGGCAAGAAACCGCGCCGGCACGAGGTGACCATTCGCAGTGCGGTGGTGGCGCGAGGGATTCCCATCATCACGACGATGGCCGGCGCCGAGGCCACACTTCTGGGGATGGATGCCGTCCGCAAACACGGCGCGACCGTCCGCACCTTACAGGAATATCAGTCTTGACTTCTCGGGACCCCAAATGGCTTGAATGGGTAAAGAGGCTGCGGGCGACGGCGCAGAACGGCCTTGCGTTTGCGACGGACCCGTTCGATATCGAGCGTTACCGGGCCGTGCGGGAGATCGCCGCGGAGATCGCCGCCGACCACTCCGGGCAGGACAGCCGGGACATCGCCGGTATCTTTGCCGGCGAGACGGGATACGCCACCCCTAAGCTGGATGTGCGCGGGGTGGTCTTCAAAGATGATGCGATCCTGCTGGTGCTCGAGCGCGCCGACGGCCTTTGGACCTTGCCGGGCGGCTGGGTGGACGTTGGAGAATCTCCCAGCGAAGCGGCGGCGCGAGAGGTTAGGGAGGAATCGGGATACCGGGTCCAGCCTATCAAGCTCCTCGCGCTTTACGACAGGAACAAGCACGGCCATCCGCCGTCCCCGGTCCACATTTACAAGATATTTATCCTCTGCGAATTGCTCGGCAGCGGAGAGCACGTGCCCAACCTCGAAACCGACGACGCTGGCTTCTTCCGTGAAGACGATTTCCCGGAACTGTCCACCTCTCGCTCCACACCCGAGCAGATCGCGCGGATGTTCGAGCACCACCGTCACCCGGACTGGCCCCTGATTTCGATTAGACACCGTTATCCATGTCATTTCCGAGCCAAGGCGAGGAATCTCGGTTGCGCGAAGGAGATTACCTGACGTTCGTGTGGGGATTTTTCACCCCTTCTTGGGTGCGCTGAATTGGCTACCGTTTGAATTGCTTCTCCGTGTACTTGGAAAAGTAATACATTATTGAGCGCTCAGCAATATCTTTCATTATCGGGTACATGTCGTCGACCGTCCGCCTTTCGCAACGAAAGTAGAAGCTGCCGCGATTCAGCTTGCCGCCCTCCTCGTTATGGAGGTACGTCTTGTTCAGGTGGCCAAACATCGCCATACGCTACACCTTCTCAAAGAGTACCAGCTGGCTCTCCGTGATCGCCCGGGATTCGCGGTGAGTTTGCAGGGCTTTCCGCTCGGCGGCAGTTATACGCGACATAAGCTCGTCCACCGATACCTGGCTCCGTCCTAGGGTGTCGACCACAACAATGAATTCTACGTTCACGGGCTTTGTCGAAAAGCGCTGAGTGCTAACACGATAACGCTTGTACCTCTCGCATTTCCATCCGGACGGCCCCGCGTTCCGCGTTGACGCGCAGCATTTCCTCCGTGGAGATTATTCCGTCGGTACTGTAGCTAGTCATAATGAAGCGGGCATCAAGCATCCGAACCAGGTTCCGGTAAGCCTGTCTAGCCTCGTCTTTGTAGTTGTAAGGACTGCGGCGTTCATTGCGCCAGTCCATCCTTATGGCTGACTTGGTACCGCGCGTGATGGTTTTGGTCAACACGGGCTTGTCCCACAAGGCCACTGAATTCAGCACGTGATAGTTGCTGCCATATGGATGCTGGTTGTACGGGGGGTCCAGGTAGGCGACATCCACCGTTCCGTATTGCAGCCATTCGGTAATCTTCTGCGCATCGCGGCACTCCACAACGTTGTCCGAGGCGTTATCGAGGAATACCGCCGGTGAGAGGATCAAGTCTCCAGCTATTCTGTAAAGCGCGGTTTCCGTCTGTCCGCCCCAGCCGTTGTGAAAGCCCTTGAAGACCCCACTTGTATTGCTGGTGTAGCACGCTTGGTACAGCAGCGGCGCCAGCAGGCATGCCTCTTCCTTCTCGTCGATGGCTCCGTCCGCAACCCACTGCGCGATTTGGTGCCTTATCGCGTCCACGCGGAGCCCGTTCTTGCGCATGTAAAACATGCGGTCCGCGGCAACGTCGTAATTGACGTCATCACGCGGGCACAGGTGCTCTGTGACCCAGTCAACGCGCGGGGGCAGTCTGTTCAGGTGGTTAATGGCCGACTGGTAGCCGCCAAGCGAAGTGAAAGGCGGCGCCGCATTGCAAGCTACGTAGCACGCGTTGATGGCCTTGGTGTATGGTTCCCAGTCGTTGGCGATCACTCGGTATCCGAGCGTTTTGGCCAGCCGCGACACCACCCCGCTTCCCGCGAACACGTCGAGAAATGTGTTGCCGCGACCCGTTCCGGTGTGTTTCAGGGCTTGCCCGATCAAGCCCAAAAGCTTCCGCTTGTTGCCGATGTACGGTATTAGTGGTTGAATATATAGTCATCGGTTCTCGCCGCGGCGTGCCGCGTCCTGTCGTAATTGGCATTTCGCATTACGCGGTCCTCTGTAGCGCGTACGTCCGCGTGCACAACAGCCATTTCCTAGCCCCAATCGTCCTGTTATGGTCCGACGCGTTCGCGTCGGTTCCGCTTGTCCAGATAATACCACTTGCCGAGCGGGATCGTCAACGCGCGGCTCACAACTTCATGTGGCTGGTAACTCCAGTTCCAGCAACCTGGGGACTTGCGATCCTCGCCGAACCGCATCGCCTATAGTGACGTGGTCAAGGAATCAGAGACTCCTAGCCCGGATAATTCATAAAATGTTGCTTCGCGCCGCACCGCGACCGAAGCCTACCTCAGTTCACGAATAATGCGGGCTAGCTCCCTCCTGTGCGCTTATCTTGTTCATGGCACTTACAGTGCACACGACCGCTCAGGCATTGTCAGGAGATCAGGGGTCAGTTTGGTTCAAAAAATCCGGAATATTTCTACTGACGCTCTGTAAGCCTCCATCGTCCGTCGCCGGGCTTAGAAGCTGGTTCAAATCGATCCCTGTTCATGTCAAACATGCGCGCCTAACCTCTGGAGTCGCTTACCATCGGTGTCTCCTTTGAACCGGCGACCGTTGGGGTCCACCGCGTGAAGTATGTCTAGTCGGTGCATTATGCCTCCGTGCGCTGTTCAGGAGTAGGCTTCTCGGCCCGTGCCTTGCCGCCTCTTGGACCACCAACGCGTCCAAGTGATATGGGGGCAGGGTCCTTCACAATTGCGTCGGCCGCGGCGCTAACCATGTGAGCTGCTGGAGCGTTTAGGCATACCTCAG
Source organism: uncultured bacterium (assembly GCA_963823885.1). Taxonomy (GTDB): domain Bacteria; phylum Armatimonadota; class UBA5829; order UBA5829; family UBA5829; genus CAWGNL01. The sequence goes on from CAWGNL010000034.1 coordinate 24,981, forward strand.
TGTACCACCTGAGTCCGACGGGTCAAGCCTTTTCGGAATGACAGTGCAGATGGCCGGAACTCTCTCCATTGCCGCTGCATGCCGAAATAAGGTATAAATACGTTCGTATTCTTGCAGCAGGAATTGGAGCGGAAAGATGAGTTCTTGCATTTCGGTGGACAGCGCTCGGACAGCGGAGTTTTCCCGGCGAAACCACATTCGCAGGCTGTCGTTCTTCGGACCCATCCTGCGTGACGACTTCCGCCCGGACAGCGATATCGACGTTCTGGTCGAATTCGAGCCCGGATGCCGCGTCGGGCTGCTGGACATGGCTTCGATGGAGATCGAGTCTGTCGGGAATTCTCGGCCGAAAAGCGGATCTGCGAACCCCCAACGACTTGAGCAGGTATTTCCGCGAGGAAGTACTCGCTCAGGCTGAGGTCCAGTATGCCGCCTGACAGCGATACGATCGGGGTTCGGTCTCGTAGGTTGGCGGCAAGTCCCTCCCAACCTTGAACCTTTAACTTTTCAACCTTTAATTCCTTGCTCCGCCGCGCGCGTTGCCACAGCCTCCTCGCATCGCTTATAATAAGCTTGTAATTCGAGATTGCGGTGAAGGACAAGTCGTGACCAACGGGACTATTCGATACGCGTTTCACAAACGAAGCCGCCGGTGCGCGCGACTGCGTCATCTTGTCCGTCCCGGACCGATCTCCTTGGGCCGGGGGCGTGGCCTCTGCATTCCGGCCCAGTTCCGTGAACGCTTCGATAGCCTCATGAAGCAGTGGCGCGAGGAAACGGAGTTTCTTTCTTCCGTCACGTCAAAGGCCATGCATCCGGCGTACCAGCAGATAATAGGCATGGGCCGCGGGTCGTCCCACTGATGCTTGGCGAATTGCAACGCGAGCCGGATCACTGGTTCTGGGCGTTATCCGCGATTACCGGCGAGGATCCGGTCCCCGTGCCAGGACGCAGGTGACATGGAGAAAATGTCCGCGGCCTGGGTCGATTACGGAAAGCGTCAGGGCTACATATAGGAATGCGCAACACAAGGCTTGAGCGCATATTCCCGAAATTGCGCGAGACGGGATATCACGTCACAAGCTCAGAGACCCGTCGCTACAACTGCATTGCGTGGGCTGCCGAAGACGACCGAAAGTGGTGGTGGCCCTCCGCCCCCTGACTACTGGCCGGCGGATGTTAGGCGCTTAGCGCGCTCCTATAAACAATTTGTTGTCGCTAAGGCGGATTCGACGGCGCACCGCCTTTGGGTTTTCCGCTTTATGGTTGTTAAGGGATGGCCGATGAGCTATACTTGCTTTGCCTGGGCGGAGGGTAGGGCAACGCTGGGGAGCTCTCCCGAGCGCCGACTCAGGTGTTGTTCAAGGGATGGGGGTGGAAATCTCCGCCCCCTCCAAATCATCCCTTAACAACCGAAAAGCGAAAAACCCGACCGCCTGCCTTGGTCAACTGCCACCGTAAGGTGGCCACTTTTCCCCGGCGAAGTCCGGGGAAAAGCGTAGTATCTTACAACTGAAATCCTATACAAGCTGTACTGAACTTTGATATGTCACCTCGGATTTCAGTTGTAAGATACGTAAGAAGAAACCACCGACCTTCCGAATTACGAAAAGGCCGTATTGATTTTCCGGCGATGGCCTTCTTGGTTGCGGCTGCGCCGCTTTAGGGAGAATTCGATTGCCGCTTGGATAAGAGTATTCGAGGCTATGGGTTACACACCGTGTGACGACACGGGGCCCGAGACCGGTTTCCGGAAGATTGCCATATACGCCAAGGACTCGTTGCCGACGCATGTAGCCTGGCAGTTGCCAAACGGGGAGTGGACGAGCAAATGCGGTGATATGCACGACATTACTCACAAGCTGCAGGGGCTTGCAGGCGATCATTACGGTCAAGTTGTCGCGGTGATGCAACGCCCAGCCTACCCCACCCAGCAGTAGAAAGGTCCGATCAGATGACAGATTACGCAGTGCCCTATCCCCCAGTATCGGCGCCGAAGATCGGGGCGGTCCTGAACGCGATCGGCGCGTTTAGCGAGCCGGGCAAGGAACTCGCGGAAGAGCGGTTCGGCCGCTCTTCGAGGATTTGAAGCGAAGCGGCGCGATCAGCGCCGATTCGATCATCAAGCCGCGCATTTTCGGGCCACACGAGGCCCTTGCGGTAGCGGACGAGTTCGCCGCGGCGATGGTGGATGCGGTCCTCATCGTAAACAGCGCGTTTCCCAATGGCCACGTTTTTCCGACCATAGCGATGCATCCCAACCTCAGCCGGACGCCGGTGATCATCTGCGCGGAGCACGAGCCCGACCTCGGCGACAGGGAATGGACCACAAATGCCTGGTGCGGTGTCATTATGAACAACTACGTCTCCAAACGCACAGGCAGATACGTGAGACCAATCGCGGGTGACCCCGACAGCAGAGAGTATCGGTCGGAACTCGTCACGGTCCTGAATGCGTGTCGAGCGGTGAGGATGATGCGCCGCGAGTTCATCGGCCGATTCGGGACGCGCCGGGCGGGTTTCACTCCGCCACCATGGACCAGATGGCATTCCTGAGAACGTTCGGCGCGCGGCTCGAGACAGTGGACCTGCTCGCGGTAATGAGCACCTATTCTTCCGGGGCGGCCCAGGGACTCGCCGGCGAGGCGAGTTTCTCGGATGCCGATGTGGAGGCAACCATCGCGGAGATGAAGTCGAACCGGCAATGCCTGGTGGACGACGAATCCGTGCGCAAGGGGGCGCGTTTGTATCACGCCATGAAATCGCAGATAGAGGCAAACGGCTTCACATCGGTCGCGGTAAGGTGCTGGCCGGAGCTCGACGTCGCCCGATATCAACATCGCCGCATGCTTGCCGATGAGCTCGGCTTTTGACAAAGGGTATAGTCACGGCCGCGGCGTGCGAGTCCGATTGCCAGACCGCCGCGGTGCAGTCGATGGCGACGCATCTTTCGGGCAGGCCGGCGGCATGTCTGGACTTTGTCAACTATACAGGCCGGTGCGATTGCGTCGAACTCGGCCACTGCGGGGTCGGGATCGCCGGGGAGATGGGCGAGGGTGAGGCCATCGCCTACAAGTCCCCGGATCGGCAGAGCGGCGGGTCGTGCGCGCCGGCTCTCATCGGCCAGTTCGAGTACGGACCTAAGACCGGGATCGCCATCGCGCCGGACGAGTGCGGGGGCTTCCGAATCCTCACGTTCGCAGGTGAGAGCAGCCCCGATACCGCCCAGGGCAAGCTCTACTCGGCCGCGGACATCCTTCTGAGGCAGTATCGCGAGTCGCGAGCGACCTCATAATGGGATACGGATTTCCTCATCACCTGGCCGTGGCGATGGGAGACATCACCCAGGAGGTCGCCGAGGTGTGCGGGTTCCTGGGAGTGGAGTGCGTTTCGCCTTAGAAAGACGAGGATAGCAAATGCCGCTTGTCACAAGCACAGACCTGCTGTCGGAAGCCCAGCAGGGAGGTTATGCCGTAGGCGCATTCAACGCGAACAATATGGAGGCCGTTCAGGCTATAGTCGAGGCCGCCGAGGAAGAGAGCGCGCCGGTGATTGTCCAGATAAGCGCGGGGGCGATTGCCTACGCGGGGATGGCGTTCATCTCGTCCATCGTAAAGACCGCCGCGGAGCTTGCGAGCGTGCCGGTGGTGCTTCACTACGATCACGGCACCGACTTCGACGGCAATATCCAATGCCTGCGGTCCGGCTTCACAAGCCTTATGTTCGATGGGTCGAGCCTGCCGCTGTCTGAAAACATCGAAATCAGCTCGCGCATTTCGCAGGCCGCGCATGCATGCGGGGCGCCGATCGAGGCGGAGGCTGGGTAAGATACCCAAAATCGAGGACTACGAGGACATGCTCCCCTCGAATTACGACTATTCGACCAAGCTCCCGCCGCCCGTTCAGGCCAAAGTGGCGGCGCTGATGGCCGACCCGGACCAGGCGGCGGAGTTTGTGGCCAGGACGCACTGCGACTCTCTGGCGGTGGCTGTCGGCAGCGTTCACGGAATGAAGCGGGACATCCAGCCCCTGAATATCGAGAGACTCATCGCCCTGCGCGAGAGGACCGGCGTGCCGCTTGTGCTGCACGGAGCGTCGGGAGTGCTTCGGACGCGTAAAGACGCCCAGCGTTTGGGCATAGCGCTGGAGCCTTGTGAGGGAACCCTCGAGGACGCGATTCAACATGGCCTTTCCAAGATCAACGTGGGCACGGAAATCAATATGTGCCTTATCCGGGGCATGAAACGCGCGCTTGAAGAAAACCCGAGGGTCAAGGATATTCGCAAAATAATGCTCCCCGGCAAGAACGAGATCAAGGACACGGTGCGTACCCTGCTGCGGCTCTTCGGGAGCAGCGGCAAGGCCAAGGCAGCGCGCCAAGGCGGCCTTGAACCCAGCGTGATCAGGCACTACGAGTGATGAAGCTGACGATGATTAGAGTCGGTATAATTGGCGCTTCGGGATACGCGGGAGGCGAGCTGTGCCGGTACTTGCTTGCGCATCCGGGGGTCGAGATCGGCTACCTGGCTTCCGCTACCGCCGCGGGCCGTCCCCTCTCCGATGCATTCCCGAGCTTGTTGGGCATCGATCTCCCCGAGTGCGAACGCTACGATGTGGAGAGCGCCGTCGACAAGGCGGATTTCTTCTTCCAGGCCCAAGGAAACGGAGTGGGCATGAAAGTCGCGCCGGAACTGCTCGGATTCGGCAAGAAGCTGGTGGATGTGCCGGCGGATTTCCGGCTCAAGAACGCCGAGGTTTACAAGCATTACTACGGCGGCGAGCATACCGCGCCGGAACTGCTCGAGGAAAGCGTATACGGAGTAAGCGAACTCCACCCCACCCAAATCGCAGGCGCGACCCTGGTCGCCAATCCCGGCTGCTACGCCATCGGCGCCGTACTCGCCCTTGCGCCGCTGGTGATGAGCAAGGCAGTGGAGATCGAATTCGATCGTAATCGACTCCAAGTCCGGTGTCTCCGGGGCGGGACGCTCCAAGCTGGACGTATCCAGCCTGTTCACTGAAGTCAACGAGGGGTTTAGGGCCTACGCGGTAGGTACTCACAGGCATACTCCCGAAATAGAGCAGGAACTCGCCGCGATTTCAGGCGCAAACGTAAGGCTCAACTTCACCCCGCACCTGGTTCCGATGAATCGCGGAATCCTCACTACCGCGTACGCAAACGCCGCGGCGCAGGCCAGGACTATGTCCACGGAAGACCTCGTGGCGATGTATCGGGATTTCTACGCGGACAAGCGGTTCGTGGTGGTGCTCGGAGAAGGCAAACAGCCCAATACTAAGAATGTCTTCGGGACGAACTTCTGCCATATAGGCGTCGTGGCCGACCGCCGCACCGGCCGGATCATAATCACTTCCGCCATCGACAACATGGGCAAGGGCGCCGCCGGACAGGCCGTGCAGAATATGAACCTCATGTGCGGCTTCGATGAGACCACCGGGCTTATGATGCCGGCGGTGTATCCGTAGGCGCTCAGCGCTTTCGGTGTTTCGGGAACTTGTTCCCGAAACGAACAGGCCCCACGTCGAGCGGGGATAGCCGGCAAGTGCGGCTAATGTGATACCGTGAAATGGAAGAACATCGACATAGGGGAAGCTACTACTACATAACGGGAACGTTTGTGGAGTGGCTGCCCTTGCTCAACAATGCAACTGTGCGGGATATCGTTTGCGATGAGATCGGCAGGGCGCTGCTCGAATGCGGTGGGTACGTGTCGGCGCTTGTGCTGATGCCGGATCACGTTCACCTGCTGGTGTACCTGCCTGACGGCGGTCAACTGCACCGGTTCAACAGGCTATGGCGCGGAAGGTCTGCTCAGAGGATAATAGCGCACGCAAAGGACGTGAACGCGACAAAGGTCTTGGAGACGATGGCGCCTCATGCTAACGGCAGAGCCCGCTTCGCCGTGTGGAAAGAACAAGTGCGGGCTCTTGCAATCTACAGCGAGAAGAAGCTCTATGCGAAGGTGAATTACGTTCATGCCAATCCTGTTCGAAGGGGGCTGGTCACGCTGCCAGAGCAGTGGTCATTCTCCAGTTGGCGCTTTTACGAGTGCGGCGAGAGGGTCGGCCTTGATGTCCAGCCTTTGACGCCTTGAAGTGAGTGAGTTCGTTTCGGGAACAAGTTCCCGAAACACCGAAATGGAAGAACATCGACATAGGGGAAGCTACTACTACATAACGGGAACGTTTGTGGAGTGGCTGCCCTTGCTCAACAATGCAACTGTGCGGGATATCGTTTGCGATGAGATCGGCAGGGCGCTGCTCGAATGCGGTGGGTAAGTGTCGGCGTTTGTGCTGATGCCGGATCACGTTCACCTGCTGGTGTACCTGCCTGACGGCGGTCAACTGCACCGGTTCAACAGGCTATGGCGCGGAAGGTCTGCTCAGAGGATAATAGCGCACGCAAAGGACGTGAACGCGACAAAGGTCTTGGAGACGATGGCGCGTCATGCTAACGGCAGAGCCCGCTTCGCCGTGTGGAAAGAACAAGTGCGGGCTCTTGCAATCTACAGCGAGAAGAAGCTCTATGCGAAGGTGAATTACGTTCATGCCAATCCTGTTCGAAGGGGGCTGGTCACGCTGCCAGAGCAGTGGTCATTCTCCAGTTGGCGCTTTTACGAGTGCGGCGAGAGGGTCGGCCTTGATGTCCAGCCTTTGACGCCTTGAAGTGAGTGAGTTCGTTTCGGGAACAAGTTCCCGAAACACCGACACCGACCGGGCTTATGATCCCGGCGGTATATCCGTAGTAGGGTTATTAGGGTTGATAGGGTTCTTGATGGGTGGCGATCTCAGAATCGCCACCCCACAACCACGGCCGGATCTCAGAATCCGGCCTGCCCTCCCGTAGCTTTCGGGGTTCTGAGACCCCGTTCTGGCTCCAAGGTGGCGATTCTGAGATCGCCACCTATCGTGAGTGGAAACAATGAATAAACTCGACAGTGGAATCACGGCTGCGAAGGGCTTCGCTGCCGCGGGAGTAAGATGCGGGATCAAGACCGAGGGCTTGGACCTCGCCCTTATAGTCTCGGAAGTGGGGTGTTCGGTCGCGGCGGTATTCGCGACCAATGCTTTTAAGGCGGCTCCGGTCCTGATCGATAAGGAGCGGATCAAATCAGGCAGGGCCCGCGCGATAGTGGCGAACAGCGGAAACGCCAACGCCTGCACCGGGGAGCGGGGCATCGAGGACGCCGAGAAGATATGCCGGTTCACCGCCGAGTTGCTCGATATCCCCGTGGAGCAGGTCTATAACGCCTCCACGGGTATCATCGGCGTGCCGATGCCTATGGACCTGATCGAAATCGGTATTATGGACGCGCTCGCCGAAGTCAGCGTCGAAGGCGGTGAGGCGGCCTCCCGCGCGATAATGACCACCGACACCCGGCCCAAGACTTCGGCATACCAGATCGAACTGGGCGGGAAGAATGTTCGCGTCGGGGGGATGTGCAAGGGCGCCGGGATGATCTGCCCGAACATGGCGACAATGCTGTGCTTCATAACGACCGATGCCGCGATCGACTCGCCGATCCTCCAGCAGAGCCTTTCATCCAATGTCGAGCGCAGCTTCAACTGCCTCACGGTCGATGGCGATACGAGCACCAACGACACCGTGATCGTGCTGGCAAACGGCCTGTCCGGCTGCGATAGAATACTGCCGGGGACTCTCGATTACGAGGTCTTCGACAAGGCTCTGGGGCAAGTCTGCATGGACCTCGCCCAAGCCTGCGCGAGGGATGGGGAGGGCGCGACCAAATATGTCGAGGTGCGGGTCATCAATGCCGAGACCTACGCGGATGCCAAATCCGCCGCGCTCACCGTGGCAAACTCGCCGCTGGTGAAGACCGCGATCTTCGGCGAGGACCCCAATTGGGGCCGCGTGCTGTGCGCTGTCGGCAGGTCCGGGGCCAGGGTCGTCCCCGAAAAGACCTCCCTCTATTTCGGCGATGTAAAGATAGTGGATCGCGGCGAGCCCGTCAAACTGGATCCGGCGCCGCTCGAGGCCCGATGATGGAGAAGGAACTAACCATAACAATCGACCTCGGTCTGGGCGCCGAGTCCGCGGCGGCATTCACCTGCGATTTCTCCTACGACTACGTTAAGATCAACGCGGAGTATCACACTTAGAGGTTAGAGGTTGGAAGTTAGAATCCAGACCACCGATGATTCGGTGGCCCCGGGTTTGTCGACCGGAAGCACTGGCTTCCGGTCGACTCCGCCGGGGTGTAAGACAACCAATGCACTCCGAAGAGGGGTTGAGCACATCGGCTATACTATTTAGACGATAAATGGCCCCGCAGTGTTCGGCGGAGAAACGTAATGTGAACCAGCGAGTGATAAAATTGAGCAAACTTATGCGGCGGACTCTACTATTCTCTTTTTGCTCTCTAGGTAGACGTACGCCTCTCCGATGGAAGGTATTACTCTACCCCTAAAGCGGCGCAGCCGCAACCAAGAAGGCCATCGCCGGAAAATCAATACGGCCTTTTCGTAATTCGGAAGGTCGGTGGTTTCTTCTTACGTATCTTACAACTGAAATCCGAGGTGACATATCAAAATTCGGATTAACTTGTATAGGATTTCAGTTGTAAGATACTAGAAAATAACATATAGGTGGGTCTACAGCCGGCATCAGGGCGACACCGGCCGGGCATGGTTGACGGGCGATGAGAACCGGTTTGTCATTCAGCAATAGCTCATGGCAGATGGCGGATAGCAGATAGCCCCCCGAAGCAGCCACTCGAATTGCAACGTTGTTTGGGCATCGGAGATGCCCAGATTGCCCCTTACGGGCCAGATTGCAAATCTGCCCGAACAGGACTCCCTTCCCCAGCCCCCAGCCCCTAACCCCCAACCCCTAATTATGTCCCCGCATTTGCCCGTATTTGTGGCAGTATTTCATTAGGAAACAACTTGTGCGGGAGGCCATCGATGCGGCTCGTCTTATCCATTTTAATCACCGGCTCGATCGTAGTAGTCATTGGCGGATGCGGAGGAGGCGGAGGGACATCAATGCAGCAGCCTGCCTCGTCGAGCCAGTCATCAGCCCTTTCGAGCGCGGGGGAAAGCCCCATAACCGTTCACCCCACCGCGCCCGCGGCAGCCGCAACCGTCGGTACCACCCCGCCGGCTCCGCCACCACCGCCTGTTTTGACCGGGCCTGACAGTGCCGCCACTCCGCCGCCGCCCCCGTACACAGACAGCAGTGGGGAAAACATCCAGCCGCCTCCACCTCCGCCGGTATTTTGACAGATACCTGATCTCAATTAGCGGTTAATTCAAGAATCAAGTGTGTTCATCCACCCAATGGCTTGCCTACGCCCCTGTGCGACCTTGGAATAAACGTGTCAGGGGTCAATGTCCTCTGTACGATCGGTCATCACAACGAAAACATTCCCAATTCGCTGCCTGGCGATTACCCTCGTATGACCGATATAGACGGCAACGTCTGCCTCGGTTCGCTGTGCCCAAGCGACGAGAAGACTCACGAATACGCGCGTCAGATTTACGGAGCCATAGCGGAAACCGGCCCCGATTACATCTGGGTGGATGATGACGTCCGTCTTTACGGACATATGCCGATAATCTGCGGGTGTTTCTGCGACAACTGCCTGAGCATATTTGAATCCGAGTGTGGTGTGAGTTACACGCGTGAGTCTCTTAAACACGATCTTAATTGTACTGGAGTTGAAGACAAGCTCAGGTTGCGCAAGGCTTGGCTGAAGCATAACGGGGACACGCTTACGAATCTCTTTAGGGTCGTCGAAAGCGCAGCGCATACTGTGAAGCCTGGCCTTACGATAGGCTTTATGACCGGCGATCGATTCTATGAGGGTTATGCTTATGAGCAGTGGGCAAAGCCGCGGATATGAGGCCGTTTTACGATCTGCTGGTCTCGACGTTCGCAAGGAGCACGCCTGAGGGTATCCACACTGGCTGGAACAGGAATTCATACGCAGCCAACAACGCTTGCGGCGGCGACTGGTTCGAATGCGATATCTCACAGATAGCAGATGGACATGCAATTGAGACTTTGGAACTGGGCCTGCCCCCTCGCCTATTCGCGAAGTAAGGCATCCGTGTCGCTTCTTACAGGCGATGGTGTGCTTGCACTCTCAGAGGATGAAATACTAAAGATACTGTCATCCGGCGCATATCTCGACGCGGAAGCCCTCGGCCATCTCAATAAGATGGGTTATTCGGAGCTGACCGGATTTAGAGCGGCAGGAGTCATAACCGAAGACGCCATAGAACAACTCGTTGATGATCCGCCGAAAGAACAAGTTCCTTCCACGCGCACGCGCCGCGTGTCCACCTCTACACATGACCATTGAGGAAAAAGAAACCCTGGTGGATGCCATTCTCAAGCAGGCAACAGTGGGCAGCGTGCCTGCGAGAACTGCTCAACAGACACGACCTCACTATTCGTGGGGCGGCAATGGCGGCGGGATACGTCGGCGGCTTAATGAGTCAGGCGAAAGTGGCTGCAACAACTATTGCCACACCGATAGCCAGTAAGATTGTACGGGCCGAAAGGTTGCGAAACTCAGTGCGATTCGGCGGGCAAGGTACGCTGGCGAATTTGCCGCGCGAAACGGCGATCCCTCCCTTGCGCTATACGATGCGTACGGGCACTCCAGGGCAGACATTGCTCTTGCAAAAGGTGATCCCGGCATCGATGTGCTGAACGCGGAGGGCAAGGTCGTCTGGTCGGCACCTATGTCCGACCCATTCTTAAGGTAATCCCCATGCCCGAAAACGTCTTCAAGCGCGGTTCCGTCTACTACATAAGATACGACCTCCCGCCAACCGAGGATGGCGCGCGCCGGCAGAAAATGAAAGCTTGCCAGGGTATGAGCGAGCAGCAAGCCAAGAAGGAACTGGCCCGCATTATTGCCGACATCGCCAAGGGCAAGCACGTCGAGCCAACTGATGTGACCCTGGTTCAATACCTTGGCGCCTGGCTAGAACACTGCGAGGCGCGAGGCCTGGCGGCAAGCACCCTCGTAGGCTACCAGGGATGCATTGATCGCTACATCCTCCCCCAGTTGGGGCGCGTTAGACTATCAAGACTCAAACCCTTGACCCTCCAGCAGTTTCTTAACGATGCGTCCGGTTTCGGCAAGAAGAAACAGACCCTGGCCCCGAAGACCATCTATAACATCCACGGCGTGCTACGTAAGGCCCTGAAGCAAGCCGTTTGGTGGGAGTTGATACCTCGCAACCCCATGGATTCCGTAGAGCCACCAAAGCTACGCCTGCGCGAGATGCCCACGGGTGGGGACGCAGAGTGGGAGCACTGCTCATGCTGATTGAGCGTTCGCCCTATCGAATGCCCGTGCTAATCAGCCTCACGACAGCCATGCGCCGGGGTGAGGCCATCGGTCTGAAGTGAGAAGATTTCGACGCTGTGCGGATGGAGTTGACAGTGCGCCGGTCGATGTCCCAGGTTCCCGGTCGCGAGCCGTTTACAAAGGAACCCAAGACCGGCCAGCAGCGCACAATCGGAATCCCTGAATCACTGGTCCAGGAGTTGACTCAGCACAGGGAGGAGCAGTTGAGGTTTCGAGAAGCCGCCGGAGACACGCGCCCCGACGAGGGCTGGATATGCACACATCCAGACGGCCGGCACATAACACCCAACGCCCTTACGCGTGGATTTATGCGCCTCCGGGACAAAGCCGGCACGCCGATCAGCTTCCACGGGCTTCGTCACACACTCGCGACGGAACTCCTTATGGCCGGGGTTCCGGTGAGAACCGTCTCGGAAGTTCTCGGCCATGCCAATTCCTCGGTAACCCTCGACATCTACGGCCATGTTCTTCCCCGATCCCGGCAGCACGCGGCGGATTTAGCAGGGGCGATGATGGAACGTCTTAGATTATCGACGAACCCCGCTAGTGTGCAAAAAAGTGTGCAAACTCCCGACAAGTCCCCCGGCTGAGCGTAAAAGAGTGGCGGCGCCAAGGGGAGTTGAACCCCTCTCCCGGCCTTGAAAGAGCCGTGTGCTAACCGATGCACCATGGCGCCGCGCACTAACATTATATCAAACCGCCCGGCGCTTGACAAGCAGGCGGCGATGGGGGTAAGTTCACTGTTCGTGGGAACGATTGCCACCCCACTATGCGGCGGGAACGACAAATAGAGTGTCTGCTTCAATCCGGCGACTTCGAGTTCCCGCTGCACGCATAGCACTCACGCTGGGCAGATGCAGACCACGTCCTCTCTCGCGGCGGAAGGCGCCACGCGGGCAGCGGGAATTCGAAGGTCTCCATTCCGAGAATCGCCTCGGCCTGTCGTTCCGCCGCATAGACGAGTTTTGAATTTTGAAATTCTAAACTTTGAATTGAAGGAACTCCTACCGAGCTGGCGGGTCCTTTCGAGTTCGCGCTGCAGGGCGCCAATGCGGACAGCGGGAACTCGAAGGACTCGAGGCCAGGAACTATCTCGAGTTGTCGTTCCCGCCGCATAGTGAGTACTCCCTTCTCGTTACTCGTTACTCAGCACTCGTTACTTCCACGCCTGCCTGGCGCCCACTTGAGCGAAGATCGATAATACGCTATCCTATTAGGGAAGCTTGTCGGCGCTATCCGCCTGCCGCCGAGGGGTAGATGATTGAACTTCGTTCAGACAATGCAAGAGAGCCCCTATAAGGTCAGCCTTGAAATCTTCGAGGGTCCGCTCGAGCCTGCTGCTGCACCTGATCCGCGAGAACGAAATCGATATCTACGATATCCCCATTGCGAAGGTAACCGAGCAGTATCTGGAGTATCTATCCTTAATGGAGGCGCTGGACCTGGAGGTCGCCGGTGAATGGCTGGTGATGGCCGCCACGCTCCTTGAAATCAAGAGCCGGATGCTCCTGCCCCAGGACAAGAGCGAAGATGCCGCGGAGGAAGAGAAGGTCGACCCGAGGCTGGAACTCGTCGAGCGGTTGATCGAATACGAGAAGTTCAAAGGCGCGGCGGAGGTCTTCAGGGAGCGCGAAGCGCAGCGGTCGAAAATGTTCGTCAGAGGCGCGGTCCACCTGGACTTCGACCTCAAGCCCACATACGACCTGGACGATATCACCGCGGTCGACCTGCTCGGGGCGCTGCGGCGCATACTCGCGGACATCGGAGAGGGCGCCGAGGAGGTAACGACCCTCCGGCGGCGAAAGATTACCGTGAGGCTGCGTATGCGCGAGATTTGGCTGAGGCTCACCCAGGCCACCGGCCAACTCATCTTCGACGACCTTTTCGACGATGTGGCCAGCCGGATCGAAGTGGTGGTCACGTTCCTTGCGCTTCTCGAATTGTTGAAAATGCAGAGGGTGAAGGTCGAGCAGAGCAAGGCTTTCTCCCCAATAAGAATAATCCCATTGGCGGAGCCTGATGAACGCTAGAGACGAACAACTCAACCCCCAACTCGAAGTGACCGAAGTGATCGCTATCGATCCCATTCGCGAGGCGCCGGTCTCGGATATCGTGGAGACGATGCCGGGGTGCGTGGTCGCGGTCGATACCGCCCGAGAGGATGCCCCCCACGCCGAAAGCCCAGATCAGGAACAACTTTCCACCCAGGCTCCCCACCGCAATGGTGATCTCAGGCATGTTATCGAATGTATGCTCTTTGTCGCGACCGATCCCTTGGGCGCCAAGCACTTTGCCGAAGCCCTGGAAATCGAGGAGGCCGCGGTCGAGGAGGCCGTCAACTCGCTGGAGGCCGCGCTCGACAGCGGCAGCGGCCTGCGGCTCATGAGGGTGGCAGGCGGGTACCAGATATGCACTCGGCCGGAGTATGCGGACTACTGCGCGATGATCCTTCAGCCGGCAAAAAAGAAGCTTTCGAAGGCGGCGCTCGAGACCCTGGCGGTGGTGGCGTACCGCCGAGCCGTGCACCATGCCGGAGGTGGAGGCGGTGCGTGGAGTCTCCGTTGACGGGGTAATGAAGACACTGATAGAGCGTGGGCTCGTAAAGGAAGCCGGGCGCAAACCCACGCCGGGCAGGCCCATACTATACGCGACCACCCCGGAGTTTTTGGAGTATTTCGGGCTTAACGATATCTCCGAACTGCCGGACATCGATATGATGGCCGTCGAGGAAGTGAAGGCCTTGAAGGCCCAACGCGAACTTTTTATGGGTGAGACCGAGAAAGAGGACTAGTGCTTAGTTGCATAATTGATTGATAGAATGCTGTAACGGGTGTTTCGGGAATCTTGTTCCCGAAACTAAGTGCGTATCGGGAACAAGATTCCCGATACACCGGCAGAGAAGATAAAGAAAGGGGACTAAATCTAGTGCTTAGTTGCATAATTGATTGATAGAATGCTGTAACGGGTGTTTCGGGAATCTTGTTCCCGAAACTAAGTGCGTATCGGGAACAAGATTCCCGATACACCGGCAGAGAAGATAAAGAAAGGGGACTAAATCTAGTGCTTAGTTGCATAATTGATTGATAGAATGCTGTAACGGGTGTTTCGGGAATCTTGTTCCCGAAACTAAGTGCGTATCGGGAACAAGATTCCCGATACACCGGCAGAGAAGATAAAGAAAGGGGACTAAATCTAGTGCTTAGTTGCATAATTGATTGATAGAATGCTGTAACGGGTGTTTCGGGAATCTTGTTCCCGAAACTAAGTGCGTATCGGGAACAAGATTCCCGATACACCGGCAGAGAAGATAAAGAAAGGGGACTAAATCTAGTGCTTAGTTGCATAATTGATTGATAGAATGCTGTAACGGGTGTTTCGGGAATCTTGTTCCCGAAACTAAGTGCGTATCGGGAACAAGATTCCCGATACACCGGCAAGAATACTATTAGCTATTTATGCAAGTAGACACTAGCATTATTCACGTAACGCGCGTTTGCCCAGCACTTTGGGCTCCCCTCGCCCTGGGAGGGAGAGGGAGCACGTCGGCGACCTGGCCAGAATTGGTTATTCCGGGCCGGATTGCGAATCCGCCCGAACGGATGAGGTAATGAGGAGAGTAGTACGAGAACCTTCTGTGCGGTGGGCTGTGCGAGGCGTTTCGGGAAAAGGGTTTCCCGAAACAAGGGGGGCCGGATTCGCAAGGGGATCGCGCGCCTCGTTCCCGCCGGATATGTTGGCGACGGGGGCGTCCCCTCTCGTTACTCGTTACTCGTTTCTCAGCACTCTCTTGCGACTCGTTTCGTTAGCGGTCTGCCTTTTCCTAATAGCGGGTGGAGCGTTCGCCCAGGATAAGGGAGCCGTCACCCCGCAGCCGGATTCCGGCGGTCTGCCCCTCTCGACGGGGGTCCGCGGTCCGCCCGAGCCGGCTGCGCCCGAGACTCCGCTGGCTGCGGGAGTGCCACTGAGCGTGTCCGCGTTGAGCGCGGTAATCATTGACGCCGCCACGGGACAGGTCATCTGCGAGAGAAACGCCTACGCAAGGCGTCCCAACGCCAGCACTACAAAGATCATGACCGCCATATTGCTGATCGAACACTGCAAGACGACGGACAAGATAAAGGTGAGCAAGCGCGCCGCCGAAACCCCGTTTACCTCGCTTCACCTCAAGTGCGGCGAGGAGATCAGCGTGGGCGATCTCTTGACGGGGATGATGGTGCGCTCGGCAAACGATGCGGCTGTGGCGGCGGCGGAACACGTGGCCGGAAGCGTGCCGAAGTTTGTGGCGATGATGAACGCAAAGGCCAGAGAAATCGGCTGCCGCCACACGCATTTTGTGACCCCCAACGGCCTTCCGGCGCCGGGCCATTATTCCAGCGCGTACCGATCTCGCGCTGATGGCCCGTTACGCCATGCGCTACCCCATTTTCAACGAGGTCGTCAGCACCAGAAAGTGCTTTCTTACCTCGCGCACCATCGACAAGAAAGATATGGCCGTGGTATCGGCCTCGAAATTCCTCAGGAACTATCCCGGAGCGGATGGGGTAAAGTCAGGCTATATCAGGCAGGCGGGAAACTGCTACGTGGGCAGCGCCACGCGCGATGGCTGGCGGCTGATATCGGCGGTCTTAAAGTGCAAGAACGCCAACCAGGATACCGCCGGCCATGATGGACTACGGCTTCAACAATTTCGAACGCGTCACCGCCGCTCCGGCGGACCACGACTACGGCAAGGCGCCGGTGATCGGCGGCTCGCAAGGTGAAGTTGCCGCGATGCTGCCCGGCGACTTGAAAGTCGTAGTGCCCAAGGGGGGCGCGTCGGTCTCCACAAAGGTCGAACTCGCGCCCGTGCAGGCCCCCTTCGAAAAAGGCGCGACCGTCGGCACGTTAAAGGCGTTCGTGAACGGGTCCGAAGCGGCCTGCGTGAGGTTGTGCGCGGCGCAGGCGGTTGGAATCAGCCTGGCGCGCAGGGCCTTGTCGTGGTTTAAGGCGGGAGTCGTGATTGGCGCGTGCCTGGTGGTGTGCTGCAGATCTGGAACAGCGTTTACAAAAAATTCTCGCCGCCGCGGGCGTAGGATCGCGCCGTCACTGTGAAGGCCTGATCGCCGCGGGTAGAGTGTCCGTCGGCGGCAAATGCGTCACCGAGATGGGGACCAAGGCGGACCCGCAAAGTTGCGAGATAGCCGTCGACGGCAAATCGATCCAGCCGCCGGCAGCACATATATATCTGCTTCTGAACAAGCCCGCCGGCTATGCCAGCACGCGCTCGGACCCGCACGCCCAACACACGGTTTTGGAACTATTGGAGGGCATAGACACGTATGTCTACCCGGTAGGGCGGCTGGATGTCGATAGCTCGGGTCTGCTGCTTCTGACAAATGACGGAGATCTCACCTGTCTGCTCACTCACCCTTCTCACGAGGTGGATAAGACATACCTGGCGGCGGCGCGGGGGAGAATAGCTACGCACGATCTTTCGAGGCTGAAGCAGGGGATCGATCTCGATGACGGCCTTACCGCTCCGGCGAAAGTCCGTCTGATTTCGTACTTTCCCGGAACAAATGTCAGCACTGTGGAGATCATAATACATGAGGGAAGAAAGCGCCAGGTTAAGAGGATGCTCGCGGCGGTCGGGCATCGGGTGCTTCAACTGAAGCGGGTCCGGTTCGGAAACCTCGGTCTTTCGGGGGTAAATGAAGGCCGCTACCGGCGCCTCGCTAAGAAGGAAGTGGATCAGCTACGCAAGCTCGCAAAAGGCACAAGAGAAGACCGTGGGCAGCGATAATCTCCATAGGCTCGGGGCTGTTTGTTATCGTCTTCAGCGTGGCGCTGGGCGGCGCTATGCTGTTCCGGGTGGCGGACCCGTGGGTATCGACCGCGCTGGAAATCAGGCGGGTCGAGGTCGCCGGGTCCAAGTATCTCCTGGCAAGCCCTCCCGGGTTCGACGAGCACCTTCGGAACGCGAGCGCGGCCTTGAGGCAGGGGCAGCCCGACAAGGCGCGCTCGGAGATCGAGGCGGCCCGAAACTCGGACCCCTCGAACCCCATTTTCGACTACATGCGGGCCATGGTTTCCTTGCGGGTTCGCGGATTCGGACGCGGGCGCTTTCGCTTTGACCGCTATCGCCCCAAGGCAAACGAGACTTATCGGTTTCGACGTGACCGGTTCTCTTCGATCAGCCCCGACGTTACCGACGCGGATCGCGCCACTGCCTTGCGGTTCATAAATGCAGGCAATGCGAAAGGCGTGCTGCGCTTCTACGCCACGCGCGAAAGGACTGGCGGCGGCTGGGTGTCGCCTTCGACATTTGGGGTTACGTCCCTGGCGCGAGCGATAGCAAGGGACCCTCGCGGTTCCAGGCAAATGCTCGTTTCCTCGCTGGGGCTCATCCAGAAAATCATGTGGAGCGACCCATCGAGTCCCTCGGTCCTCGGAGACACCGCCGAGTCCAGGGACGCAACCGCCAGGAGGCTTCTTGCTATCTCGAGGACGGAGGGCGACGCGCGGCTCGCGAGTATCTGCAATAGCCTTATGGAGGAGGACAGGCAGGTGCGCGATGCCGTGTCCAAGGCCGGCCGCCGCAGCCCCGGGTTCGATTCCGACACACGCACGTATGTCCTCGGCACGGCTCTGCGGGACCGGGACGAAAACTTCTCCAACGCCGCCACACTTCTGGGCTTCGACAAACAGGCCGAATGGGCAGCGCAAGAGCGCCGGGAGATTCTTAAGATTAGTATCAATGCTTCTTCCCGGACTTCCTCGGGCCGGCCCACAGTGGCAGCCGAACAGGAAAAGGGCGTCGGATGGAAATGACGGGGCCTGAGACACCGATATGGCCATAAATATTCCTGAGTTCAGATCAGAAGAAGAGGAAAGCGCGTTCTGGGACGACCCGAAGAACGTGGAGAAATACTTCGCCGGCGCGGATGAGGTGAAAGTTGATTTCTCGCCTGCCCGCAGGGGACGAAGCATTCTAGCCCGCGCCCCCGGGGAGACCGCTCGCTAGCCAAAATTCGCGGCCCCCGATGGACACACCCCGGTAATTCTACCGAACTACCCTAGAGTGGCGGCGCCGTCCAAGCAGCGCCGTGCCACACAATGGTATGCCAGTAGAATTACCAGCCAGTAAGAATACCGTCGAATTACGAAACGAACTCCCGAAAGGAGACAAAAATGAGCGCATCCAGAAGGCATCCCAGAACAACTCCTGCCGGCTACAAAGGCGCAGACCCGGCCGAGGCGTCACCTCCTCACACGGCGCTTCGGGGCATACGCCCGCGAAGTATCAGACTGATCAGTGTTTAAAGACGGTCCCGCGGGCGATGCGGTGGCTGCCTGAACTCTCTCCCTAGACCGGCAGAGCCGGAACCAAATTTAATCGCGAAAACGCGAAAAGTGTCCAAAATGGAAACTCGTGGCAGTTCCGCCAACAAAACGTTGCAATTATGTCATTCTGAGCAAGTGACGGCGACGCTGTCGCCGTTACATTGGAAAGAAACCGACCCCCGGTGTTTCGGGAATCTTGTTCCCGAAACTGGGGAGTTTCTTAGGAGCAAGTGACGGCGACGCTGTCGCCGTCACATTGGAAAGAAACCGACGCCCCCGGTGTTTCGGGAATCTTGTTCCCGAAACTGGGGAGTTTCTTAGGAGCAAGTGACGGCGACGCTGTCGCCGTTACATTGGAAAGAAACCGACGCCCCCGGTGTTTCGGGAATCTTGTTCCCGAAACTGGGGAGTTTCTTAGGAGCAAGTGACGGCGACGCTGTCGCCGTTACATTGGAAAGAAACCGACGCCCCCGGTGTTTCGGGAATCTTGTTCCCGAAACTGGGGAGTTTCTTAGGGGCAAGTGACGGCGACGCTGTCGCCGTTACATTGGAAAGAAACCCACCCCCGGTGTTTCGGGAATCTTGTTCCCGAAACTGGGGAGTTTCTTAGGGGCAAGTGACGGCGACGCTGTCGCCGTTACATTGGAAAGAAACCCACCCCCGGTGTTTCGGGAATCTTGTTCCCGAAACTGGGGAGTTTCTTAGGAGCAAGTGACGGCGACGCTGTCGCCGTTACATTGGAAAGAAACCGACCCCCGGTGTTTCGGGAATCTTGTTCCCGAAACTGGGGAGTTTCTTAGGGGCAAGTGACGGCGACGCTGTCGCCGTTACATTGGAAAGAAACCGACCCCCGGTGTTTCGGGAATCTTGTTCCCGAAACTGGGGAGTTTCTTAGGGGCAAGTGACGGCGACGCTGTCGCCGTTACATTGGAAAGAAACCCACCCCCGGTGTTTCGGGAATCTTGTTCCCGAAACTGGGGAGTTTCTTAGGGGCAAGTGACGGCGACGCTGTCGCCGTTACATTGGAAAGAAACCGACCCCCGGTGTTTCGGGAATCTTGTTCCCGAAACTGGGGAGTTTCTTAGGGGCAAGTGACGGCGACGCTGTCGCCGTTACATTGGAAAGAAACCGACCCCCGGTGTTTCGGGAATCTTGTTCCCGAAACTGGGGAGTTTCTTAGGAGCAAGTGACGGCGACGCTGTCGCCGTTACATTGGAAAGAAACCCACCCCCGGTGTTTCGGGAATCTTGTTCCCGAAACTGGGGAGTTTCTTAGGAGCAAGTGACGGCGACGCTGTCGCCGTTACATTGGAAAGAAACCCACCCCCGGTGTTTCGGGAATCTTGTTCCCGAAACTGGGGAGTTTCTTAGGAGCAAGTGACGGCGACGCTGTCGCCGTTACATTGGAAAGAAACCCACCCCCGGTGTTTCGGGAATCTTGTTCCCGAAACTGGGGAGTTTCTTAGGAGCAAGTGACGGCGACGCTGTCGCCGTTACATTGGAAAGAAACCCACCCCCGGTGTTTCGGGAATCTTGTTCCCGAAACTGGGGAGTTTCTTAGGAGCAAGTGACGGCGACGCTGTCGCCGTTACATTGGAAAGAAACCGACCCCCGGTGTTTCGGGAATCTTGTTCCCGAAACTGGGGAGTTTCTTAGGAGCAAGTGACGGCGACGCTGTCGCCGTTACATTGGAAAGAAACCGACGCCCCCGGTGTTTCGGGAATCTTGTTCCCGAAACTGGGGAGTTTCTTAGGAGCAAGTGACGGCGACGCTGTCGCCGTTACATTGGAAAGAAACCCACCCCCGGTGTTTCGGGAATCTTGTTCCCGAAACTGGGGAGTTTCTTAGGAGCAAGTGACGGCGACGCTGTCGCCGTTACATTGGAAAGAAACCCACCCCCGGTGTTTCGGGAATCTTGTTCCCGAAACTGGGGAGTTTCTTAGGAGCAAGTGACGGCGACGCTGTCGCCGTTACATTGGAAAGAAACCGACCCCCGGTGTTTCGGGAATCTTGTTCCCGAAACTGGGGAGTTTCTTAGGAGCAAGTGACGGCGACGCTGTCGCCGTTACATTGGAAAGAAACCGACGCCCCCGGTGTTTCGGGAATCTTGTTCCCGAAACTGGGGAGTTTCTTAGGAGCAAGTGACGGCGACGCTGTCGCCGTTACATTGGAAAGAAACCCACCCCCGGTGTTTCGGGAATCTTGTTCCCGAAACTGGGGAGTTTCTTAGGAGCAAGTGACGGCGACGCTGTCGCCGTTACATTGGAAAGAAACCCACCCCCGGTGTTTCGGGAATCTTGTTCCCGAAACTGGGGAGTTTCTTAGGAGCAAGTGACGGCGACGCTGTCGCCGTTACATTGGAAAGAAACCGACCCCCGGTGTTTCGGGAATCTTGTTCCCGAAACTGGGGAGTTTCTTAGGAGCAAATTGTCGTTCCGGGCGCAGTAAGCGGCTACGCTGCCCACAATCGCCTGGACAAGAAGATAAGAGGACAATCCTTACGGACGCCGAAATCTTTCTTGTATGGAATCACCAGACTACAACCTCGATCTGCGTGAACTCGAATGCGTTTAGGCGCCGATCACGGCGGGACAACCGTAACATACCTGTACCGAGTGTGCTTTACGGATGGGTCGGACTGGAGCATCGGGGACGATATGGCGACTCCGGGAGACCAACTCGGCTTGGAACAGGCGATCGATTACATATCCCGCCGGTCCGATAAGCGCCGGGTTTTTATCTTTTAGCAAAACACCGTCATCGAGGCCGCATGCGAAAAAACGTGACCAAACCATCAGCAAAACCCGCCAGGCCCTTGCTCCCGCAGTGGAGCCTGCCGGTAATCTTTTGCGCTTTTACGCTTCGCGTGAGCAGCATGTTATTCGACCGCGGCTACATCTCATACGATGACGGAGTCGCGGCGGAAGGCGCTCGCCTGATACTGCACGGCAGGATACCTTACAGAGACTTCTGGACGACCTACTCCCCCGGCACATTCTACATCAACGCGGCGGCCCTTGCGAGCCTGGGAGAAAGGATGCTTTCCCTCAGGATATATGGGCTACTGTGCGGTGTGCCGGAGGCGCTGATATTCTACGCCATCCTCAGGCGAGTGGCGAGCCGGACCTCGGCCGCCGTCGCCGCCGCCGCAATGTTTGTCACAATCATACCGCTCGGCGGCATAAGCTACTGGCTCACCGCCGTGCTGGCCGCTGTCTACTCGCTGGTCCGATTTCTGGAGAATCCGGAGTCGAGATGGTGCTATTTGTGCGGGCTGTTCGTGGGGCTGACCGTGTTGCTTCGCCAGGACGCGGGAGCCTACCTGGCTGTGCCGGTGTTTGCCTTCATTTACGCCGGCGCGCGCCCGACGCAAGGCCCGAGGTTTGCCCCGCTTTTGAAGGCGCTTGCGGCATGCTCTGTGACCGTAGGGTCCGTAGTTGCTTATCTGGCCGCCAACGGCGCGTTTTGGCCGATGGTCGATTTCGCCATCCGCTTTGCCGTGTTCGAATTTCCCAAAGCCAGACCCCTGCCTTACCCTCCGCCCTGGAGCGATATCACGGTGATGACCGGCTATGTGGCGCCCAGATGGATTGCATTCATATACCAGCTCCAGGGATTCTACATTCTGCCTACTGCCCTGGCCCTTGCGAGCGTGCCGGCGGTCAAGAGGCTTCGACGCAGCCCCGGCGACCGCGCGGCGCTGGTTGCCGCGGCGCTTTTCTGTACGGCGTTGATCATGTTTGCGATGGTGCGGGTGAGGCCGTCCGGCGCGCGCATCACCGCCTCCGCCATCATAGGCGCCGCCGCGTTTGCGGTGGCCTCCGCCGACGCTCGAAAGGGCCTGCGCGCCGGCGCCTGGGCTATGCTGATCGTCTCGATTATCACGTTCGCCCCGTTTGGATGTTACACCATCTGGGCCCAGCAAAAATTCGGACAAGCCTTGATCCCCGACCGGGGATGCCTCTATACGAATAGGGCTATAAGTATGCTTCTATCCGCGGCGGCGCTCCGGGTGAGACAGACTCACCTCGCCCTCCGAGAAGATCCTCTGTGGTTCGCCGGACATCTATTTCCTCTCCGGGCGCGATCCGGTAACGCGATACTACGAACCCCATCCTCTGGTCACCGATACTGCCGAGGTGGAGAGGGCCATTATACGCGACATCGAGAAGAACCATATGCGCTTCTTCGTGAGGTCGAGACAATGGGACCGGCGAAACGGTTACTTCACAATCGAGCCGCAACACAGGCCCCGAATGCTGATCGACTATATCAACAAGCATTACACTGTCAAAGACGATTACTTGCTGTATCAAATCTACGAGCGGAAAGCGGAGGATTATGGCCGGCCCTTGTCGAAGGGGCTAGGGGTGAGGGACTAGTGCTTAGTTGCATAATTGGGTGTTTCGGGAATCTTGTTCCCGAAACTAAGTGCGTATCGGGAACAAGATTCCCGATACACCGGCAAATCGAGCCGCAACACAGGCCCCGAATGCTGATCGACTATATCAACAAGCATTACACTGTCAAAGACGATTACTTGCTGTATCAAATCTACGAGCGGAAAGCGGAGGATTATGGCCGGCCCTTGTCGAAGGGGCTAGGGGTGAGGGACTAGTGCTTAGTTGCATAATTGGGTGTTGGGTGTTTCGGGAATCTTGTTCCCGAAACTAAGTGCGTATCGGGAACAAGATTCCCGATACACCGGCAAGAATACTATTAGCTATTTATGCAAGTAGACACTAGGGGCTAGGGAAGGGATGGGGATCTCTCCTTCCCTTCCCTAGTTCCTAATTCCTTATTCGCGCCACCAGGAGGACAGAGCGGAAAATGTACAAGATAGCGGTTATCGGCGGCGACGGGACAGGCCCGGAAGTTGTTAAAGAGGGGCTGAAGGTCTTGGAAGCCGCAAGCCACAAAGTCGGGTTCAAGTATGAAACGGTCGATTACGACTACGGCGGGGACAGATACCTGCGCACCGGCGAGGTGCTCCCCGAGTCGGCGATCGATGAGATGAAAAAGTACGACGCCATCTACCTCGGCGCCATCGGCCACCCGGATGTCAAGCCCGGAATCCTCGAGAAAGGCATTCTTCTCACCCTGCGGTTCGGCCTGGATGAGTATATCAACCTACGCCCGGTGAAGCTGTATCCGGGCGTGGAAACTCCCCTCAAGGACAAGGGACCCAGCGACATCGACTACGTCGTGGTCAGAGAGAATACCGAGGGGCTTTACGCGGGAGCGGGCGGCGTCCTCAAGAAGGGCACCCCCGACGAGGTTGCCGTGCAGGAGTCGATCAACACCCGCAAGGGAGTCGAAAGGTGCATCCGTTACGCGTTCGATTACTGTAGGAAGCGCAACAGAGCCAAGAAGCTGACCCTCTGCGGCAAAACCAACGTGCTCACTTATGCGTTCGACCTCTGGGAAAGAGCGTTTTACGAAGTCGCGAAGGATACCCCGATATCACTCCCGACTACGCCCACGTCGACGCGACCACAATGTGGATGGTAAAGAATCCTGAGTGGTTCGACGTTATCGTCACGGACAATATGTTCGGCGACATAATCACTGATCTGGGCGCGATGACCCAGGGCGGAATGGGAGTCGCCGCCGGGGGCAATATCAATCCCGAAGGGGTTTCGATGTTCGAACCCATCGGCGGTTCCGCGCCCAAGTACACGGGCCAGAACATCATCAATCCGCTCGCCGCAATCGGCGCCCTGCAGATGATGCTGGAAATCCTCGGGGAACAAAAGGCCGCGGACCTGGTGGACAAGGCCATAGCTCACGTCACCGGCAGCAAGCTCAAGAGCATGAGCGCGGGCAAAATGGGCTATTCGACCAGCCAGGTGGGAGACATGGTCGCGCAGTTTGTTGCGGATGCGTAAGAGGTAGCAGGTGATGGGTGATAGAGGTTGGGGACAGGGCACCCCTTCCATCACCCATCACCGTCACCGAACACCCTAGAACGTTCTCGACGGCTCGGAGGCTTTCTGCCGCCACGAGTCGAGCCGCTGGAAATACTGGGGCGGCATCTGACCGCTCCACTGCCGGTCCCCAACCCGCAAATGGATCTTCGTGTCCTTTCCCATCGTCGCCTTGCCGTTGTCGGTCAGGGTCACTTCATCCTTGCGGGCGAAGACGAGGTCGCGGGCCTTCTGGTCCAGGAGTAGTATCTCGTCGTCCGATAGCCTGGCGCGCCACTTTCCCAGAAAGGACGTGAACTCGATCAGCCCCTCATCGGTCTTGGGCTTGCCCTTGACGATACCGGTGATGAGCTTGTCCACCTCATCACACACGGATTTGGCCGGTTCTTCCCGGCGAAGTGAGAGAAGCGCTGGTACTTCTTGTAAAACCACCTCGCCGACAACAATTGGATCACGATCACCACAGGCCACGGACCGTAGTCCCCCGCGACCCGCGTGCGGGCTAACCGTCGACCGTCAACCATTTGTACACAGCTTAGCGGGAAGTTCAACCTTGGTTTACCCTGGGAAGCATTTTTCCGAGCCACGGTCGCGCATTGACAACTTAGAGCATTAATGATAGTCTACAAGCGACCACTGCCGGATTCGGCGAGGGGGCTGGCAGGCGATTCTCAAGATCGTCACCCAGGACAGGCGCTTCACTCCGCGGCTGAAGCAACCCGTGCGGGGTGGAGGTTCCGGGCTTTCCGCTTTCCACTTTCAGCTAAACGCTACTTTCAGAGGAGTTACAAATTGATAAAGGTTGGAATAGTAGGCGCGGGCATTGGCCGGCTTCACGCGATGGGTTACGGGAAATGCCCTGATGTCCAAATCAAGACTATCTGCGATGTAGATTCGGATCGTGCCAAGTGCTTTGCACAGGAGTTCGGCGTCGAGAGTACGATCACAGATTATGTGGAGATGATGCAGGATCCCCAGATCCAGGCGGTAAGCGTCTGCACCCCCAACAGCTTCCACGCTCCTGTAGCTATAGCGGCGTTCCAGACGGGCAAGCATGTCCTTTGCGAAAAGCCCCTGGCCTTGAATGCCCAGGAAGGCGCCGACCATCGTCGAAGCCGGAAAGAAGGCGGGCAAGATCCTGATGATGGGCTTCAATAACCGTTTCAGAGGGGACACTCAACTTCTGAAGAAGCATATCGAGAACCAGGCCCTGGGAGAAATCTATTATGCCAAGGTCGGATGGCTCCGGAGAAAGAGTATCACCTCCGGATGGTTTGTCGACAGAGCGATGTCCGGCGGCGGTCCGCTGATAGATTTGGGTGTGCATCTGCTGCGATCTCGCTCTATGGCTGATGGGCAATCCTAAGCCGGTCTATGCCTTGGGCTCGACCTATGACAAGCTGTCTCCGGCCAAGACAGCAAAGCAAGGTCCACCCAGCGACGTTGAGGACCTGGCTGTAGCGATGGTCAAATTGGAGAATGGCGCGACTATCTGTCTTGATGTAAGTTGGCAATCGCATCTAGCAAGCGAAAAAATCTACACTCAACTCATGGGCACCAAAGGAGGGGCGGAACTGGACCCTCTGATCATCTACACGGATTCTCTTCAGGCGCCACGTGGACATGCATCTGCGGTATACGGAGGTATCCGGGCACGAGATGGAAGTCGTTCATTTTGTCGAGTGTATTCGCGAAAACAAGGCCCCGATGGCTACCGGAGAACAGGGGCTTCATATCCAGAAGATTCTCGACGCAATCTACAAATCATCATCAATCGGGTGCTGGGGTGAGCATAAACTAAGGTTAAATGTTGGAAAGTTAAAGGTTAAAGGTTGGGAAGGGACCCCGAACGGAGCGCGCCGCTATGCTCTGCGGCCGAAGCAACCAAAATGAGAGCGTGTGCTCGCGGGTTGCAAACCCGCATTGACTGGGTCCGGCGTTCGGAAACGCCGGACCATCGGGCAACAAGAGCCACCCTTTCCGGAGAGTTTCGGGATTTCCGGAGCGAATACGACGTTTATGCCCTACATAAACAATGGTTCGCTGCCTAAAATCCCGAAACACCGGGGGGTCGCGGCCGGTCCCTAACCGTCACCGTCAACCGACAACTATTTTCAGAGGAGTTTTCAAATGAGTACAAAAACAAATACGTGTAACCGTGTGGAACGAGTTTCGACACGAAAAATCGAGCGCCGAGTGCAAAAGCGTCTATCCAAATGGCATTCACGAAGCCATAGCCGGACATTTGCGCGGCGAACCCTGCTTCGATGTTCGCACAGCCACACTCGATGAGCCGGAACACGGTCTCACGCAGGACGTGTTAGACCACACGGATGTGCTGACCTGGTGGGGGCATATGGCCCACTCGGAAGTCAGCGACGAGGTTGTCGATCGCATCCAGGCCCGCATGCTCAAAGGAATGGGCCTGGTGGTGCTTCATTCCGGGCATTTTTCAAAATCTTCCGGCGCATGATGGGCACGAGTTGTTCTCTCAGGTGGCGGGAAGCTGATGAGAGGGTGCGCATGTGGGTGGTCAAACCCGCTCACCCGATAGCGCGAGGCATCGGGCCTTACATCGAATTGCCCAAGGACGAGATGTACGGGGAGCACTTCGACATACCTGATCCCGACGATCTGATCTTCGTGAACTGGTACGAGGGCGGCGAGGTCTTCCGCGGCGGCTGCGCCTGGACGCGCGGCCTGGGCAAGATTTTCTATTTCTCCGCCGGCCACGAGACGTATCCGATATTCCACAACAAGGAGGTGCTTCAAGTCATCAGCAATGCGGTTCGATGGATAGCCTTCGATGGCAATGCAACCGTCCTGCCGTATCACGACGCGAATACCGAGGCCTTGGAGCAGATCAGTAAGAAGGGCATTTAGCGGAGAGCAGAGAGCCCGGAACCTCCGCCCCGCTCGGGCAGCCACCACTATGCGGCGGGAACGACAAGGCTAGACAATCATTGGCATGGGGCCATTCGAGTTCCCGCTGCACGCGTGGCACATTCTGCCCGCGAGAGAGGCGTGATCCGCATCTGCCCAGCGTGAGTGCTATGCGTGCAGACGGGAGAAGGAACGTCCTTACCTTCCAACACCCAACACCCAACACCCATCACCTATCCGATCACATCGGTTCCCATGTAATGCCGCAGCGCTTCCGGCACGGATACCGTCCCGTCGGGGCGCTGATACGTTCTCCAAAAGCGAGACGACCAGCCTGGGCAGCGCGACGCCCGAGCCGTTCAACGTATGCGCGAACTCGAGCTTGGCGCCGGGTTCGGGTCTGTACCCTGATGTTCGCGCGGCGTGCCTGGAAGTCCTCGAAGTTCGAGCCGCTCGATACCTCCAGCCACTTGCCGACTCCCGGCGCCCAAATCTCGAGGTCGTAGCACTTGGCGGCGGCAAAGCTCTGATCGCCGGTGCACAGCAATACCACCCTGTAAGGAATATCGAGCCGCCGGAGGATGGCTTCCGCATTGGCGAGGAGCTTCTCGTGCTCGTCGTACGAGGTCTCGGCCGTGGTGAACTTCACCATTTCCACCTTGTTGAACTGATGTACCCGCAAGAGGCCCCGAGTATCCTTGCCCGCCGAACCGGCCTCGCGCCTGAAGCACGCCGAATAGGCGGTCAGGTAGATCGGAAGCTGCGAGGCATCGAGGATTTCGTCCATGTATATGTTGGTTACCGGGACTTCAGAGGTCGGGTCCAGAAGAGGTCGTCATCCTTATCCGTGTGGTACATGTCCTCTTCGAAACTTGGGAAGCTGTCCGGTGCCGGTCATCGACCTTCGGTTGATTAGAAACGGCGGGAAGACTTCCGTGTAACCGTGCTCGGTGGTGTGGACGTAGAGCATCCAGTTGATGAGCGACCTCTCCAGCCTAGCCCCAAGGCCTTTGTACCAAATAAAGCCGCTGCCTGCTATCTTGCTGCCGAGATCGAAGTCGATGATATCCAGCGCGGTTGCAAGCTCCCAGTGTGGGACCGGCTCGAAGTCGAAGAGCCTCGGCTCGCCCCAGGTCCGCGCGACCACATTGCCGGTCTCGTCCTTGCCCACCGGAACGCTTTCGTGTGGAATGTTGGGGATGGTCATGAGGATGTCGTTTATGGCGGCCTCGGTCTCGGCGACTCGGCTGTCCATCTGCTTGATCCGCTGCGAGACCTGCCGCATCCGCTCGATCTCCGAGGCTGCGTCTTGCCCGGCCTTCTTCATCCGAGCGATTTGCTCGGAAACGGAGTTGCGTTCGGCCTTGCGAGTTGCTCGACCTCGTATAGCGCCTTGCGCCGCAGTTCGTCGAGTTCCAGGAACCGGTCGAGCATAACGGTCTTTTCATTGCGGTTCACGAGAGCCCGCCGCACCCGGTCGGGGTCGATGCGTATGAGTTTAGGGTCAAGCATAATTGGGACCTTTCCTCGGATCGAGACCTTCGAGTTCCCGCTGCACGCGTGGCGACCTCCGCCGCGAGAGAGGTCACGGTCTGCATCTGCCCGGCGTGAGTGCTATGCATGCAGCGGGAACTCGAAGGCGCCGGGTTGAAGCAGACGCCTATATTTGTCGTTCCCGCCGCATAGGTGGGTTGTACCTCAAGCCCGGCGCGGACGGTAAGCTCGGCCGGCATCACCTCATCCCAAATTCCGCCCGGCTGGATTGCGCAGCGCGAAGTGCTCGCAATATCTGTCATACAAATGATGTGCCTGCGGATAGCAGGAGTTCGGGCTAATGAATGTGAAAACTCGAATGTTATTGCATTGGTGTAGCCCGCTCTTTCGGCGGCGTTTAGCTTTAGGAGAAGCTTCTCCCACTTGATCGGGGGGAATTTTATTGGGCATGTCCCGGTCGAATGTTTCGGTATTGGTCCAGCACTGCAGGCCGTGCTTGCACGCGAGGTCGTGATTGATTTGCAGAAACTCCGAGAGTTCGTGGAAATCCACGTGGCCATCTTGAAAGGCAACTATATCCACTGCGCCTCTAATGCCGCCCATTATCTCGTTCCATTCCCTTTCGTGCTGCTCCGGGGTGATGCTGTCCTCAGACATCGTGCTCTTGACGCCTTCTATGTAGGGCGATATCAACACAGGCAGACTTCCGGAAAGGTCTTTGCAGTGCTTGCCCATCCGGTGGAACATGTCAACCATCCCGAGGCTGCCGCGGCTCACTTCCCAGGTATTATACCACCCTTTGAAAGCCGGAGAGCAGCCATATATCTCCCATGCTTCGTCCGCCACTCTCAGGCTGATATCGAGTTCCTTTTGATATTGCTTTTGCCACCAGTATTCCCCCGACTCATATATTCCGAAATAGAAAGCCATATCGTGCTCTTCGGAGAGATCCAGAAACATGCGCACCAAATCCTCCGGCGGCTCAAAGCAGCCCTGCATCCGCCGCAGCACCTTGGAGGGATAAGCCATCCACTGCTTATGACCGCAGCGGATTAAGATCACGGTCTCTATGCCAATAGCTTTCATTGCGGCGAAATCGCGATCCCATTCTTTTCGCCCCCAATTCTGGTGCGGGATATCCATGCTGATCTCATCCAGAAAAGTGCCGGTAATTCTCATTTTGTTCTGTCTCCTACACCGGTTTCCGGCTATGGCTGCTTTGCCGCCCCTGGCCGGGAATCCGTCGAACCGGGAGCAGCGGGGTCCGCGGCCTTGCCGGCATACGGAACGTACGTCACAATATTGCCCTCGACCGGCGACTCACTGCCGCCTGGCTCGAAGAGAATGTCGCCGTCTTCTCATCGATGCGGATGATTTTGCCGGAACACACGAGTTCGGAAGTGACGCGCAGGACCTCACCCGTGTCGGGGTCTCTCAACACCTTGCCATTACGGCGCAATTCGACGCAATCACCAATGGCGTAGCCCTTTGCGGCGCCGATGTTCGCCACCAGCATCTTTCCCTCAACGTTGAGAACAACCCCGTCGGGTCTCACCGGCGACGTGTGTTTTGGTGGGAGGACGAGCTTCTTTTGGTCCAGTGCTTTGCACAAGTTCGCCGTGAACTGGTCTATGGCCTTCCTGGTTGCCACGCCCAGTATGCTCTGCATAAAGTCGTAACTGCCTATGGCAAACGCGCCCACGCCGCTCGCCGACATGCCGAACTTGGTCCTGCTTTCCTCGCCGCGTCCGGTGAAGCTTCCGAGAATCTCGCTTGTATCGGCATCCACAATATGGATATCCACCGCGACATGCGCTTTCGTAACAGACTGCTTCAGACCGACCAGGCTGCCTGCTATTTCGCCTACTCCGCTAGCTCGCCTGGTTTCACAGGCAAACTCAGTCACTCTTCCCATGACCAGATAGTCGCCGCCTATCACTTTTCCTATCCTGGCGGCCTTACTGGCATCGACCCTGGCGCTGGCGCTGAGGTCCTGCTCCGCGGTCACTTTCGCCAGGAGGCCGCGCTCCAGCAGCCTGAAGCGATTCGAGTCAAGCATCGAGGTAGTCAGGATGTCCGCCAGCCCGCTGCCGACATCCCAGCTCGGCCCCCACCATTTCTCCCTGGGTATAGAGCCGTCATCGAACGACACGATTGCCAGGCAGGGACGTTCCGCTACCGGCACACCGGCGATACACACCGGCTTCCCGCCATCCCCGAACGCCGACGGCAAGACCAGGACTAACAACAGCATCATAGCAAGGCGCTTATTTACCATCTCATCTCACTTCTTTTTTGTGTATTCCGCTCACTTACCTCAGTATACAGCGTATTTGAATGAGCTTCAAGACGGGCAAGAAGCAGAGAGTGCTGAGCAACGAGCAACGAGAAGATCCCACCATTCGGGCACTCGGTGTTTCGGGATTTGCGGAGCGAGCACAATCGTTCGAGTAGGGCACAAACATCTCAGTCGCTCCGGAAATCCCGAAACGCACCAGCCTTCCGCTGCAGCATCAAAGGCTCCAAGTCTAGTCCAACCGCCTCCCCGCGTTCATAGACCCGCCAACTCGAATGCTCCCAATCTCCGGGATGTTCGACCAGTTTCCGCCCAACGGGATTGGCGTAGATGTAGTCGATCTTGGCACGCAGCTTCGGCTTGCTCCATATCGCTAGTGCCCTGACTTTCCTTGCCACGCGGCGTATTTGCAGCCGCCGTTCCGTCCGGTGTTTTCCCTGTGCGTTACGTCGCTTCGTTTCGGGATTTCCGGAGCGGACGGTTAATGCGCGCCGCCATCATCACGCCGTGCCCGCTCCTCAAATCCCGAAACACCAGAAAGCGAAAACACTGATCGGTCTGATACTTCGCGGGCGTATGCCCCGAAGCGCCGTATGAGGAGGTGACGCCTCGCCTTTGTGGCTGGCAGGAGTTGCTCTGGGATGCCTTCCGGAGCCGCCATTTGTCTCCTTTTGGGATTTCGTTTCGTAGTTTCGGTGTTTCGGGATTTGAGGAGCGAGCACAATCGTTCGAGTAGGGCACAAACATCTCAGTCGCTCCGGAAATCCCGAAACGCACCAGTCTTCCGCTGCAGCATCAAAGGCTCCAAGTCTAGTCCAACCGCCTCCCCGCGTTCATAAACCCGCCAACTCGAATGCTCCCAATCTCCGGGATGTTCAACCAGTTTCCGCCCAACGGGATTGGCGTAGATGTAGTCGATCTTGGCACGCAGCTTCGGCTTGCTCCATATCGCTAGTGCCCTGACTTTCCTTGCCACGCGGCGTATTTGCAGCCGCCGTTCCGTCCGGTGTTTTCCCTGTGCGTTACGTCGCTTCGTTTCGGGATTTCCGGAGCGGACGGTTAATGCGCGCCGCCATCATCACGCCGTGCCCGCTCCTCAAATCCCGAAACACCAGAAAGCGAAAACACTGATCGGTCTGATACTTCGCGGGCGTATGCCCCGAAGCGCCGTATGAGGAGGTGACGCCTCGCCTTTGTGGCTGGCAGGAGTTGCTCTGGGATGCCTTCCGGAGCCGCCATTTGTCTCCTTTTGGGATTTCGTTTCGTAGTTTCGGTGTTTCGGGATTTGAGGAGCGAGCACAATCGTTCGAGTAGGGCACAAACATCTCAGTCGCTCCGGAAATCCCGAAACGCACCAGTCTTCCGCTGCAGCATCAAAGGCTCCAAGTCTAGTCCAACCGCCTCCCCGCGTTCATAAACCCGCCAACTCGAATGCTCCCAATCTCCGGGATGTTCAACCAGTTTCCGCCCAACGGGATTGGCGTAGATGTCGGTGTTTCGGGATTTGAGAAGCGAGCACAATCGTTCGAAGAGGGCGCAAACGTCTCGGTCGCTTCGGAAATCCCGAAACGAACCTGCCTTTCGCTACAGCACCAAAGGCTCCAAGTCTAGTCCGACCGGTTCCCCGCGTTCATAAAACCGCCAACTCGAATGCTCCCAATCTCCGGCAACCATTGGGTGATTGTTCCGGCGATGCAATAATATCCCGGCCTTATGTCGAAGTTCTTCCATTTCATCGTATGTGCAGCCTTACCTCGGTCTGGTGTCCCCTGTGCGCTAGGCCGCTCCGTTTCGGGATTTCCGGAGCGGACGGCCAATGGGCATCCTCATCATCACGCCGTGGCCGCTCCTCAAATCCCGAAACACCGACGGAAAGTTGTGCCCAAGGTCCCCCGCCGATGCCGCTCGGTCCAATACACGCTGGGAGTACCCGAGGGCTATCGAGGCGTCCTGAGATCCTCCGCTGCCAAATAGCAAGGCGATGCCGCCCGCTGCAGCCGTCTTGATTGCGGTGCCAACCGCCCCCACCGTCTCGCCAACTCCCAGGACGAGGAACGAGGCGCCGGTTATGCCCCCTGCGGTCAGCAGCCCGTTCCCCGCAACGCTCCAGCCACTGCCGCGACCGCCTTGCCACTTCCCAGCCGAGTAGCCGTAATTCCAGGTCCAGTCATAGAGGGGTCCGAGATGCTGCGCCCAGTCGCCGCTGGCCCAGGAGTTGTAGAGGTTGCCGAGCCACGACAAGCCCCACGGATCGACGAATGTCAGCGGGTTTCCGCCAGCGTAAGCGTACCAATTCACCCCGGCCCCAGCCGGATCCTGTTGCGTAAACCTTCCAGCCCCCGGATCGTAAAACCTAAACCCAAGCTGCAGCAGCCTGAATTCCGGCGCCTGCCAGGGCGTATAATACCCAAGCGCGCCAACAAACTGATACGGATTATCGTGCGTGCTGCCATTGTGGGCGATCACGCTGCCGTAGGCATCGTAGGCGTAGGTATCCGTTCGGTGTTTCGGGATTTGAGAAGCGAGCACAATCGTTCGAAGAGGGCGCAAACGTCTCAGTCGCTTCGGAAATCCCGAAACGAACCTGCCTTTCGCTACAGCACCAAAGGCTCCAAGTCTAGTCCGACCGGTTCCCCGCGTTCATAAAACCGCCAACTCGAATGCTCCCAATCTCCGGCAACCAATGGGTGATTGTTCCGGCGATGCAATAATATCCCGGCCTTATGTCGAAGTTCTTCCATTTCATCGTATGTGCAGCCTTACCTCGGTCTGGTGTCCCCTGTGCGCTAGGCCGCTCCGTTTCGGGATTTCCGGAGCGGACGGCCAATGGGCATCCTCATCATCACGCCGTGGCCGCTCCTCAAATCCCGAAACACCGAAAGGTTGGTGCAAGACTCCTGCCCGGCGCTGTCGAGTTCGTAGCCGATGGATACGTCCGGCGATGGACTCTGACCATCGTAGGGCGAAGTGAGCGCGCCGGAGTATTTCACCGCGTCCAAGCGGTTGAAGTTGTCGTAGTGGTAGAGGGTGTATTGGCCGTTGCCGTCCTGCGTCCAGAGAGGATTGCCGACCGAGTCGTAGCCGACCGCTTCGCTGCCGATCAGGCCGCCGGGATATGAAACGCTGGTGACGCGATTGTCCAGGTCGAATGTCGCGCGCACGGCCACGCCCCCCTCATGTAGAAAACGGAGCACGTTCCTGGGGAACGCACACATGGACTTCGCAAAGCAACTCCGCATCGTGCGTAAACGTGATCCCCACAGTGCCGTCACCCCTTCCGGATTCCCGGAGGTATCGTCTGAGATTCGTGATCGTTTGCAGGGAGATGACCGGATAATCTAGCAGATCCTCCTCGGTGGCCCGCCGAAAGAGCCGGTCGTAATAACCGTAGGCGTAGTACGCCTCCAGAAACCCCCTGGCGTCCCGCGGAAAGAAATACGCCGACATGCTGCCGCTGCCGATGCATGCGTCAAGCACCGCCCGGTGGATTCGCGCGTCCGCAAGGTTGACGACTGCGTATGGCGTGTCAACGCCGATCCTGAACGCCTTACGATTGTGAAGGTCCCCGCTGTTGACCACCACGGCATCACCACGGAACAATTCCTCCGAAAACAAGTCAAGGAATCGATCTATCGGCTCGTCGCACCTGATAAGTGGGATGTCCTCGTAGCGATCGTCCGCGACTGCCGCGTTTTCCATCAGGACGAAGGAGAGTTGCATCCTATAACCTCCTTGTCCTACTGACACGGCTGCGCCGGTTGCGGCTGCAGGTCCTCGCCGGTATTTACGGCTCCGCTCACGACACCAGCGGAAATAAGCGCAGGTCGAATTACTCCCCACGGGTCGCTCGCCCATAGGCGTGGCACAACACCCCGAAGGTTCTTAAGCCACCTTCCGGCTTGCCACGGAAGGTGCTTATCACCAAGGCCGAATCCCTTCCCGAGGTGGAAGTGTTCCAGCCCATCCCTCCACTGCCCGGCTTCGAGGCGAAATCCCGCGCGGGCAAGACCATAGGCGGCGTCGGCTGCCGTGAGGCCGATGTCGGCAAAGACACGAGACGTCTGAAAGCCAGGCTGGTTGGCCCAACTCCCGCCGCTCCAGGACCAAAGGCCGAAGGTGACGAAGCCGGTGCCGGAGCTGACGACCGCCGCTCCGCCCGTTTCAAGCCCCGGAAGTATGTCGCCTGAGTTGAACTGAAGGAACGGCTGGCCGCCCAAGCCGGGGATCGTGAACTGCCACAGGCCCCATGGGTCCACCCCGGCTAGCGGGTTTCCGTCGCAATAAGCGTACCAGTTGATTCCGTCCCCAACCGGGTCCTCCTGGGTAAACCGTCCCGTCCCCGGATCATAGAACCTAAACCCAAGCTGCAACAGCCTGAATTCCGGCGCCTGCCAGGGCGTATAATACCCAAGCGCACCGACAAACTGATAAGGATTGTCGTGCGTGCTGCCGTTGTGGGCGATAACGCTGCCGTAGGCATCATAGGCGTAGGTATCCGTTACATTGCCGGCGGTATCCGTCAGCAGCCGCGTGGAACCGGTCTCGTCGTAATGATAATACTGCCAGGAAGAGCCGGTCGAATCGGCGGCGTCGCGACGGGCTATCAATGTCCCGCTGGGATCGCGGTAGTAGTAATAGGTCTTCCCGCCCGAATCCGCTTCCTCTATTACAGCGGGAATTCCTGCGCCGATGTCGTAGACAAACGTGACGTTATAGCCGGGAGCGGTCATTCGCAAGCGGTTGCCCGTGGCATCCCAGACGTTGGTAAGCGTCCGGTTGTTTCCGGCGCTGTCTATGTATCCCGCGGAGGTCAGCAGGCCCGCCGGGCTGTAGCCGTAGGTCGCGACGATTGCTCCTCCGACGTTCTTGACCTGCGTGAGGTTACCCGCGCTGTCGTAGGAGTAGCTGTAATTGCCCGGCCAGCTTGTAAGCTCATCGACCGCGTTGTAGACCATGGGGTTCGGGTCCGCCGGCGGGTGGGCGCGGTTGCCGACCCAGTCGTAGCCGTAAGTTGCGCCAGCGGGCTGGGTGGGGATGGGGTTCGGATAGGTCGCGCTGGTGAGCATCCCCGCCGAGTCGTAGGGGCCGAAGGCGATATCGCCGACAATCGAGTCCGAAAGGGTCAACGGGTTCAGGGCGTTGTCTCTCGTCTGGTAGGTGAACGAGGCAAGCGTATTGCTATTCTTGGTGTAGGTAATCGAACTCAGCGGGTAGCGCGGGTCGGTCCCGCCGTGGGCGATGGCGGCCTGCACCTGGTTGCCGTAGGTCACGCTGGTCAGGACACCGGCGGGGTCGTAGGTGTAGCTCGCCAGGATCAGGCTGCCGGACTTGACGTCCTTCAAGAGGCCGCTTGCGTAGTAATCATAGGCCACGCTGTAGTTACCGGTCGTGAGCGATGTCTCCTCGCCGAGGTTGTTGTAGGTGTATGTGAGCGCGGACTGGCCCGGAGGCGTATAGGTCGCCAGCCGGCCTATGTAGTCGTAGGTGTAGCTGCTGGTCCCGGTGGAGTCGATGGAGTCGGTAACGCTGGTCACAAGATTGGTGCAGGATTCGTTGCTGGCGCTGTCGAGTTCGTAGCCGATGGATACGTCCGGCGCGGGACTCTGGCCGTCGTAGGGCGAGATGAGCGTGCCGGAATATTTCACCGCGTTCAGGCGGTTGAAGTTGTCGTGGTGGTAGAGCGCGTATTGGCCGTTGCCGTCCCGCGTCCAGAGAGGATTGCCCACGGAGTCGTAGCCCACTGCTTCGGCGCCGATCAGGCCGCCGGGGTATGAAACGCTGGTGACGCGGTTGTCCAGGTCGAATGTCGCGGCGCTCGTCCTGGCGGATGAGCCGCTGCCGGTGAATGTCTGCACGGTGCTCATATTGCCGAACGCATCATAGCTGCCCTGGATCGGCGGCGAGGACTGACTTTGGCCGGATATGAGTGTCCACGCGCTTGTAACGCGGCTGGCGGCGTCGTAGCCCAGATATCCGGTCCTGCCGTCCGGGTCCGTTGACGAGAGCAATCCGCAGCACGAATAATCGTTCTGGTCGGCGACCCCCGAGGCGTAGGTCGCACTCTTGAGCCTGCCGAGGGCATCGTAAGCGAACTGCACGGCGCGGCTGTTCGCATCCGTCCCTAAGACCAGCCGCTGGCCTTCGTCATAGGATGCCGAGCAGGTCCTGGTTTCGTATTGGCTGCTGGAGTTGTTGAAATACGGATAGGTAACTGTTGTCGGCGACTGGCGAAGCTCTCCATCGGCGGCACTGTCATCATACGTAAACCCCACGGAGTACGGCTGGCTGCCGTCGATGCCCGGTACGGTGATTTGGCTAAGCTGCTCGCATGCGCCGTGCGTCGTGGGCGGGGCGTCCGCCATTATGCGCACTTCGCCAAGATGGGTAACCATGTCGCTCCTGCCGTAGGTGATGCGAAGGCCGCTGGTCAGCACGTTCGTGCTTATGTGCAGCGCCAACGCGCTCTGGCCGTTATAAGTCTCGGGCTGCCAGGATTCGGGCGTCCCGTTGGGAGTGCTGTAGATGAGGACGTTGTAATCCTCCGTGTTGTCCTGGCCCTCGATGGTGACGGCCTGGGGGGCCGACGCGGAATCGGCCTGGCTGATATACAGGCTGATGCTGTCGAGCTGCTGCTGGGCCGTCCAATTCCAATAGCACATGTCCGCGTAGGTGTAGGCGTTCGAGTAGAGACTGGACGGCAGGTCTAGAATGGAGGTGCAGTCGTTACCGCCCGAGTCGGCGTCCGCGACGCTGCCATCGTACAGGCCGGTGAGCGATGGCCCCAGATAGCTCACCGGGCTTCCCGCGCTGGTGATATCCTGGGGACCGCCGAAGTACCTGATAATAGGCGAGCGGCGTGACACTGTTCCAATCCGGCTCGTTTCCGTTCGAATCCGGCGGAGCCACCCCTACGGAGTCCACTTCCCACGGAGCGTCCTGGAAGTTGCCGCGGAAAAGGTGCAGGTAGTTGCCGCGTACATCCTGATAGGTTTCGAGATAGTTCGTGGGCTGGCCATTGGCGCCGGGGTAGTAGGTGAAGTTCTCGGCGCCGGAGGGCAGGGAAGAGCCGCTGGAAAAATGCTCGATGCTCGAGAGGTTCCGCGCGCTGTCGTAGCTGGTACTGGGTGGAAACGCCGTTCGCATCCTGGGCCGATTGCAGCAGCCGATTCCCGTCGTAGGAGTACCGACGTGGCATTTCCGAGCGGATCGGTTATCTTATTGACGTCGGTATTGTTGCCAAGAATGTCGTGGTTGAAATCGTAGACGGTCTTCTCATCGAGGGGCCGTCCGCTGCTGTCGGTCTCCACGTAGATGTCGTTGTCCGCGGTATGCTTCTTGATCACCCAGGTCTCGTACCGCGAGGGCTGGCTGATCCCGTCTCCGCTGCTTGTGCCATAAACTTACACGGTCTGGACCTGCGGATCGGCGGAGGCTTCCGTGACGATGACCGCGTTGCTTGAGTCAGGGTAGGCGTAGGTGACTACTCTGCTTCCTATCTGAGCCTGAGTCGGGCGGCCGGTGTTAGAGTCGTAATCCACGTCGAGCTCCGCGACGGAGCTGTGGTCCGAGTTGAAGACCCCAATACTCGTGGGCCTATCGGGCTCGGACCCCCCTGAGTCGGGGTTATAGGTGTAAACGGTGTAGGAGCCGTCCGGCTCGGTCCGCGTGACCGTCTGGGTGACCGTCCCCGTGCCCGCATTCGCGGGAGCTGTCGGCGCTGCACGTGCTGCAGCATTTGGCTGCCCACGTCCAGATGTCGCCACCTGAAGGACCCGTCGAACATGACGGGGAGTGGGAAGGGGCGTAACAAACGAAAGAGGGATTGCCGCCCGCTGTGGGCAAGTCACCGCTCGTCTCCTCGTCGTCCCCGCCCGGGTCGGTCGCGTATCGGGCATACGACGTTGTCTCCCACGGGAAGTCCACCGGATAGGGCATGGTGAACGTGGATACGTAGCCGGGCTTCTCCCCCCGTACGGTGAAGGTGGGAGCGCTGTAATAGCCCTGCTGCCTCATGACCATGGTCCAACTACCACCCTGGTAGGCCGCGGAGTAGGGATACGCGGCACTCTGCGATGGCCGAATGTTGTCCATCTCCCAGACCTCTCCATTCCAGTCGCGGAAGAGCAAAACCATGCCCACATTGTAGACATCCACCATTTTCATGACCGGGATCGGCATGATGCTGGCAACGGGGTCCCGAGGATCAGACATGGCGAAAAGGTCCTCATCGCCCACGCCGCACGCCGTTACGTTCGGCCTGGGCACGCTTGCAGCCGCGGCGCACATCCCGCCATTGCAGTGGCACGGATTGAGTCGGCGGCTGGCCAGGAAGGCTTTGGCCGGGCATGACGTGTATTACTGCTGTCATGGAGACTGGATCGTCCGCGGCGTCGCACATTCGCGCGTCGTTCACGGTAAGTGTCAGGTAGTAATCGCCGATCCTGCCGATGCCCGGTGAGGTAAACGTGGCCGTGCCCGACAACACATAAAAACCATCGCTACCCCAACACAACACCCCGGCTCCTGGTATGCCCGACCCCGACCACCACAAGCAAACCCATCCGATTCCATTACGCTGCACTCGTCAGGAAAATAACGATCCTCATACGCTGCATTAGCGCCAACAATGCTGTAACTGACGGCAAACGGCGCGCCCGCGCCGCAGTAGGTGTCTGTGGGTCCAACAGCGCTCGTCGGGTTGCGAAAAATCAGTTCACCAACGTAGTCACAGGTAGGTTGGACTCCAGGCTCACAAAAAGACGGCTCAAGACTTGGGCCCGGCGAAGGACCGGGGGGTGAGCAGGTATCTCCGCACGCCACATCGGCGCACACAATCCACATGCTAACAGCTATCAGTAATAGTGTGATTTTCTGATTCAATTTCCTCTCTCCATTTCTGTTGACCGAAAGACAACGACACTCTCCTTGACGTGCCTACTGCGGATGTCCGTAAATCTGAAAGTTGATATCTGAACCCTTCGGCGCGCCGTTCGAGTCGCTGCCGAACCAGTTGAAGGCCGGTGATTGTAGTCGGTGTTTCGGGAACTTGTTCCCGAAACGAACTCACTCACTTCAAGGCGTCAAAGGCTGGACATCAAGGCCGACCCTCTCGCCGCACTCGTAAAAGCGCCAACTGGAGAATGACCACTGCTCTGGCAGCGTGACCAGCCCCCTTCGAACAGGATTGGCATGCATGTAATTCACCTTCGCATAGAGCTTCTTCTCGCTGTAGATTGCAAGAGCCCGCACTTGTTCTTTCCACACGGCGAAGCGGGCTTTGCCGTTAGCATGAGGCGCCATCGTCTCCAAGACCTTTGTCGCGTTCACGTCCTTTGCGTGCGCTATTATCCTCTGAGCAGACCTCCCGCGCCATAGCCTGTTGAACCGGTGCAGTTGACCGCCGTCAGGCAGGTACACCAGCAGGTGAACGTGATCCGGCATCAGCACAAGCGCCGACACGTACCCACCGCATTCGAGCAGCGCCCTGCCGATCTCATCGCAAACGATATCCCGCACAGTTGCATTGTTGAGCAAGGGCAGCCACTCCACAAACGTTCCCGTTATGTAGTAGTAGCTTCCCCTATGTCGATGTTCTTCCATTTCACGGTATCACATTAGCCGCACTTCCGGCTATCCCCGCTCGACGTGGGGCCTGTTCGTTTCGGGAACAAGTTCCCGAAACACCGAAATTGGTAGGCCGTGCGGAGCCCCGCCGGGGGCGTGTAGTTACGATCTGCCCCTGCTAGCCGTAGGAGTAGAGGCTCGTACCGGACCTAAAGATGAGCACCTCTCCCCTGTGGCTTGATGAACAATACGTCGCACGACCCGGACCTACCGGTGGCGGCATTGACCACGTATGTGTAATTGTCGCCGAGCCAGCCCAAGCTGAAGATCGGCACATCTCCGACCGAGAAACTTGCCGCGCCAGAACAGCCTGCTGCTCACGTCAAAAAACACGATCTCCGCGCGGCCTTCCCTCATAAGCACTGCCAGCCGCCGCCCATCCCGACTCCAAGTGCACTCAACGTCTGCCTTGTCCCCACACTCGGCGACGGTCGGCCTCCACTTGGATAGAAGAGGGATTCGCACGATAGCCATCATGGGTGCGGTAGCTGATATGTTCGCCATGCGGGGAGCAGTCGGAGTCAGTAACGGCATCCACCGTCCGCCAAGCCGTTCGGCTTGACCTGGCCAGCCACCGACAGACGGCAGATCGTGATTGTTTGACTCCGTCCGAGGGAGGCGGCGCATACGATTTTCTTGCCTCCTGCGACCCAAGCCGCGCTCCACACCTGGGCATCGTCCAGAATGGTCGTGCGCCGCGCGCTGGCTATCCTTATGATAGCGAGATTGCCCTTCGAAGTGTCCGTGACCAGCACTTCCTTTCCGTCTGGGAGATACCGGCCAATCGGCCCAGCAGGTCCGGGATCCTTATTGCGAGTTCACGGGTCGATCCGTACGCAAGATCGTAAAGATACAGGTGCGGCTTGGGTTGGGGATCTCGCAAGACGCGCGTGGAAACGAATGTCTCGCCACACACGAAGGCGTTGAATATCCCCGGGCCTGTCAAGCGCACCGCGCCTCTCGTCTTCCCCGCACCAAACAGAGAAACCTCCGATGTGGGGCTGCCAGGAACCACATTCCAACAAATTAGCTGCCCCGTAGGCGTTAACACGTGCGGATAGATTGGAACGCTCACACGCCGAAGCGTGATCATTTGACCACATCCGCAAAGCCACATGGCTAACGGCAGGCAACCAGCTATCAAACGACGCAATGACGGAGACATTTCCTCCTCCATTATTACTACTCATCAACCTGCAGCCGTCACCCCCAATTCCCGGGGCGATGTAGCTTAAAGCTTACTGCTGAGGATCGCTTTCATTACCTCTAGGACCAACCCGACATCGATTTGAAGTTTACCGGCCACACATTCAGCGAAGTCCACCACGGTCATCGAACCGGATTTGTGCTGCACACAGGACCGTTGCGCCTCAGGGACGCACTTATCCATTGCATCGCTCATGGCGGTTGCGCTCATGCCCCCTCTGATGCTGCCGAGCATCTTGATGAGGTTTACTGATGCGTACTGCGGATCAAACATAAGGCTAAGGGCGCAGGCATCACACCTTGCGGACAAATCACACGTACCGCCGTTGATGTTCTTGCAGTCTCGTGGAACGGTAAGCAGATCGAATGGGATCCGCCCGTCGGGATCTCGAAGGCCCAGCGGTTCGCCCAATGCGTAAACTGTAACATGCCCACGCCCCGCCTGGCTGAATCGATGGGATCTCTCTGCGTGAATCTCCCCGCCTGCGGATCGTAGGACCTCACCCCGAAATCCCGAAACGCACTGGCCTTCCGCTACAGCACCAAAGGCCCCAAGTCTAGCCCAGCCGGTTCCCCGCGTTCATCGCAGCCTCGGCTCGGTCTGGTGTTCTCCGTGCGCTACGTCACCTCGTTTCGGGATTTCCGGAGCGGACGGTGAATACGCATCCTCATCATCACGCTGTGGCCGCTCCTCAAATCCCGAAACACCGGAATACCCGAATGGAGGAGGCACCGCCGGGAGCCCCGGGGGGCACGACTATCGCCCCACCTTTTTATCTTTATCCTCGTGCGCCAGTCCAGATTGCACCGCTGTGGCGAAGTCAGGATACCGGCGAAGCCACTCGGCCTTGAAGAATTCTGGAGGGCCCAGGGTGCGCCAGCCGCCGTTCTCCCAAACCAGAAACAGACAATACGACACGCCGCCGGAGTCATAG
>CAWGNL010000035.1:0-16813 GCA_963823885.1 uncultured bacterium
TGTCCTGCAGGATGCTGTCCGGGGACGGGACCACGGTAGTTACGTCGTTGGCGTCGCGCAGGCGCAGCGTGGGAACGAGATATCCGTCGACCTGCTCAGACCCAGCCACCCCCGTCACCATAACATAATCGCCCTGGTCCGGAGGCGTAATGGCGGCTTTGCCGGGCGTGTCCCAATCCCATGCCACTCGCAGGCCGATCAGGCCCGAACCATCATTTAATGAGCACCCGTCATCGATATAGAAGCAGCCAGACGCTGAGTCGATCGCGGTCACAACGCCAACTGCCTTGGCCAACAGCCCAAGGGTGTTCAGACCGCGTCGTCCAGGGCCGGGCGTCAGCACGTTGTACGCCGTGCCGCCAACCGCCGCGCTGCTCATCCCGAGGGCTCCCGGGGGGCCGTTGCCCGCCGTCGATGAAACATCGCTCGCAAGGATTTCCCGCTCACCGTCCGAATCCGTCGATACGGTCCCGCTCACCGTCACGATATCTCCACGATTCAGGGCAGTCGTTCCGCTGTACCTGACCAGGATTCCGCTTCCCCGGCCTGGTTCCTGCATATAGAACGCATTCGGGAAGTCGGCGCTTCCCGAGCCGCTGTAGGTAGTGTTGACCACCTTGCTCGTCACTGACGCTGGAAGTTGGGTCCCGTCTTGAAAAGTCTTGCTCCAGGGAATATCACACTCGTGTGCGACCTGGAGCGTCCCTCCAGGCTGAGTCGGGTCGTAGCCGGGACCCGAATCGGCACAAATGATCGGCGCACTGCCATTAAATTGAATCTGCCCACTGGCCTGGTTCACGCGGTCCCCCGATTGGACGCTCGCGGCCGCGGTTGCGTAAATTCTGATCTGGCCGGTAGAATCCGTAGCGTCGAGATAGCTGAAGCCGCCAGAATCGACTCCCGCATCAGCAATGGCGACGCACTGGATTTGCACCAGCGTATCCGCGGCGAGTGAAGGGTCGGCGTTGAGGATGGAAGCGATGGTTGAGTAGTACGTCACTCCCGTGGGGGCAGGCGACTGATTTGGCTCCCCAGGCTGCTCATCATCAAGCGCTCTAACCGAGTTGAAAGACTGCTCATGGATCAAGCCGCCCGTCAGGCACACCATCTCCCCGGACCATGGCGTCGGCG
Source organism: uncultured bacterium (assembly GCA_963823885.1). Lineage (GTDB taxonomy): Bacteria > Armatimonadota > UBA5829 > UBA5829 > UBA5829 > CAWGNL01. The sequence goes on from CAWGNL010000035.1 coordinate 1,132, forward strand.
CGAACAGGCCCTTGATTATCTCCGGCCTATTTATTACCTCGCCGCCAGATGAAGCATAAGCGTATAGAACAACGTTCACGAGGGCCGGCCTGCCGGTCGGTCCAGGCAGTGTCGTCACATCGGCTTCGCAATCCAGCACCATCCCGTAGTCTAATGCTGGAACAGGATCGCTCAGCATCGCGATTATCATCGCGTCGGAAAACGGTTCTTTCAACACACAATAAGGATACGGAAGGTCATTCTTGACCTTGACCACTGACTCACAATCCAGGTAAACGTGTCCGCCGGTCAATAACGCCCACTCAATGCAGCCTGGCCGCACCATCCAGTCCGGCAGACCGGACGACGAACTCCAGGCACAGGAGCACAGAAACAGCACGAGCGCTGTCAGCAAGACACTCATTCTAATTTGGTCCATCTCTCCATTACCTCCTCATCTTAAATCGGTTACCGCCTCTTCACGCGCTATTTGGTTGATTCCTTTCACTGATGATCTTAACTTGCGTGCTTAACGTCGCCTCCCCTCGACATCCCCTCTACCCAGCTTCAGTTTTATCCACCTCCGCCTTCCGGAAATGCAAAGCTTACGCGCATACGACGCCATGAAGTGCATCTTCATGGACTCCCATTTATATAGCCGTTCGTGAAGCCCCTTTCCTCGTCTTTACTCATTCTTACTCCCCGGCCTCCGCTCATATCATCGCGTCAGTTTTTCAGCCTCGAAATGGCGCCTGCGCGTTCGGCCATCAGCCTCCGAACGGCTTGCACGAGAATACTCGCCTCCGGCATGTGCGGTCGATCTCACCCCGCCACTCACCTACCCGGCATCCGCTCGGGTGGGGTCGCCGAGTCAAACATCAGATGAGACCCTTTCAACGCTTCAGCTTTCGTGACCGGTTTAGCCTGGCCACGATTATCTTACTGCGCCGTTCACCGCTACTGTATGCTCTCGATAGTTCGCCCAGACCCTGGGCTAGCCCTACTCCCGCCGCTACTAAAGTCTTAACTACGCTTGGATATAAAATACGTACTGTGGGCTGCTCTTTGACACGCCACCGGCGCAACTTTGCGGTAACGAAGCGACTCTCTCAGGAGTGAGACTCGATTCGCGCACGCATTGGACTTGGCGGCTTCGTATTAGGAAGCCCCACGGCTGGGATAGCCGGTCTCGTTTCGCATACCCGCTGGGCCGCGGCGGAGACGCACCAGGAGAAACCTTGTCTAGACAGTCCGCACACCTCGTTATCGGCGACCGCGCGCCTTAGCAACCTGTCAGCAGGAAATACTGCCCCCTTCCTTGGGGACATCGCGCTTTCCCTGCCCGAGCGCCCTAGACCAGACTCTTTCACTGTTTATCGGTTTCTGACCCTATCAGTGTTGGTTGTCAAGGAACAAACGTGGGGCTGGACTTGGATAGTGTGAAAGAGCTTCCCTGGCTCTCCGTTCTCCCTGTAGGGTCGGCGTCTAGCCCGCTCTATCTACGCACATAGGGGACATACACCAGTGATACGTAGATTACAAGAAAGGAATAGTGTGGCTCCGGCCACGTTACCGCACTGCTCAAGTTTCGACGTTGCTTGGATAACACGGCACAGCATTGTGCAAGGTTAATTGTGAACCCTGAATGTGGCTCGTAGCATTACTATAGTTCTCCTTCCCATAGTCCAAGCATGCTTATGTGCCGCGAATTCCAAAACGGTAGCAAGCATCTTCAATCTCAAGACTATAGTTCGACAGCCAGTGTTGTTTTACCTCAGTTCGACAGCCAGTGTTGTTTTACCTCCTGCGATTTTCATTTATTTTTGTTTCATAGATAATCAGAGTGTTCGAAAGGACATTGCGGAAGTCTTAATCGGCTGAACGTTGTGTCCAGCGGAACGCTTTCCACCACTGTCACAGCGAGCCAGCCAAACGAGTACCGCATACCGCCAAGATTGCAACCTCTCTGGTAGCTGTTGACCTGCGCCGCGCCGTGCCCTACAATAGTGGCGAAGGAGATGGCCCTCCCAACCTTTAACTTTCAACCTGACTGTGACTCTGATGAATTATCCTATCATATCCCCCACACTCCCGGACCCGGCCCAACTACTGGACGAGATGCGGCGGATATTCGCCTCCGGCAGGGTGACGCTCGGCGAGCAAGTCGCGGGGCTGGAAAGCGATATCCGCGAGCGCACGCACGTCAAGCACGCGATCGCTGTCTCGTCGGGAACCAGCGGGCTGATGCTGCTCTTGCGCGCGCTTGACTTGCCCAAGGGAAGCGAGGTTATCACTCCCAGTTTTACATTTGCCGCCACTTCCCATGCGCTCCTCTGGCACGGCTTGAAGCCGGTCTTTTGCGACAGCGAGCCTAAGAGCTTCACGATGGATCCGGCCGCCGCCGAGGCGCTGGTCACCGAACGGACCTCGGCGCTTTATCCGGTGTGTATTTTCGGAGTGCCGGGCGACTTGGACGCCTATCAGCGCCTCGCCGAGCGATACGGCCTCAAGCTCCTATATGACAGCGCCCAGGGGCTGGGCAGCGCTTACAAAGGCAAGTCGGTCGGCTGCTTCGGCAGCGGAGAGGCTTTCAGTATGAGCCCCACAAAGGTGGTCACGGCGATGGAAGGCGGGCTGGTAACCACAAACGACGAGGGCATCGCCGGCGCGCTTCGCTGCATGCGCGACTACGGCAAGGCCCCCGATGGAGAAGGCATGGCCTGGCTCGGCCTTTCCGCAAGGATGACCGAAGTCAACGCCCTGGTCGCGCGATGGTCGCTTGCTCGGTTGGATACCTGGGTTGCAAACCGCGCGGCGATAATGGAGCGCTACGAAGACCGTCTGCGCGGCATTCCCGGGGTCAGCTTCCAGCACGTGCCCGCTCATTGCAGATCTTCGCGCAACTATATGGTTATCCTGCTGGATCCCGAAACTTGCCCGGTCGCCCGCGACCGGCTCCATCACCTACTCAAGGAAGACGGCATTCAGACCAAGCGTTACTTCTACCCGGCTCTCCACAACCAGACGCTTTTCAAGGATATCGAGCCCGACTGCGCGGGCAGGCTGCCCGTGGCCGAGCGCGTCGCTGCCCGCAGCCTCGCCCTGCCGATGTACTCGCATATGCCGATCGAAAACGTAGACCGGATTTGCGAGAGGATACTCCATCTTACAACTGAAATCCCGCACAAAGTGCATTGAACTCTGATATGTCACCTCGGATTTCAGTTGTAAGATGCTGAGAAGAAACCACCGACCTCCGAATTACGGAAAGGCCGTATTGATTTTCCGGCGATGGTCTTTCTGGTTGCGGCTGTGCCGCTTTAAGGAATAACCACCTTGAACCCTCAAGCACAAACCATACTGCGATACGACGCTGGAACGCTGATATTGGATGGAGATGTTCCCGAATGCAGGCTGCCCCAGTTCGAGTGGGATACGCGCATCGAAAAGTACAGGGCACCGGCAATTGCCCGCAGGCATGTGCTGGACTACCTTTCCAGGAAATTCGGTAAACTTCCAGGATTCCACTCCCGCGCCAACGACCTCAAGCTCAAGCTTCGCACTCACTATGCCCCCCACCCGTATCAGAAGGATGCCTCCCATGCGTGGGCAAAGGCGGGAATGTGCGGAACGGTGGTGCTGCCCACCGGCGCGGGCAAGACTTTCGTGGCGCTGGGCGCGACTGCCGCGGTGGGTCGAAGTGCGCTCGTGGTGGCCCCCACCATCGATTTGATGAGCCAGTGGTACTCCCTGCTGGTGGATAGCTTCGGCGTGGAGGTTGGCATCCTCGGCGGAGGATACCATGACCTGCGCGACCTCACCGTTACCACCTACGACAGCGCCTACATCCACGCCGCGGACTACGGCAACCGATTCGACCTGATCATCTTCGACGAGGTCCACCATCTTCCCTCACCCAAGTGCCGACAGATACCTCTCATGTCCACCGCAACCTATCGGCTTGGTCTCACCGCGACCTACGAGCGGCAGGACGGCGCGCACGAGCTTCTCGAATATCTGATAGGTCCCATTGTCTACCGGCTGGGCGTCAGCGAGTTGAAGGGCGAATACCTGTCGAACTACGAGACCGTTGGCATCAAGACAACACTCACCGAAGACGAGGCCCGGCGCTACTCGGCCTGTGCCGCCACCTATTACGGATTTCTGAGGCGGGCCGGAATCAAGCCATTCGGGCTGGGTTGGACCGAGTTCGTGAAAATGACCGGTTGCGACGAGAACGCCCGCAAGGCTCTGCTTGCCAAGCACGAGATGAAGCGAATAGTCATCGATTCCGAGCGCAAGATCGAGATACTGGATTCCCTACTCAAACAGCACTCTGCCGATAAAGTGATCGTCTTCACCGAACAAAACGACCTGGTGTATCGTATTTCCCGCGAGTTTTTGATCCCGGCAATCACTCACCAGACCAAGGCTCGTGAACGGAAGTGGGTCTTGGATGGGTTTAAGAACGGCATTTTCCATGTGATCGCCACTTCGAAGGTGCTCAACGAAGGGATCGATGTCCCCTCGGCCAAGATCGCCATAATTCTCAGCGGCAGCGCCAGCCCCCGAGAGCACGTGCAGCGGCTGGGCCGGATTCTGCGAAAGGGCGCCGGCAGGAAGACCGCGGTGCTCTACGAAGTGGTGACCAGCGCGACCACCGAGACCAACGTCAGCTCCAGGAGGCGCAAGACCGATGCTTACGCTTGATCTCCTGCGCTTCAGGACCGAAGGAGATGTCGTCACGCCGATTTATCTCACGATCACGGGCGGCAGGAAATACCTCGCGGCCGCCGACCGCCTGATCGGCATTTACAGGTCGTGCCTGGGCAAGACGGTCGGCGAACTCGAACAAACCCTGGAAGAGGTTTTCGGCGGCGCGCAGGATTATAAGGTCTACCGGGGTCTGGCGAAGGTGATGAATAATTATATCGTGAGCGTGCCTGCGTCGGAAGCAAACGCCGAAGGGCTGCGGATGACGGTTTTCAGCGCCGCTGCGTCCCAGCGCCCGTTGGTCCGAACTGCCGACTTGCTTTTCCACAAGACCGCTTCCGACGCGGCCGCGGAGATCGCAAATCGACTCGGGATGACCAAAGAAGTCCTTCTGGGGTCGCTGTACGCGGATTTGAAGGAAAACCACCTCGTTAAGGAACTTGATTTGTCGGTCACGGCGTCTCAATTAATTGAGCGTTACAATTGCGCTCTCGCCCAGGCGATGCTCTACAGGGCCACGCGGATGATAATCGACGTGCACGACGGCTATCGAACGCTGTTCAAGCACATAAAGCTGGCGAGGCTGATGCACACGATCACTCCGCGCGATGGCGGTTATCGGGTTGAGATTGACGGGCCAATGTCGCTGTTTTCGAATGTGGAGCGCTATGGGATTTCGATGGCCAAGGTCCTGCCGGCAGTGCTGAAGTGCTCCGAGTGGCGGTTGGCGGCGAAGGTGAATGTGGGCGGGGGCGACAAGCTCTTCAGAGTGTTGCCGCGGACCGGATTGAAATCGCACTATCGCGACGAGCCCGAGTTCCATTCGTCGCCGGAGGAGGCGTTCTACAATCGCTTCCGGCGCAATTCGAAAAGCAAGTGGACGATTGAGCGGGAGGGCTCCGTGCTGGACCTGAAGGACACGGTTATGATCCCGGACTTTAAGTTCACACATAAGGACGGAAGGACCGCTCACCTGGAGATCGTCGGGTTCTGGACACCGGACTACCTTCGCAGGAAAATGGACAAGCTCAGCCGCGTGGCGCAACCGAACGTGGTGGTGGCGCTTCCGGAGAGCCTGAACTGTTCCAATGAGGACTTTGCAGGCCGCGTGATACGCTATAAGCAGAGGTTGCTAGTCAACCAGGTCTTGCCCGCCATAGAAGAGGCTGCAATCGTCGAGAATTGCTGACTGTACCCACCTAAAGCGGCGTAGCCGCAACCAAGAAGGCCATCGCCGGAAAATCAATACGGCCTCTCCATAATTCGGAAAGTCGGTGGTTTCTTCTAGGCGCTTAGCGCCCTCCTAGTGCTTAGTTGCATAATTGATTGATAGAACGCTGTACCGGGTGTTTCGGGAATCTTGTTCCCGAAACTAAGTGCGTATCGGGAACAAGATTCCCAATACGCCGGCAAGAATGCTATCAGTTATTTATGCAAGTAGACACTAGAAACAATTTGTTGTCGCTAAGGCGGATTCGACGGCGCACCGCCTTTGGGTTTTCCGCTTTATGGTTGTTAAGGGATGGCGGATGAGCTATACTTGCTTTGCCTGGGCGGAGGGTAGGGCAACGCTGGGGATCTCTCCCGAGCGCCGACTCAGGTGTTGTTCAAGGGATGGGGGTGGAAATCTCCGCCCCCTCCAAATCATCCCTTAACAACCGAAAAGCGAAAAACCCGACCGCCTGCCTTGGTCAACTGCCACCGTAAGGTGGCCACTTTTTCCCAGCGAAGTCTGGGGAAAAGCGTAGGTATCTTACAACTGAAATCCCAGGCGACATATCAAAGTTCAATACATCTTGTATGGGATTTCAGTTGTAAGATATTAATATAAGAATGGACTTGAGACATGAACGCTGAACAATTGCCCGACGAGCACAGCAGCGAAACCGCGGGCGAACGGCGCTGGTCGTTTCGTGTCGTTTGCGGATGGGTGCTGATGGCGCTGCTCCTGGCGACGGCGGTCGTGGTACGAATATCCGTAATGACAACCGCGGTGCGCCTGCTGCTGGTGTTCACCATCGTGTTCGGGATTTTCGTGGGGATTCTGCACCTGCTGCGTTTCGTCAAGTTTTACCACGGAGCGGTCTACCCGGTGATCTTTTTCCTTGTGTTCGCCGTCCTCTGGAACGTGCTGGGAAATAAGCCCTACGACGTGGCCATGCTGCGCCAGGCGTACGTGAAGCGGCTCCACGGCTTCGAGAACGTGTCTTTCGTCTGGGGCGGAGAGACGACCAATGGAATCGACTGCTCGGGACTGGCGCGAGTCGCGCTCTGGCAGGCAATGATGCGACAGGGAATCAGGGAAATGAATCCCCGGCTGCTGGGATCGGAGCTTTGGAGCTTCTGGTGGACCGACATGAGCGCCAGGGATATCCTGATGGGCAGAGCATGGCTACACCAGGGTCACAGGCTACGCCGCGAAACTGGCGGGATACGATACCTCGAAGCTCAAGCTCGGTGATATGGCCGTGGCCGACGGCGTGCACGTGATGATCTTCTGCGGCAAAGGCCAGTGGATAGAAGCTAATCCCGACGACAGGAAGGTGGTATGAACGCGGCGCCCTCGAACTCGAAGCGGGCCTGGTTCAATGAGCCCGTGACTCTGGTGCGCTGGCGATTTCTGGACGAAGGTATGTAAACCCAGAAGGTTACAGGTTAGAAGGTTCAAGGTTAAAGGTTGGCAGAGTGTCTCCCGGGAACCTTTAACTTTCCCGGTGAAGTCCGGGGAAAAGCCTAGTCCGCGTTATTCACGAGTTGATGGATTAGCCTTTCGGTCCAGGCACCCACGTGTTCCCTCTCCCGTGCAGGGCGAGGGGAAGTACAAAGTGCTGGGCAAACACGCGTTACGTGAATAATGCGGGCTAGACATTCAACTCCTTCCACCGCACAGGTCGTATTCATAAAAAGTGAGCTTTTGCGTAAACAGCCCAAATTCGCAGGAAGGAGTTTTGTACATCTATGTTTGATTACTGTATAGGAAGGCAATACTCATTCTAACGTGCGCGCCCAGGTGCAGGTGCAGCATGAGACACAAACAGGAGGGTGGTCCATGTTCCGATTAGTAGTTTTGCTATTGGGTGTTTGCGTCACCGCGCTGATTACCGCGCCCGCCGTTATGGCTGCCGGAGGCGACCTTATCACGAACGGCGATTTTACCACCAGTTTGGCCGGCTGGACTGCGTCCGGGGCAGTGCAGGAAGACCTGACCATGGGAGTCCCGCCGGGTTCGGCAAAAGTCGAGAACACGCAGTGGGCACTGCTGACCCAGGTGGTAATGCAGGACGGCTACAACTATGCGTCCACCTCGGTGCAGTATGATCTGAAGGCTTACGTGCAGATACAGGGGACGGAAGACATCGAATTCAAGCTCGGTTACTTTAATAGCATTTTCCCTCCCCCGACGCCTGCACAGACGCCCGACAACCTGATCATCCTTGGCGACGAAACCACGCCGACATTCGGTTTCGTGCCGGTTAAGTTCTCCGGAACTATCAACGCCGATCCGAAGTATCTGAGCGTCCGCGTCGAGTATAACCCGGACCTGAATCCGACCGCGGACTGCGCGGCGTGGGTCGACGCCGTCTCATTCTCGGCATTTTCGAAATCCGCCGGTCAAACAACCCGCGGTTCCCGAGGCGACGACGCTGCTGCTTGGCGCTCTAGGTCTTGGAGCACTCGCGCCCCTGCGCAAGCTTCGCGGAAGCTAGTCATCATTAAGAACACGCACTGTTTTCATCACGAAAGCACGAAATTGGAAAAACACAAAAGGAATTTCAAAAATGCCTTTCCTGTTTTCGTATTTTCGTGTTTTCGTGGTTGAATTCCCTTAAGGCTTCCCCCCATCGTGTAGCCCGCATTATTCATAAGCGGGCGGGCTGATCGACTCAAGCTTCCTGATTCGCTCGGACACTTCCTGGGCGAAGCGATCGATAAACGCGCGAACGTAGCTGGTGATATCGATGGAAGCATCCTTCATCAGCGGGGTAAGGTCCATGCCGAAGTTGAGCGCGGTGGAGACGTCGGTCCCGTGAGAAGCGTGATATGTGGCGTGGGCTCGCCTGCGGCCCAGCGTCGCAAGGTCGTATCTTTTCCCGCCGCAAATCTGCGAATCGAACACCCCCAACAGCGCGGCCGCAAGACTTTCGCGCGCCTCCACGTTGAAGACCACTTTGTCTTCGTCGTTAATCCAGTCGAGGTCCCGCCAGACCTCGCAGCCGTAGAGCTGATCGGGGCGCGCGTCCGCGGGAAGCCCCCGCAGCGCCTGGATGACCCTGAGCGCGACACCGACGTGCGTATCGTGCTTGTCCGCCGGATTGTGCGTGTAGATCACTCGGGGGCGGGCGGCCCGGATGAGCTTGCCGAGATCATCCACCACGTCGGGCTTTGTGCCGTGCTTGACCGCGGAGCTTGAAAAATCGAGGAACGCCTGCGCGCAATACTCGCCCACCACAGCCGCTTTCTTTTGTTCCTCGCGCCTAATTGCCAGCATCATTTCGTCGGTGTAGTCGGCGTAAAGGCCGTCTCTGGGGCTGCCGCTGCCATTAGTGACGACGACGCCCATGAAGCCTTTGTCTTTGTTGCCGAAACACTCCAGGATGCCGTGATAGGCCATAATCTCGATATCGTCCTGATGAGCCGCGATACCCATGTGAGTCGTGCGGGCGATTGCCTGGTCCACGGGTGATCCATCCGGCACGAATACCCCGGCTGTGTCTATGTGGAAAGTCATTGTGGCACTCCTTCGGAGAGTCGAAAGTCAAAAGTCGAAAGTCGAAAAGTCGGGACCTCTGGCACACGGCTAGAGCTTCGCTGGGCGGGCTAGCCCCTTGCGATCACCGGCAGGCTTGCCGCCGCGACGGCCTGGCCTATTCGGCGGCTGGATTCGTCGGGCAGGTGGAGGGCTATCTTCTCCGCCAGCTCCGGAAACTGGGTTTCCAGCACATTCTTCGCGCCGGCAAGGATGATGCCACCCCCAGCGCCGGATGTAACCCTGCCAAGGACCAGGACGTGGCGCAGTTCGTAAAAGTCGGCGTAGTGGGCGATGCCATATCCCATGTAGCAACCGATCGTTTCCCAGATTCGCGCGGCTCTCTCGTCGCCGGCGTCGAGCAGCTTCTGGACCGACTTGAGCTTGTCGGCGGGGCCGAGAGAGGGGTCAAGCTCGATTCCCGCCTTTGGAGCGAGCCGGAAAACCGCCTGCTGGGAAAAGTAACGCGCGCCGCAGCCGATATCGCCCGACCACTCGTCCACCGGGCCTTGCGGATCGTAATCGACGGGACAGAACGCAAGCTCATTGAGCCACGTCGTCATCTCGCCCGCCGGCGCCACATATCCGCCTGCCTCACTCGAACCGAGGGCAATCCCGAGCACGGCCCCATCCCCCAGGGACATCGCGCCCGCCAGGGCGGTGACCTCGCCATCGTTGACGACATCGAATGGAATCCCGCCCCACTCCGACTTCAGGTCCACGAACAGATTGGTGGTCCTGGCATCGAAAAGCTCCTTGGGTACGCCCCTGAACAGCGACGCAACTCGCGGGCGGTTGTTGATGTGGATGCCGGCCGAGCTGCCGCCGATGGCATCGACGCGCGGCATGTGGGCCGCGGCCGCCTTGAGCGCGGCGTTGATCTCGTTATAATGATAGCTCGGATCGGCGGCGTTTCCGGGGTCCCAAATTACTTCCTCCGTATAGAGGACCTCGCCGTCGACCACCGCGCTGACCTTACGATCGCTTGCGCCGAGGTCGAAACCGATCCTGCATCCGTCCAGGTGACCGCCCAGTGGCATCGTCGGCTCCGAGGTTTCCGGCACGCTGTGCGCGTCGGTGACTTCCACCCTGAAAGTCTGCTCGTAGACTCCGCCCATGAACTTCGCATCGAAGGCGCGAGCACCCGCCGGCGAGTAGGTCCGCTTTATGTGTTCTCCCACCGATTTCGGGCCGCCCACCGTCACTCGCCATCCGCCCCGCTGCCAGAGGAGCATCTTCACGATCCGCTCCGCATAGGGGGCGTTGAGATGGGCCATGTCGGCGTTTTCGTCGAAGCACTGGGTGCGAAGCACGGATACCGCGCCCGCACCACGCTCCAGGGCGATGGCCAGCGGCACACCCCGGCCGGATTTGCGTACGGCTTCGAGGTATGCCCGATTGGCGAGGGCGGCGGGCGCAAAGAGGCGGTGGAGTGGAGCGATCACTTCCGGCTTCGCAAGCTCGGCTAGTTTCTGCATCGACAGTTACTCCTCGGAAAATAGCTTACAGCAGAGGGCAGAGAGCAGAGATCCCGGAGCTTCCGCCCCGCACACGTTGCTTCGGCCGCAGAGCGTAGCGCCGCGACCGGAGCCGGGACCGCAGGTCCCGCCTAACGTCACGCCGGATGCGTTGTTCTTGTTGCTTCGGCCGCAGAGCAAAGCGGCGCGACCGAAGCCGGGCCCGCAGGGCCCGCCCAACGTTACGCCAGGATCTTTTTCACGCTGTAGTGATGAAGCCAAGGGCTTCATGGTCGATTCCTCTGAAAATAGCTTATGGCAGAGAGCGGAGGGCAGAGAGTCCGGAGCTTCCGCCATGCACGATGGTCCGGCGTTTCCGAACGCCGGACCCGGTTCCCCGGGTTTGCAACCCGCAACGCCGCGGCGGGTTGCGACTTTCGAGCACGCAACCATCAACTTTTGACTTTCCACTTTTGATTCTCTACGTTACTCGTCGAGTCTATCACGGATCGCATGAGTTGTCAAACTGAGAGTTATCGGAGTCGCTGGCATCAGTCAACTTACGCGCGGCGGATAGGCGGCGCACATCAAACTGGGGTTTACCGGACTTTGTCGGAAGCGCAGTAATCGCCTTTCCGACGCGGAGTTAATTCTTCAGTTGAGAATACATCATGCAGGTGAAATGCCCTCCCGCGGAGAATCCCTTGGTGGGCGACTCTCGAGCGTTTCGGGAAAAGGGTTTCCCGAAACAACGGGAAAATATCTGTTCGGAGACGACCGGCGACTACTATGGGCATCAACGCGCATACACGAACTGGGGAATTCCTCGAAAATAAGCCCTGATTTCCGGCTTGGCGGCCTGGTCACCGAGGCGTCTCACCCGGTTACCGCCAACCTCGACGGCGTCGCGCATCGAGACATCAGCGAAGCGCTTGGGCTTCTTTTCGAGGTGGATAGAGACGTTGTGGACAGATTCCGCGATTGGGCGGGCTCCGGCGCGGCGAGGCGGATCGCTGGCTCGGTCTTGGAGGCAATCCGCCGCGGGCGGCGTGTCTTTTTCGTCGGGTGCGGGTCCACCGGGCGGCTGAGCATAATGCTGGACTCCATTTGGCGAGGATTCTGGCATGAGTTTCGGGAAAACCATATTGCGGACGCTACTGTGAGCGTGATGGCCGGGGGCGACTTCGCGCTGATAAAATCCGTGGAAGGCTTCGAGGACTTCGCCGCATTCGGCGCGCGACAAATATCCGAAAGGGGAGTCTCACGCGGGGATGTGGTGTTTGCAATCACCGAAGGGGGCGAGACCTCATTCGTGATCGGGGCCGCGTGGCAGGCCCTGGAGTCGGGCGCGAAGGTCTATTTCGTCTACAACAACCCGGACGATATCCTGTCATCGAGCGTCGAACGAAGCCGGCGCGTAATCGAGGATCCTCGAATTGAAAAGATCAACCTCACCACCGGCCCGATGGCGATCACGGGTTCCACCCGCATGCAGGCCACTACCATCCAGCTCTGCGTGATGCTGACCGTGCTCGAGATGGCTGCTCGCGAGTCTGCTGGACTTCCGATTCGCTCGACGTGCCGGGCGAAATGCTTACCGGGCTGGAACAGATGCGCGACAGACTTGCCTCCGAGCAGGTCCGAAAGCCGCTTGCGGCGCTGGTAGCCCTGGAGGAGTCCGTCTACCGGTCCGGGCATAAGAACAATTACTTCGCCGACGAGCTTGCAATCGACGCGCTCACCGATACCACCGAACGGTCTCCCACCTACTGCACCCCGCCGTTCGCCAAGTTCGACGACGCCAGGGCTTCCGCGTCGTCGGTCGTTTCTGTTTCTGCCTTGCGAAGCGACCCCCGCGGCCTGGGAACGGCTCCTAAAGCGCAAGGTCGCGGCCGGTGGAGTGGGACGAGGCTCTGCCGAGGCAGATGGTGGCGGATGAGCGCGCGATCTCGCGTCTGTGCGAGATCACGCGCAAAATATCCAGCGACGAAATGATGAAGTTCAAGATCGGCCTCGACGGCCTCAATTACCGGCCTCGGGGGCCGGGCGACAGCGCCGTCGGGGTGCTCGCCGAGAATGAGGCTCCGCGCTGCTCTCGCCAGCCGGGTTCTTCAGAAAGCAGGCCCGAGGCCGCTCATGAGGGCGGCGCGCGCACGGGCCTGGTCGTCTTTGCCCAAGAGCCTGCGCCTGCGAGAGACCGGGAGGTTCGTGGGGCAATGGGATGCCGGGGCGTGTTTGTGCCGGTCCCCCTGCCGCAAAGCCGGGCTCGCTCGGCGGCGCCGCCCGGGCGGGCGTGAAGATGCTTTTGAACGCCCTGTCGACTTGCACTATGGTCCGCCTCGGCAGGGTAATGGGCAATTATATGATCTACGTGGTACCCTCGAACCTCAAGCTCATCGACCGGGCCGCGCGGTATGTCTCGAAGCTTACGGACCTTGCTTACGAAGACGCCTGCCATTTGCTCTTCGAGGTGATCGAATACGTGGAACCCAGACTCCTCACCGACCAAGGCTATCCTCCGGTGGTCGGGATGGCGGTGACACGGGCCAAATACGGGCTTTCCAACGAGGAAGCGGAGGCAAGACAGTGAGGACAACCCGCCTTCTGGCAGCTATAATACTTGCGGCCTGCGCGGCTCGCGGGTGGGCGGGGCCGCCGTTTATTACCGACGACCCGGAACCAGTCGACTACCGCCACTGGGAAGTCTACATATCCTCCATCACCATTCAAGATCCGACCGGAAGCAGCGGCACTGAGCCGCATATCGAGGTCAACAACGGTATCGTGCCCAACGTCCAGCTTCATATCATCATGCCCAGCGCTTACGACCGGCCGCCGGGTGGGCCGACCTCGCGCGGCTACGGCGACACCGAGGTGGGGGTAGTACCGCTTCGTGCAGGAGGGATCGCATCGGCCATGGTGGGCATATTTCCACTATTTGAACTGCCCACCGGCAGCGCCGAAAAAGGCCTGGGAACGGGATACCTGCACGTTTTTATACCCGTCTGGCTCCAGAAAAGTTGGGGACCCTGGACCAGTTATGGAGGAGGCGGATACTTCATCAACCCTGGCCCCGGAAACCTCAGCTATTCATACGTGGGCTTCGTCTTGCAGAAAGACTTCAGCAAGCTTTGGACGCTGGGCGGAGAACTCTTCCATACCACCGCCACTATAGAAGACGGCTCCGCCTCCCTCAACTTTAACCTGGGCGGGCAGTACAACTTCGACGATGGCCACCACATTCTCTTTTCCGCCTGCTGCGGAATCCTGGGAGGCAACCAGTTCATGAAGTTATCTCGGCTACCAATGGACTTTCGGGCCGAAGGAAGACTAGTGTCTACTTGCATAAATAACTGATAGCATTCTTGCCGGTGTATCGGGAATCTTGTTCCCGATACGCACTTAGTTTCGGGAACAAGATTCCCGAAACACCCGGTAATGTTGATGGTTGGGAGCGGGGACTCGTTTCCAGGCCTCTAACAAACAACTGTTGCGCACTGCCCTCTTGCAGTCTTTCACAATCTTCCCGCCCATGCAGGTCGCTGCTAAATTCTTGGCTGAGATAGGGAACAATAACCAGCCAAAGCACGTATAACACACAGGGACTTGCTGTGTCAGTTATGGTTCTCAACACTCTGCGCAACAGAAAATCGGTGGCCTTGCTTTCATTGCTGGCGGCGATGCTATTCATCGTTGTGAGCAATGTGCATACGCACGATCAGGATTCATGCGGAGAAAATGACACACGGCTAATCCTCGCACAGAACGCGGGACCTTCACAGATCTGGTCGAGCCGCAAGCGAACAACATCATTCCCCTTGTGTAGCTTGCGAGATGATGGCTCTCGGCATGGGCAACACCAGTATCACCCCTGCCTACCAAATTCAGACGACAACCATACAACAAGCCATCGTCAGCGCAGCGCAACACTTTACGCGTCCGAATTACTGCAACCTACTCCCCTCATATCTCCCCCGTATAACACCCATTCCAACGAATAACCCTTACTTTATTTCGGTAAGTGACCGAGAAGGTGGTACTGTGCGTGCGTGGGTTATTACATGACGTCAAGTAATGGTTGGAAGAGTGTTTCCATGATTGAAGTGCTCGCGGGGATAAATCCGGATGAGATCGAATAAGCCGATAAAGCGGTCCAGATTGGCAGTGTCACTGTGCCTGATAGCATTTCTGATGCTTACGGTGTCAGCGAACTGGCACACCGACGACGCCGTCCAAAATGCGGCTGCGAGTGCTGATCATCGCACTTCCATTGCCAAAGTCCCAGATCAACACGAGTGTGTAGCCTGTGAGATGACCCTTGACGGCACAGGCCGCACTACATTCACGCCGGGATTCAGTCTTCAAACCAGCTACTCCAGGGTGTCGGCTGCAACACTGCCCATATTTATCCTCATTTCAATTGACCTCATCAACGACGCCTCCCGATCTCCTCCATCCGCATAACCGTTTCGCAATCCCATTCCCGACAAACCAGACCCAACATAAACAAAAATCGCGGAGGAATGGCCCACAAACACGGGTGTTTCAACCCGCCTATGCATGTTTGGGGCCTCCTTCTCAGGAGGAGTATAGAAAATGTCTAATGGTTCTCGTGGCGCTAAATGCTTCACGTCCACTATTCTTATCGCTTTGATGCTCTTTTGTGGAGCTTTGATCTCGCAAGCTGATGTATTTGGCAGACTGAGTTTCACTGTGAAAAACGCCGATGATGAGAAGCCGGTCGCCGCAGCCAAGATCACTCTGCACGATTCTGCCGGGGTGCGCC
>CAWGNL010000036.1:0-66639 GCA_963823885.1 uncultured bacterium
CGAGCCTGCTTCGGGATTTCCGGACTTTAACTCCTGACTCCTGTTTTCCCAACTAAATCCTCGCCATGGAAATGCCGATACTAGTATGTGTCGGGCGCCATAATAAGTCCGGCGCCGGTGTAGACATGTCGCGCAGCGCAAAAACCAAAACTCTCTCGAGTCGAGTCGGCCTCGATATCGGCAGCCATACCATCAACGGCGTCGAAGTGGAAGAACACGGCCCGGAACTGGTCATAAGGTCGGCCGGGTCGGTCCGCATACGCGGGATCAGGTCAAAGCAGGACGTTCCCGAACCCGGGGCCGTGATTCAGGCTTTGAAGAGCCTGTGGACACTCTGTCGTCTCACTTCCAAACAGGTGGTTCTGGCGCTGCCTCCCGACGCGGTCTATACCAAATGGCTTCAACTGGAGTCCGGGGATGAAGAACGGCTCGACCGGACCGCTCGTGCCACCGCGGCGCGCGGGGCTCCGTTCCCCGCCCAAGACGCAGTCGTCGATTACCGCGTGCTTTCTTCCAGAGGGGCGCTTGGTCGAAACGTTCATTTCCTGATGCTTGTCGCGGCGTCCTCATCGGAGGTGGACAGGCTTTTGGACGTCTGCACCGGGGCGGGCCTCGAGCCGCTGGCGGTTGACGTGGGCATGGCCGCCGCGCTGCGAAGCTTCGAGTTGCAAAAGCGGGCCGCAAGTCCGCTCTGGAGCGGCCAGCCGCTGGCCCATTGCGTCCTGGGGGCGAGGCATACCACCATCTCGGTCGTGCGAAGCGGCGAGATGGAGTTTGCCGGACGGTTCCGGTCGGCGGCAACGATTTCACCAATGCATCGCCGAGCATGCCCAGGTGGACTGGCCCCAGGCCGAAAAGATCAAGCTTTCCGCCGGCGCGCGGCTGGTCGATGGCAACGTGCTTATCGCACCTTACGAAGGCGGCGAGCTGCGCGTGCCCTGCGATAACGTAGTCGGGCGGCTGGGCCGCGAAATACAACGCTCGCTGCGGTTCTTTTCCAGTCAGTTTGCGGAGGGCAGCTATCTTGGAATGACCGGGACCGCGACCCTCAGCGGAGGTGGCGCCCTTCTGAAAGGCATCGATGCCGCGCTGACCAGGTCGGGAATCGAGATCACCAGCATAATCAACCCGTTCGCCGGCTTTTCAGTGGCCGCGGAAGACGGAATTCATAATGTCGGAGACAGCGCAGCCCAGTACACCACCGCGGTCGGGCTGGCACTGGGAACATACAATTGATAATTGATAATTGACAATTGATAATTAGCTTCCGTTCGGGCGGATTTGCAATCCCCCAAGCAACCACTCGATCCACGACGTTGTTTGGGGCATCGGAGATGCCCAGATTGCCCCTTACGGGCCAGATTGCAAATCTGCCCGAACGGACACCCTTATTGTCCATTGTCAATTATCCATTATCAATTATCAATTACGCCATGAAGCCTTTAACCTTGCCGAAGCACGAATAGCAGAGCGGACTTACTGCAAGCAGCAGATCGACCGCCGGATCAGGATGGTCGCGGTGCTTGCCGGCCTGACTGTGCTGGCGGCGGGCCGCGTGTTGCCTGTGCCGGGCGACCGTAAACGGCAAGGCCGGGCGCGTGAGGGCCGAGCTTGTTCGGGCGCAGGCGCACTCCGCGGCGATCCGGGTCCGGATCGGAGTGTTGGGCCAGAAGGCGACCAGGGTGGCGTGGCAAGCGCAGCTTGCCACGGAAAGCGAGCATTGTCTGGAGATAATCGATTCGGTGCTCTCAAGCGTGCCAAGCGATGTGTGGCTCAGCCGCGTCGACACTGCCGAGAAGAACTCCACCGTGTCGATCGAAGGTCACGCCGCCTCTGTCGAGTCTGTGTCCGGTTTCATCACGGCGCTCGGGGCCAGCCGCGCGTTCTCGCAGGTCCAGTTGGCAGGCACGCACTCGGCGGGGACTAACGGCCTGGTTTGGGTGGACTTTTCCGTGAGCGCCTCCCTGAAAACTCCCGCGACACAAGTGGCTTCCAGCGGTGAGGCGCCGGGGGCCAAGGAGGCCGCGCAATGATACCGAGCCTGCATCTCTATACACGGGAAAACGTCGAGCGCGCAAGGTATATCCACGGCGCGCTGCTCGTCGCTGTCGCGGCGACCAGCCTCTACCTGGTTGTGACGACGGCCATGAGTTCGGGGCGAATATGGGCGGCCGAGCGTGCCCTTCAAAACGAGAATGCTCAGACAACCGACCTGAAACGGCAGGCGAACCATCTGACTCAGGAGAGACAGCGGCAAGCCGCGCCGTCGGAGTGCGGTGTGGCTTCGCTTGCGGCGGAGTTGTCTCGCTGGGCTTCGACTCACGATATAAAGATCGACAATTTCGGTCCTGAGGGCCAGGCGTCCGCCTCTCAGATCAGCGTCGGGCAGACCAAACTCGGCGCCTGGAACGCGACTAGAATCCGCATCCAGGGTCATGGCTCGTTCTTGGGTTTGATGGGCCTGCTGGACCAGTTCCGAAATTCTACTTAAGAATGGGGCCGGCGCCTGCTCGAGCGATACAAGTGGGCAACCCCCAATGGGGGCTCGGTGGCCGATCCAGCTCAGTTCGATCGGCCTGACATCGTCGACCAGCGGCGCCGGCGTAGTTGTCGGTTTCAACATCGTGCTTACTGTTTACGAACAATCGGGCGGAACAAGCTGATGGCATTCATAGAGGTAGATCCGAAACAGACGAAAGCGATAATAGTGCTTGTGGCGGCGCTTGTAGGAGCGATTGGGCTATTTGTGGTGCGGACGCATCCGTCCGGCACAGCCCCCGCTCCCGCCGCGCGGCCTTCCGCCGGGCCTCAATCCAGTGTTCACCCGCAATCCTGCGTCACTATTGCGTTCGACCGCACCCGCAATCCCTTCCAGGAGCCGGCGGGACTGGCGGCGGCGACAGCCGCCGCGAAAAACTCGCCGGACTCGGGTCTGGCGGTTGCGGGTCCTCACTCGAGCGCGCCGGAGCGCTCCGGCGAACTAGCGCCTGCCCCTGTAGGTCCGCTGCCGGGCGGTCCCCAAGCGGAGGCGCGCCGCCCCTTTCGATCCGGCAAACCCGGGGACTCGACTCCAGGCGACCACAAACCCGGAGCCGACAAACCAAAGCCCGCTTTCACGCTCCTGGCAACCGTTAGGGGAGCCAGAGGATCAGCGCCGTTATACAGGGCAGCGCATCCGACACGAGAGTCGTTGAGGTCGGCGATATGCTCGACGGATTCAAAGTCAAGCAAGTGGACAGAAGCCGCGCAATCCTCACCGATGGGAGGGAGACCGTTGTTGCAAAAAGACCGCAGTCGTGAGGCAGTCGAAAGTCGAAAGTCGAAAGTCGAAAGTCCGGAAGGAACCCGGCGCGGCGGCCATTCGGGGACGAAGTTCTCAGTCCCCGATGGAAAATTTCGTGCTCTTGGAGCCGCGGATGATCGGGTCTCGAAACACCGGATTGCCGTCGGCCTGCCCATCACGGTTGCGCTCGCAATGATGTCGATGGCGAGCCCGGGCCCGTCCGCGCAGCAACCGACCGCCCCGCCGGCAGTATCGGCGCCGGTGACCGCCGACCAGGCCGGCCTCTACGACATCGACGCCAGCGGCACGGACCTGAGATTTGTCCTCGAGGCTCTTGCCCAGCGCTCGGGGGTCAACATTGTGGTCAGCCCGGAGATCACCGGGGAGATCAACGCCCATCTTAAGCAGATGACCGTGGACGCAATCCTGGGGTACCTTGCCAGCGCGCAGGGTTTTTCGTGGCGCAAGGACGGCGGCACATATCTGGTGATGGCCAAGGACAAAACAGCCAAGCCGGATTCGCCGGCTCCCGTGCCCGCGGCGCCCCAGATGCAGACGCTGGTTTGGGAATGCCACAACGTGAGGCCCGGCGAACTGGTCCGGGTAATCGAAAAACTGTTCCCCGCGATCAAGTCGGCGGTGGGGCCACAGGGTTTGACCCCGGTCCTGGATACCAGCCTGTCAGGTTCGACCACCAGCACTGCAAGCACGTCCAGCGGCGGATCTTCCGGCTCGTCTTCGGGATCGTCTTCGGGTTCTTCGTCGAGTTCCGGCAGGGACACCGCTACGAAAATCGTGCTGCTGGACCGGCCGACGATATCAAGAGGGCGGGCGAACTCATCGCAAAGCTCGATATCCGCAGACAGCAGATTTCCATAGAAGTGGCGGTCACGGAGATCGGCGATACGGGCGAAAAGGACTTCGGAATCGACTGGTCCTGGACCGACCTCGTGCTTTCCGAAACCGCCAACACAGGGCTGGCATTCGGCAAGTTTAATAAGCAGCCGGTGACTTTCACCGGAACACTAACGGCGTTGATCAACAAAGGCCTCGCGCACCTGCTTGCCAAACCGAACATTTCGTGTCTGGACGGGGAAAGCGCGAGCATTCTGATCGGCGACAAGCTCCTTTTCCCTAAGATGATCGGCTACACGCAGAACGGCACGCCCGAGTCACGACAAGGACGAGGTGGATGTCGGCATCAGCCTGTTGATCGCCCCCAAGATTTCGGACGACGATCAGATAGTTATGACGCTCGACCCGCAGGTGAGCCTGGTCACGGGCTATCTCAACACGGATGCCGGCAACTATCCACAAATAAGCAGCCGGGAGGCGCGCACGACGGTGTGCGTCAAGAACGGCTCTACTCTGGCTATCGGCGGGCTGATTCAGGACAACGAGATCAGGAATATGTCCAAACTGCCGATTCTCGGCAACCTGCCGTTTTTGGGCCAGTTGTTCAGCCACGTGAATACCACCAAGTCGCGCACTGAGGTAGTCATGTTCCTCACCCCCAAGATCGTTCGGGAGCAGTAAGTCGGCTGATAGGTGTTAGGTGATGGGTGTCGGAAGGGAATTCCCTTCCCCGCCACCCAACACCCATGACCCAACACCCGAAAATGAGGTAATAGCTTGACAGTAGACCATACGTTGACCTCGGTCTTCGTTGACGAAGGCGTGATAACGGCCAAGGAACTCGACTCGGCCCTTACGATGCGCTCGGATGTCGCCGAGGATATCGGCGAGTTCCTGGTCCGCGTGGGGATGATAACCGAGCATGACCGCGTGCGCTGCGTGGGGATTCAGAACGGGGTCCAGTTTGTGCAGCTCAGCGAGGTCGAGATAGACCCGGCCATCGCCAAGACGATCACCCACTCGATGGCGCTGAGGTACAAGGCGATCCCGGTGGGCCGGTCCGGTGACTTGTTGAAGGTCGCCATGGCCAATCCTCTGGATGTCCAGGCAATCGACGATATCGCCCGAGCCACCAACCTCGAACCGCTGGCGATGATTGCCCTGGAAGAAGAGATTCTGGAGGCCGTTTTTCAGTGCTTCGGCGCCGCCGTGACATCTCCGACATTATCGTCGAGGCAATAAAGGACGCGGACGCCGAAGTCAAGATCCGGGAAGAGGAGCCCGAGGAACCTCCCGGTAACGTCGCCGACATTAAGGACCTGGCCGGAGGGGCGCCGGTCGTCAGGCTGGTAAACGCCATGATCGCCC
This sequence comes from uncultured bacterium, assembly GCA_963823885.1. Lineage (GTDB taxonomy): Bacteria > Armatimonadota > UBA5829 > UBA5829 > UBA5829 > CAWGNL01. The sequence goes on from CAWGNL010000036.1 coordinate 5,507, forward strand.
GCGCCATCGCCGAGCGGGCAAGCGACCTGCACATCGAGCCGGAGGCCGGCCGGGTTCGGGTGCGGCTGAGGGTCGACGGCATCCTCCACGAGGTCATGACCGTTCCCAAGGACCTGCAAGTCGCCGGTGATATCGCGAATCAAGGTCATGGCGGGAATGGACGTCGCCGAGCGGAGGGCGCCGCAGGACGGCCGGATTACCCTGATCGCGCGGCCGCAGGAATACGACTTCAGAATTTCCACCTACCCCGCGATTCACGGCGAAAACGTCGTCATCCGGTGCCTGGAAAAGAGCGCGGCGCAGATTACCCTCGACAAACTCGGCATCCAGACTGATGTTTCGGAGGAGTTCACCCGCCTGATCCATTCGCCGTACGGGATGATTCTCGCCTGCGGCCCGACCGGCGCCGGGAAGACGACCTCGCTGTACGCGGCGCTAAATATGATAAATACCATCGCGCGCAATATTCTCACTATCGAGGACCCGGTGGAGTATCAGCTTCAGGGGGTCGTGCAGGCAAACGTCAATCGCAAGGCGGGGCTCACGTTCGCCACCGGCCTTCGCACCATCGTCCGGCAGGACCCCGATGTGATCCTGGTCGGCGAAATCCGCGACTCCGAAACCGCTGAGGTCGCGGTCGAGGCAGCCCTGACCGGGCACCTGGTGCTCTCCACCCTGCACGCAAACGACTCATCCGGAGCCGCCGCCCGTCTAATAGATATGCAGGTCGAGCCCTTTCTTGTGGCATCATCCATTGTGGGACTCTTGTCGCAGAGGCTCGCCCGCACGGTGTGCTCGCGCTGCGCCAGTCCCTTTGTTCCCAGCCGCGAGATCATCGGCCAGCTTGGGCTGGATGTTGGGCCAGGCGACCTGGCGGGCGCCCAAAAAGGCACCGGCTGCGAGCAGTGTGCTCGGACCGGCTACAAGGGCCGGACCGGTATCTACGAGCTCTTGAAAATCGACGACGATATCAGAGCAGCCATAATCTCCAGAAGCTCGGCTGCCACGATCAGGCAGATCGCTGTGAAGAAGGGCATGCGCACTCTCCGGCAAGACGCTCTCGACAAAGTGCGCATGGGCTTGACGACAATCGAAGAAGTAATGCGGGTAACGACCGAATAGGGACGGGTGTCGGGTGTTAGGTGGTGGGTGTTGGAAGGGACTCCCTCCATAACCCATCCCCCAACACCCAACACCTTGACGAAAAATGCCAATTTTTGCTTACACAGCCATAGCGCCTTCGGGCGCGATGAAAGAGAGCCGCGTCGAGGCGGCGTCCGAGTTCCAGGCTCGCAAACACTCCGCGACAAAGGCCACAAGGTGGTCCGTATAAGTGAGGTCGCGGCCCGCTGAATCGCGGGGCCCCAGGACCAAAGCCAAGAAGCCGCCCGCGGGAGAGATGGCTTCCACGATGCAGCAGATGAGCATTCTGATTAAAGCGGGGGTGCCGCTGGTGGAAAGCCTCACCGGCCTTGCGGATCAGGCCAGGGCCCCCGCCTTGAAGGAATGCCTTGGCCGGGTCGCCGAAGAGGTGAGCCAGGGAACTGCTTTGAGCGACGCCTTTGCGCGGCACCCGTCGATCTTTCCGAGCCTGGCTGTCGAAATGACCAAGATTGCCGAGGCGGGCGGGAACCTCTCCGACGCAATGGGCAGGCTGGCCGAGCACATGGAATCCAGCGCCGAAATCTCCAGAAAAGTCAAATCCGCGCTGGCATACCCGATCGTGGTCGTGTGCATATCGCTGCTTACGGTCGTCACGATGGTCACATTCATCCTGCCCAGGTTCATGTCCGCTTTTCGACCAGATGGGCGCGAAGCTCCCGTGGACCACCAAGGCCCTCATGTCCTTCAGCGGCGCGCTTATTCACCAGTGGTACCTGTTCGTTGCTGGCGGAGGGGCGGCCTTCTTCATGTGGAGAAGCTTCGCGCGAAGCACGGGCGGTAAGCACAAACTCGATGCGCTGGCACTCAAGCTGCCGATCGTGGGGGATATCGTCACTAAGATCGTGCTCAGCCGGGTGATAGCGGCGATGGCGACGCTGCTCGGCAGTGGAGTTCCCATGGAAAACACTAGAGACTTCGGCTGCAGCCGCCAATAATGACATCATGAGAGACGCGCTGCTCAGGGTCAGGCAAGAGGTGGCCGAAGGCACCGCAACTTCGCAGTCACTTAAAGCAACGGGGATTTTTCCGCCGCTGATGGTGCAGATGGTGGCAAGCGGCGAGAAGACCGGCGAGCTTCCGCAGATGCTCAACTACGTCTGCGAACTCTACGGCAGGGAAACCGATGCCAAGGTGAAATCCCTGACATCCATCATCGAGCCGGTGATGATTGTCATCTTGGGCGCGATAGTCGGCTTCATTGCAATGTCCGTAATATTACCTATCTACTCATTGGTCGGCGGGGTCAAATAGCCCATTCGACCGGAAAGCAACAGGGAGGGTCACCTCAAAATGAATTGTATTGTAGAGAAGGTCAGACGCAGACGAGCAGGATTCACTCTCGTTGAGCTACTGGTCGTAATAGTAGTTCTTGCGGTACTGGCCGCCATGGTGCTGCCGAAGTTCATGAACTCCAGCAGAAGGAGCAAGGAGTCCGCGCTTATGAGCGATCTCACGATGCTCAGAGACTCTGTTGCCCGGTTCAACACGGACACGGGCGCCTATCCGAAGCAGTTGTCGGACCTTATTGCGTGCCCGTCCAACGATCAGGGCGTCGACTCCGGTGGCAACGCCCTGGCGTATAGTGCTAGTGCTTGGTGCGGGCCGTACCTGAACATGTCGAGCGTGCCAAACGACCCGGTTTCGGGCAGCGCGTTCACCTACTCGACCACGTCCGGCACCGTCGGCAACCTCACGAGCAGCGCGACCGGCAACGGTCTTAACGGCACTGCTTATAGCACCTGGTAGCGCAAATAGGTGATGGGTATTGGGTGTTGGAAGGGACAGGCGCCGGGTGTTGGGTGTTGGGTATGGGAGGGGAATTTCCCTCCCCACCACCCATCAGGTGATAGGTGTTGGGTATTGGGTGTCGGGTGTTGGAAGGGAATTCCCTTCCCCATCACCCATCACCTAACACCTGCTGTCCCTTCCCCCTTCCCCCACCCCCAGACACGGGGGGGCTTCACGCTGGTGGAGGTCATTGCAGCGACGTTTCTGGTCTCGATAGCGCTTCTAGCAATCGTGATCGCCGCAATGGCGGGTCGTGGGACTCAGGACCGGACAGCCCACCTTGCCGACGCCCGGGCCATAGCCCAAAGCAGGATAGAGCAGATGCGCGCCATTTCTTTTAACTCGATCCCCAGCTTGGCCGGCACGACAAAGGATTCGTCGCTGCCCGCGGGCAACTCCATTTCCGTGACCATCTCAGCTTACCCGAACAGCTCAGTGACGGACATGTATAAGGGAACGGTGACGGTCACCTGGCCGGAGGTAAGCGGAACGCGCGGCATTACCTATGAGACGCTCATTTCACGGTGGTAATCATGCTTGGTAGGAGCGTCGTCGCGGGCTTTACTCTGGTCGAACTCCTGGTGGCGCTGACGATCACCAGCTTTGTGCTGGTCGCGGCCTGCGGATCATACTTTTGCACAGCCAACGAATGGCAGCGCCAGCAAGGCGAGGCCGGCGCTTTTCTTGCCACATCGCGCGCCTGCAGCACTCTAGGGTCCAACATTTCCCAGGCGTACTCGGCGACACTGGAGACGCGGTTCCAAACATCAGACGCAATCGCCATCAATCTGCCGGCGACTACGGCTAACTCCATATACGTGCCGACCTGGAGCAACAACGAACTCCAGTACACAAGCGGGAACTGGGAGATATTTTACCTGTCGGACTCCACGGGCAGCTACTCTAAGTCCGGCAATATTCTTTGGGAGGGGGCCATGAGCTGGACGAACTTCCCGAGCAGCGTGGTCCCGAACTCCGGCTGGAGCCTCTACTACAACAGCAGTCACGGACAAATCTCCCCGATAAGCTCGATCAAGTTTGCCTTGGATACAACCGGCGACCGGCCTAAGGTCACGATCACAGCAACCTCATCGTATACTTTCGGCCCGGCCACCAGGCAGTTCAGCCTGACCAGGGCCGTAGCCTTGCGGAATTCGGACTGATGGATAGCCCAGAGCGGAAAATGGAAAGTGGAAAGCGGCCCAGCCGCGAACCCCGTTTCGGGAAAGGGGTTTCCCGAAACAACAAAGGCGGCGCGGTCTACGTGATCGCCCTGGCCGCCATGGTTGTAGGCATTTCATTCGCGGTGGCCATGCTCGGTTCCTCGGGTACCCTTTACATAGGCGAACAGTCGCGCTCTCGAAGCCAGGCCGCCGCGGACGTAGCCGAAGCCGGGGTCGATTATGCCTACTGGCAGATCCACTACAACGCTCAGAAGCTGCCGTATTCCGCCACCGTATCCTTAACCACGGGAAGCTTCTCGGTGAGCGTGTCCGACAATGGCGCCCAAACCAAGTCCACAATGCTTATCACCTCTACCGGCACAGTCGGCAGCCACAAAAACGTAATCAAGCGAGTCGACCTCGGTCTTTTGCCCTACGATTACTTGTGGTGCGAGGATACCAGCGTGAACACAGGTCAGTGCGTTACTGCTTCCGGCTCACAAGGGGGCATTCGCTCGAACTCGAGTATCAACTTGAGCAAGAATACGACCAACGTAAAATGTGGAGCGTGGGCTGCAACCACAATTACCACAACAGGCGCCATAACCCCCCAGAATCCCAACAGCCCGGCAATCACCTATCCCAGCATCGACTACAATTACTACGATTCCATCGCCAATGCCACATACAATTGGAACTCCACATTCTACGGCATCAACACTTCCCACAGCGGTTACGTCGTAGTCGTCAACGGCAATGTGACTATCAGTCTGTGGAGCGGCTACTACACCGGAGTCTGCACCATTGTCGCGACCGGAAACATCACTATTGACGGCTGGCTCCTTCCATCAGACTCGACATCCCACCTTGCGCTTATCACCACCGGCCAGATAACGGCCGACACTTCGGCATTCTGGGTGCAGGCCATTATGTACGCTCACAAGAGCGATAACACCGCCCAAATCCATTTGCAGGCAAGCCCGGTATGGGTAAGCGGATCCCTGGCGGCGGACAACGTCAATACCGACAACTCCATTACTCTGCAGCCGGACACGACATGCACTCTGGCAGTCTTCAGACAGTTGCAAATGCCGGGACTGGCGGATTAGGGGCTGGGGGCCAGGGAAGGGACGCCGCCGCCTCAAATACTGGGCCTCAGCACGATCCTGTCTCCCCGCTCGGGGCGGAGGGTCTTGGCGAGGGCTTTGTCCGCCGCGTTGACGATGCCCTGCGCGCAGAGGCCGTAATGGGCGCGCAGCTCGCTTGCCTTTGCGTGGCCGACGAACTCGTCCGGAAGCGCCACTAACTCGATGGGTTTGCCGAGGCAGCCGCGCAGGGCAAGGCACTCGAGCACGGCGCTGCCGAATCCTGCCTGCATCGAGTTTTCCTCCAGAAGCACCATGGCGTCGCACTCCTCAGCAGCCTCCACGAGGACGGCCTCGTCGAGCGGCTTTACGAACCTCGCGTTGATCACTCGCGCTTTTATATCGGACATTTCGAGTATCGACGCCGCCTCGAGAGCAGGCCCGACGCTCGTCCCGATGCAAACGATCGCGACGTCATTGCCCCAGTGCAGCACCTCGGCGCTTCCGATCGAGAGCTTGCGCAGAGGCAGCCGCCTGGTCCCCGGCCGCCTCGCCCCTGGGGTATCTTAGCGCGACCGGCGAGTTTGCTTGCAGCGCGGTGTAGAGCATATCGCCGAGTTCCTCCGCGTCCTTTGGAGCCATCAGCGTCAGATTTGGGATGTGCCGCAGGTATGACAGATCGAAAGCGCCGTGGTGTGTGGGGCCGTCCTCGCCGACCAGCCCCGCACGGTCGATTGCGAATACCACCGGCAGGTTCTGCAGGCAGACATCGTGCACGATCTGATCGTAGGCGCGCTGCAGGAAAGTGGAGTAGATGGCAACCACCGGCTTCGCCCCGGCGGATGCAAGGCCCGCGGCGAACGTAACCGCGTGCTCCTCGGCGATCCCCACATTGAAAAACCTGCTCGGATACTTCTTTGCAAAGCGCGTCAGGCCGGTACCGTCGGGCATCGCCGCCGTGATCGCCACCACCCGGTTGTCCGTGCGGGCGATGTCCACCAGAGCGCGGCCAAATACGTCGGTGTAGGTTCGCCGGCCCCTGTCCGAGACCTTTCCGTTGAATGTATTGAACGGCCCGATGCCGTGGAACTGCCGCGCGTTGTGCTCCGCCGGCTCGATAGCCCTTGCCTTTGGTCGTAACGACGTGCAGCAGCACGGGGCCTTTCATCTCCAGGGCCTTGGCAATGAAGTAGCGCAGGCCCGAAATGTCGTGGCCGTCGATGGGGCCCAGGTAGTCGAAGCCGAGCGCCTCGAAGAGCGTGCCGCTGGTAGGAGAGACCATGTGCGTGACGCCGCGCTTGAGCATCTGGGTGGTCCGGCTGATCAGGTTGCCGCCGAGGGGTATTCTGCGCAGGAATCGCTCCGCCTCGACCTCGACGGTGTGGTAAAGGCGCATCGTCCTGAGTTTGGCTATGTATGCCGCCATCGCGCCCGTGCTGGGGGAGATCGACATCCTGTTGTCGTTCAGAATCACCAGCAGATCGGCCTTCGATACCCCGGCGTTGTTGATCGCTTCCCACGCCATTCCGCCGCCCAGGGCGCCGTCTCCGACAACCGCGGTCACCTTGTAGCGATCTCCCGCCAGGTCCCTGGCTTGCGCTATCCCCAGCGCCGCCGAGATGGCCGTGCTGGCATGCCCCACGGCGAAGCAGTCGTAAGGGCTTTCTTCCGGCTTAGGGAAGCCCGAGACTCCGTCTTTGCGCCGCAGAGTGGAAAACCGCTCCAACCTGTCCGTAAGTATCTTATGGGCGTAGCACTGATGGCCCACGTCCCAGATGATCTTATCCTCGGGGGTGTTCATCACCGAGAGCAGCGCGATTGTAAGCTCCACCACGCCAAGAGACGGCGCCAGGTGCCCCCCGTTCGAGCTTACCACATCGATTATCAAGCGCCTGACCTCTTGGGCGAGCCGCCTCATTTCAACCGCCGAAAGCTCATTCAAGTCCTCGGGCAAGTCGATCGATTCCAGCAAACTCTCGCGCATATCTCCTCCTCCGAAAATAGTCGAAAGTCGAAAGTCAGAAAGTCGGGTCCCCCGCACACGGGGAGTCTTTCCGCTGGGTGGCGATTTCCGAAACGCAACCCAGACCCCCCCGCCGGATTTCCGAGTCCGGCGGAACGATGTCATTCCAACGGACCCATAGCGAAGATCGTTTTCATCTATACTGGTGAAGCCGAAGGCTTCATGCTTGATTCTCTCAGACCCCCGAAGCGATACGTAAGATGCTAGAAGCAGGAGTTCCGGCTTCCGACCTCTGACTTTCGGGGGGTAAAACACTAGACATAATTGCTGACATTGTTCCCCACGCAGCCATGTATACAAACCATATTCCCATAACAGCCGATTCTACACGCTCCCGGGTTGAAAAGCTCCGCCAAGGGGCTACGCTTTTCCCCGGACTTGGCCGGGGAAAAGTGGCCCGAAAGCGTTCGGGGAGCCGAACATGAAAACGTGTTGGGTTTACCGCTTTTCGGTCGAAACGGAAAGTGCAGGATCCAGGGCCGCGGCCACATTGGCCAATCCCGCTGGGTTAAACTTCCGTTTCGACCAATAACGCGAAAAACCCAAAGGCCGCCCCGTCTGCTTTTAGCGACAACAAATTGTTTCTAACAGGGCGCTAAGCGCCTATAATGTACAAGGCGGGGCCGATGAGCCCATATGTCCGTCAGACTTCACTCTTGATGATTACCTGTCATACTGAATCCGTTCGGGCGGATTTGCAATCCGGCCCGGAATGGTCAATCTGGGGATTTACAATCCCCGAAGCAACCATTCGAATTACAGCCGTTGTTTGGGGCATCGGAGATGCCCAGATTGTCGCTTACGGGCCAGATTGCAAATCTGCCCGAACGTACTAAGAAACTGTCGATGCAAGCGGGCAACCCCCACTGGGGGCCTCTGTACGGAAGGTCAACCTTTGAAGCCAGACACTGACACAGCTCAATACTCTCGAGAGGCCGCGGCGTTTTTGCCGCCTCATTTGGCGGACGGAGTGCCGGCGGATCTGTGCGCCAAGCTTGCGCGCGGCCATTACGAAAACTTTACCGTGGGCTCGATATTTTTGCCCGCGGCGCTGCGCAAGCACGTTTATAATATCTATGCTTACTGCCGCGTTTGCGATGACCTGGGCGACGAGACCGGCGACTCGCATCTCTCGCTCCGGCTGCTGGACTGGTGGCGGCAGGAACTGCGCGATACATATCGAGGGGAGCCGGGGCATCCGGTCTTCAAGGCTTTGAAGGAAACGATCGAACGGTTCGAGTTGCCGATCGAGCCGTTCGAGGATCTCATCAGCGCTTTTATCCAGGACCAGACGATCAAGCGCTACCAGACCTACGAGCAACTGCTCGATTACTGCGCTCGATCCGCCAACCCCGTGGGCAGGATCTTTCTGATGCTGATGGGTTACAGGGATGACGCGCGCCAGGTCTTGAGCGACAGTATATGCACCGCGCTTCAACTCGCCAACTTCTGGCAGGATGTGGCCGTGGACTATGGGAAGGGCAGGATTTACATTCCGCTGGAAGATTTGGAACGGTTCGGTTATAATGAAGCCGAGCTGCGCAACCACGCAGTCAACGCGAGTTTCGTGAAGCTGATGGCCTTCGAGGTTGCCAGGGCGCGCGAGTTTTTCGAGCGCGGCCAGCCGCTTCATAAGATGATAACCGGCCCGGGCGCGGCGGACGTGGAGCTTTTTTCCAAGGGGGGCCTCGCGCTGCTGGACTCCATCGAGCGGCACAACTACGATGTGTTTACCAGACACATCACGGTCTCGAAATCGAAGAAGATCGCACTGATGCTGGCATGGGGCCTGCGGAGGGTGATCGGTGTCAGGTGATGGGGAAGGGAGGTTCTGGGTGTCGGGTGTTGGAAGGGAATTCCCTTCCCCATCACCTATCACCCAACACCCATCACCCTTCCTTCCCCGGGCGGGCAGGACGCATATTATGATCCAAACGCAAGGACCTCTCCGCGAGTCTTACAGTTATTGCCGCGATGTCGCCAGGCGGCGGGCGAAGAACTTCTACTATTCGTTTGTGGTGCTTCCCCGAGAGAAGAGCGACGCGATGTGCGCGGTGTATGCGTTCATGCGCTACTGTGACGACATCGCCGACGAGCCCGGCGCCCCGCGCGACAAGCGGGCGATGCTGGCGAAGTGGCGGGAGTCGCTGGATCTGGCCGCGCGCGGAGAGTATGGCGGCAGCCGCATACTTCCGGCTTTTCACGATGCCGTGAGCCGGTTCGACATCCCACTGGAGTATTTCCACGAGCTTATAGATGGGGCAACGATGGACCTCAGCCCCAGCAAGTTCGAAACCTTCGAGCAGACTTACGATTATTGCTACCACGTGGCCTCGGTGGTGGGTTTGGTGAGCATACACATATTCGGCTTCGACGACCCGGAGGCAAAGCGGTACGCCGAGGCCTGCGGGATCGCCTTCCAGCTTACCAACATTTTGCGGGACCTCAAGGAAGACGCCGCCATGGGGCGGGTCTATCTTCCCGAGGAAGACCTGCGCGCGCACAACTACTCCGCCGGGGACCTTGCAAACGAGGTCTACGATCGTCGCTTCATCGATCTGATGAAATTCGAGGTGGACCGGGCGCGCGGTTACTACGATTCGGCGCGCCCGCTGCTGGCGATGGTCCACCCATCGGGCCGCAAGGGGCTTCAGGCGATGATCGGGATTTATTCCGGCCTGCTGGATAAGATAGAAAGCTCGGGTTACAACGTCTTCGGCAAGCCGATTTCATTGTCGATTGCCAGGAAGGTCTGGATTGCGGGAAGGGCGCTGGTAGGCGCAGACTTACTATGAAGAGTAGAACCAGCGATGCAGTTGAGATACTTCGACGCCGGGTTGCCGGCGACCCGGAGATGAAGGCTCTTATTGCCGAAGCGAGAGGATCAATGGAAAGGGACAGTGGAACAAGCAAGGAGCGCATCGTTCAAGAGATAAAACACCTGAGCGAATCGTTGGGTAAGACCCCCGGTAGAAGAGATTTCCCCCGAGAGACGGGAATCTCTATGCGCTGCGTCCTTGTGCACTTTGACAGTTGGAACCAAGCCGTGGAAGCTGCCGGGCTGGCTCCTCATGTGAGGCGTACCGAGCCGTCCGATCTTCTGGTTGATTGGGGAACCATCGTCAGGAGAATACGCACGATTCCCACGCTTCTACAGTACAAGAAGCAAGGTCGATTTGATCCGAGTACCCTGGAGCGAAGCTTCACGCGCTGGTCGGCACTACCAGATGCATTCAGAGAGTGGGCTTATAACAAGCCCGAATGGGCCGACGTAGTCGCCCTCTTGCCACTTGCTGCTCCAATTGCCGAGGATGGGTCGCCTGCGCAGTCTGCCGGTGCCGTGCAAGACCGGCCACTGGTGGAACAGGAGCACCCGCGTTTCAGCAACCGGGCAACGTATGGCAACCCCACCGATTTCCGCGGACTTCGCCACGAGCCGGTCAATGAACAGGGCGTTGTGTTTCTCTTTGGAATGGTCGCGCGCGAACTCGGCTACATGGTCGAGGCAATTCAGTCGGGTTTCCCCGACTGCGAGGCAAAGCGCCAAATCGCCCCCGGCAAATGGCAAAGAGTGTTGATCGAGTTCGAGTATGAAAGCAGGAACTTATCGAGATCACGGGCACCCAGTCGCGGGATGCGATGTGGTTGTATGTTGGCATCACAACTGGCCAGAGTGCCCCGGCGATTTGGAGGTCGTCGAACTACGCAGCGTCATCCGTTCACTGGCCCGTTCTGAAGACTAACTGACAGGGTTATAGCCGCGTCTCGGCCGGGCATGGCCTCCGGGGGTTTGACGCATGCGGGGGTCGTACGCCGTATCGGACGCAGGCAGGCATCGCCAACGTCACCAACGCCGTAATTACGTCATTCTGAGCAAGTGACGGCGACGCTGTCGCCGTTACATTGGAAAGAAACCCACCCCCGGTGTTTCGGGAATCTTGTTCCCGAAACTGGGGAGTTTCTTAGGAGCAAGTGACGGCGACGCTGTCGCCGTTACATTGGAAAGAAACCCACCCCCGGTGTTTCGGGAATCTTGTTCCCGAAACTGGGGAGTTTCTTAGGAGCAAGTGACGGCGACGCTGTCGCCGTTACATTGGAAAGAAACCCACCCCCGGTGTTTCGGGAATCTTGTTCCCGAAACTGGGGAGTTTCTTAGGAGCAAGTGACGGCGACGCTGTCGCCGTTACATTGGAAAGAAACCCACCCCCGGTGTTTCGGGAATCTTGTTCCCGAAACTGGGGAGTTTCTTAGGAGCAAGTGACGGCGACGCTGTCGCCGTTACATTGGAAAGAAACCCACCCCCGGTGTTTCGGGAATCTTGTTCCCGAAACTGGGGAGTTTCTTAGGAGCAAGTGACGGCGACGCTGTCGCCGTTACATTGGAAAGAAACCCACCCCCGGTGTTTCGGGAATCTTGTTCCCGAAACTGGGGAGTTTCTCAGGAGCAAGTGACGGCGACGCTGTCGCCGTTACATTGGAAAGAAACCGGCCCCCGGTGTTTCGGGAATCTTGTTCCCGAAACTGGGGAGTTTCTTAGGAGGAGCAAGTGACGGCGACGCTGTCGCCGTTACATTGGAAAGAAACCGGCCCCCGGTGTTTCGGGAATCTTGTTCCCGAAACTGGGGCGTTTCTTAGGAGCAAGTGACGGCGACGCTGTCGCCGTTACATTGGAAAGAAACCCACCCCCGGTGTTTCGGGAATCTTGTTCCCGAAACTGGGGAAAAGTGGCCACCTTACGGTGGCAGTTGACCAAGGCAGGCGGTCGGATTTTTCGCTTTTCGGTTGTTAAGGGATGATTTGGAGGGGGCGGAGATTTCCACCCCCATCCCTTGAACAACACCTGAGTCGGCGCTCGGGAGAGCTCCCCAGCGTTGCCCTACCCTCCGCCCAGGCAAAGCAAGTATAGCTCATCGGCCATCCCTTAACAACCATAAAGCGGAAAACCCAAAGGCGGTGCGCCGTCGAATCCGCCTTAGCGACAACAAATTGTTTCTGGGAGGGCGCTGAGCGCCTCCTAAGAAACTCCCCAGTTTCGGGAACAAGATTCCCGAAACACCGGGGGTCGGTTTCTTGCAGATGTTTCGGGATTTTGGCCTAGCCCGGCTCGTCGGACCTGATCACCCGAAATCCCGAAACATCGGGGGCGTCGGTTTCTTTCCAATGTAACGGCGACAGCGTCGCCGTCACTTGCTTAGAATGACGTGATTACCGCGTTTGTGTCGCGGGCGGAACATCCGCGTCAACCGACGGGTCGTCCGCTCCGGACTTTCCACTTTTCACTATCAGCTATGAACAAGACCGACAAAGTTGCAATCGTGGGCGGGGGGCCGGCGGGCCTGGCGTGCGCGTGCGAGGCTGGCCGGCGCCGGGGTCGATGTCACGGTGCTCGAAGCTCGAAAACAGCTCGGCGGGCGCGCCGCCTCGTTCCGCGACCAAGCAAGCGGGCAGATGATGGATATCTGCCAGCACGTCCTGCTGGGCTGCTGCGGCGAGGCGATTGACTTTTTCTCGACCATCGGCTCGCTCGGCCAGGTCGAGTTCAGCGGCAACTTGCGCTTCGTATCCGGCGACGGAAGAACGCTAGGCATAAAATCCTGGCCGCTGCCCGCGCCTTTTCATTTGCTGTCTTCGTTCCTGCGATCGGATTACCTCTCGGCCTCGGAGAAGTTTCATATCTCCCGAGTAATGCTGCGCCTGAAATCGTGCGAGCCGCAAGGCAGCCAAAGCGCCGGGGCATTTCTGAAGTCTCTTGGCTGCCCGGAATCCCTGATCGGAAGTCTGCTCGAGCCGATGCTCGCCTCGGCTTTGAACGAAGGATGCTCTGCTGCCTCGGCGAAATACGCCAAAATGGTGCTGGTGAAGTCGCTGATGGAAAGCAGGGGCGGCTACCGGCTGGGGGTGCCGCGCGCTCCGCTTTCGCGGGTCCTCTCCGAGCCTGCAGAGCATTATCTGTAAGCCGCGGCTGTCGGGTGCGCAAGTCCTGCCGGGTGGTGAAGGGGGAGTCTGACGGGGACAGGCTCTGCCGGGCGGTGCTGGAATCCGGCGAGAGCGTGGAGGCTTCCGCCTGGGTAATTGCCGTGCCGCCGTGGTCGCTGGACAGGCTCGGGCCCCCAGTGGGGGTTGCCCACTTGAATCGATTAAGAAACTGGCGCGTTCCACCACGTGCTTCTCTCGTCCAAAGTGAACAGCTTCTTAGCAGGCTGACTTGGCTGCCGATTGTGAGCGCGCATCTCTTCTACGGCGGGCCCAGGCCCGGCTTCGACCGGGCGTGCGCGGTAAACGAGCCGTTCCAGTGGATGTTCAACAAGTCCGCCGACTTCGATTTGCCGTTTACTTATATTCAGGCCGTTGCAAGCGCGGCGCAAGTCCTCGTGGATTTGCCGCGGGAAGAACTGGTCCGCCTCGGCGCGCGGGCGGCGCTCGCGGTCGCGCCGGAACTCGAGGGCCGCCCGCTCACAAGGGCTTTTGTCTGCCGGGAGAGGCGGGCGACATTCTCGACGGGTGGAGACTGCGACGCGCTGAGGCCGGGGCCGTCGACCCGGCTCGAAAATGCGTTCCTCGCCGGAGACTGGACCAACACCGGCTGGCCGGCGACGATAGAGTCCGCCGTCCGTTCCGGGCGCGCCGCGGCTGGAATGATATTGGACCGGTGAAGGGCAGGGGGCTAGGAAACCACGCCCCGGTATTTCGGGATTTGACTGAAGCGAAGGCCCAACGGAAATCCCGAAACGGTAACAGCTCAGTCGTGCTGTCATCCTGAACTTGATTCAGGATCTCGTACCTGCGAAGGAGATGCTGAATCGAGTTCAGCATGACAAGGGTACTCGTCAAGACTGAGATGTTACTCGAAACGGGGTGTTCTTGCGAAACCAGTAAAAATATCTGCTTTTTTTTTGGCTGAAGAGGTTGTGTGGCACGCTTTTTGCAGGTATAATAAGAGAGAAGAAACATCTTTTTTCTCCTTCCTTAAAGTGTTGTGGCTTATACCGTGAAGAGGGTTTCACCCTCGCAAGCGGCCCGCAGGCGAATAAGCTTGCGGGTTATTTTTTTGTACGAGGGTGCGGGAGAACGGCAGCCACCACTATGCGGCGGGAACGACAAGTCGAGGTAATCACAAGGCACAAAGCCCTTCGAGTTCCCGCTGCACGCGTGGCGCCTTCTGCCCGCGAGAGAGGGCATGGTGTATGTGCGCCCAGCGTGAGTGCTATGCGTGCGGCGGGAACTCGAAGGCGCCGGGTTGAAGCGGACGCCCTATTTGTCGTTCCCGCCGGATATGTGGGTTGTATAATGGTGATGTGAATACCGAACCATCGGAGGCAACCACGTGCGCGGCATAGACTACCTGATCGACGATACCGGCAAGAAAAAAGCCGTCATGATAGACCTTGGAGCCTGGGGAAAACTCTGGGAAGACTTCCAGGATGTTATCATTTCCGAGGCTCGCAAGAGTGAACATTCGATTCCTTGGGAATCCCTAAAGGCTGAGTTGGAACAAGATAATGGCCGACCAGCCTGACCGGTCAACATGAGCAATAGTGAGCGCGGAATTCCTGAGTTCGCGCCTGGTGGCAGCCCGTGAGGTGACACCGGCGCCTGAATCCGAATAGCTTCCAGTCCCACTAATCCTCCGGCGCGCCGCCGCCGGGGTCGAGGGTTGCCAGGCGCAGGCGGCGCGCGCCCCAGTAGATGCCGGCATAATAGGGGTCGTCGAGGGAACTAATTATTACCCCCGAGCCGCCGCGGGAGTGGATGAACTTGTCCCGGCTGATAGCCATGCCCACGTGCGAGACGGCCGCGATGTCGGGTCTTCCGGACTTCGCGAAGAATACCAAATCCCCAGCCCGAAGGTCGCTTTTCTCCACGCTCTCAGCCCTCGGATCGCCCGCCTGCGAGGACGAGTTTCTGAGCAGCGTCACCCCGTGCACCCGATAGATGAGCTGCACGAATCCGGAGCAGTCGAGCCCGAACGGGGTGGTCCCGCCCCAGAGGTAGGGCGTGCCGATGAACCTCCCGGCGGTCTCCACCAGCTTTTCGGGCCGTGGGAGCCACATGGTCTGCGCCAGGTCCTTGTCCACCAACTTTGCCTGGTGCTTGCGGATGAAACCGGAACGCTCGTCGGGAAAGGCTATTTCCACCCAATCCTCGAGCCGCCAGTGGCGGTTGCCCACTTGCATCGCTTGAGAAAACGTCGCGTTCCAACACGTGACACTCTCGTCCAAAGTGGGCGGTTTTCCTAGGAGGCGCCCGGCTGAGTTCGGGGTTATTTCCGAAGCCGCGACCTCGATCTCCGCGCTGATGGTGAGCTTAGTGAGGACGGGGGCGAGTTCGCTCGGCTCTTGCAGGGCGTCCACAATCAGGTCGCGGACCACCGCAACGGGGCCAGTCGAAGCGTAAGCCCGGCTGCCCTCATCGAGAATGCGCACGCTTTCGGCCGCAATCCACCCCCGGCAGGTGTCCCACGCCTGGACGAATAGCCAGTCTTTCTGCCCGCCCTCCACCACCACCGGCTGACCGATGATCGCCTGGGTGGCGAGTTCAGCGCGACTTTCGGGCCGCTCCCGGATCATCGCCACGTTCTTGATGATGACCCCGAGCCGGCCACTAATCTTTTTGCGGGTCGTCTCATCGGTCACCGGTTAGCATACCACTTGTCGGCGAAGCTTGTGTGGGCTGCGTCTTCCTTTATCTTGCGCCACCAGGCCTGGTTATCGACGTACCAGCGGATCGTCTCGCGCATTCCGGTCTCGAAGTCGTGCGCGCGGGGCCAGCCCATCGCAAGCAGCTTGCCGGAGTCCAAGGCGTAGCGGCGATCGTGGCCCGGTCTATCCTCGACGTGCTTGATGAGGCCCTCGTCCTTACCGGTGACTTCGAGGATCAGCTTGATGATCTCGATATTCGGGCGCTGATTGTTGCCGCCGATGTTATAGATATCTCCCGGCTTCCCCTCGATCATCACCGTCTCGATCCCCGAGCAGTGGTCGATAACGTGCAGCCAATCGCGCACCTGCATCCCATCGCCGTAGACAGGCAGTGGGAGGTTGTCGATGGCATTGCTTACAAACAGCGGCACCAGCTTCTCGGGCTGCTGATAGGGCCCGTAAGTATTGGAGCCGCGCGTGACGATCACCGGCACGTTGTATGTGCGATAATACGCCCGCGCCAGAAGCTCACCGCCGGTCTTGGTGGCGGAGTAAGGGCTGTTGGGCGAGACGGGGTCTGTCTCGACGGAAAAGCCCTCCGGGACATCGCCGTAAACCTCGTCGGTGGAAATCTGAATGAACTTCTCGACGCCGTATTTCTTGGCGGCCTCGACCAGCGTGTAAACCCCAAGCACGTCGGTGGTAATGAACGCCTCGGGGTCGTGGATGGAGCGGTCCACGTGGCTCTCGGCGGCGAAGTTGATGACGATATCGGCATCCTCCACCGGCCCGGCGACATCATTTGCGTTCCTGATATCGCCCTTCACGAAGGTAAAGCGTCGGTCGCCGGTCACATCCTCGAGGTTCTCCAGATGACCCGCGTAGGTGAGGGCATCGAGCACCGTCACGTGAACGTCATCGTGTCTGCCGAGAATATATCTTACGAAGTTGCTTCCGATGAATCCGGCGCCGCCGGTAACCAGTAAGTTTTTCATTTGGGTTTTGGGGTCCTTTTGATTCGATGAGACATTAGCCCGGTCGCGCTGACCATATTATCGGGATCGAAGGCGCATTCTTTTATCGACTCGGCGCAGCGCAGGCCGAATCCCTCGTAATCCATGCCAACACGATTTTAGGGCCTGCGAAGGGGTGTGTCAAGGTTGGGGGCTAGAGGCCAGCCTTCGCCCTCCCGGCGAATCCGCTTGGCGGAAAGCCTCCGCACTTTCGGTATATCCAGGAGAAATAGAGCGCGTCGGAGTAGCCCACCATCGCGGCAATGTCTTTGAGTTTCTCGTCGGGATCGGCGCACATCAGCTCTTCCGCTTTTTCCAGCCTTATCTGGGTCAGGGTCTGCTTGAACGACCTGCCCAATCGCCGCGTGAAGAGGTGAGACACGGTCGAAATGCTCTTGCCGGCCGCCCCGGCGACTTCCGTCAGCGAGATATCCCTGTGAACGTTGGATTCCATATATGCGATGATTTCCTGCAGCAGTCGAGACCCGCTCAGGCTCACCATTCGCCGCGACAATCCATATTCACTGCATCTCGTGCGATTCCTTCTCAGCGCTGCTTGCAGTATAATTGGTAAATGAGCTATCTTGGTTTGGACGTCGGAACATCGGGATGCAAGGCCGTGGTATTCGACGAACACGGCGGGCAGCTAGCCTCGGCGTATCGCGAATACCCTGTGATCTCGCCTCGGGAGAATTTGGCGGAGTCGACTCGCATCTTGTCCGCGAACGCTGTATGGAGGTGATCCAAGAAGCGGCCGCGTTGTGTCATGCGGACCCGGTCGCGGGCATCGCAATATCCAGCCAGGGAGAAGCCTTTACGGCGGTCGGCTCGGGCGGCGAAATCCTCAGCAACGCCATGGTCTCTTCGGATACCAGGGCGGCGGAGATCGCCGGTACCTGGAGCGCGGGCTTCGGCCGCGAGAAGCTTTACAGGATTACCGGCCACACTGCTCATCCGATGTTTACGCTGTTCAAGCTGCTGTGGCTGCGCGATAATCGTCCGGAAATCTGGGACCGCGCCAAGGCGTTCTATTGTTTTGAGGACCTCATTCACGAGCGTCTAGGCCTCGAACCCGCGATAAGCTGGCCGCTGGCGGGGCGCACGATGCTCTTTAATGTTACCTCGCACGATTGGGACGACGAGATTCTTGCGGCAATCGAGGTCGACGACGCCAAACTTGCCCGCACCCTGGCCTCGGGGGACATCATCGGGACCCTGCCGCGAAGCGTTGCAGCCGCACTCGGCCTGCCGGATGGCGTCATAGTCGCGGCCGGTGGGCACGATCAACCCTGCGGCGCGCTCGGGGCGGGAATCGCATCGCCCGGAAGGGCGGTGTATGGGACCGGAACGACCGAGTGTATCACGCCGGCGCTTTCCGAAGCCGTTTTCAGTGAGGAACTCTTCAAAAACAACTTATGCACCTACGATTACACAGCCGGAGGGATGTACACGACAGTCGCTTACTCCTTGACGGGCGGCAACATTCTAAAGTGGTTTCGCGACGAATGGGCCTATAAAGAAGTGCGGGAAGCGGCCGCAACAGGGACCAATGCTTACGAGTCTGCTTTTGAACCGGATCGGGACCAAGCCGACCAGCCTTATGGTGCTGCCCTATTTTACGCCGAGCGGGACCCCTTACTTCGACATCGATTGCAAGGGAGCAATACTCGGACTCCGGCTTACCACGAAACGAGAAGAAGTCCTGCGCGCCCTGCTCGAGGGCGTCGCCTACGAGATGCGGCTGAATCTCGATATCCTCGAGCGTGCAGACATCCACATAGATGAACTGGTGGCGACTGGCGGAGGGTCAAAAAGCGCCGCCTGGATGCAACTTAAGGCCGATTTACTAAACAAACCCATTTACATCCATGGGGTCAGCGAAGCGGGCTGCATGGGGGCTGCGATGCTGGCATGTTCGGCTCACAGCGGCCGAAGGCTCATCGACATTGCCAGGCAGTGGGCGCAAATCACAGGCGCCGTCGAGCCTAACGCCGAAAACGCGCAAATTTACAACGAGCATTTCGAGACTTACCTGAAGCTGTATCCCGCCATACGCACTCTCGTATAGTCGGAAGTCAAAAGTCAAAAGTCGGGACCTCCGGCGGGATGCTGCTTCCCGTTGTTTCGGGAAACCCCTTTCCCGAAACGCGTCGCGGAGAATGCCGATGCCCGAACGGAAGCGATCCCTTCCCGGACTTTCGACTTCCCTAAAGGAGCATACCAATGATCACACCGACAGCCGGCTTTATAGTCTACGGCGTCCACAAGGACGGCCTCAAAGACCCCATGGGGGATCCGTTCATCGATGACCAGATAATCGCCAAATCCAAAAAAGCCCTCACCGATGCGGGAATAAGACTCCTCGAACACGGCGTAATAATCGCATCGAAAGAAGAAGCCAGGACCGCTTTGAAGAAGATGAAGCAAGACGACGCCATCGACTGCGTGGTCCTTTTCTCCGGAACGTGGGTGTGGTCGGCGCATCTAATTGCGGCGATCCGCGACTTTGCCATGAGCGGAAAGCAGGTGCTTATTTGGACACATCCGGGCAGCCAGGGATGGAGGCCGGTAGGAGGCCTCGTGCTGCACGGGGCGCTGTTGGAGATCGGCATATTCCACAAGTTCGTCTACGGCGCCGCCGCCGACCCGGTTGAGGTCGGGAAAATCGCCAGTTTCTGCCGGGCGGCGCACATGAAAAACTATCTGAACATGTCCACGGCCGGCGCGTTCGGCGGGCGAGGAATGGGCCAGACCTGCGGCGTAGCCGATCCATCGCAGTGGATGAAGACGTTCGGCGTGGACATCGACTCCCGCGACACCACCGAACTCATCAAGACCGCGCGGGGCATCACCGCCGATGAGATCGAGACAGTGCTACCACGCATAAAGGAGCTTTTCAACGGGCTTCCCGATATGAACGCCGTGAACGAGCGTTCCATCCGGCTCTATCTTGCCATCAAGAAGCTGGTGCACAAAAACGATTGGGATTTCTACACCATCCAGAGTTTCCCCGGCCTCGGGGACGACTACTCGGCGACGTGCTTTGCCCAGAGCATGATGCTTGAGGACGGCTTCGGGACCTCCACGCTGGGCGACTTCAACACCCTGATGAGCGTTTTGCTTTTGACTAAAATGAGCGGCGAGCCTGTCTATTATGGCGACCTGCAGCATATCGACAAGGCGACCAAAGAGATAAAGATCGTCGGGGACGGCGCATGCCCGCCCTCTCTTGCCGGGAAACTGGGTCCCGCCGGATTCGCCGAACACGGCATTCCCACCGAAGGCGAGGCCGGCGGCCTGTCCGTGAAGCTGGTATGCAAAGTGGGCGAAGGTGTGCTTGCCAGGCTCGGCCGGGTAGACGGCGAGTTCACGATGGTGATAACCCGCGCGACAATCTTCGAGCCGCCCGCGGACCAGATCGAGAAAAGGCAACTGGAGTGCGGAATACCGTTCTGGCCGCACGGCTTTGTCACGGCCCACTGCGACATCGACGAAATGCTCGATCACTGGACGAATGAGTACGCATGCCTGGGTTACGGAGAACATCTCTACCCGGCGCTGATCGATTTCTGCGAGATGACCGGCGTGAAGGCACGGGGGCTGGGGATTAGGGACTAGGGGCTAGGGACTGGGGACTGGGGACTGGGGACTGGGGACTGGGGACTGGGGACTGGGGACTGGGGACTGGGGACTGGGGACTGGGGAAGGGACCCCGTTCCGTTGTTTCGGGAAACCCTTTTCCCGAAACTCTGTCTTGCCGGTGTTTCGGGACTTGAGGAGCGAGCACGGCGTGATGATAGGGAGATGCAGTTATCGTCCGCTCCGGAAATCCCGAAACTTTGTCGCGGAGGAAGCTGATGTCGAATCAGACAGACTTGCTGCCTCCGTTGTTTCGGGAAACCCTTTTCCCGAAACTCTGTCTTGCCGGTGTTTCGGGACTTGAGGAGCGAGCACGGCGTGATGATAGGGAGATGCAGTTATCGTCCGCTCCGGAAATCCCGAAACCTTGTCGCGGAGGAAGCTGATGTCGAATCAAACAGACTTGCTGCTGAAGGATTCCGTTGTTTCGGGAAACCCTTTTCCCGAAACTCTGTCTTGCCGGTGTTTCGGGATTTGAGGAGCGGGCACGGCGTGATGATAGGGAGATGCAGTTATCGTCCGCTCCGGAAATCCCGAAACCTTGTCGCGGAGGAAGCTGATGTCGAATCAGACAGACTTGCTGCCTCCGTTGTTTCGGGAAACCCTTTTCCCGAAACTCTGTCTTGCCGGTGTTTCGGGACTTGAGGAGCGAGCACGGCGTGATGATAGGGAGATGCAGTTATCGTCCGCTCCGGAAATCCCGAAACCTTGTCGCGGAGGAAGCTGATGTCGAATCAGACAGACTTGCTGCCTCCGTTGTTTCGGGAAACCCTTTTCCCGAAACTCTGTCTTGCCGGTGTTTCGGGACTTGAGGAGCGAGCACGGCGTGATGATAGGGAGATGCAGTTATCGTCCGCTCCGGAAATCCCGAAACCTTGTCGCGGAGGAAGCTGATGTCGAATCAAACAGACTTGCTGCTGAAGGATTACAAGCCTGAAACGATGCTCAGGCGGCCCCAAAGTGTCGTCGACAAGCCCAAGTTTGGGGTGATCGACGCGCACAACCACCTTTTCGCCGACAGCTCCCCCAGCAGCTCCTGCAAGTGATGGACTGTGCCGGGGTTCGCACGTTTGTGAATGTCACCGGCAACGCCACCCTGCCCTACGTGGACAACTGCTACACGATACAGCGTCGAGACATCGGCATGTTCGTCGATAATTACGTGAAGGCGCATCCGGGGCGCTTCGCCGCATTCACGATGGCGAACTTCGCGCAGTGGGACGATCCCGTGCTCATCAAGGGTCCGAGAGGCGACTTCGCAAAGAGGTGCATCGAGGGTTTGGAGGCGGATGTCGAGCGAGGCGCTTGCGGGCTGAAAGTTACCAAAGAACTCGGGCTATTTTTCAAAGACTCCAGCGGCGACATGCTTGCGGTCGATGATGAGCGGCTTTATCCGATTTGGGAAAAGGCCGGCGAGCTGAGGATTCCCGTGCTCATTCACACCTCCGATCCGGTGGCCTTCTTTCTGCCGGCGGACCAGCGCAACGAGCATTACCTCACATTGCGCGAGTTCCCGGGCTGGAGCTTTCATGCCTCACATTATTCCAAGTGGGCGCTTCTCGATCAGCGGGACCGGATGATAGCCGCGCACCCCAATACGCGGTTTATCCTCCCGCACGTGGCAAACAACCCCGAAGACCTGGACTACGTATCGGGGCTGCTGGATAGAAATGCGAACGCGGTCATAGACTTCGCGGCGAGAATCGACGAACTCGGCCGCCAGCCGTATTCGGCCAGGGACTTCTTCATAAAATACCAGGACCGAATTCTATTCGGCCTGGACATGCCGATCTCGCCGGAAGCCTATCGATGCAGCTTCAGGTTCCTCGAAACCCGCGATGAATACTTCGAATATCCCGACTACACAGGCCGCTGGGGCCGCTGTCGGTGGAGAATATACGGACTGAACCTTCCAGACGAAGTGCTGCGAAAGGTCTACTATCAGAACGCTGAGAGAGTCATCCGCGGGCTAAAAAATAGCTTATAGCAGAGAGCGGAGGGCAGAGAGCCCGGAACTTCCGCCCCGCAGGGGTTGCTTCGGCCGCAGAGCGAAGCGCCGCGACCGAAGCCGGGCCCGAAGGGCCCACCCAACGTAACACTTGGGCGTTGTTTCGGGAAACCCTTTTCCCGAAACCGCTGGGATGCACGCCCTCCGATGGTCCGGCGTTTCGCAAGCGCCCTGGAGTGAGATATGTCACTGGCTATCTTGAGCGTCGCTTTCGGATTGACCTAACATAGCCAGCTATGTGCTGGAACTCACTCAGCATAAATGCCGCGTCCTGGTCGTCAAACTGCTCCATCACCCGTTCTATCTCATTGGTAGCCGCACGCCGCGGGCGCTCCCCGAACACGCCGAGGAGTTCACATACTTCTACCTCCAGCGCTCCGGCCAGGCGAACCAGGGTCTTAAACGACGGGACCCTTTGGCCGAGTTCCATCTTGCCAACGTAGTTGACGCTTAGATCGGCCCTATCCGCAAGCTGCTCTTGAGTGATACCCAAAGACTTACGGCGCTCGCGCATGTGCGTCGCCAGGGTCTTCAGCAAAGATTCCATTCTGGCCTGTGTTGTGGTCATACTCAAAGTTTAAGGGCATAGTGAACTGTGATTCCACGTCTTGCGCATCCGGGCCCCCTTGACAAGTCGTATGGTATCTTGCATAATATATGTGGCGAGGTGGTTGGAGCCGCGTTGCTTCCCTATACGATTGACGGGTAGAAAGAGACGGGAACAATCTAGGGCCAACATCGGTCCTAATAGGAAGAAAGAAGGAGGGGGTCATTAACTCGAAACACCCGACTTCCGGTCTGTGCGTTCTGAATTGGGCGGTGCGGTGAAGTGGCCGGAGCTGCGCTGCTCTTTTCCTCTCTCCTTTTTTCGCGCCCTGCTTCCGGCACACATCGCGACGATTACGCCTCAGGGAAATGTGGAGGGTTGATATGGCAAGTGAGAGACAGCTAGCAGCCAACCGGGCCAACTCAAAGAAAAGCTCGGGGCCTCGAAGGCGCAGCAAGCTGGGGCTGTTTTCCCGTGCGGTGCTGTTGCCCGGCGAATCGAAGTCGGAACTCCTGGACCTTCATAGACGCCTTCGTGCTGAACATCAGCCCGATGGAGAGACGCAAGAACTGCTCGTGGACCATGTTGTCGCCTGCGCCTGGAAGTTGCAGCGTGTGCTTGTGGAGGGACATAAGCCGCCCTGCAAAGATGGCCGAGAGGAAGCAGAAACCGGCAGCGTGCCGCCCCTTTCGAAGGACGAGGCCGAGCGCAGTATGTATCGAGCTTTGCGTGAGCTTCGACTCTGGCAGGCGGCGAGGCCAGGGGGACGGAACAAAAAGAAAACAGCCGGTGAAGTGGTGAAAGTGGATTTAATCACGGGGGGCCAGGCGAGTTGAATTGGCTTTGTGCTGTTGGTTTGGCTTTTGCCCTTTCGACATCGGCTTTTGTTGGCTTGTTTTCCTTGAATAACTGGGTTAGTATTGGCTTCGCAGTCCTGTTGCAAGCCATTTTTGCCCGAGCGCAAGCCCCGGTTCGACCCGCGTTCAAGCTCAATTGGTGTCGAAGTAAATTTGGCTTTACCGCTTCTAAATTGGCTTGAAGTGGCTTGTCCTGCTTAATAAATGGCTTGAATTGGCTTGTGATTGGCTTTCATGGCCTTAAAATTGGGTTTCTATTCGAGCGCAAAACCGGGTTGGACGGCATTGTCACGCTCGAATCGGTATTGGAGTAGTCTGCAAATCGCCTTTGCATCAAAAAAACTTTTTTGTGCGACGCGCGGCGGTATAAGGAGGCTGCCGCTTGCATCCCAAATGGTGCGCCCAACACGATAACCGGCAGACTGGAGATGAACAGTAGGGAAACTGATCGGTTTGGAAACGTTCGTCAATAACGCTACGAAGGAGGAACAGAAAAAGTGAAATTCAGTAGTTTGGCGGTCATGGCCGCCGTTTTCGTAATTTTCGTTGCAGGGTTTGGGTTTCAAGCCGCCCATGCCGACTGGCTAACGTCGTCACTTCCCGGCATAGGTCCTGGAATCGACGATGCAATTGGGATGGCGCCCGGCGAAACCCCGGCGCCTAACGGCGGTGTGATCTTTCTCCCAGCCGTTGAAGTAAACCGAATCCACATTCGCGGTGGGCGGTTCTGGTGGACCGTAAGGGACACCGAGGAACCGATAGCCATAAGGATAGCCGATGGTGTACCATCCTTGCTGAGATTAAGGCAGACTGTTGATATCCAGGGGACTCTGTACCTGGGCAGACGGTAGGCCATTTTTAACCAACGTCCGCTGCTGGGCTTACACAGACTCGGCGGGCAACATTCTCTACCAAAAGGATTTCCCGTTCTTTCGCGGGCTGCTAACGGAACCCTGGCCTTACACGCTGGAACTAGAGGTTCCCCATAGGCTGTCGGCGCAGTCCTTCGGGATGGTCCGAGCTGGACGATGGGGATCCGGGGGACCCGCCCGGAGGAACAGATTCGGCGGGCTATACAGCCACATACTGCGACACGATTAGTGATGCGATTGCTTGCTACGATCCAAATGCGTCAGAACCCATCATGGTGGAAATTGACGCTCATCCGCAGACGGCGGACCCGCAGTGGCAGGGGTCCGGGTCGCCGCCCGATTTTATTCTCACGGAGGATACGAGCAACGATCAAATTCCCGTCGTCTACTCGAACTCCGGTTCCATCTCCACGGGCGACCGCCTGAATGTTACCATAGGCGCAATCCAGTGCGATTCCGCCTCCAATTATTCCATCGCTGTCGATAGTTTGTCACAGGATCAACCTGCCGGTTACATACAGGATATCCCACAGACTGTCGAACTTCCTTATGCCCGGACATGCCAGCCTGGGACGGAGGTCACGGTCCAGGGCATGCAGGTGTGTGCCGACCAGACTATGTTTGCTAACACGCTATATTGTGAAAGCCCCGGCATGTTTGTGGGTTGCAAAGTCGTCTGTGACTCCTCCGATACCAGTGCCTACGTTGGTGATACTGTCGATGTCACCGGTCAAACGGGGGTGGATTCCGACGGCGAGTGGTATATCGATGCCACGCAATCGACTAGCTCCAGCGGCGATATAACAGTCGATTCCAGCGGCCCGCCACCGGGCCTTCACGGGATGACGAACGCCGCCATAGGCGGAAAATACAACGGCACCCCAGGCCAGGGCGTGACAAACGGCGTTGGTCTTATCAATTCAGGCTGGCTGGTCCGCACTTGGGGAACGGTGGTCTACGTGGACCCCGGCTCCACTTTCTTCCTCATGGATGATGGCAGCCGGGTTTTGAATAGCGCCAGCGGGACGATACTCGGTCTCAGGGTGGACCTCACCTCCGGGATGATCGCACCGGAGGCGGGCTGGGTACTGGGGGTGAATGGCGTATCCTCATGCGACAGTGCTGGTGGGGTTATATACAAGAATTACGGCCTCGAACTCAAGCGGATTTTACGCTTTATAGCGAGACCGCCAACCCTACAGTCACGATCACCAGCCCGGCTGATGGTTCAGTGCACATTGATTCGAGTGGAAGCAATCCCGTAATAATCGCAGGTACTGCCACAAGCCAAAGCCTTGTGACGAACATCCAAGTGAATATCGACTCGACAGGCTGGGTCTCGTCAAACAGCTTTACTCCTGCGGCGTCCGTTGCGTGGACTTACAACTGGTCCAGTATAGTCGCGGGAACCCATTCGATTTCCGTTGAGGTAACGGACTATGCCGGACGCGCGGCCACGGTAACTAAGAGTGGCATTGTCGTAAGCAACGTCAACGTCGTCTATGTGGACTCCAGCGGCGCGGATTCGGCCGCGGGCACGAGCTGGTCGACTGCCAAGAAGACCGTGCAGGCCGCGATAAATGCGGCTTCGGGCACCAAGGACGTTTGGGTGGCCGCAGGCACGTACGTCGGCTGTGTTACAGTAAAGGGCACCGGGCTCTATGGCGGGTTCAGCGGTGCCGAGAGAGCACGGGAGCAGCGCCAATGGGCGGCAAACAAGACCATCCTCGACGGCAACCAGGGCGGCAGCGTGGCCACCATATCGACGGGGTACAGTTCCGGAACTATTGACGGGTTCACGATTCAACACGGATCATCCAGTAATGGCGCGGGCATCTACTCCACAAGCGCCCCCATTACGATTGCAAACAACATCATTCGCTCGAATACCGCCAGCGGCTTTGGCGGGGGCGTCTATGCCACGAACTGCGCCCTCACAGCGCTGGGTAGCGTCTTTGTAAGCAACGCGGCGGACTACGGGGGCGGCATTGCCTGCCTGAGCTGCACGGCAAGCAGCCTGATCGCTCAAAACACGATCATCTGCAATGTGTCGAAGACATACAGCCAGAGCGGGGGCATCTACCTTTCCGCAAGCTCACCCGCGCTGTCGAACAACATCGTGGCCTTTAATGTTGGCGGCGGCATCATGCAATCCAATGGGGGCACGCCGACTTTCACCAAAGATGATGTCTACGGCAACACTTCCTACGATTACTCGGTATCTGCAAACCACAGCGGTGACATCACGGGACGCGACCCGGTCATTCCCAACATAGGCTGGGGTGACTGGCACATAGCCGGCACCTCGCCATGCCGCAATCCGCAGGGCACGGTATTGGCGGCTCCGATGACCTTCGATATAGATGGAAACCCGCGCGTGGTGGGTCCCTCCGTGGACATTGGAGCGCAAGAATACCAAGGCGCGGACCCGGCTCCGATGAACCCGCCGATCTTCTATGTTACCTCAACTGGAGCAGGCGCGATGACCGGCACGAGTTGGTCCAACGCCGCCAACAATTTGCAGACTGCCGTGAACGCGGCCTCCGCTGCCGGCGGTGGCGAGGTCTGGGTGGCCGCAGGTGCTTACACGGACGGTAACGCGAGAGTGACCCTGCCATCATTCGTGAAAATCTATGGAGGATTCACTGTCGGTGACACATCCATCTCGCAGCGAAACTGGCACGCCAGCCCCACCATATTGGATGGCGCGGCTGGGGGTAGCGTGGTTACCATGAGTTTGGCCGCCGAGTGCACGGTTGACGGCTTCGTTATTCGGAATGCGGGCGCGAGTGCACGAGGCATCTACTGCTCTCTAGCGGTGGCTACCATCATGAACAACATCGTCAGGGGAAACAACGCAGGCAGCACAACCGAAGGAGGGGGCCTGTATGCACTCGGCTCTGTCTTGGTCGTTGCAGGCAACGTTTTCGTCGACAATTCAGCGGAAGCGGGGCCGGCATATACTGCCAGAGTACCGACGGACAGATTGCCAACAACACGATCATATGCAACACCGACCGTGATCCGGTGAATACTACCGGGGGAGGTGTGTACCTACTGGGCGGCTACCCAGCGCTGTCGAACAATATTATATCCGCTAACGGGGGCGGCGGTATCTGCGTGGATGGTGGCGATCCCACGTTCACGAACGATATCATCTACGAAAACGATGGGCCCGACTACAACGGCGTTTCCGATTCTTCCGGCGACATTGCCCTTGCCACGGACACGAACCTGGGCATTCCGTACCTAGCCTCCGGCGATTACCACTTGGCGGCGGGGTCGCCGTGCATCGATTCCGGCGCCCCGATGGCGGCGCCAATGACGCAGGACATCGACGGCAACAACCGTGTCTACGGATCCGCCATAGACGTCGGGGCGTACGAGTGGAGTGGGACGGATCCCGCGCCAAGGTCCGGTGTCGGCGTAGGGTTTATGTACAGACATCTGCGATCCGACTAACCCGTACCACATAGACGGGTACATCGAAGCCTACATCGTACGGGAGGCTCTGGCCTATCCCAACATTTTATACAGCAGGGTCAGCACCAGCTTCCCGTCCGGGTGGGGAAACAATTACAACGTGGTTATAGTTGCACTGCCTCCCGACGGTGCCATAACGCAGTCCGTCATCAACGCCTTAGACACATTTGTCCAGTCTGGAAATGATAAGCGCGTTGTGCTCGTGGGCGAATGGAGTCCGGGATTCGCCGACTATAACGGCAACCTCAACACCCTGGCCGCGGGCCTTGGCATGAATTCAAGGTTCGGAACAGACAGTGCGGGGGGGACTATGGCCAGAACATAGACACGGCCCGCCTCTGCCCAATCAATCAGACGCATTATCGTCATGCCTGGCATAGCCGGGCTGTGGGACGCGGACACGGATTTCTTCGTGGATAGCGGCGGCAATGCCTGGAGCCTTTGGGCCAGACCGCTGGCTTACATCTATGACCCAACCGAGTCTTCTGAGCCATGGATTATTGAGGAGGACACAGCAGCCGCCGGAAGCAGAATCGGCATTCATGACAGCAGCTTGTTTGAATTTGCCTATGATGATTCAGCGGACACTGTGCCGGATATGAACTTCCAGTTTGTCCACAACTTATGCACCATATTTCCGTAGTGGGGCATTGCACCGCGGGAATTCCTACCAAATCAAGGAGATAAATCTATGGTCTTATGGCAGTTCCACCTGTATGGCGCGATTCTTGCACTATGTTCAGAAATGGAGATCAGATAATGAAATGGTTTGTTAAGCTAATGTCGCTTATCGTTCTTGCGATGGGATGTCTCGGCACCGCAGCCCGTGCTTGGGATGTCGAGTATGATGCTAGCACCGGCCTGCTTCCAACGCAGGCCTCCCCCGCCTGGAATGAGCAGGGCAGTGGAGGAGCGTCGGTGCTCAACGGCGCGCTCCACATTGACGCCGGTGGGGAGGCGTTCTACAGCAGCGAATCTGGTTCGTGGGACGCGGGCGTTCCGGTGACCATGGAGGCTCAGGTGAGTGTCTCATCGGATGCCGGAGACTGGGCATGCTTGTTCGTGGACACAAACAGCGCAAGCGTTCCCCTCTGGATATATCCCGACTATATACAGACGGAGGACAGGTACAGACCAGGCGGATTCGTTCTACGCAGGCTTCACCACATCCCAAACAATACGCATGGCCTACGACGGCGATGGAGAAGCCTATGTGTGGGTCGACAACCAGCTTGTCCTGTCGTGGGTGCCCCAATGGTCCAGCATGCCTGACGATGGGCCGGTAGGCATTGAATTCGGTTCGACCGGGGCCGAGTCCGACTGGCAATATGTAGCGTACAGCGAGCGGTTTCTTCCCGTCCCCGAACCGTCCATGCCTTGTCGCTCTTGTCGGCGGTATCGCCGTAATGGCGGGCTTAACCCGGCGGAAAGCGGCTAGACGATGAAGCGTTTATCAAGCTAACGTTGGTTAAGCCTTTACTCTTAACAATCCGGGCTGGAGACTTTCATCTCGAACGCCTCCAGCCACTTTCGGTGTTTCGGGAACTTGTTCCCGAAACGGATAACAAGCGCGAGCCCTCGCAATCTATAGCGAGGAGAAGCTCTACGCGAAGGTGAACTATATTCATGCCAATCCCGTTCGAAGGGGACTGGTCACCCTTCCAGAGCAGTGGCCATTCTCCAGTTGGCGTTTTTACGAGTTTGGTGAAAAGGTCGGGCTTGATGTGCGGCCTTTGATCGTCTAAGGCGGGGCAGTTGGTTTCGGGAACAAGATTCCCGAAACACCGGAACGCGGCGAAGGTCTTGGAGACGATGGCGGGTCACGCCAACGGCAAGGCGCGCTTCGCCGTGTGGAAGGAACAAGCGCGAGCCCTCGCAATCTATAGCGAGGAGAAGCTCTACGCGAAGGTGAACTATATTCATGCCAATCCCGTTCGAAGGGGACTGGTCACCCTTCCACAGCAGTGGCCATTCTCCAGTTGGCGTTTTTACGAGTTTGGTGAAAAGGTCGGGCTTGATGTGCGGCCTTTGATCGTCTAAGGCGGGGCAGTTGGTTTCGGGAACAAGATTCCCGAAACACCGGACCCTCGGTTGAGGGGGGCGGCGGCTACCTGGGCATGGGCCTTACGGCGAGCACCGCCCTCTTTTTTTCCATCTTTCCCGACCACATTGAAGGGGTGGGTCTAAACGACCAAGCTTACGACTACTACGCCGACTTCACGACGTTTAACACTCGGTGTTTCGGGAACTTGTTCCCGAAACGGATAACAAGCGCGAGCCCTCGCAATCTATAGCGAGGAGAAGCTCTACGCGAAGGTGAACTATATTCATGCCAATCCCGTTCGAAGGGGACTGGTCACCCTTCCAGAGCAGTGGCCATTCTCCAGTTGGCGTTTTTACGAGTTTGGTGAAAAGGTCGGGCTTGATGTGCGGCCTTTGATCGTCTAAGGCGGGGCAGTTGGTTTCGGGAACAAGATTCCCGAAACACCGGAACGCCTCCAGCCACTTTCGGTGTTTCGGTGTTTCGGGAACTTGTTCCCGAAACGGATAACAAGCGCGAGCCCTCGCAATCTATAGCGAGGAGAAGCTCTACGCGAAGGTGAACTATATTCATGCCAATCCCGTTCGAAGGGGACTGGTCACCCTTCCAGAGCAGTGGCCATTCTCCAGTTGGCGTTTTTACGAGTTTGGTGAAAAGGTCGGGCTTGATGTGCGGCCTTTGATCGTCTAAGGCGGGGCAGTTGGTTTCGGGAACAAGATTCCCGAAACACCGGAACGCCTCCAGCCACTTTCGGTGTTTCGGTGTTTCGGGAACTTGTTCCCGAAACGGATAACAAGCGCGAGCCCTCGCAATCTATAGCGAGGAGAAGCTCTACGCGAAGGTGAACTATATTCATGCCAATCCCGTTCGAAGGGGACTGGTCACCCTTCCAGAGCAGTGGCCATTCTCCAGTTGGCGTTTTTACGAGTTTGGTGAAAAGGTCGGGCTTGATGTGCCGCCTTTGATCGTCTAAGGCGGGGCAGTTGGTTTCGGGAACAAGATTCCCGAAACACCGGAAAAGGTCGGGCTTGATGTGGGGCCTTTGATCGTCTAAGGCGGGACAGTTGGTTTCGGGAACAAGATTCCCGAAACACCGGACTATATATGCGCCTGTGCCCGAGCCTTCGTCCGTTCTACCGCTTGTAGGCGGTATGATCGGAATGGCGGGCTTTGCGTTGAAGCGGCGGAAACTCTAGCGGCAGCGGTTTTCACTGAAAACAGGGCGGGGAGGACAGCCTCCCCGCCCTGTTTTCCGACGGTCCGGTGTTTCGCAAGCGCCGGACCCAGTTCCCCGATAACATTTCAAGTGAACAGCCCCTTCTCAAGCTCAAGCATCTCCCTGACCAGTTCCCCGTGTATATCCTTGAATGGAAACTCGCCAACGATGAGCGGGACCATGTCGGCGGCGTATCCTCCTCGGGCCGCGGTAGTTTTGTCCGGAGCGTAACCTATGTCGCCGTTGGTGAGGCCCATTACCAGCGGAACGGGCGATTTGGCTTCGGTCTTTATTTCGTTCTTGATCGCCTGGAATATCTCCAGTGGAGCGCCGAGAAGCGAAAGCGGACCCAGTCGCAGGCCTTGAAGCTCGACCGGCCTGCTCACTGGCTCTCCGGCTTCCATCGTGCTGATGCGCTCGCGAATGGCGAGAGCACAGACCGTGGCCATTCGTAATTCGTGAGAAGCATCGTCGGCGTCGGGCGCGTGCAGGACGGCTTCTTCTTCGGCGAGGGCTTGGCGCAACTCGTCCAATGTTACGTTCTTTCTCGTGAATTCCACCATCCGGTGGGCGAATGCCATCGAGTCGACGTCGATTGTCTTTGCCTGATTCAGGCCGTTTCGGACTGCGCGAGCGTAGCGAGCGGCTATAACATCGAGCGCAAGGAGCGATTCCTTTTCGGGCTTGTGAACGACGCACGTGTTTACATCGCCCTGCGCGCCCTGCAGGAAAAGCCCGATAGAACCGGGGTGTTCTCTTTCGAGCAGGTTAGCGGACACGCCCGCATAGTCGCCGTGGATGTAGTGCGTATCCTGGCAGCAGACGACGGGGTGGCAGCCGAAGTAGCTCATAAAACCGATCAATTTGCCGTCCTGATCGCGGACCGCGATCACATGACAGGTGGTGTCGGTAAGCTCGGGCTTCGCGGGACGCCAGTCTTCGCTCAGCACGTCATCAAGTGGCTGAGCGTCGAGGTCATACTCGCGGTTCACGGCGATTGCCTCGCAGGGGACTTCGGCGTGAGATATCGTCGCTTCACGCAGGCTCTCGACGGCCTTGACGCACGCCGACGCGACCCGCCCGGGCATTATCTCCAGATAGGGAGAATCCATCTCGCCCCAACCGTGATAGACGGCGGTGCACGGTCCGCTGTGGGTGTGCGTGCAGTGAGTCATAATCGACTCCGGACGAAGGCCCGCTGCCGCGCCGACAAGCTCCTTTATCCGCCGCACGTCCGGGAGCGAAAGGCCGGCAAGATCGCAGCTCACCAGAACACATCTCTTTCCTGAATGCTCGAACGCGGCGGCCTTTGCCCAAAGGCGGTCGCGGACACCGACGGATCGCCTCTGAAGAAATGGCCCGAATCCGCACAGCTCGACGCCGATCCGGGGAGTGATATCTACTCTTGCGAAACCGACTCCTCATTTGTACCCTCGAAGTGCTTCTTCAAAGCGGGAAGATTGTCGTTTACTTTCAGGATAGCGTCGAGAATCTGCCTCACGTATGCCCTGTCCGAGCGGAGGTGGCGATGGGACAGCAGCAGGGCCGTCTCGCTGCACGCGCGCTCGACGTTGGGCAGGCGCAGGCTTGCGTAGTCCTGCACCACAGCCGGATCGCGATATGGGATCGGACTGGTGCTGTCGTAGAGGTTCAGGAGACCGTTGCGGTAGACCGGGTCGTATGTGCCCACAAGATCAAGTCCTTCGGCCTTCACTGCTTCGGCATACTGGTTTTTATTGATCCCGGCGACTTCGGGATCGAAACAAAAAGTCTGCATGTAGTATGCCTGTCGAGTGACCCTGGGATCTCGCCGCGCCGCCTGAAGCGGGCCGCCGGCATTCTTCAATTCGGCCGCTATAAATTGCGCATTTTCGTCCCGCAGTTCGGTCTGCTCCTTGAGTCTCGTGAGTCCCCCGCGCAGGAGGACGCACTGCATTGCGGTGATGCGATAGTTGTGGCCGTAGCGGCCACCCGGTTTCAGGTCCGGCGACCATCCCACCTGTTTCAGACAGTGGATAGTGCTGTAGATATCGTAGTCGTTGCAGGTTACCGCGCCGCCCTCACCGCTGGTCAGGACCTTGCTCTGTTGGAACGAGAAGCTGCCGACGTCGCCAATCGCGCCCGCGCACTTGCCCCGCCACTGGCTCCCATGCTGATGCGCCGCATCCTCGACGACCTTGAGGTTATGCTCGCGAGCGATCCGCGTAATGGCGTCCATATCGCACATGCAGCCGTAGAGGTGCACCGGTACGATTGCTTTGGTCTTGGGCGTGATGGCGGTTTCAATCGCTTTCGGATCGATGCAGAGGGTCTCCGGATCGATGTCCACCAGCACCACGTTCGCTCCGATGTCTATCCCGGCCTGCGCGGTCGCAACCCACGTGAGCCCGGGCACGATCACCTCGTCCCCCGGCGCAACGCCCACACCCTGCAGCGCACACTGGAGGGTGACGCTGCCGTTTGCAAGACACAGGCAGTAGTTGCTGCCGATAAATGATGCAAACTCCTGGCAGAACGCAGTCTCGTGCGGGTCCAACCATCTCCACTTTCCGCTCTTGACGACTTCCTCCATCCACGCCATTTCCTGCTCGCCCACCACGGGCCAGGACGGCGTCTCGATTGTTACCGCAGGCGAACCTCCTAAAATCGCGGGCTTTGATTGTGCTATAATTGTTTCAGGCATCCCCTTACCTCCACTGTGCATATATTGCCAATTCAGAACTGCCAATATATGCATGTTAAGCCAAGACGAACCAACAAGCAATAGCCCATGATTGTCATAGTTTGACATTTATTGCTATAATGGTTGCTACCATGACGAACACGCTATTTACCGAAAAGAGCCTTGGCGTGCTCCTGCGGCCGGAGTCGTGGCGGATAATCGGTTCCCGCATCGATCCCGAGGTCGAGCCCGTCCCTGAGCTTGCGGAACGCGAGGAAGTAAGCGCCAACTTGCACAAGCACGCATACCGCGAGATCATGTTCGCGCTCGACGGCCCCGGCAATTACGGCGCGCTCGGCGGCGTGTACCCCAGCTTGCCCGGCGCGGTGTTCCTGTTCGACAAGTTCGAGGAGCACCAGAACTCGTATCCTTCGCACTACCCCGATGTGGATCACCTCTGGATATTCCTGTTTGAGGACCACGTAATATTCAGGCTTATCCTGGTTCGAGAGAAAGGATCGAATCTCATCGGGCCTTGGACTCGGCTGCTTCCGATGCGGAAGGTTGGGTCGCGCATAGCCGAGCGCATATTCGGCGGGCAGGCCGCCTGCGGCCTGCCGGACGATTTTCGCAGGCTGGAGACGCACACAGGGCTTACGGCGCTGGCCTCCGCGATAGTTAAGGAGGGTTACTCGGCGCCGGGGGAGGACGATAAGGAGCCGTTCCAGAAGAGGGTTATCGCCACGATCCGCGACCATGTTCGGAAAACAGCCGGCAGCGGAGCATCGCTCGATTCCCTGGCAAGGATGAGCGGCTACAGCAAGTTCTATTTTCTGAGACTGTTCAGGGAGCACACGGGGATGTGCGTTCACGAGTACATCGACTGCTGCCGCCTGGAACGCGTCCGCAAGATGCAAGAGTGCGGCTGCTACAAGAAAGAGATTGCAGCTGAGTTAGGCTTCTCGAGCCTGTCTGCGTTTTCGAGGTGGTACAGGCACGCCCGCCTGCGGCAGTGATCGGGAGGTGGAAAGGTCCGGCGTTTCGCAAGCGCCGGACCCAGTTCCCCGCATTTTGCAATCCGCGAGCACACGCTGTCATTTTGTCGGGTAGACGCCGGTTACCCCAAGACCCTTGAGACACTTCGGCACCCCCCACGGAACCGGACGTGCAGTTTTCCCGCATCCGGCTCTTCAGCCAGTTTCACCAGCGAGACCGTACGTATTATACAGGTTCACGCGAATCCGAGGCATAGGCAAAGCATGAGCGCGAAGCATCGCATTGAAGCGCTCTCAGGTCACCGAGCGACGCTGGCTTCTACGGTTAAGCCATTTGAAGGTCAGCCGCACCGCCAGCCAATAGTATCGCTGGATCCCAGGGTAATTGCCGCCCACGCCATAGTAGTTGTAGTGACCTTTCAGCTTTAGCTTGAGAAGCCCCCACCACTCCTTGTGCGGGCGCGCGTTCCGGATGCGCCGAAGCCAGTCATTCAGGGCTTTAGCTTTCAGCCGGAACTTCTTCTTACTCGTTTTGCGGCCCACCTTGAACTTTCCAACCCGACTTCGGCCACAGTAGTGAGTGAACCCGAGAAAGTCGAATGTCTCTGGTTTCTCGCCACGGCGTCCTGCTCGCGCAAGGGCATAGCGCCCGAACTCAAGCAGCCGAGTCTTCTCTTTGGACAAGGTAAGCCCACACTGCCTAAACCGTGCTTCCAGCGCACTCAGGATCGTCTTGGCATCGCTCTCAAGCTGCACGCATATTATGAAGTCATCCGCATACCGGATCAGTTCCGCATACCCCTTTAGCCGCTTTGTCAGGACTTTGGTAAACCACTCATCCAGCGCGTAGTGCAGGAAGATGTTCGCCAGTATCGGACTGACAACTCCGCCCTGCGGAGTGCCCTCGTCCGTTTCACGGCGCTCACCCTCCTCCATCACACCGGATTTGAGCATCCTGACTACCAGCCGAAGAAAGTTCCGGTCACTTATCCGCATCCCCAGACACTTCAGCAGCTTCGCATGATCGACGCTGTCGAAGAATCCCTTGATGTCAGCATCAAGCACGTAATTGACCCGCCTGGTTATCACGCACCTATCCAGCGCCTGATGGCAGTTCCTCCCAGGTCTGAACCCGTAGGATACGTCGAGGAAGTCCTGCTCGTAGATCGCCTCCAGAATCTTCATCATTCCCATCTGCACCACTTTGTCTTCGACTGCTGGTATCCCCAGTGGCCGCTTCGAGTGAGCATCTTTGGGAATATAGACCCGCATCACCGACTGCGGGCGATACTTCATCGCACGCATACGGCTTACCAAGTCACTCAGATTCTCTTGTAAATCCTTGCCGTACCGCCTCCACGTAACGTGGTCTATGCCAGCAGCAGGCTCTCATATCGAGCTGCCAATAGCATCTCGCCAGGTACTCTTCATTCAGCAGGTAGGCCAAATTGCTGAACCTGCATCGTGAGTCCGTGCGAGCCATCTCGGATATGACGGCTAGTCGCGTTTCCACCCATGCCGCGTCTCGATGGACACTGGGTGTTTCCCCATCCGTCTGCAACTGACTGCTGACCCCTTCGAGTACACCTCCATACCCCGAACCCGTCGAGGCATCGGTGTCACTGGGCATTGCCCCAGCTACACCTCTACTATGAGTCAGTCCGACTCCCAGAATGCCTTGGTTCCCTCCTCCGCTCCGCGCGTTGTCGGAAACTACCTCCTTGTTCCCATGAGGAACACTCTGGGTCTCCCAGGTTCCTGCTTGCTCCATATGATGTCCTGCCGCGACCTCAGACCCCGGCCCGCCGAGGAGGGCTCACCAAAGCGCCAGTCCTCGTTACTGCCTTCCCGGTAGATGACCCGGTCGGCCCATTGACCACTAATCACTATTTCGGGGCTCAATATCTTCGCTTTCGCCGCAGCCGAACATCTCCTTCCTCCCGGCTTCACACGGCTCGTTACCTCACCATGCGCGGGTATCAGTGCTGGGCTGCTGGTTAGGCTTTACCCAGGCCGGACTTGCACCGGCAAGAGCTAAGCAAGCTTAGCCTGGCGCACCATCTATCGTGATGAAGGCCAAGGGCTTCATGGCCGATTCCTTCGGAAATAGCGGAAAGTCTGAAAGTGGAAAGCGGAAAGCCCGGAACTTGCGCCGCGCGGGTGCCGCAAGATCCTCCCGCAACGAAAGTTGCTTAGGAGAAGCGAACCCGCTGATCCGGCTCAAGTGTGTCGTGGGGTCGTTTAACTACCAGCTTAAAGACCAAACACGATGACATCCGCGCCAGTCGTTTTCCCTAGACTATCCATCATATCTTTACAGTACTTAGCCTCATCAAAGTCGCCACCGGTCCTTGCCGTGGTGCCTAACCAAAGTCCCGCTAGCTCGACATGCCACACACCGCTCTGCTGGCAAATTCGTTTGCATTCTATCGCAACATATGGCGCGGGATGCTCGGCGATAAACTCCCTAACCGCGTCCGTTATTCGTTGTTCCATGTGATTCCCCTCTCAGCCTCCACTCTCAGGCCGACCAGTAGATTTTTCCAGGTTTAGGCACGGGTTCTCGAGCTGGTACCGTTAGCCTTCAAGACGCCTTCCGGCCAGCCAGTATCGCAGCCTTGCGCTTGCGGAGTTCCCTGCCGCGGCGTTCCCAATAAGCCACCTGCTCGTCGATCGTCATAGTGGCAAGCTTTGCTTGCACCTCTTCCGCGCCGCGGTGCTTCATTTCCACGCAGTCAAATCTCTTCTTCATAATCGATCACCTCCGCGGGGGTGAGGATATCAATGCAGCCACGGCCAAAGATTGCGCGCCTACGAGTCAGGGAAGAGAACCAGATGCGGACAAACAGCGTTTTGGGAGGCCGAGTCGCTGATGCGTTCCGCGATCGGCAAGTCACGAGGTGTTCGGTTTACTCGCGGGTCAGCGGAGTCGAACATCTCGAATTGCTTTGCTATGCGCTCTCGGGTCATTGCCACGTAATCGGGATTCAGGTCAATACCTATGCAACGGCGATCAAGCACGCTGGCAACACGACAGGTGGCGCCGCTTCCCACAAATGGGTCCACGACCAAGTCGCCTTTGTCCGTTGACGCGCACAACATCCGCTCTACGAGCGCTTCGGGTTTCTGAGTTGGATGTTGTCTGCGTTCAGCACTACAATAGTGAACGTGTGAGAACTCCCATACATCGCCGGGGTTTGCCCCGGCCATGTCATTGCGCGTACGAAAGTACTTCTGCGGCACGCGCACGCTGTCAAGATTGAACTTATAAGCTGAACTCTTCGTGAAAAACAGAATGTCCTCGTGACGCGGCGAAAAGCCGTTCTTGCGGCCCATTCCCTGCGTATAGTGCCACGTAATCCACCCGTTGAATTCCAGGCGGAAGCGATCCTCCATAATGGCAAAGAGGCGAGAAATGAATCGAACGCCCATGAATACGTATATCGAGGCCGTAGGTTTCATTATGCGCACCGCCTCCGCCAGCCACTCCTGCGTAAAACGCTCATATTCGTGCCATGCCTTTAGATCCTTGTTGTTACCGTAATCTTTGCCCAGATTATAGGGCGGATCCGCTATCACGAGGTCCGCACTAGCAGGCTCCAGTTCATGCATGCATGCCGTCGCGTCTCCACAAATCACCTGACAGTTGAGCAATTACTCGTCCTCCTTAATCCACTTGTATCTCCCGGCCATTTTTAGCCACTCGCGTTCG
Source organism: uncultured bacterium (assembly GCA_963823885.1). Classification (GTDB taxonomy): domain Bacteria; phylum Armatimonadota; class UBA5829; order UBA5829; family UBA5829; genus CAWGNL01. The sequence continues at coordinate 44,413 of CAWGNL010000036.1, forward strand.
CCGCGCGATCTAACGAATTTCTCATCCAGCAACTGGCAAAAGTCCCACGTGGTTCTGGGTGCGGTGCTGACGTAGTGAATGTCGCGTATCTAAAGCTGACCCGTCCCAAGTGCAGGATTGTAGCTGATGTCCTGCGCGGAGACGAATTTTAGGTCGTACGCAGCGCAAGCGACCACCTCCATTATGCCATTGGTCATACCCGTCTCTGGTGCTTTCTCACTAAATACCTTGTGCTTCAGCGACAGTATCACGAAGATGTAGTCGGCGTCCTTCAGGTACTCCGACCTTATTCGCGCATACGAGGTGATGTTCGGACTCCTGCCCGACGTCACGATATCCTCGGCTGTGGCTTTAACGTCCACGTCTGCCGAAACATAATCGTGCCCATTGTACCGGCGCCGAAATTGCAGGATTACGTCGGTACGGTGCGAGGCGCCTTCCGGGTTCAGCGTGTATGAGGTCATATACGTTCCCCGCGTCATCTGCAATACACTCGAACTGCTCCATCGCCCACGCTTCGACAAACGGACCGGCAACCTTGTTTATGTTTTCGGTAGGCAGTCCGCGTTTCAGGTTTGTGCGGATGAAGATGCGATTATTGCCGCTGCTTATCGCATTCTCGATAATGGTGCATATGCGAGTGACTACAAAATCGGATGCTTCGCCATAGTCGGCTGATTGTTCCGGGATCTTGCAGGTGATGCCTAGCGCCCCGTAGTCCAAAGCGAGCTGCCTCCACAATGACTTTCTTTCACTGAATTATAGCACACGAGATAACGTAAGGCCAGTTCACCAGCCGGAGGCAAAAGTTCATTCTTGGTGAATACCTATTGCGCTGAGTTCATTCAGCATCTCCTCTGCAGCTACCAGATCCTTAAGTCAGGTTCAGTGTGACCTCGAGACCGAGACGCGGCCTCCCTGGCCGTCCGAAGCAGCCGCGCTCGAAAGGTCCCTTCTAACCTCGAACTTCGACCTCATCTCGTGTTTGGATGAGCAAACCGCGGGGTACGATACCATTTGTAAACCGTCGCCCGGCAGGCTTGAACTTACGGCAACGGAATTGGGAGGCGCACAGTTGGCGATCAGAGACGAAGCATTGGCAGGCAGGGTAAGAAACGCGCTGATTCAGGACAAACGCGTCGGAGGCCAGGCCATTGCGGTCCGAGCGGTGGACGGCGAGGTGCTGCTGAAAGGGATAGTCGACGCCGGGGAGCAGAAGGAGTTGGCCGTCCTGGTGGCGGGGGGAATACCCGGAGTCCGGTCGGTCAATACGGACGAACTCAGAGTCAGAGAGGCAGCACAAGAATGAGCTACGGTCACTTCTCGGATGATGGCAGAGAATACATAATCACTCGTCCCGACACTCCACGCCCCTGGGCAAACTACCTCACCAATGGGCGCTACTGCGCGATATGTTCGCAGACGGGAGGGGGGCACTCGTTCTACGAGACCTCCGGCTACAACCGGCTGACAAAGACATACACCTCTCTTGCGGTCCTGGAAGACCGTCCCGGCAGGTACATTTACATTAGGGACTCCGAAACAGGTGAGTTCTGGAGCGCGACCTGGCAGCCGGTGCGCGGCGACACGTCGCACTTCGAGGCCAGGCACGGCCTCGGCTACACCCAGACCTGCTACTGCTCTCACGACATCGAGGCTCGCGTGACTTACTACGTTCCGCCTCGCGACGACGTGGAGGTCTGGATGGTCAGCCTCAAGAACAACTCCGACCGCCGGAGAAACATTCAGGCATTCCCGTACACCAAATGGGACCTGGCAAACTACTCGTACAACGCGGTCGAGGCCAACTTCTCGGCCCTGTTCAACGAAGCCAGTGTCGAAGACGACATCATATACGTCACCACCAGGTTCTGGAACATCACCTCCGGCGGGGCGGGCAATCCCAACGCGCGGTGGGACAAATGGGCTTTTATGACGTCGAGCGCGCCGAGCGCCGCCTTCGAGTGCCTCGAGGAAGAGTTCAAGGGAATGTATCACGACATTTCCGCTCCCAAAGCAATAGTCGAAGGCGGACTCACAAACAGCCAGGGGCGGGGGCGGGACGTGATGGGGTCATTCCAGCACGATCTGACCCTGGAGCCGGGCGAGCAGTACAAGTTCGTGGTGGTCGTGGGAGTGGCCTTTCAGAAGGAGGCCGCAATAGCCCTCAAGCAGCGTTACAGCACATGGGATGAGGCCGAGCGGGCTCTGACAGAAGTGAAAATGTACTGGGACAACTACATCGACCGCACTACCGCCAAGACGCCCAGCCGGGAGTTCGACCTTTCGTTCAATATCTGGAACAAGTATCAAGCCTGGATGACCTCCAGATGGAGCCGAATGGACTCCTACTACCTGGGCGGAGGATCGATCATCGGGTTCCGCGACAGTTGGCAGGATATGCTTGCGATTCTGCCAAACGATTTGGAGTGGGCGAGACAGCGAGTTATATATATGCTGGAGCACCAGTTTCCCGACGGCAGCACCCTGCACAACTGGGACCCACTCACCAACATCGGCGTCAAGACCGGTCACTCCGACGACCCGATGTGGCTGGTGCTGGGTGTGATCGAATACCTCAAGGAATCGGGAGACCTGGTTTTCCTGGATGAGGCCGTGCGCTACTACGACAGCGGCTCGGAGACCGTCAGGCAGCACGTGCTGCGGGCGCTGGACTACACCCTGGCGCACGTAAGCGAGCGAGGGAATTCCGCTGATTATGGCGGCGGACTGGAACGACGGCCTGGACTATGTCGGCAGGCAGGGTCGCGGCGAGTCCACAATGGTGGCGGCGCATCTCGCGTGGATGCTGCGGGAAGTGGCGATGCTGCTGTGGTACGTGGGCAGCGACGCCGCCGCGCAGAGATACAGCGAGGAACGCGACAAGCTGATCCGTAACATCAATGAACATCTTTGGGATGGCGACTGGTATGTCAGAGGAACGCGCGATGACGGGGAGGCTTTCGGCTCCTCCCGCAATATGGAGGGCCGCATCTACTTGAATGCGCAGTCGTGGATGGTGCTCGCCGGGGCCGCCCCGCGAAACCGGGGCGTGCGGGCCATGAACTCGGTCAAGAAGCTCCTCGACACCGACTACGGCCCCGCGCTGTTCCTCCCGGCGTATCACGAACCCGACCCCAAGATGGGAATCATCTCCAGGTTCGCTCCGGGCACCAAGGAGAACGGCACCGTTTTCTGCCATCCCACCGCCTGGGCGATCATGGCCGAGTGCTTGCTGGGCCGCGGCGACCAGGCCTATGATTACTGGAAGCAAGTCTCGTTCATCCACAACGGCGAGAAGCCCGATGTCTACAAGGCCGAGCCTTACGTGTATTCCGAGTACATCGACGGCCCCGACTCCCGCTACTACGGCCAGGGCGAGTTTTCGTGGATGACGGGAACGGCGTCGTGGATGTGGAAGGTGTGCCTGGAGTGGATACTCGGCGTGCGGCCCGAGTTCAAGGGGCTTCTGATCGACCCGTGCATTCCCTCCAACTGGGACCGATACAAGGTGACGCGGCGGTACAGGCGGGCGGTTTATGAGATAGAAGTGGAAAACCCCCACCACATCTGCCAGGGGGTCCATGAAATATTCGTCGACGGCAAAAAGCACCATTCACACCTGCTGCCGGTCTTTCCCGCGGGCGAGACGCACCGGATAAGAGTGGTAATGGGCGAACACCGCCAGGACCTGGTGCCGCCCGCCGAGCTGATCTCCGAAAGGGCGCCGGCGTAAATGAGGGCAGGCCGCGACTCGGTCGCGGCCTGCAAGGGAGGACGGGCTTAGGAGAAAGAATACGTGGTGGTGGTAGCTAGGTATTTGGGCGTCAGTGGCTCCCGTTTCTCCTCCCGTGGGTCTAACCCGCATTATTCATAAGATGTTTTCGCTGCGCACCGCGACCGAAGCCTACCTTAATTCGCGAATAATGCGGCCTAGATGCTATGATAACTCGGCGATCTTACACAATGATTACCGATAAGTTAGTTTTATAATAATATTTACTCGACGCCGAACTTATAACCCACCCCGCGCACGGTGATAATATACCGGGGCTTGTTCGGAGCCTCTTCCAATTTCTCCCGAAGAACCGGCGGATGTGGACGTCGATCGTGCCGGGGTCGATGTATTCGTCCTCTCCCCAAACTCTCTCCAGCAGCGTACTCCTGTCGAGGACCCGGCCCCTGTTTGTCAGCAGAATCTCCAGGAGCGAAAACTCCTTCGGGCGCAAATCGATTATCTTGTCGTTGACCTTGACGAGGTGGCGCCCCTTGTCCATAGTCACATCGCCCGCTCTTATGACTGCGTCCCTGCTCACGGATTCCCCCGCTGCCCGCCGCAAAGATGACCGCACCCGCGCCACGAGTTCGAGCACGCTGAATGGCTTTGCAATGTAGTCATCGGCGCCGACCTCCAACCCGATTACCTTGTCCACCTCGGTGGACTTGGCGCTCACCATTATAATAGGGAAGTCGAAATCGCGGCGGATGGCCCTGCACACCGCCTTGCCGTCGATGCCGGGGAGCATCACGTCCAGGAGCATCAGGTCCGGAGTCTCACGCCGCACGGCATCCAGCGCCTGGATGCCATCCTCGCACACCTCTACCCTGTAACCTTCAGCTTCCAGGTTGTGCCGGATAAGCTTGGCTATATCTTCTTCGTCTTCGACCACAATGATTCTGGCTGACATTTCACACCTGCTTTGGGAAGAGTCGAAAGTCGAAAGTCCTTGCGCTGAGTTTCGGGAAAAGGGTTTCCCGAAACAACGGGGATCTGTCTCCTCGTTTCCTTGCAATCCCCTAAAAACTTTACTTTCACACTGTTAGGATCGTGTTGCGAGCGCGTTATGCGCGTATTAATTTACCCCGAGGCTCAACAATTAACTCTGCTGTAAGGAACATGTCAGCTTGCTGTAAGGTAGGTGGCATATCATTTCGCGGTATTGCAGAGGCGGTGGGCACTGGAGGGAACTTGGATACTCCCAGCGAGACCGCCCTGACAAGGGAAAGGGGTTACATTAGTGAAGAGGTTAGTTGCAGTGCTGCTGCTGGCGATTTGCGCGTGTTGTGTGAACGCGCAGACGCCGACCGACGTGCCCCGGGACCACTGGGCATATCAGGCGGTTGCCGATCTGGCAAGCAAAGGTCTGATTCAGGGGTACCCGGACGGGAAGTTTCTTGGCAACAGGACGCTGACCCGGTATGAATTCGCGACAGTTATCAAGCGGATTCTCGACGAACTGGACAGCAAGATCGCCGCCGCCGAGGCAAACAGGCCTACACAGGCGCCCGCGGCGACTGCTCCGGCACCCGAGCAGGCGCCGGCCGAGGCCGCCGGAATCTCCAAAGAAGATCTCGGCACAATCTCAAAGCTCCTCGACGAGTTCAAGGTGGAACTCACGGTCATCGGCGCCCGGCTGGACAAGGTCGAGGCATGCCTTACCGATCTCCAGACCAGGGTAGCGAATGTCGAGGCTATCACGACGGATCCGGAAGGCGCTCTCCAGAGCACCCGCGACGACGTCGCCAGCCTCAAGAAGATCACTGTTGGCGGATTCATTCAGGCGCGGTCCAGTTGCGCTCAGAATCCCTTCAACGGTCCCCTCTCAAGTAGTGCGGGGCTGGACAACTTCGAGGTAAGGCGCGCCCGAATCAAGGTCACCGGCAATCCAAACGCGAGCAGCTCGGTGGTGATCCAACTCGACGCTGGGCAGAACTCTCAGGGAACGAATGCAAACTCGATTACCTTGAAGGATGCCTACCTGGAGTACTATTTCGCCAAGAATCCCGCCCTGGGCCTGAATATGTCCCTGGGGCAGATGGTCGTGCCGTTCGGCTATGAAGTCCCGCAGAGTGATACCCAGAGGGAATCTCCCGAGCGGTCACTGGTCGTCCAGAGGTTCTTCCCGAACGAGCGCGACAAGGGTTTCAAGCTCTTCGGCGCAACCGCCGCCCGTACGTTTGGAACCTGGGCGTTTTCCAGGGCACGGGCATCAACAATCCCGATGACAACAACCAGAAAGATGTCATGGGCAATATCAAATACAAGTTCAAAATGCTCGACGTCGGCGCTTCCGCATACTACGGCGAGGGTATAACCAACGAGTCAGGCCCGACCCTGGTTCCCGGCGGCGGCGGCAACACCAGGAAGACCCGATGGGGAGGCGACTTGGAGTTCTACCCCATGAACAACCTTACGATCAAGGGAGAGTACATCAGCGGCAGAGGTGTCGATGCGACTTCGACCAGCACCGCGCAGCCCACCTTATCGAGCACAGGTTATCTGGGTGTCAATTACGCAAGTCCGAACACGTTCAACTTGAACCAGGAAGTGTCCGGCTACTGGGCGCAGATCGCCTACAACTTCCTGCCCACGTACACCGGCGTTGTCAAGTACGAGTTTCTCACAACCGACCCACTGGCTCCTATATATGGTCACAGAGGCGCCTGGAACCTGGGCATCATGAAATGGCTGGACGACAGGTCGCAGGTGAAGTTCTTCTACGAGATCAACACCGAGCAGTTCGACTCGTTCAACAACAACATGGGTGTCTTTGAGTGGATTTGCAGCTACTAGTGCTTAGTTGCATAATTGATTGATAGAATGCTGTAACGGGTGTTTCGGGAATCTTGTTCCCGAAACTAAGTGCGTATCGGGAACAAGATTCCCGATACACCGGCAACAACATGGGTGTCTTCGAGTGGATTTGCAGCTACTAGATCAGTCTCGAGAAAGGAGACAATTTGTATGAAAAAGTCAGTCGTCGTGTCTATGCTCATACTGGCGCTGGTCGCGGGCTCGCTGGCCAGTTGCAGCGCCAAGGGCCTCAAGATTGCAGGCTCGACCACGGTTCTACCGCTGTCGCAGGTGTGGGCCGAGGCCTACATGCGGAAGAACCCGTCCGTATCCATCTCCGTCAGCGGCGGAGGCAGCGGCACCGGCCTTTCGATGCTCTTGAACGGCGCATGCGATATCGCCAATGCCTCGCGCCCGGCCAAGTCAAAGGAGATCGATACCGCCCGCGGTCGCAACTCGCAGCTTGTGGCTACTAAGCTGGCGAAGGACGGTATCACGATCATCGTCAACGCGGCCAACACCCGCGTAAAGAACATGACCATGGCCCAGCTTGCCGCCGTCTACAGCGGCAGGGTCGATAACTGGAGAGCCCTTGGCGGTGAGAACAAGGGGATCGTGGTAGTCGGCCGAGACTCCAGCTCGGGGACCTACGGCTCGTTCCAGGACATGGTTTTGGGCGGCGGCGCCTATCGCAAGGATATGCTCAGCCAGGCATCGAACGCCGCTGTCGCGCAGGCCGTGGCACAGTCCAGCGAAGCGATCGGTTATGTCGGACTCGCTTATGCCAAGGAGTATGTCGAAAAGGGCAAGGTGCGGATCATCTCGATCTCTCGCAAGCATGGCGAGCCGGGGATCGAGCCCAGCGACCGAACCATCTCCAACGAGACATATCCTCTCTTCCGTTACCTTTATGCCTACACGCTCGGGGCGCCCAGAGGCGCAGCCGGCGCGTTTCTGAGGTGGTGCACCGGTCCCCAGGGCCAGAGCATGGTCAAGGAATCCGGGTATTTGCCGCTTAGATAATTGATAATTGACAATTGATAATTCTCAATGGGCCGGATGCGTAATCCGGCCATTCTTTTCTGCAAGCCCCTTCCTGGGTGGCGATTTCCGAATCGCCACCCAGGAGAAGGTGATGGGTTTTGGGTCTTGGGTGTTGGAAGGGACCTCCCTTCCATCACCCGTCCCTCTACACCCCCATCCGCCTCCTCGACAAGCTATCTTTGATATGAAAACGATTGGTAAGCATGCTGTAATCCTCCTGTAAGGTTTGTGGTTCATAATACCTTTGAACGTACAAGCAACTGGACGAGGGCGCATGGGAATCGACTTACAGACCACCAGAACCATCTCCGATGTTTCGCTGAGGCTTACGCGGCGCGGCGTCGTTAAGGACCGCCTCATTTCGCGGTTTATATGGCTTAACGGGCAGGTGGCGATTCTGGCGCTTTTCCTCATATTCGTTTTCCTTTTGAAGGACGCGATTCCCGCATTTCAGCAGATAAGCCCGTGGAAGTTTCTTACGGGAACGAGTTGGCAGCCGGAGTTTAACGTCTTCGGCATCGCCGCGCTGCTGGCGGGTTCGCTGTTCGTTACGCTGGGAGCCATCCTGGTGGCGGTGCCGATCGGGATCGCGTGCGCGGTGTATCTCGCGGAGGTTGCGCCGAGGTGGGTGCGGGAAACCTTGAAGCCCACAATCGAGGTTCTGGCCGGGATACCATCGGTGGTGATCGGCTTCATCGGGCTGATGGTGACTGCCCCATTCTTGCAGAGGATATTCAATCTGCCGATCGGTGTAACCGCGCTGACGGGCTCGATTATGCTGGCGTTTATGGCGCTTCCGACCATCATCTCGATTTCCGAGGACGCCATCACCGCCGTTCCCAGGCACCTTCGCGACAGCTCTCTCGCGCTGGGCGCCAGCCAGTGGGAGACGATACGCGGGGTCGTCGTCCCGGCGGCTCGCAGCGGCATCGTGGCGGCCTGCATGCTGGGGATAGGCCGGGCGGTCGGGGAAACGATGACCGTGCTCATGGTAACGGGAAACGCGGCCAATGTGCCGCAAAACGGACTGGCCGGTATAGTGCCCTTCTTTCTGGGGCCGGTTCGGACCCTGACGGCCACAATAGCACTTGAAATGGGTGACGCCGTGCAGTATTCGCTGCACTATCACGCGCTGTTCGCGGTGGGCCTCACGCTGTTTGTGATAACCTTTGCCATAAACCTGGTCGCGGACCTGGCGCTGAGGAGCAACAAGCACTGACATGAACGCGAAACTCAGGAAACAGAAGATAGTATTTGCTCTGCTGAGCCTGTCGGCGCTTGCAGTGGTGGCGCCGGTGGTCGCCATTGTCTATTTCCTCATCTCGAAAGGCGGTCCGGCTCTAAGCTGGACGTTTCTTACACAGATGCCGCGCCACGGAATGCGCGAGGGCGGGATAATGCCCGCGATTGTGGGAACGCTGCTGTTGATGGCCGGCACACTGGTATTCGCGGTGCCGGTGGGAGTGCTTGCGGCGGTCTATCTTACCGAGTATGCGCACAAAAACGCCCTTACGAGGCTCATAAGGCTGGCGATTGTAAACCTGGCCGGGGTGCCGTCCATCGTATACGGTCTTTTCGGCTTTGGCGTGTTCGTATTGCTGCTGCATTTCGGCAAATGCATTCTGGCCGGCTCGATGACCCTCGCGCTGATGGTGCTGCCCGTGGTCATTACGGCGTCGGAGGAGGCGCTGCTGACGGTCCCGCAATTGTTTCGCGACGGTAGCCTGGCGCTGGGCGCCACGAAGTGGCAGACGATTTGGCGCATAGTGCTTCCGAACTCGGCCGCGGGAATCATAACGGGGATCATTCTGGCGGTGGGCCGCGCCATAGGCGAGACCGCTCCCATAATGTTTACCGCCGCCGCATTCTACTTGCCGCGCCTGCCCAGGTCCGTCTTCGACGACTGTATGGCGCTGCCATATCACCTTTATGTGATGGCAACCGAGATGTTCAACGCGCCCGAACGGGTCCAGTGGGGGACCGCGGTCACGCTGCTGATTCTGGTTCTGGGGATGAACCTGGTCGCAACAATGATACGAAGCTCCTTTAGGAGGAGAAGAACATGGTAGCCTTTGCAAGCATAGATCTGACTTTTGAGGGTGTGGACACGAGAGTAATGGATGTGATCGATTCGACCGCGGCCGTGCAGAGGATATCGGTTCAGGGTCTCAATTTCTACTATGGCGGCTTCCAGGCCTTGAAGGACATCAGTATCGAGATCAATCATAACTCGATTACCGCGCTGATCGGGCCTTCCGGCTGCGGAAAGTCCACGTTCTTGCGATGCCTCAACCGTATGAACGATCTGATACCGGGTGTCAGGCGGGAAGGCTGCATCATCCTCGACGACAAGAACATCTGCGAGCCGGAAGTCGACGTGGTGCAACTGCGCAAGAAGGTCGGGATGGTCTTCCAGCAGCCCAATCCGTTCCCCAAGTCGATCTTCGAGAACGTCGCCTACGGGCCGCGAATCCACGGAGTGCGCGGCAAGAACGACCTTGAGGAGGTCGTCGAGGAGAGCCTGTGCCGCGCCGCGCTGTGGGACGAGGTCAAGGACAACCTGCACAAATCGGCAATGGCCTTGTCCGGCGGCCAGCAGCAGCGCCTGTGCATCGCTCGGGTGCTCGCGGTGAAGCCGGAAGTGGTGCTCATGGACGAGCCGTGCTCGGCGCTCGACCCGATCTCCACGCTGAGAATAGAAGAGCTTATGCAGACCCTCAAAAGCGACTACACGATCGTCATAGTTACCCACAACATGCAGCAGGCTTCCAGGGTTTCGGACTACACTGGCTTCTTCCTGATGGGCGAGCTGATCAGAGTACAGACCTCTCCAGCATTATCTTCACCCGCCCCTCCGACAAGCGCACCGAGGACTACGTGACAGGGCGATTCGGATAGTCAGTCCACCTGGTAGATATGCACCGCGTACGGATCGAAATCGTCGGTCCAACACCCGTTTCTGACCGCCACGGCGCGGCCTTCACCGAACACTCTCATATCCGTAACGGGCCGCTTGCCGTTCTTGACCAAGAATGTGCACCTCGCGGGCGTGTTTTCCGAATTGACGGCTATCAGGTACCTTCCGAAGAGCCTGGCGTCTACGTTGGCGCTTCCCGATTTCCTGGCGATTGTTCCCTCGGGCTGTGAAGCCAGCAACGAGGGCGCAAGCGTTCTTAGCTCGCCTGCTAACTCCTTAACGGCTTTCCAGGTGTCGGGGTCACTCTTGGACATCGGACCAACCCGGTAATCATAGGAAAAATAAAGTATCCCGTTTGCTCCGTGTACAAGATGCTCAGGTAGGTCATACAGCGCAACTCGGCCGGTGTCGGCATTGTTAGCCCGGGGTCGTAAAATGTTTGGAGAACGGCGACGACCGGTTTTCCACCGGCAGCCGTGACCGCCCGATCGACCCAATCCGACACCATGCGAACTCTCCCACCCGGAAAGTTGGGGTATGGGTCCAGGGCGAGGATATCGGTTGCATCCGCCGCGAACGTAGCAAAATAGTCCGGGGCGTTGGAGCATGTCAGCGTCGGATGATACGGGTCTTCCTCAGTCGTGATTTCGTGAAGCCGCTTGGTCAGGTCGTGCCAGATGCCGAGTTTCGGCTCGTCCCAGGTGTACCACGCCAGAATATTGTCTCCGGCCTTGGACGAGACATTCCGCACGAGCCCCCGCGCGGCCTTTTCCCACACGCGAAAGGTATCGGGCCCCTTGTAGGTATACGCCTGGAGTTCGTCGCTGTTTTCAATCATGACAATGGGAACCACTCCCCGCTGCTTTTGGTCGGCAGCCTCTTTTACATAGCCCTCGGCATTGCTCCACTCCATCGAATAGGTGTTGAACCCGGCTTGGGCATATTCCGAGGCGAGCGCCGGGAAGTATCGTCTTACGTAATACATGCCGACCGGAAACATCGGCTTTCCGTCTCTCAAAATGACTCCCCTATCCGTGTATTGGACCGCTCCCGGTTTCGCAGGCAGTTTCTTGAGCGACTGCGATGATTGCGCGCTGAGCTTCAAACCGTGCGTCCCGACGATCTGTACGGAATAATCCCCCACGGCCACGTTTTTCAAATCGAATCTCGCGATTCCCTTGCCGCGCTTATCGAGCTTGGCCTCCACGGTTTGCAGCGGCCTTTGTTGTTTGCGGGAATGCAGCGAACATAAGACTGTCCTGTTGGCGGCGCCACTTACTCCGCACGAAATCGAGAGCCGGGCGGTTGATTCGGTCATATAAAACGAACGGTCCCATGCTGTCGCGACTCGCTGAGGCCATTGCAGATAGGAAGTGCAATATGCAAGCGTCCGCCGTCCATTGTCCTGGCTCAAGGTGACCTTAACCGCATGCGGGCCGGGCTTTGCCGCTGGCACGGACACACGCAGGACTATATCCGCCCGCCCGCCGACCGAAATACCGTCCTGTGTAAACGTCTTCGATCCGCCCATTTCGACCACGCATCGGATCCTGTGTGGCGTTGTCGATTGGTTGGAAATCCGGACCGGAAACCACGGGGTTCGGGCAGCCGTGTCGATGCCGCCGGCGGCCACGTGCCAGTCGAGTGAGGTGGTGAGTCCTGTCAGTTTTCCGAAGCTCTCCACCCTGTGGAACGCGAAGAACGTGGGAGCCCAACAAGTCGATCCTCTGGCAAGATTGATTCGCCAAACCCGAGCCGGTTTCCCACTGACCGATGCCAGCGATGCAAACGGGATTCGAATCTCCGCTGTCCACGAATCATTTCCGATCTTAGTTGCGCTTTGCCAGGGATTGGTCCACGCGCAGCCGTTGTTCATCTCGGCGAAGCGGGCATTGACGGCATTCAAAACAAAGTGGTAGCTCTCCGAGTTGTCGGAGTATGGCGCAAGGAACACTTCGATTGTCTCCTCGCCCCACAGTTGCCTGCAGGTGAGGGATTTTGCCGCTTTGGCCGCCTTCGCATCCTTGAACGGGCAGCGGAAGGCGATGTAGAGATTATCATCGTCGAATGCAATCTGGGCCTTTGCCGAGTTCTCTTCGTGCGCCTTACCGTCCATCTTCCAGAACGCGGAGGTTACGGGCGCTTCTCGCCAGCATCTAGCATCCAGCGCCCCGTCGATGGCCGGAGGTGTCTTAACGCGGTACACGGCCAGTTCGGGAAGCTGCACAAGCTCAGCCGGCGAAGCCCCGTGCGCTCCTATAGCAAATGTCGCAAGTGCGGCAATCGTGATCGCTATCGTCGTTCGAGACATTCAGTTGGTTCCATTCGGATTACGGCGTTGTTCCGGGCATCGGAGATGCCCGGATTGTTCTTTACGGGCCAGATTGCAAATCTGCCCGAACAGAGCTTCACGTGGAGCGTGCGCGCGGCAGGCGCGTTCAGTTTTGCAACTGGATGACCCCTATCGTTCCACTGCTGACAACCGGCGGGTTGGTCGAGAGCGCCGCGGCAAGCTGGCTTGCCGACAACTGCGTCGAGGTAATCGAACAACGGATAGCCGTTGACCGGGACCTGTAACATACCCTGGCTCGACGCCAGGGACATGGGGTTGCCCATTATGTCCGTCGCCTGAATGCCGCCGGTCCCCGCAGGCACGGAGATGGTATAGTTGTCGTCGTTCCGGGACCAGACCGCCGCGATGGCAGTGCCCCCGGACTGGAAGAACATCAGATAGACATCATTGTTTGAATAGGTGGTCTTGCTGACGTAGGTTGCACTGCCCAGCATCGTGCACATGGTGTTGATTACGCATACCACCGGCTTTATCCCCTCATCGCGCAAGTAAGCGGTAGCATTGCTCCACGTGTCCGTCTCCAGGTCCAGGAAGTAAAACATCTTGGCGACCCCGACACTCAAGCCAGCGAGCCATGCGCGGGCAAGCCACTGGGCCTGGGTCCGTTCGGAAATAATATACGGGGTGTCGGATCGAAGATCAGTTCCGGGAATGTCCGGGTTGTACCTCATCGTTTCCATACCAGCCGTACTCCGTCCACCAGAACGGCCAGTTAGAGCGGTACACGGCCATCTCGTTCATAACAGTCGTTGTCCAAAGAGCCATGTGGATCTCCGGGGCGCCGAGATAGCTGTCGTAATAGGGATCGCTGCTGACGACGTCGCAAACGCTGTCCAGCCCGGCTGCCAAAAGCGCCTGAAGATAGCTGCCATCGAAACCCGGGTCGCCGTACACGACATTCGCTATCGCGATTGCGTTGGGATCTTGCGATTTGATCGCCTGCATTGCGTCGGAGTGGAGGGCAAGCGACTCCTGGATCGGATACAGGTAACATTCGCCAAAGATCACGTAGTCGTGAATTGTCGACATGCAGTGGGCGGCAAGAGTCGACCAGTAGGTGCTCCATGCGCTCTTATTGATGACATTCGCCGAACCCCACTCGTCGGATGCTATCTGGCCGGTGTATGCCCAACTCGGCACGCCACCCTGCTCGAACAACGAGTTTAGCTGGTAAGCCTGCGCGTTAGTCATGTAGTCATTCGGGCCGCACAAGTCGTTGTCCGGCACATACGGCGCGTCTGTCCACGTGAAAGCACCGCTGTCCGGTTCATTTTGATACATGTAGATCTGTCGGACGACCATTGTATACCCAGCCGCCTGGTGAGGCTCGCCTTGTTCGGGTCTCGGCAGCAGAAATGCAGTCCGAACCGACCCATCTGGTCGGCTCCGGGGCTGGGATTTATCACGCCCAATGTCAAGAACTGCCTGAACTGCTCTCCGGAGGATAAATCGGTCGTATTGACAAAGAGCTTGTAGAAGCCCAGATTGGATATCGACGGGCTGAAAGTGACGGACCTGGTGATCAGCGACCCCAGGGTGTTCGTGCCGTTCTGAGTAAATACCGTGTTCCCCACGTAGTCTTTCATTACCGCTGAGTAGCTCACCTGCCGCGTTTGCGTGGTGGTGTTCTGGAGCGCGCACGTGATGGCGATGGTCGAGGCGGAGCGTTGATCGTAGACATTATGCCATTGGCTCGTGGAAAGAGTGGTCTGGATGGTCTCCTGGGGAGTCGCTATTAAAAACTGAATGCCGCCGTGAGAACTCGTAAAATCCACGTAGAGGTTATTGCTGCCGTCGCGGCTCAAGGTGACTTCCGAGGCGCTATTTATGGTAAATGACAGAAGCTGTTTTGACAGGCTCCCGATTACCATCGAAGTTGGATTTCGAAACCTGCGCGATTATCTGACCGCCGCTGTCGAAATTTCCCTTTACAGAGCCTATTGAAAATGGCGCGTTCGCGTAGACCGCGGAGTTGAGCTGGATCTTGAGATCCAGCGTGGCCGAAGGACTCGAGCTGATGGCAAATGTTATGCCCGATGTGCTGCCGGTGACTGATCCGGTTACGGTGTACTTGGTATGGTTAACAGTAATTGTATTCTGGCCGCCGGAGTCGGTGGCTCCCGGTGTCCACGCCGTTCCATTGATCGACAGTACCCCGGAGAGCATGAGACGCTGATTGAAAGCGGCAATCCGGCTGGGAAGGTACCACACGAACTGCGAGACGTCCTGCATCGATGCATTCCAAACGTATTGTCTCATTGGGTTGCTGGCGCTGATTGTCCCCCAGTCGTCGGGATTAGTCCAGGACTGATATGGCAAGTTTGCGGCGGCCATTGCCGCGACTGAGCACGCGAGCAAAAGCCCGGTCCAAAGTAGTGTCCCCAAACGCGACTTCATAGCACAATACCTCCTGAAAATAGAAGTTAGAAGTTAGAATCCGGACCTCCAACCCGCGGAAAGTCAGCACCCGGTGTTGGATTGCTTCGGTTGCACGCAGCCGAAGCCGGGTCCGAAGGACCCGCGAATCCCCGGGCCAGGTTGGGCGTTGTTTCGGGAAACCCTTTTCCCGAAACCGGTGGGATGCATGTCTCTCCATGGAGCACAATGTGCCGAGTCGTGAGTGGTGCAACTTAGCCCCCCAACCGCCTAATCGATATAGAGGACGGGCGCATCGCCAACGTCGGCACCTCTTGCATTATAACCTATGCGACTAGGTTATGCAAGTGCTTTTTCGAAATTCGTCGAGAAATTTATTGGGCGAGCATGAAATTCGTTGAATGCCTCACGGTTGACCAGCCATGGCAAAGATTGTGCTTATCGAATAGCTGGTGCCGCGAGGCCTACGGCCAACCCGACAAATTACCGAATATTTATGTAAATAGGCCTTGACATTCCTCAAATCATGGGATAGACTGCATTTAGGTAATCGATAAGGTCGGACCTGCGACCGTGGAAAGGTATCAATATTATGGCGGGTCGAACAACAAAATACACCTGGCTGATGGACTGCCTGAAAGAAAAAATAGCGGAGCGCGTGTATGCGCCCGGCAGCCTCATACCATCTCAAAACGATCTCATGCGCGAGTATAGCATCAGTTGCGCCACCGTGACCAAAGCCCTGCAGGAACTCGTGGCCGAGGGCGTCGTGATTCGCGTTAACGGCAAGGGTACTTACGTTGCGGATCCGAGTGCACGGCCGGTTCCCAATAAGAGCAGCAAAATAATCGGCGTGAGCCTTGCGCAAAATGTGAGCAGACCTGACGTCGTCCCTGATCTGCCCGCAATCGAGAGCAAGGCCAGGAGGATGGGCTACCACTTAATAGTTACGTTCCACAATTTCGACTGCGATCAGGAGCGCGAAAACCTGGAATCGATGAGGAAGCGTGGGGTGGACGGCCTGCTCATCTGGTATATGGGCGCAAGAGCCAATATGGATTGCCTGGACGACCTCAAGCGAGATGGAATTCCGTTCGTTCTGTCACGACCGCTACCTGCCGGACTACCCGGCGGACTACGTTGTCACGGACAACCGCGAGGGATCTCGGCGGGCGGTCCATTTCCTTGCGGATAAGGGATGCCGGAGAATAATCTACATCGCGATAAATGAGGAAGCTTCAAGTATAGACGACCGTTTTGCCGGGTTCAATTCCGGTCTTTACGAGTGTGGAATTGCGCGTGGCTCGTCAGCCTGGTTTGTATATGGCCCGACTATCTGGCAGGATACCTACAGGCTGATGAACACCCTGATGCCCGAAATCATTAATAGCAAGGACGGCCCGGTCGGCATATTGACCGCTCACGCCGGCATTATGCGTGTGGTGTGGCAGGTGATATACGAAGCGGGACTGACTAATGACGACAACATCGTCCTCGCATCTTTTGACGAACCCAGCATTGTGGTGCCCGAGAATGTCCCACTGCTCAAGGTCGTGCAGCAGCACACCGAACTCGGGGAGCAAGCTATCAGTGTTCTGCTGTCACGCATCGCTGGAGACAGATCTCCACAACATCGCATTATGCTTCCGGCCGTGCTCGAAGTCCAGGTCCCTGGCCGTTTGTATCCGAACGCGATTGTCGATGAGAACCTGGTTGCAGTGTGAGTGGCGCGTTGATTTTGATTGGAGGAGAATAAATGGACGGCGGACGTACGAGGGCCTTTACGTTGATCGAGCTTCTCGTGGTGATAGCGATCATCGCGATTTTGGCGGCGATACTCTTTCCGGTATTCCTTTCGGCGAAGGAATCCGCCAGGAGGACCACATGCGCCTCCAATATCAATAGTCTAGTCACCGCCTGGATGCTTTATGCCGATGACAACAACGGCAGGTACCTGCTCTTCGAAGATGGTCCTCCCGAGCCGCCGGGCGGGTACGCGCCTGTGGCCTGGACTCTTAAGTCGGGTTACATCAAGTCATACCAGACGATGTATACGCTGATGTGCCAGGACAATTTGGCCAAAACGAGGTGGGCAAACTGCATGGGTGTGATGATTTGCTGTAATCTGGCCGGCAATGACGATCTCAACTGCTGTCCTGAGTCGCTGGTGAAGCGCCCGACCAAGACCATTATGTGGCAGGACTTCGGGGATTTTAGCGGTTACTACCCCGGAAAGTTTCCGAGCACCATGCTCACGTGTCCCGTAGTGGATAACTGGGAGGTTTCCCAGAACGCGAGCACCGGGGGCGTGTCCAACTGGCCCTATGGTTACCAACGGTTGGTGCCTAAGTGCCACGACGGTGGAGGCAATTACGGGTTCTGTGACGGGCACATGGGCTACTACAAATATGGCGCCATACCTCAGCCTGTATATTTAGACCCGAATGCCGTGGGCTGGCCGTACATTCCCTGGGACGCCAATGTATACGGCAACTGATGAAATTTTTATTGCGGCAATGGGGAGGTGATACGGTCGCATCGATACGCAAGCGCGGCGAGGCAGGCAAGCCAACGCCGAGGCAATGTAATATCGTGTAGGAAAATGAGGTAATTGCCCAAAGGGCGATTTGCGTGGAACACGAGAGAGCAAACGGAAGGAAAGGGGAGTATCAAGCAATGAAAAATGTAATCAGACAAAGGACTTTTAGTTTGAATGGATCGATGACGGTCACTGTCGTAATCATGGCCGTCGCGCTGTTTCTTGCTGCCATGGGCACCGCGCTTACGGGCACAGTGACGGGCACAGTGTACGATGGCGTTACCAGCGCTGGAATTTCAGGCGCGACGGTGACCTGTACAGGCAAGACCAATTACACCACCAGCGCCGGCGGGGTATATACGTTTACCTCCGTCACCAATGGAGGCGCAACGCTCACTGCGGGCAAGACCAATTACTACGTTACGTCGTCCGGAGCGATCACCGTCGTATCAGGTACCAACACTCATAACTTTTACCTGACCCCTGAGGCGAATGTGAGTGGAACGGTAACCGATGCTCACACCAGTGCCGCGGTTTCCGGAGCAACCGTGTCGGCGCCTGGGGTGACCTCCGTTACCACCAATTCCGCTGGAGCTTACTCGCTTTCACTTGTCCCCCACGGGACCTTGGTCACCGTGACGTATACGAATTATTACGTCACAGCGACCGCGACGCCCTCGATCACGGCGGGCGCGACGACCTCTAATTTTAACTTTTCACTAACCCCTGTGGGGACCGTCAGTGGAACAGTAACCGACGCCGGCAACAGTGCCGCGATTTCCGGAGCAACCGTGTCAGCGCCTGGGGTAACCTCCGCCACCACCAGTTCCACCGGGACTTACACGCTCTCGAATGTCCCCTACGGAACCCTGGTCACCGTGACGGATAGCGCCGCATACGCTAATGCGACCGCAACGCCCGCGATCACAGCGGGTCAGACCACCCCCCAGAATTTTTCACTGAACCCGTTGGTGGGGACTGTCAGTGGGAAGGTAACCGACTACTACACCGGCGCCGCAATTTCCGGGGCAACCGTGTCGGCGCCTGGGGTAAGCTCCGTGGGCTCCGCCACCACCAATTCCGGTGGGAATTACTCGGTCACGAATGTGCGCGTCGGAAGTCAAACGGTCACGGCTTCAACAAATAACTATTGGAGTGCATCCGCAGCGGTCACAGTCATCAATAACTCGACCGTGACGCAGAACTTTGTACTCCTACTCGGTAACACGGTAAGCTACTGGAACTTCAACAAGCTGCCCTCGGGGTCATCAACGACAGAGATGCCGGACATGATCGCTCAGAACAACGGTCAGGCTTGCGGCACTCAGGCGACCGGTCCCGGTGGAATTGGGTATGCGCTGCAAGTGCAAAATGTTAATGCCGATTGTTTCACCAGCTATGCCACGACAGGCTTTAGCCTGATTCAGGGCACATTCACCTGGTCATACCAGTGCAATCTGTCATCTCTTCCGTATGATTGGAGTAATCTGATCACTACGCCGATATACTTCCCGGGACAGTCCACTGCGCTCGGGATCCAGGAGTGGGTCTCCAGTGGAAGTGGCGCGCACGGCGGCAAGAAGCTTGGCGTTTACTACTCCCTGGGAGTGGGGGTACACCGGCTCGACAAATGTCACGCCTATCCTCTATGACGGAAACTGGCACACGTGCCAGCTTACTTACAGCGACGGGGCTCCAATCCAATTTTTCGTTGACAACAACCTCGTCATGCAAACCACCTCAAACTACGTTGCTTCAACGGCGGTTATGTTGAGCACGTTCAGACTGGGCGGACGGTATGACATTTATGGCTGTAATGCCGGAAACTACGCTAATCTTACTTACCAAACCAACGCGCCGCCGCGCCAGCCAACACCATATTCGAGATGGCTGAGATCACGTCAGGCGGCGGTGGCTGGACAGCCAACCCCATGCTTATAGACCTTGCCACAGGCCTGAATCCCTTGACCACCACCACGTACAAGTCGATTGCCGCTATCGATCATGAGCTTGTACTTGGCCTTCGGATTGACGGTACGATCGACAGGCTGAACAAATACTTGAACACCAATACCGGCAATTACGATTGGATGGCCAACCCACCCGCGTATTATGATGACACCCACAATTATGGCACGGTGAACAGTGTATTTAACGCGCTGAACTTTTGGTATGCGACCGCACCGGACACCACGGGGAATCCCGGTTACTATTTGGCGGGAGCGACTACAACAAACAATAATCCCAGCGGCGGAGTCGATGCGATTGGTTATAATTACAATCCCTACGCACCCCCAGAGTACTGGAGGTTCTTCGAGGATGGCATCAATTACGATAATCCACTTGGTGCGTGGGTATGTGAGTTAGATGATTGGGCCTACATTCCGTGCCTCACCTCTCTGAGTATATCGCCTGTTCCAAACGCAAACGAAATGTACGGATCGGTTAATGGTCCTGGTTGTGCTTATGGCGCCAATATCTGCCTGATCAACCAATATACCAACGGCACCTACGGTCTTAGATGGCAAAAGTCCGGATGTATTCTAACCAACGGGACCGCATACGGTCCGCTGATTGCAATGGCCGGAACGAATTCCGCCGCGCAACCTGAGACAATCATCGCATTTCGAGACCTTGGCGGAATAGATGTCGTCCAGAAAAACGGTTCCGGAAGCTGGACCGTTACTGCCTGGAACACGTCTCTAGTTCCTAATACGAATGTATATGTATCCGCTGCTGTCGATTCCAGCGGTCAGATCTTCGCGGTCAGAAGTGGCGCTATCGACATGTTCGACTTATCGACTACCGCCGCCCTGACGTCCCCGTGGAACGTAGCGCCTGTTACCGTTGCGACGGGAAACTACAGCCAGATCACTGCCGATCCAACGCGGAACATGCTCTACGCGCTGGCCTCGTGCACAGGTCCGCCCGCGATAACGTCGCAGCCGGCGGCCCAGGCAGTGTGTTCGGGCAACACAGCGACGTTCACGGTCGGGGCAACCGGCACAGGCCTTACCTATCAGTGGTATGGCAGTGGCGGGAGCATCAGCGGAGCCACTTCAGCGAGCTATACAACAGGTGTCGCCGACAGCTACTACTGTGTGGTCACCGACGCCTGCGGCGCCACTACTTCCAGCGCCGCGACTCTGACTGTCAACACGGCTCCGGCGATCACGACCAACCCGCGGAGCCAGACTATCTGCTCCGGCACGGCCACATTCACGGTGGCGGCGAGCGGCACTCCCACTCCGAGCTACCAGTGGTACAACGCTTCCGGCGCGATATCGGGCGCCACATCTTCGACGTATACCACGGGAGCGGCGGCCAGCTACTATTGCATCGCCACTAACTCATGCAGCTCCCGCTACATCGAGCACCGCGACTCTGACCGTCAACTCGGCGCCAGCGATAACGACTCAGCCTCAGAGCCAGACTATCTGCTCGGGCACGGCCACATTCACGGTGGCGGCATCGGGCACGCCCACTCCGACCTACCAGTGGTACAAGGCTTCCGGCGCGATATCGGGCGCCACGTCTTCAACGTATACCACGGGAACGGCGGGCAGCTACTACTGCATCGCCACTAACTCCTGTAGTTCCGCTACATCGAGCACCGCGACATTGACTGTGAACACGGTCGTTACCAATGTGAGCAGCAATACGCCGAACGGCACATACGGGACCGGCCAGGTGATCGATATCGAAGTGACATTCAGCGCACCGGTAACGGTGGACACGGCGGGCGGAACGCCGTATATCACTCTCGCAACCGGCTCTAATCCTGAGCAGGCCCCCTATGTGAGCGGAAGCGGCACTAACATTCTGACGTTCGATTACACCGTCGTTCACGGTGATGCGTCGGCTCAACTCGGAATACACGGACTCGGCTGCGCTCGCGCTCAGCGATGAGTAAGTCGATGACTCGGTGGGCAACCCAGCCATTCTAACTCTGCCCACGCCGACGGGCCGGCTCGCTCAGCGCGAATAATAACATCGTCATCGATACCTGCGTTGCTCCCGTCGATAACATCGGCAGCCGACCGCCCAGGCAGTGTGCTCGGGCGGCACCAGGCGACGTTCACGGTCGGGGGCGTCAGGCGATAGGCTTACCTATCAGTGGTATGGCAGCAGCGGCGCCATAAGCGGCGCCACTTCGGCGAGCTATACAACAGGTGTGGCCGACAGCTACTACTGCGTGGTTACCGGCGCCTGCGGCGCCGCTACATCCAATACCGTGGCGCTGACGTTTAACATTCCGACAGTCCCCACGGGTCTTGGCGGCACGGCGACCAGAGACACCGCAATCGTCCTGATGTGGACCTGCTTCGACAGGTCGGTGGATTAAGTTGTAGGTACTCCGCGATGGCGCGCAGGTCGCCACGTCCGCGAGCGCCAGCTTCAACGATAGTGGTCTGCATCCGAGC
>CAWGNL010000037.1:0-43594 GCA_963823885.1 uncultured bacterium
TAGTAGAAAGAGATAACTCCACGGTTGCCAGGTGTTGCGGAATAGGTGATGTGAAGGGTCGTTAGGGGACGGGTGAAGGGGAGGTCCCCCCGACACCCAATAACCAACACCTGTCACCATTCCCTTCCGACACCCATTACCTATCACCTTTCCTTCTCGTTGGTCGATGGCCTGCCAATGCAGTGATATATAAAGCCCTTGTCGCGCATCCGTTCCGGTTGGAACATGTTCCGTCCGTCAAAGATTACCGGGGTGTTCATGGCTTCTCTGAGCCTGTCGAAATCAAGGAACCTGAATTCGTTCCACTCGGTCACCAGGATAATCGCATCCGCTCCTCGGGCCGCGTCGTAGGCGGAATCGCAGTAGTCCACGTGCGGAAGCACTTTCCTGGCGTTGTCCATAGCGATCGGATCGTACGCTCTCACCGTGGCGCCCGCGGCAAGAAGTTGTTCGACGATCTCCAGCGACTTGCCATCACGTAGGTCATCGGTATTGGGCTTGAATGCCAACCCGAGCACAGCCACGGTCTTGCCGGTCACCGGGTTCATGGCCTTAAGCACCTTCTCGACAAGCCGCCTGGGCTGTTGGGCATTTATGTCCACCACCGACTTCAACAGCCCGAAGTCATATCCCAGCTTCTCGGCGGTCGCAATCAGACAGGAAGTGTCCTTACCGAAGCAAGACCCGCCCCAACCGAGTCCGGCGTTCAAGAACGAGCTTCCTATGCGTTTGTCCAGACCCATTCCCTCGGAAACCTGCAGCATGTCGGCGCCCACGAGTTCACATATCCTGGCTATGGCGTTGATAAACGATATCTTAGTCGCCAGGAAGGCATTGGAGGTGTACTTGATAAGCTCCGCGGACGCCATATCGGTCACGACGATCGGGCAACCGAGAGGAGTATACAGTTCGACAAGGCGTTCCGCGGACTCTCGAGTTTCGAAGCTCCAATTATCACCCTGTCAGGATGCAGGGTGTCGGCAATGGCGCTGCCTTCCCGCAGAAACTCCGGATTGCACACGACGTCGAAATCGATGTGTTTGCTCACCTTGTTGGCGGCGATCACGTCATGTACGGCGTTGCCCGTGCCCACCGGCACCGTGCTCTTGTTGACTACTATCTTATAGCTGTGTAAGTTTCGGGCCACAATTTTCGCCACTTCGAAAACCGCGTCCAAATTCGCATATCCGTCCTCCCGCGCGGGCGTTCCGACGGCAATAAGAACGATCTCCGAGCGCTCGATGCATCCGCCTATGTCAGTCGAAAAGTGCAGGCAGTCGCTCGCGAGGTTGCGCTTGACTATCTCTTCGAGCCCCGGCTCGTATAAGGGCATTTTCCCCTTGCCAAGCATTGCGATCCGCGCTTTATCTTTGTCGACACACAGTACGCTGTAGCCGAGGTCCGCGAACACCGTCCCCGTAACAAGCCCCACGTATCCCGTGCCTACTACACAAAGGTCCATTGCGACTCCCGAAAACCCAAGTCAGTATCTTACAACTGAAATCCTATACAAGCTGTAATGAACTTTGATATGTCACCTCGGATTTCAGTTGTAAGATACTGAAAAGAAACCACCGACCTTCCGAATTACGGAAAGGCCGTATTGATTTTCCGGCGATGGCCGTCCTGGTTCCGGCTCTGCCGGTTTAGGAGTTAGAAGTTCCAAGTAGGAGTTAGAATCCGGACCTCCAACCTCCAGTTCGGGCGGATTTGCAATCCCCCGATCACAACCATTCGAGTTACAGCGTGGTCTAGGGCATCGGAGACGCCCAGGTTGCTCCTTACGGGCCAGATTGCAAATCTGCCCGAACGGAGAAGGGAACTCTCTCCCCGCACCCATCACCTATCACCGGACACCGTCCCTTATACTTACAGAGTCCGTCCCATTGCGATCTTCACCAACTGGCTGGGAGTCAGGCAAGTGCTGAACGCGCAGCAACTGGCGCAGACCGGGAAGAACCTTTTCTTCAGATGTGATTCCAGCTTTCTGTGCCGGCTCCCATTCCAAATCTCGCGTATGCTGGCCTGGCGGACATTGCCGATCGTGTATTTAAGCGCGGGGCAGATCGCGGCCTCGCCGGTGGGGGTGATGGCAATTGCCGACGCCACTGGCGCGCACCGCTTCACCGGAAACCGGCCGGACTTAAGCGCGGCATCAGAAAGGTTCTTAACGGGCGTAACAATTGTCTTGACATGTCTGGTCTTGGGAATGTTATTCATCTGTTCTCGAAAGACAGCCACCCCCTCGTCGTCCAGCGCCAGCGAAGTTATGTTGTTAACGGTAAATATATCGGACGCTATGCACTCTCCATCGAAGATGGTCTTATCTACAAGAGACTGCGGCGTGCTTGTTAGAAGTTGGAACGATACGACATCCACCCCGACCGACTCGCCAAGTTCCACCATCGCGCAAATCCCGTTCACGTTGGTCTTGGTGGTAGTGCAATGGAAGTGTATCTGTGGTTTCTCGAGTCCGTGTTGACGCTTATAATCAACCACTTGTCTGGTGGCATTCAGCACGCGTTCCAGTAGCCCGTCGATTCCTCGTATGGAGTCGTGGCGCGAGTCGGCGGCATCCACGGAAATATAAAGGACATCCGCCAATTCGCACACGGACTGCATGTGCTTTGCGAGCAGAGTCGCATTTGTGTTGATAAACAACCGCATGCCGTGGCCTTTGATGCGGCGCATCAGGTCGCCGACTCCGGCGACGATCAGGGGTTCGCCGCCGATCAGTCCCACCTCATCTACACCAATTTCGGCCAACTCATCAATCACTCGCAGCCATTCTTCGGTAGTCAGTTCGCCCGCCGCATCACCTTGCTGCCACAGGGAGCATATTTCGCACCTGAGATTGCAGCGATAGGTTAGCTCCAAGGATGCCGTCTTGAGCTTGCCGGCGTGGTAGCGCCACTCCCGCTTTGCCACTCTGGCGCCATAACCCATAACTGTCCCAAGTTTGCTCACTGCTGCCTCCCGGAATTTGTGCTGCACGCGCCAGTAGTTTGATTCCTATATAACATAGATCGACAGATTTCCATAAGGCTGTCGATGTGCGCGTGCCTCTCATAGGTTGCAAGAGCCTTGTTTCTGCCATTCTCACCCATCTGCCTGGCAAGTTCGGCATCATCCATAAGCGAGACGATGCGAGCCGCCAGAGCCGGCGAGTCATCAGGATCGACCAGAAAACCTGTTTCACCTTCCTGGACCATCTCGGGAATTGCTCCCACCGGAGTTGCCACAATGGCCCGCGCCGCAGCCATTGCTTGCGCGATCACGATGGGAGTGTTCTCCTGGCGTGATGGCAAAGCCAGACAAACCGACTCGGCGAGCATTTCCATAATCTCCCGCCTGGTCACAACCCCCATAATTTGCACGCGATCATCCAGATCGCTCGCCCTGACTTGTTGCTCGATCGCCGATATATACTCCGCATCGGCCGGCCTGCCGCACACTCGTAACACGGCATCCGGGTGCTTCTTCAGGACCAACGGCATGGCCCTTACAAGTGCAAGCGGATTCTTCAGGCAGCTCATCGTGCCCGCGAACAGCACGCCCTTACCCTTCGAATACGGCGGCAGATCGAAAAACATATCCTCCACTATAGGGAATGATATGACGCTAACAGTTTTTGCTCCGATTTCCCGGCAGCATCGGTGCGGTACTCCGAGATGCAGATGACTCGATCCGCGCCGCGAATGGCTTTGGCATCAAGTCTTGCCTGGAGGCAATGGTTAAGGCGTGCAAGCCCCCTATGGAAGCGGATTTCGTGGCGTATAATGCCGTGGACTATGTACGCTGTCGGAACGCCTGCTCTTAGGGCGGCAAGAGTCTCGGTGTTGTCGTGGCTGACCACGATGTCGGGAGCAATATCCGCCACGACGCCGGCAATCTTCTTGACCATCGATAGCTGGCGCGGGATAATGCGGTGGCGCGGCTCGCCCAGGAAGTGAAACCGCACACCATTTTCCTCATACTGGGTGTAGCCCGGCATCGTCTTCGACCTGGCTACTACGTGGACTTCGACGTCGTCGCGCTCGGCAAGCGTTTGCACTTGCAAGTATTGCGCGTAGTCACGGTCCTCCCTCTATATGCTCAGGGTCCTCGGGATACCGACCCGCCACAACCATTCGAAATCATCGCCTGCCCCTTGTGCCGGCTGCATTCGCCAGGCTTGCCTCAGGCGCTAACTCGAGTATCTCTTCATAGAAAGCCAGTGTCTTACGCACCGACACCTCTTTTCTGAAACGCTCTTCCGCCACCTGCCTGGCGGCGATGCCCATTTCCTTCCGTCTCTGAGGGCTGTCCAGCAACTGCCCGATGGCGCCCGCCAGCGCGGCGCTGTCCGACATCGGCACTATGATCCCCGATTTTCCGTTTTCTATCATTTCCGGCACACCGCCGGCAGGAGTAGCCACTATTGCCTTGCCGGCAGCCATGGCCTCGGTCACAATTAAAGGCGCGTTCTCCACGAGCGACGGAAGCACCACCACGGAGCACTTCGCGTAGTGTTCGATGACGTCTTTCCTGGGCGCGTTGTCCTCGATATGAACGTAAGATTGCAAGCCGAGTGTGCCTATCAGGTCCTTTATCTCCGCGAAATAGCTCATGTCCACTGGAGGACCGACCAGATAAAGATTGACGCGGCGTCCCTGATCCATAAGCTCTGCCGCTGCACGGATTGCGAACTCGTGCCCCTTGAGCCTTCGGACATGAGCAAGCAGCAGGATACGGCCTTCTTCCTCTTCGTTCTCGATATCGAAGAAGCTGTCGTCCGCGGGGTTGTCGATATACCGGATCCGCGGGTCGTCGATACTCTCAGCTATGAACGAGGACGTGTATCTATTGAGACAAATGATATTCTTCGCGCGCTTGAGCGCGTCGCGCTCGAACCCCACGCTGTTGCTCATCCTGAGCTTACTGAGGCCCTGTTCCAACGGAGCTTCTCGCTGAACGAGCCCCCTGATTGCCAGCACCGACGGACAGCCGCGCTCGAGAGCCGCGTATGCATACAGTAGCGTCGTATGAACGTGAACTATATCGGGCTCGATCTTGCGAATAGTGCGCTGTATCCGGCGCCTGTCGACGAAGAATTTGGTCAGGTTCAGGTACTTGCCGAAATGTGGCAGCAAATGAACTTTGGCTCCGGCAGAGGTCTGACGGGTAGTGTATTTCTTGAGACCTCGCACGCAGGTGACAAAGTCGATATCGACTTCGCCGGAGAGCGCCAAGCCATCAGCCAGAACCTCCGCCACACTTTGGGGACCGCCGAGTGGCCTGCCTGGCTGCTCGGGATACGGGCCAGCCATGGCCACCCGTATTTTTTGACGTATCATATTGCCACCCGTTTCAGCGCCGGTGCAACCCACGGCTCGACTGCCGAAGCTGCCGCCTCATCCTTGGCCATCTGATCGAGCCGGACAACTGCCGCAAACAATATCCACACCGTGTAATTAAGGTATTCCCATCCCTCCATGGTGGTCGTGTTGATCGACAACACGTAACCAACCAGGAACTTGCAATAATCAATGACGCGAAATCTCGCCCAAAGAAATCACCGGGCGAGAGTCGACTCCTGACGCGCATAATGTGACACCGGCGAATCCCACGTAACCGCCGATAAACAGAGCAAGACCAATAAGACCGTGCTCGGCCGCGATCGTCAGAAAACAATTGTGCGAGCCGAAGGGCTGGCGCAAGGAATTCGTTCTCCCAGGCAATGGGGTCATCCAAAAGTACATCGCTAGACAGCGGAGAGTCGGCGATGTCCTTAGTGATCTCGGTCAAATAATTGCTGAGCCCAACTCCAAACCATGGGCGGGCTCTTACGAGGTTCATCGCCGTCTGGTCGAGCACCACTCTCTGGACGGGCCGTCCTGTCCTGGGTGAGCCGGTAGGCGACGTTTTTTTGCGTCATCGCTATCGGGAGTCCGACCACGGCCGCGAAAATACCAGCCACGAGCAAGTACATATATATCTTGCGGCATCTATTTGCAAGCAAAGGCATCAGCAGGATCACGGAAATCAGCGTGAAATAGGCGCGGCGAGTATACGTATAAAGCAACAGACCGCCATGAACGGTATGCAAAGATAATAGAAAGCTTTCGCCGCGACCTTTCGAGTCCATTGGGCATAGTTTACCGCCAGAGCTATTGCTATGCCCATCATCATGCCTAGATGCATCGGGCTCAAGAACGGCCCGGCCGCTCTTCCGCCGACGTCATTATAAAGCAGCGATGCTGAAATGCCGGATATCGCGGCAAGAGACATCCTTCCCGTGAAATGGTCATAAAGACCCATGGGCACGGAGTAAACCCCAACAGCGAATATTGCCCCGATCACCCAGGACACATATTTACGTTGGGACATAACCGCCCTCGCGATAAAGTAAACGATAACCGGGTCTCCAATTCGCATCAGTGAAGTTGAGCATCGTGTGCTGAGGAGCTTCATGCGGAAAAAACGGGAGGCTCACGAGTACCGTATCCCGCAAACGCCAGGTATAGCACTTCCGGCAGGATCAACTTCTTAATTTTTTCTTTCCTGACCAGGGTGCGCGCCAGCAGGACCCCGGCAAGCGAGTAGATCACCAGCCTGTCGAACGTAACCTGCGGCAGGTTCTCGAATTTGCGCATTTGCAGATAGATTCCGGCCACGGGAGACACTGCCAGCCACGCCGTGAATGCCCATTCCGGCCTCGCGATTACCGTCGCCAGGCAGATAATGACCATGTACAGAGCGATCAGATACATCCACTCACCCTGATTGATCGTTTTAGCGGTCAGGTACTCCAAGCCCACGAACAGGCCCAGCCCAGCAATCACCAGCAAGACCTTCGCGCAGATTCTCCACCAGGCCCGAGTTCTCACCAGGAGCTTGTGCGCCAAATGCGTGATTCGCCCAGGCACGACTGCCCGGCCTCCGCGGGCGCATCTCTTCCATACTCCGAGCGCCGCCGACGCGACGCGTCCGGGCAATTTGAATAAAAGCCGGATCAGACTCCTAATCAACCAGCCCTCCGTTGTTCGAGTTGACCGAGGTTCCTGGAATGCGCGAAGTATTCGCCTATGAACTTTCTGAGCGCCGCCACGTCGGACACGCCATCTCCAACAACGTCATTAGTGGAGAATCTATACCAGCAAGTACTCCTGATTCTCGACGACGTGGCCCCCACCGCCGCCGAACGGATGGGTCAGTTCGCGGAAGAAAACCCGAATCTGGTCCTGACGCACCTGCCTGCGTATCGCAGGGGTGTTCGGATAGCAATGATCGCCTATCATATACCAGTGTATCACATACGAAGCGCCGTTTCCCCCGGAAGCCTGCAGCATAGTCGCCTTGATAGTCATCAGTTTCGGGCGGCTGAGTTTGAGCCTGATAATCTGATCTTGAGTAATGGGCGATCCGCTGCCCGGCAGGCAGGCATGCGGATCGTGGAATGAGGTTGTATCTCTCGCCGCTTCCGCGAAAAGCACCACCTGACGGCCCGTGTTAGCATCCGTATAAACTCGCTGATACAGATCGGCGGTCCAGAGCAGATCGCGCACATCCTTCTCGATATCTACCGGCGAAGACGTCCAGGCGCCGAACGCGACCGGCATGTCGGAACCGGTTCAAGGTCCCCTTAGCGGTAATATCCAACGGCTTGACAGCTAACTGAATCACAACGAGCAGCCCCAGCACCGCTATCGCGGCAAGCCCGCAGCCCTTGCTTCCATAGGACGGTTTCGGCAATGATGGGCCTGACTCCGAAGAAACGACAGGTTGAATTCGTCCGCTTTGATGAGTTTCGCGAACCCGAACAAGATCACGAAGCATATAACCAGGCCGAGATATCCACTCCAATCATGGAATTTGCGCATTACATCCGCGCTTCCGCTCCATATTCCGGCATAGCCTATCATGGTGATTCGCAGGGAGTTTATGAACAGACTCAAGGGCAATGACGCCAGCACCAACACGCCCTTTTTCCAGAGAGGCGTTTCCAGCATGTAAACGAAGAAAGCCGTGAACGTAAGCAGGGATATCAAGAGCTTGAACCCGCTGCAGGCAGCGCCTACTGTCAGCGTGTCCGGCAATACGTCGCCCGAGGATTGGATTTGCGTGCCCACCTGGTGGACCTCGTATCCGCTTGCATTGAGCATGGCGGAAGCTATCTTGGTGGATTCGAGTTGCACGTTGAATGTCGCCTCGTCAAGAAGCGTGGATGGCAGTGGCACCATGAACATCAGGAATAGCAGCGGGAAGATAACCGGCCTCGACCCCCGGATGCCAAAAAAGAAGCAGAGTCGCTCCGATCAGAAACACGAAGAATGTCGCTCCCAGCAGCGCCCCCGAGTGGACCAGTGGCCGAATATGAACAGCGGTATGCCCACGATCATCAACGCCAAGCCGGTCCACGACGGACGAATCCGCGCGGCCGCTATGCGCTTTCGGTTCGCCCACAGCATGAATGCGGCGATCGCCGGTACCAGGGGCCCGTGCGAATAATAACTGTTGGGGCTGCCCCAGGTATTGATCCATAACTGAATGGCGTATCTGTGCGAAACCAACAGCAGCGCAGCCAGGACTACCATTTTCCAGTAGTTAGCCGTGGCAGATGTAATAACCTGCCAAATATCCGAATTTGCCTTGTTCTTCCCACTCATATCGTGTGACAACTCAGCATCGCAGTCAGAGTTTTCCAACACGTTCAGTTCGCCCTCAATATCCTCGGCGTGGCGATCCGCCATAAGTCTGCCTCCTCTAGCCGGTCCGCGGAAAAGGCGCACACATGCCTATACCATTATGGCTCTGGGATTCCGATTCTGCAAGTACAAGACCGTTCCGCATCGTAGATCGCTGTGTAGAGCTTGAGACGTTCCTCACCTGTCGAGTTGCGAAGGCGGCTGGCAAGTTCGCACCTCATAGTGCTCTCGGATCTGCTCGACCGTCCTGCCACCAGTTGTCTTCACCCTCACCATCCGCATGCGCCAACTCCCCTAACGCCGAATCTTGCGCTCACCACCAGCCCATCGGCCCCTCGCGACATCAAGAATACGCGCCCACATGCCGGGATGGTTCCCTTCACGATTCCGTGCTCTCCGTCGGGGTTCGCCCACTAGAAGCGGGCGGTGGTTCACGCTGTCAAGTCCCAACTCGCTGCGTACCTCTCAGCCGGTACAGGCTCACACTAATCATATCAAATCTTGCATTTCCGACGAGCTCGCAGTGGTTGCCGAGCCACCTGCGCGCCTCGACCGCCGGGTCCGGATGCCCGAACGGCTGGTCCCCCGAGATCACGCACACACATTTGCGGCCGGCCGCGGCCCCATCGGTCCACGAGGGCGATGGCAGCCTGTGGGGGTGTCCCGGCAGATACGAACTTAGTATGGAGGGACACGTGTCGACGAGAACAAGGGCATCGTCCGGCACCTTCTCTCGCACGTACCTGCTTGCGGATCTCCAATCTACATCGCTCCGCAGGACACAAAAAGCGATGCAGTTGACCACGTTCGCGGCAAGCAACGCCCAGAGTGCGCCTTTTGCCATCCAGCCCTTGAGTGCCCAGCCCACCGAAGCAAGCGTGGCTACCATTCCCGGGAACAGCATCACATAGCGCTTCGTTGCGATCAGGTCAATGGATCCCAGAAAGTAAATCGCAGTCCACGCAGGTATAAAGACCAAGGCTTGGAGAGAAAATATTACCAGGCTTTGGCTGTACATTCCTGGCAACGGCGGCGGACCGCAGCACGAGCGCCCAAGCCGCGAGGGAAACAGCCACGGCCAGCGCCTTGAGCGCCGCGGAGCCTCCGCCGAGCCACCGTTCACCATTCCAGAATCTTGCCACGAACCATATTGCGCGCTGGAGGCTCGATGGTGAAAATGGAGAGAAAGTTCCAAATGCCGACAGGCCCTGCGACATGCCGGCTTGGCCCTTCACCACGGGCAGTAATGGAACAACCAGCGCCGCGGAGCCCGCGTAGGCGGGCCACAGCCTCCTGGTTAGACTAGAGCGGTCCTTAGATAGAAGCACGTAACAGGCCTGAGAAGCCAATAGCAGGACGTAGAAGTAATGCGTGTACACGCCCGCCGCGTTCAACAGGGCGAGCAAAACGATCCACACTCTCCCCCCGCTCTGGACTGCCTTGACGAAGCAATGCGTCCCAATTATGGCAATCAGCGCGACAAGCGCGTAGGGCCTCATGTACTGGGAGAAAAATATATGGAATGGAGAGACAGCCAGATACGCCGAGGCAAGAAGGCCCACCCGTCTGTCGAGGAGCTGCCCGACCGAGATCCCCAATGCCAGGACCGATAATATCCCGATCAAAGAGGATAAAGCCAAACTGGCTATCTGAGTATTGCCGAAGACCCGCACCCACATTGCCAGGAGGAAGAAATAAAACGGCGGATGCAGACTCGTTTTGCCGGCAGGCTCTGGCTTCGTCTGACAGGCTCGGCACGTGATAGGAGTGCAGACTCTGGTATTCCCCCGCAAAAGTATGTCCGCCGGGGCCGGAGGACCATGTCATGCCACATATATCGAATCGCGTGATGGTCTCGTCGTTGTCAATACATCGTGATTCCAGTCTCCAGACGCGCGGAAATGCAGACACCAGAACAATCATCGCGAGAAGCAGGTAGAACCGCCTGTCGGTCATCTCGACGCATCTCCTTTCGATACTCGCACCTACAACGGTTTACTCTTGGCGCCAAATCGCCGACACGCGACAATAGCCTCGTATGCCGAAACTACCCCCGCCGCCGAGAACGCGAACATGTAGGCAAGCACGGGCACCGCATATCGCGGGTCCCCCATAGAATACACCACGTGCACGCACGTGTAGCAAACGACCAGGATAGCCAGGAGCCTCAGTGAAATCGACGGAGGTTTCACGGCGGCGATCCCGTATGCAGCGAGAGCAATCAGTATTGCCGTCAGACACATGGTAAACCTGCCGGGATGCCTGCCCCCCTCAAAAACCCCGCCAAACCAGAGGTTCACGACCTTCTTCAACGACAATACCGCATACCGTCGTGGATTGCTCTTGATGACCCTGATTCCCTCCCGGAAGAGCCACTTGTCGAGGTGGTATTCGTCCAGACTGGCAGTCGCCCTTCTTACCTGATCGGGTACGTCAGGACCGTGGAGACCGTAGATCGGCTGGCCGTGGCTGGGACTCGTGGCTAGCCAAAACGTCACGCCGCCCGTGGTCAGCGTGGGCACGAATGCGTGGAATACCGTTGCATTGCGGACCCACCAGGGAATAAAGAAAACGCCTGCCAGTATCAGACAAACGACCGGCAGCACAATCTCCTGCTTGCGAGACTTCAGTGTTCCCCACGCGGCGAACGCCATTATAACCGGAAAGGCCAGCATAACCGGTTTGCTCAATGCCCCCACGGCCATCGCCAGCCCGCAGACGATCAGAGCCGATCTCTTGCCGGACCGGTAGAAGCTGAGCATTCCGTAGATGACGAGTATGAACATCAGGTTGACAAACGTCTCGGTCAATATGACAGGCGCCACCTTCCAGTTGGGCGGGTAAATTCCATATATCAGCGCGCAGACCAGCGCATAGTCGTACCGCCCCAGGACCAGCAGGCATATCTTGAAGACGAGGAAGCAGGCGACCAGGTCAAGCAGGATTTGAACGACTCGAGCAGCCGCAACACTGTGGTTGGTAAGGCGGTAGATAGCAGCCAGGAACAAGACGTAGCTTGGTCCGCGCACTGCGGTGTAATGGGCTTCGCTGCCGTACCCCATTTTGTAGCCGTTGCCTTCAACCAAATTCCAGGCGATGCTGTCGTAGCCGGGAGAATCGCCCGTTGGCGGAATTGCAGAGCATCTTCCCATCTGGAACAAACGAATGCCCAGGCTCAGCGCCAGTATGCACATCAGAAGCAAGATCACTTTTCGGTTCATTTAATCCTCCATGATAAAAGGCAACCCAGTTCAGTCTACAAACCGGTACTTGACGAGCGTCCAAAGGGCTGAGATCCCGTCAGTCCACTTTATCTTCTTTCCGTGCGGAGCCGTTCGTCCAACATAGTTTATCGGGACCTCCGCAATCCTGATTCCTCGCTTGCGGGTTCTCGCGGTCACTTCCGGGCAGAACTCGAATCGCAGGCATTTCAAGGGCATCGACTTCAGCAGGTCCGCTCGGAACGCCTTGTAGCAGGTGGCTTCGTCGGTGATATTGGCACGGTACAGCAAGTTTGCGGCGAGGGTCAGAATCTTGTTCGCCAGGTAGTTCTGCCAGCGCATGCCGGTAATGCTGCCCGCAAAACGCGATCCGTATACTACGTCCGCTTCGCCGTCCACTATGGGTTTAATGACAGCGTGGAACTGCCGCGGATCGTATTCGAGATCGGCATCTTGAATAATGATAATATCCCCGGACGCTTTATCGAGACCGGCCCTGATGGCAGTTCCCTTGCCTGCATTCTCGGAGCACAAACGCAGTATCAGTTCGCTCTGAACGTCGTAGCGCTTGATCAAATCAACGGTGTTATCCGTGGAGCCATCATCAACGACAATGATCTCCTTCGGTATATCGACCGCCTTCACTGCGTCGAGGACCCGCTCGATATTATCCGCCTCGTTGTAGCACGGGATGATTACCGACAACTTCAAATGTCTCACCACCCGGCGGCCTTCCCTGGACCCTCGCGCGTCGAGGTGCGACTCCTGAGGCATAGGCGTCCCTGCCAATGGATCAGATTGCTCCATCGTATTTCGCCAAGAGTTCCCGGTCTGTGAGAGCATGGTCGGCCTTTTCCCCCATGAAATAGAGACCTGAAGCGGCATCTCGCGCCGCCGGCCTGTCGATAATCAGATAATCGAAGTATTTTAGATGCCAGGCGGTAAGCGAAGCAAATAATCGAGCGACCCGTTGCGCGCTCTTTCCTTTTACAAGGGCCACGAGGAAGCATTCGTACGAACACGCAAGCGCCATGCCAGGCCCCGCAACGGCGCCACTGTCAAGTTCTCGGAAGTTTCTGAACAGACGCCGGTGCCCCTGGTTGGTGAAGCGTGTGTAGTCATAAGGGCCGCCGTGCCCTTGCTGCATAAAGGGCGTCTCCGCGTAAACGAGCGCTTCGGGCTTCATTACTCTGTGAATCTCCGCCACGCAGCGGTAAGGATCAGCCACATGTTCGAGAACAGCCTGTACCTACGACCCCGTCAACCGAGCAATCGGCAAACGGTATGTCGTGCGCGTCGCATACCAGTGCAGTGCGTGGACCAAAGGAGACATCGGTGTCGATGGTCCGGATCGACCTGTGAGATACGAGCGCGTCCATACCAAACCCGAGGATGCTCCCGCCAAGCACCAGCACCCGAGGTGACTCCGAGCGCTCGAGCAGCAGATCAGCAAAACGGCCGTAATTTCGCCGACCGCGGATGTTGGCTCCGGTATCGGGCCTCAACCGCCTATACAGACGCCGAAATCTGGTATCCATGCTGCTGTCGAAGAACGTGTCTTGCCCCCGTACGAAGCTCTTCGTCGAGAAAAGGCTGTTATCGTCGTTGATCAATACCGGTATGCCCGAGACTATAGGGAAACGGCTCGAGCAGGCTTCGCACGCCAGTTCTTCGCCGTTATGTGGCCGCAAATGGCCCCGGCATCTGGGACAGCGAATTACGTCCGCGAACTGAAGATAATGTCTCGAGTTCTCCTCGATCATAACGGGCTTCCCTTGCTATTTCTCATGGTATTCCGCATCCTCATTGACGGACCAGCAATCGCGCTTTTGGTCTGTCGCGATGTTGCGGGCGGCAATGAGCGCGGTCATCATCGAGTGGTCCATGTTGTTATACCTGTGTTGGCCGTTACGCCCGATGCATTGAAGCCCACCGATCGACGCCAGATAGTCTCTCACCAATCCTATCCGCCTGGCGTATCCCTTATCATAGACCGGGTAAGCCTTGCGCACTCTCACTACGTAGCCTTTAACAAGCTCGCCGCCGGCGAGGCCTATCTTGGAAAGCTCCGAATAACCAAGGTCGATTAGCTTGGCGTCTTCGGCGTTCCAGAGGTCGTCCCCTTCGTTGCAGAAGTACTCCAAACCCAGGCTTGTCTTGCTGGGGTCAGGCGCCAGGTCCGGGCTCCAGTTCTTGAAGTTCTGGATGCGGCCCAACCGGACGTTGGGCGAGTGAATGTAAATCCAGTTGTCCGGGAAGATACGCTCTACATCGAGCACCAGCACAACCGTGATGAAATCCCTGTAAGCAAGCTCACTTGCGGCGACTTTCACATCCTCCGGCGCGCTGTCCATCGAGCCGACCAGTTCCCGCAGAGGCATCGAAGACAAGACCTGGGAGCACTCCACCCGGTAGTGCTCATCGCCACTGGTGACCGCTTCCACGCCGGTCACGCGGCCATCATCTATCAGGACCCTGGTGACGCGCGCATTCCTGTTGAGGACCCAACCTTTGTCAGCGACCCGGCCCGCGCAGGCTTGCCAAAGTTGGCCCGGGCCCAGACGCGGATACTTGAACTCCTCGATGAGCGTCTTCACCACTTTGCCTTTCGCCTGGCCGAAGATCGATGCGCGAACGGCCTCCGCCAGGTTCAGGCCCTTGATCCGCTGCGCGGCCCAGTCCGCCCCGATCTCCTTGCACGAAATTCCCCACACCTTCTCCGTGTAGCTCCTGAAAAACATGCTGTAGAGCTTCCGACCGAACTGGTTGACCACCCAGTCCTCGAAGTTGGTGGGATTAGGGATAGGCTTGAGCGTCGCCATCGCGTAGCTGCCCATGCACTGCAATGCCGTCCACAGGCCCATGTTCTTGAGAGCGTTGGTGGCTTTGAGGGGATAGTCGTAGAACTTGTCCCCGTAGTATATCCTCGAGAGCCTCGGCCTGACCGTCAATGGCTCGAACACCATCTCGTCCCAGAGCGCGTTGACCTCGTCGGACTTACTGAAGAACCGGTGCCCACCCAGGTCGAACCGGTAACCGTCGCGATCTTCCGTCCGAGAAATGCCGCCGACCACGGCATTCGCCTCGAAGATCGAGCCGGTGATCGAGTGTTTGGATAGCTCGTAAGCGGCGGTGAGGCCCGCTGGGCCCGCGCCGATAATCGCCACGCTGGGCGCTTGTAAAGACTCGCTCAAGATTTCCTTCCAAGGTCAACAGGGAATCCAGTTACTAAGTATCACCTACCTACCGGGTTATTATACCACATGGGCAATCCGAGTCAGAACTATCCCCTCGCCGGGTAACAGCTCACGGATCGTGAGTTACATGTCACGGCATATGTCATTCCGAGCAAGTGACGGCGACGCTGTCGCCGTTACATTGGAAAGAAACCCACCCCCGGTGTTTCGGGAATCTTGTTCCCGAAACTGGGGAGTTTCTTAGGAGCGGGTAGCGAGGAATCTCCACGCTGCGCTTGGATTCTTGTTACGGTGCGTGAGACTCATCCGAAAGGTTGAGATTCCTCACATTCGTTCGGAATGACAGCCATGCGCTGGGTGGTACCTCATGGTTCCTGAGTTGTTACCTCGCCGGAGCGCCTTCAGTGATCACAAGCGTCGAGAGAATCTGCAGGTCATCCTGTCTTTCTTGCGCCAGCGCGGCGTGTATTGTTCGGGCGGATTCGGAGCGTGGGAATATATCAATATGGATCAGTGCATATTGGCAGGCAAAGATGCTGCTGCGTGGCTAACTCCGATGCGGTCGATAACACCAATGTTCGAAGTCCACGAAGCATTCTGTAATGGCCAGGAAATGCAGTCAGACTTGGGATATATGATCCCGGTTGTTTTTGAAACCGCTGTCGACCATCCACCGCTATCTTGTCATTTCATCCGAAATACTCCTCCTCCATCCCGACCCTTTGGATTGCAGCACGATCGCTGCCAGTAAGAATTGAATCGGCCGCCTGAAAACCCTTTGCTATGACATGATGCATGTGTATGTACTGGTAATAGCCCTGTCTGCCATAAGAGACCAAGTTGGGGATTGAGTCTACGTACAACCTCAAGGTCTGGGCGTGTTCTTCGTATCCAATCTCGAAGACGGGGTAAACGTGATCCATACGCCGCACGAAATAGTCAGTGATCGTGCGCTCATCCTCGAGCAGTCCAGCCTGCCTCAGCCCCTCTACGCCACGGCGAAATCGTACCTCGTCCGGGGTATTCCAGATCGCATCGTCCCGGAAACAGGATATTTCCAGGCACAGCGACGTCTTATCCGGCGACGGCACCATATAGATGCTCCAATATTTGTATTGCTCTATACGGAAGAAGACGTACTTCGGCTCCGGAACATACAGAGCGTCGTTATCGGATATCTTCTCCTGATCGAACATGATGAACAGAAACGCGATAGCCCGGTACCTGAGTTTTCGCGCTGACTCCATGACCGCGGCGGGCGGAGCTGGGTTCATAATAGCTGCCACATCAGTAATAGGAATGGTACTGACGACGGTATCACAGGGGACGTTAACCTCGTCGCCGTTTCGCCTGACAACAACGGACTGCACGTTCCCATTCTTCATGTTGAGCCACTTCACTTCAGATGAAAAGCTTACGCTGCCACCACTGCGTTCGATGCACTCAGTCATACGCTCAGCGATGCGGCCAATGCCGAGATCGCAGTAGTAGTAGGTCTTGGTGTAGGTCCTTGGATCATTCTTGGGCTTCATAACGAGCCTGCCTCACGGCATCTCCAAGGTTGACCAGTGATATTCTTTGTGCAGCCCAATCTTTCGAGATTGTGGATGGCGGAATACCCCATATCTTAGCTGTGTATTGCCCGAAGAAAATGTCGTAGAGGTGTCGACCAAAGCGTTTTACGACCCAGTCCTCAAAACTGTCCTCCGGAATATCCATTACTCCGGCCTTGGCCCTGGCCCATAGGTAGTCGAGCAAACAACGGGCCGAAACTGCCGGGCTCACGTTTCTCACCAGGTTCCCGAGTTCCAGCGGGTAGTTGAGCCGCTTACCCCAAAGCAGGTATCGAGTCCGACGATAGCCCGGCCGGAACTCGCCGCCCATCAGACGCTGAATTTCCTCCAGCACATCCTTTCTCTTGGTAATGAAACGGTGACCGCCGAAGTCGAATCGATAACCGTTATGTGCGATGGTCGCCGACATGCCGCCTGGGATGTCCTCTCTTTCGATCACTCGAACCGCCGCGCCCGAGTCGGCAAGCTTCCACGCTGCTGAAAGTCCGGCGAGACCCCCGCCCAGAACAATAATACCTTGTTTCTGCAATACTGCCTCCTCACTCTATCTATTGGATGCAAACAAGCGTTCCATGGTAAGTCTTATGCGAGTAGCTGTCAATTCTTACGCTCACCATCCAGCTCCAGGGGGCCTCCTATTTCCGTAAAGTTGAACTCGGCGTCAATCACTTTACGGTTGCGTTGAACGTCTCTGTTCCCTGGCTATTTGCTTTCACCAAAGGCAGCAGCCAGGTTACCGAGTTGGCTGTCGGATTGTACACGCCGCCGGTTGCCTCGGCGCTTCCGGCTACATACGCCATTTGGCTGGGTACCTGCGCCGTGATCTGCACATTGGACACATCGCTGGATGAGACATTGGAGTAGCTTAATACGACGGAGACGACCTGGCCGGGAGAAACAACCGTGGGCGCGTTCACATTGACGACGATGCTGTTGGGTCCATAAGTAAATATCCGGCCCGTATGCGGCAGCAGCGTGATGACCGTCCCGCCGGGTATCATCGAGCCAGTTTCGTCAGTTGCTTCGCTGTCAAGAGTATAAGTGCGCGTTGCCGTAGTGTTTGCGTTCACCACCACCACCGCGGTTCCACCGTTTGCTGTATTGTATTTTCGGTACAGGAAGGAGGATCGCCATTCACCGAAGCCCTGTTCCCGGCAGGGACTCCTATGTTAGACGTGCCGGAGTAGTCGATTCCTTCAAACAATTGACCGCCACTCAACCACGAAAAGTACGTCCAGTCGTTTTGGCCAAGCAGATAACTGGCAAGTCCATATTGAAACCACCCGTTGACACCGGCGGCAGGGTCGCTCGGCACGTCGGCTCCCTCGATTTCCACAACATAATACATTCTTTGGTTCGCCGGAACGAGCGAGCCGTCCGCGTTCGTATTCCAACTCTTAACCGTGTCCATGTCCTGAAGGCTGCCCAACCAGTAGACCGGGTCATATTCAGCACCGCCGCTCGGCCGGATGAATCCCCACTCCTGGAATGCTATATTCGGCGTGTTGGACGGCTGGTTAGACGTGTAGTTGGACGTGTTGTACGGAGCAGCCGGAGTCCAGCGGGGGTTAAAGTAGACGTCACACGGATCCTTCGACACATTATAGCCGCCCATGTTTGGGGCGGCGGTCAGTCCCGCGCTGTCAAGCGATGGAACAACTCCGTGAAGGAATCTCTGGATTTCCCAGGGATCGCGTTCCGCCTGAATGATCCGGCCACCAGACAGCACCTGGATCATCGGGATCATCGAATCCATGAATACGCCCTGGTGCTTCCACCTGAGCGCCTTCGCTTGCGCAACCCCAACCCAGTACCGACTGGTAATCGGAGTTTGCGACGTGCATGTCGTATAAATATGGCCCGCTCGGTGCGCTGACGAAGCCGCCAACACCATTAGCCCAGAGCCAATCCCTATGGTTGTTGTTGAGTAGCCAACCCATCTGCGTGGGCGAAGCGGAATACCACACGTCGATTCCTCTAGAGTCTCGCTGGTCGAGGCAAGCGTAAATCTGGTAGAGATATGTCCGGATGTTTGGATTGAGATACTTCATTCTGGCGGCAAATGCTCCGTCCGCTTCACCGACAACCATCGAATCACAATTCTGTGCCAGCGTATAAAGGTCAAAGCCTGCTCCCCAGTCCCATCTGTTCACGAAAGTCTTGACTCCCTTGGTGACGGTCACCGGCACATTCCACGTGGCATAACTAGTGGGGTTGCTTGCGCGTTTCACGTACAGGTGAGCGCCATCAACATAAATGCCCGGCTGCGCCGCGCCCAACGGTCCCGACGTTTCAATTTCTACAATTGGGCAGATCAACCATCCCGCTGCCGCTGATCTGGGTACCGCGAAAGACACTTCGTCGGAGAAAGCAGTCGTGGATGCCGTTAGCGTCTTCGAGGTTTGCCCCTTAAAGCCGATCGCATACTTGACCGTGCTACCCGCCGGAAGGCTGTCGTATCCTGACATACGAATGCTATCCACATGAAAGGTCACCGTGTCGCCGGGATGCGCGTCGCTGGAAACACTCGAAATGTTCGCTGTGGATTGGAGCATCGCCCAGGCAGATCCGCTGGTGAGCCCCTGGAGACAGAAGAACTGGCAGTTGCTTCCGTTTATCCCACCCGGCACGATGCTGTAGGTCACGTTGTTTCTTGGGTGGACCGTTGAGCCGGTTAGCCTGGACCAGCCGACAGCCACCGAGTTGCTCGGGGTTGCCGGGTCCCATCCCATTCGCCAACCACTGGAATTCACGGCAGAGGTCCAGCCGCTTTGGGTGTCAAAGTCATAGTCCGTGCCCGTATAGTAGCTCTGCCAACTCGTATCCCCCGCGTATTCGAAATCGCCCCACCCGCCGAGGAAGTCGACGTTAACAGTGGCAGCCACGGCGCAAGCGCGGCAAATGCAGATTAGAACAATTGACAATACAACCAGCGATCTCGTATAAATCAAAGCTGCTCCTCCTGCTTTTAGGCTTTCACGATCCTATCGTTAACTATGCCTTTGGTGGCATTCCTGGTGTCGATAACCAGCCGGCTGTTATCGACTATAAAGTTGAAGTCGTAATCTGTATGGTCGGTGGAGATCACCACGCAATCATAGCTTGCCAGCGCCTCCTTGGTGAGTGGAACCGACTCCATCCCCAGATCGTAATGCCGCATCCTGTGGGTCCTGGGCACATAAGGGTCGTTGTAGTCCACTCGTGCTCCCCTGGCTTGCAGAAGCTCTATGAGTTTCAGGGAGGGCGATTCCCGCACATCATCGATGTCCTTCTTATAGGCCAGACCCAGCACAAGGATTTTTGCGCCGTTGGTGGCTACGCCTCGATTGTTGAGAGCTTCGACCGTCTTGCCGACTACCCAGTAAGGCATGAAAGTATTGACTTCGCCGGCCAGTTCTATGAACTTTGTCGTGCAATCATACTCTCGCGCTTTCCACGTGAGGTAGAACGGGTCTATCGGAATGCAGTGTCCGCCAAGCCCCGGCCCCGGATAAAACGCCTGGAAGCCGAACGGTTTGGTCTTTGCCGCTTCGATCACCTCGAAGATGTCGATGTCCATTTTATCGAAAAGCATTTTCAGCTCATTCACGAGGGCGATGTTCACCGCTCTGTAAGTGTTCTCCAGCAACTTGGTCGCTTCGGCCGCTCTTGTGGATGATACCGGCACCGTTCTTACCACTATCGAATCGTAGAGAGCTTTGGCGAGCCTCGTGCATTCAGGCGTAAATCCGCCCACCACTTTCGGTATGGTGGATATGCTGTAGTCCTTGTTGTTGGGATCTTCCCTTTCCGGGGAATAGGCGAGATGAAAATCCTTGCCGGCCTCCATTCCGGTGGCTTCAAGAATATGGCGCATGTCCTCGTCGGTCGTGCCCGGGTAAGTGCTCGATTCCAACACTATCAACTGCCCCTTGCGCAGATACCTGGCGATGGTATTGGTCGTATCGAGCACATAAGACAGATCAGGCTCCCTGTTCTTGCTCAGCGGAGTAGGGACACAGATCAGGATGCAGTCCATCTCGTTCAACTGCGCGAAGTCGGTAGTTGGATGGAACTTGCCGGAGTCGGTTATCTCCACTATGTCTTCGGCGGGAAAATGCTTGATGTAGCTCTTGCCTTCTTCGAGCAAAGCCACTTTCGCGGCATCCATGTCGAAACCGGTCACGCGAAATCCCTTTCGCGCAAAAGCTGTCGCTAACGGAAAGCCGACGTATCCCAACCCGATGATTCCGATTCTTGCATCACGTGACTCGATCAAATCAACCAGCGACATTATGTGTCTCCCTTGAGAATAGCTTATAGCAGAGAGCAGAGAGCCCGGAACTCCCCTCCGCAGGGGTTGCTTCGGCCGCAGAGCGAAGCGCCGCGCTCCGAACGGGGCCGCACAACGTAACGCCAAGTTCTGTCCGTTCGGGCGGATTTGCAATCCGGCCCGTAAAGGGAAATCTGGGCATCTCTGATGCCCTAAACGACGTTGTAGTTCAAAATGGTTGTTTTCGGGGGATTGCAAATCCGCCCGAACTGAAAGTTTTCCCGCTTTCGCTCTTTCGCGTTTTCGCGATTAAATCCCGTACTTAAGCCATTCGCAGGTTTTGGAAATACCTTCCTCAAATCCCACTTTCACGCGGTATCCCATTTCCCTTTCAGCCTTGCTGATATCAGCCCACGAATGCTTGATATCCCCCGCCCGTGGGGGATCGAATCTAGGTTCGATCCGTTTGCCAAGCTCTTTTGCAATCAAGCCGATCAGTTCAAGCAGAGTATGGGAACCGTTGGAGGCGATATTATAGATCTGTCCGCCGATACCGGGTGTGCTGGCAGCCAGCAGATTCGCCTCCACCACATTATCGATAAAGGTGAAGTCGCGAGACTGCTCTCCGTCGCCGTATACCACCGGCTGCTCACCGACCAGAGCGGCGGTTATGAACTTGGGAATGACCGCGGCGTACCTGTGACTTAGGATTCTGCCTGGGTCCAAAAACGTTGAAATAACGAAGCGCCGCGGTCTCCAGGCCGTACGACGCAAAAAACGCGCTGCAATACTGCTCCGCGGCGAGCTTGGACACCCCGTAAGGTGAGAGAGGCCTGGTAACCATATCCTCTCGCTTAGGCAGAGTGGGAGTGTCTCCGTATACCGACGAAGACGAGGCTGCCACGACTCGCTTGACGCCTGCGTGTCTTGCCGCGATGAGCAAGTTCAGGGTCCCGTCCACGTTCACGGCGTTGCTGGTAAACGGGGCGGATATCGACCTTGGCACCGATGGCAAAGCCCCCTGATGGAGCACATAGTCCATGCCCGCGACCGCAAGCTGGACTGTCTCGGCATCTCTCAAGTCACCATCGATCACCTCGATGTCGGACTCGAATGCGGCTAGATTCTTGTGAATACCCGTCGAGAAGTTGTCCAGAACGCGAACACGTTCGCCCCGTCCCACCAGGGTCTGGGCTATATTGCTGCCGATAAATCCCGCGCCGCCTGTCACCAGAAATGAGGCCATCTAAACAAATCCCCGTTTCTTGCCGCTCAAGCACATTTATAATGCTCGCGCACCCGGGTGTGGTTTGTTTATTGCCGGGCTTCACCAAGGCATACGAGTTAACCACAATTAAATGTTCCACGAATCGGAACACCTCTCAAGGATAACTTCCGCTTTGTCCTTTTGCAAGTTGCCAAACGGGTGGCAAGTGCTCACGGGTCCCGAGGTACGACCCACGTATGCGGCGGGAACGACAAGCCGAGGTGGTTCTTGGAATGGAGACCTTCGAGTTCCCGCTGCACGCGTGGCACCCTCCGCCGCGAGAGAGGACGTGGTCTGAGCCTGTCCAGGGTGAGTGCTATGCGTGCAGCGGGAACTCGAAGGTGCCGGGTTGAAGCAGACGCTCGA
The DNA here is from genome assembly GCA_963823885.1 of uncultured bacterium. Lineage (GTDB taxonomy): Bacteria > Armatimonadota > UBA5829 > UBA5829 > UBA5829 > CAWGNL01. The sequence goes on from CAWGNL010000037.1 coordinate 22,565, forward strand.
TTTGTCGTTTCCGCCGCATAGTGGTGGCTGCCATTCTCACAAAGAGTGAGCACTTACAACGGCTGAAAGGTTAAGCGAGGTTCGAAGATCGAGGTTGGAGGCAAGGGGCGGCTTATTGCGCCGCCCCCTAACTTACACCGCTATTCCTTGATGAAAATGCGCCCCGTATGCGGCGGTAGAACAATTTGTGTGCCGCCGGCAAGCACATTTCCATTCTCATCCAGCGCAGTCCATGGAAGAGCATAGACGTCGCTGGCCGTAAGCCTCAGGACGCCGTTAGGCCCATCGTTTCCGTTCACCACGACTACCTCGCCGCGGCCGTCCGCTGTAGTGTAATTGCGATACAGGAAGTACGGGTCGCCATTCACCGAGGCTCGGTCCCCAGCCGGGCTTGCCAGGTTGGCTGTGGACGAGTAGTCGATTCCATCAAGCAATCGACCGGTGCTCAACCACGAGAAGTACGTCCAGTCGTTTTGGGCGAGCAGATAACTGGCAAGTCCATATTGAAACCACCCGTTGACACCGGCGGCAGGGTCGCTCGGCACGTCGGCTCCCTCGATTTCCACAACATAATACATTCTTTGGTTCGCCGGAACGAGCGAGCCGTCCGCGTTCGTATTCCAACTCTTAACCGTGTCCATGTCCTGAAGGCAGCTCAACCAGTAGGCAGAGTCATATTCAGCACCGCCGCTCGGCCGGATGAATCCCCACTCCTGGAATGCTATATTCGGCGTGTTGGACGGCTGGTTAGACGTGTAGTTGGACGTGTTGTACGGAGCAGCCGGAGTCCAGCGGGGGTTGAAGTAGACGTCACACGGATCCTTCGACACATTATAGCCGCCCATGTTCCCTGCGACGGTCAGTCCCGCGCTGTCAAGCGATGGAACAACTCCGTGAAGGAATCTCTGGATTCCCCAGGGGTCACGTTCCGGCTGAATGATCTGGGCGCCAGACAGCACCTGGATCATCGGGATCATCGAATCCATGAATACGCCCTGGTGCTTCCACCTGAGCGCCTTCGCTTGCGCAACCCCAACCCAGTACGACTGGTAATCGGAGTTTGCGACGTGCATGTCGTATAAATATGGCCCGCTCGGTGCGCTGACGAAGCCGCCAACACCATTAGCCCAGAGCCAATCCCTATGGTTGTTGTTGAGTAGCCAACCCATCTGCGTGGGCGAAGCGGAATACCACACGTCGATTCCTCTAGAGTCTCGCTGGTCGAGGCAAGCGTAAATCTGGTAGAGATATGTCCGGATGTTTGGATTGAGATACTTCATTCTGGCGGCAAATGCTCCGTCCGCTTCACCGACAACCATCGAATCACAATTCTGTGCCAGCGTATACAGGTCATAGCCGCCTGATTGCCAGTCCCATCTGTTCACGAAAGTCTTGACTGCCTTGATTACGATCACCGGCACATTCCACGTGGCATAACTAGTGGGGTTGCTTGCGCGTTTCACGTACAGGTGAGCGCCATCAACATAAATGCCCGGCTGCGCCGCGCCCAACGGTCCCGACGTTTCAATTTCTACAATTGGGCAGATCAACCATCCTGCTGCCGCTGAGTCGGGTACCGCGAAAGACACTTCGTCGGAGAAAGCAGTCGTGGATGCCGTTAGCGTCTTCGAGGTTTGCCCCTTAAAGCCGATCGGTATACTTGACCGTGGTACCCGCCGGAAGGCTGTCGTATCCGGACATACGAATGCTATCCACATGAAAGGTCACCGTGTCGCCGGGATGCGCGTCGCTGGAAACACTCGAAATGTTCGCTGTGGATTGGAGCATCGCCCAGGCAGATCCGCTGGTGAGCCCCTGGAGACAGAAGAACTGGCAGTTGCTTCCGTTTATCCCACCCGGCACGATGCTGTAGGTCACGTTGTTTCTTGGGTGGACCGTTGAGCCGGTTAGCGTGGACCAGCCGACAGCCACCGAGTTGCTCGGGGTTGCCGGGTCCCATCCCATTCGCCAACCACTGGAATTCACGGCAGAGGTCCAGCCGCTTTGGGTGTCAAAGTCATAGTCCGTGCCCGTATAGTAGCTCTGCCAACTCGTATCCCCCGCGTATTCGAAATCGCCCCACCCGCCGAGCAGGTCTGTCTTGATCTTTATCTGGGCCGATGCCGCATTGCTCCACTGCCCGTTGGTACTCTCCTGCGCTCTCACGTAGAGGTAGTGAACGGGGAAGCTCGGCAAGCTGGCTGGGCCGCTTGTCAGGCTGGCGAGCGACTTTTGGATGGACGTGGACCCATCCCCGATTGTCCAGCCCGTATCGAACGTGATGTTTCCGGCGGAGTCCGGGGCGCCGATAGCGTACTGATACGCCGCGATTTGATTCGAGTCGCCCGGGGTCCAACTGGCTGCGATCTGATCGTTATTCATCGTGTTGAACTCGGCATCGGTTATGATCGGGAGATCCGGGGGCGAGTAGACATACTCCGCGGCCCCGATATCGACGCGCGGCCCCAACACTCGGGGATCATCGTAAACGTCCAGTGTGCCGACCACGTCTTTCGCGTCGCCCGCGTCGATGCACGGCGAACCGGTCTGAAGGCGATAGTCCCCCGGCCCGACGAAGAGCGGATTGCTGCTGATATCGGCCAGCTTCGAAGCGGGGGCGACACCCTGGTAATTAGTTATGTTGTTGCCGTATACACAGTCGTGGTCGAGTGTCAGTATAGACCCACCGTTAACTATGCCGCTCTGGTTGAACGCGACTATGTTGTTCGCGCAAGTGCTCGATCCGCCAATGATCGTCACCCCGGAGCCGTTTCCGGTGAGGGTGTTGTTTATCAATTTGGTGACGCCCCCTCCGTAGCACAATACGCCACACGCGGACGCTTGCGTGACTATGCTGTTTGCGACAGTGGCGCTGTAGCTGTTGCACTCGATCCCACTCACGAAAGCACCGGATAGCACACTGTCTGTAATTGTGATCTGGAGCGTCGCTTTGCTTGAGTAGCCGTTGCAGTAGATTCCATCCGGTCCACTGCCCGTTATTGTACAGTTTGCGATCGTGATTGCGGAATTGACGCTGCCTACGTCGCAGTACACACCGTGGCAGTTGGACGGGACCTGAATTGTGAACCCGTCAACGGTCGTCGGTTTCGCATTCGGAATGACATGGATATCGTCCACGGTTTCCTTGGCTCCGACTATCGTGGGGCTCGCGAGCCAGTTTCTCTGGCTTACGGAAGACTCATTTCCCGCAAAACCACCGTAGATATTGGCGCCGGTCGACACCGTGATATCGTTGGGGTAGACGCCTGCCGCAACCCAGACATCTCCGCCGGGAGCAGCGTCGCGCCGGCCTGGATTGTCCTCAACGCATGGGACCAACTTGTCCCGGTATCCCAATCATTGCCGGTCGGGCTGACGCGGCATTGACTAAGCGTGCCGCTATTGGTCGTGGCGACGACCAGACGAGCGTGGCCCAGCGAATACTGCGTGCCGGGGGCCGGAAGCGTAAGGCCGGCAGGTGCGCCGCCGCCCGATATGACGCCGTCCAGCGCCGAGGCGCTTACGCAGTCAAGGTCATAAGAATTGTCTCCTTTCGCCACCGTGTAAATAAATGTCAGCGTGTTGGAGCCGCTGCCGGATGTGTAGCTCACGGCGCGTCCGGCGCTGCTTACCGCCAGGGTAAGCGTGGGCGTGCCCTGAACGGTCACGCTGCCTGTGAAGACGACTCGGATGCTGATCCTCGCGCCTAAGGAGAATGTCCCGGAAGCGGGACTACTCGATATGCTCGAAACGCTCACTTTCGCGGACGCAGCCGCCTGGACACCGCCCTCGCCGGGCAAAGAATCCGACGAATGCGCCGCAGTCACCGCCGAAGCGGCAAGACAGAAACTCAGACACAATATCAGCAATATGCAATGAACTCTCGCGTTCATTTCTTCTACCTCGCCTCCTGCAAAAACGGCAGCAGATGAATCATCTGCCGCCTTACGTGTGCGCCTGGACTTTTTCGACCGACCTTCCACGATTGTGAAAAGTTGGGGACGATCAACGGACCCATCCCCAGCATTTTTGCCAGTGTCGCCCGGCGCTTTCCTACAAATTTGTTACCCACATTTTGCAAGGACTAGATCGCAAAATTCTGATACAAATGCTACGGTAGACCATGTTTTCGTCACTAACATACCAATACCTGCGCTGGCAACGCACTCCAGCTCGTCGGGTCAGCAAAGGTTGTGGCAATATCGCGAACTATTCGGTAGTGGCAGCCTCTAGGAATGTGTCCAAATCCGCGCGTTGCGGACTTGATCGTCCACCATACCTGTGAAGTGGAGTTCAGTATTCGTGAGCGCAACCCACCTACGCGGGCGGGAACGAGGTTCGAAGATCACGTCGCGGTCGGTACCTTCGAGTTGTCGTTCTCGCATAGCAACTTCCCTTCCCTTGGGGCGCCGGTCGAGGGGTTGGCTGTCAAAGATGGGGTGGTGTTCGATCGGACGCTCGAGAAGTCGCGTGTGTCCTATGGGGAGCTGGCAAAGGGCCAGCAAATTACAAGACATATTAAGCCGGCTCCGGCCGTCAAGTCGCCCGCAAGCTTCAAGGTGATCGGCAAATGCAAAACTGCGTGGATGATTCTCGCGATACCCCTCTTTCGTCTCCGGCCGCGCGGGAATCCGCCGGAACCGCCGAGGACTATGGCGCGGTGGTGCTCGCCGCCGGGGAGGCGCGCCGCTTCGGCTCGCCTAAGCTCTTGATGCCATTCGGCGACTCCACCGTCCTGGGCTCGGTCGTCGACGCGCTTGTGTCGTCAGGCATTGGCCCGATAGTCGTCGTCGCCGGCGCGAACGCCGCGGCCATCGAGGAATTACTCGGTCACGGCCGCGTACGGGTGGTCCGGAACCCGGATCCTGTGCGTGCTGATATGAACGCCGTAGAGTGCTGCATCTGCCACCATTACGTGAGCTAATGCCCCGGGGCGAAGCGTGCGCGCGCATTCGCGTATTACCGAAGTCATCTGAGAGAAATATGGGTACACCAGCAGGTCGTATTCCTTTTTCCCAGCCCGTATCTTCCGTTCATCCCGAAGAAGACCGACCACTGCGTCCAGCGTCGGAACCACGGGCGCCGGTATACTCAGCCTATACTTCTGTTGGCGCTCCTTATGACCTGCGAGGGCTGTGGTGGTGTTAACGATTAATCTGCTTCGTACAGTTCTGGTGATATCGGCCCAGGACTTAGCCATCCCCCAGAAATAGAGCAGCATTCGAGTCATCTCTGCATAGTCGAATCGGACTCGAAGAGCTTGTTCAGAAATAGACGAGGCGCTTCGCCGAGGACTGCAGAGGCAATTGGACCAGCAAAACCACGCATTAGGGTGCGTTTGATCTCTGCGATTTCCTCTAATTGCGCGCGACTACAGGCTTTTGCACGGCCAATCCGTGCAAAAATTGGACACTATGAAGGCTCATTTCGGCAGCGCGGCAAAAGCCTATTGGGTATATGATGGCGATCTCTGCCCCTGCTGTCTGACCCGTTCACCACTTCTCAACGAAAATGAAGGTGGCTCTGCCGGATTCGGAAATCGGGAGGGAGGTCAGGGTGGCGATTCTCAAAATCGCCACCCAGGAAGGCTACACGCGTGCGGGGCGGAAGTTCCGGGCAAGTGAACGATGTTGCCTTCCGGCCCGGATTATTCCCTGCGAGCACAGATATCGAGCATGAATTTGATCTTGGTGTCGTTCTTGCGGCCCATGTCATCAAAGGCTTGCTGAACCTGGTCCAGGCGGTACCTTCCGCTGATAGTGGGGGAAAGGTCCAGCATTCCGGACTCCATCAGATCAAGGGTCCGCTTATACATCCCGAGACCTTCGTGGCCCCCGCAAGCTTAGCCAGCTTTGCAGCCGCGATCCCTATGGGACCGGTGCCGTGGACAAGGACCCTGTCACCCACCGTCACGCCCGCAAGAATTACTGAATTGAGGGCTATCGCCGCAGGCTCGACAATGGCAGCGTTGTCGAAACTGACGTTCGAGGGGAGTTTGAACAAATGCCTTGCAGGCATTAAAATATAGTCCGCGTACGCGCCATCCCAGGTGCGGATCGTCCCTACAGCCTGCAGGTCAGGACAATGGTCGTACTTGCCGTTAAGACATTCATAACACGCGCCGCAGGAGACGATGGAATCGCCAGTCACCCGATCGCCAGGGGCCAGGCCGGTAATGCCTTCACCGATCTTGTCGACGATACCCGACCACTCGTGTCCAGGAGTCATCGGGAACCTGACGCGGTTCAGGAATGACGCCTCGCCGGTATAGATCGAGTTGTCTGTCCCGCAAATCCCGCAGGTTACTACCCTGCACAGGACATGGCCCGGAGAGGGCTCCGGTGTCGGGATTTCCTCGATCCTCATATCTCTTGGTCCGTAAAGCCGTGCTGCTGAAGCTGCTGGAAGTACTCGATGCAGTCCCGGTATTTCCCATCGAAACGGGCCGCTATCGCGACGTTAAGCCGGCGCTGATTGTGGGGTGGAAGTTTTTGTTTCATGGTGTTCTCCCACAACACCGTGTTGTGGCCTCCGACTGTAATTTACCAGCCAACAACACGGTGCTGTCAAGACCTTTTTTGAGTTTTTCTTAATTATTTTTTACCGGGGTGAAGTATAATGATCTATAATGCCAACAACACGACGTGCTTGCAATGCTGACTAAGAGGCCCACTATCGGAGAGGTCCTCGCGCCAACAAAGGGGGGCGACTCCTACGCGAAGATCGCGATTAAGGCAAACGAATGGTTGCGTAAGCAGCAGGATGCGGGACGACAGACGCCAATCGGTAGGATGTCCTCCGAACAGGTGAGGAAGATATTCACAGACTGCGTAGAGCGTCCCGCTCAAATCTATTTAGAGGCGCTTGCCGAGGTCCAGGGCGCCGACATTGAGATGCTGTACCGTATTGCCGGATACGCGCCGCTTTCTGGGTGGGAAGCGGAAACTGATCCCGTCAAGCGCGTAGATGTCTTTCTCGCGGGCATGGAGAACCTGTCGGAGTTCGCGAAGGAGGAAATCAGGCGCGTGGTTCGAGAAGAAGCCGGGAGGGGAAATGAGCGAAGGCAATAACCAACCGACATCGGCTTGCGCGGGGTGCGCCGGGCTGATCGTTCTCGCCCTGATTATATGGTGGGTTGTTGGCGCAATGTCGAGTCCGCCAAACAAGGAGGAACCGAACCCCAGCAATGCTACCGATTCGGCTGCCGACACTCTCCCGAAGCTTCACACAGTAACCTACGAAGTGACTGGCACTGCCGCTTCCGCTTCGCTCTGTTATACAAACTCTGGAGGCGACACCGAGCAGGTATCTAATGCTCGAATTCCGTGCCGATGGTCGTACGTGGTCCCGGAAGGATTTTTTCTCCTTGCAGGCTCAGAATGATGGTGACTCCGGCTCCGTTACGACTACGATCTATGTTGACGGCTTCGCGGCCAAAACGTCCACAAGCCAAGGCGCCTATGTGGTCGCCGATGTGAGTCTGCAACTATGATCGGCTCCGTCGTCAAACGAGGCTCCGTCTACTACCTTCGCTACGAACTCCCCCGGGGCGCTGATGGCAAACCCGGAGAAAAAAAGAGGCGCTGCCGGGCTTGAACCAACGCCAGGCTCAGGAAGTGCTTCGGGAACGTCTCCATCAGCTCCGCACGGGAACCTACGCCGACGCCGGCCGGCTCACTCTGGCCGCGTTCCTCTCCAAGTGGCTCGATTACCGCAAACCCAACGTTTCACCCAAGACCTACGAGCGCGATCAAGAGATCATCAGCCGGCACGTGAACCCCCGGATCGGAGGCATGCGCCCTCGACAAGCTGCGGCCGCTGCATCTCCAGGAGTTCTATGCCGAGGCTGGCAGAAAAATGGCCGGCTGGACGGTAAAGAGGGTCTTGCCCCCAAAACCGTGAGGAATGTCCATGGCCTTGTCCATGCCGCCTTGCATCAGGCTGTACGCTGGCAACTGCTCGCCGTCAATCCCGCCGATATGCTGGACCCTCCGCGCGTTCGACGAAGCGAGGCGCGAACAGTCCCGGAGGCCGGTGTGGCGGCGATTTCGGCCGCGCTGGAGGGATCTGGATTCCGAGTACCGGTGCTGATAATCTTGGCGACGGGAATGAGGCGTGGCGAGGCACTGGGGCTTAAATGGGAGGATTTCGACGCGGACCGGGGTGTGCTGATAATCAGGCGGTCGGTGGGACAGATAAAGGGGATTGTCTACGAGAAGGAGCCGAAAACGGGCAGGGCGCGGGTTGTGCCTTTGCCGGCATATACGTTGCAGGAATTACGGGGTGAACGATCGGAGAGCGCAGCGCCCTGGGTATGCGCACATTCGGACGGCAGGCAGATGACGCCGCAATCATTGGGGAAGGGCTTTATGCGCCTGGCGAAGACAGCAGGGGTCCAGGGCGGATTGCATAGTCTGCGGCACACACAGGCGACGGAGTTGATTATGGCCGGAATACCCGTCAAGACCGTTTCGGAGCGACTTGGGCACGCGAATACGGCCATAACTCAGGACCTCTACACCCACGTGCTTCCGCATTCGCAGAGCCAGGCCGTGGGCGTCATAGAGGGCTGGCTAGAGCGTGCCAGAAATCGAGCCGGAGTCCAAACGGTGCCCAAATCGTCAGAAAAGGGCACCGACTGAGCACGATTTTGGTGGAGGCGCCGGGACTCGAACCCGGGTCCAAAGAATGGTCTGCAAAAGCGCCTACGAGCGTATCCTGCATTTTAGTTCTCGGGCCTTAGGTCTCCTGCAGGCGGGATACGTCGGCCCCAGTTCGTAAGGTGGTCCTCGTCAGTTGACGAACGTAAAATGACGAGCAAGCCGGTTAAAATGACACCCGACTCCGTTCACACCGGCTGAGAACGGTCGGATGCGCCAGCCTAATCAGGCAGCGAGAGCGTAACTTGTGTTCGCTTTTATTGTTTTGCCGCTTTTTACGAGGCCAGCGGCCGCCTCGGCCCGCAGCTTAAGCTTACCGCCTCCCTGTCGACACCAATCGCCCCCACATAGACGTGGATCTTTTGCCCTCCACGCCAAACTCATTATACCGCATTCACGGGAAATAAACAAGCCCACTTCGCCGCCGCTTCGCGGAGTCAGATGGCCAGATAGCATGGAGCCTTGCGCGGAACAGTTTCCTTCGCCATCAGACTATATGCCATCGAACTATCTGCGATCCTATATTGCCGGGTGTGCGCGCTTGCGATATAATGCACTCAGAACCTGGGGGTGCTGCACTGGAAGCCGACTTTCAAAACCACGAGGCGCGCGGCGTGCCCGGCTGGCTCGGACCGCTGGCGATCGCGGCGGTTTTCTCCGGCGCGGCGCTGCTATGGGTGGGCTTCTTTGCTCCCAGATTCCGCAGGCCGCAGTCGAGTCCGAGAACACGTTACGTCGTCTGTATCGACCCCGGCCACCCCACCTCGTACAGCCCGGGCCGTCGCGTCTTGAACGGCGTTACCGAGTTGGAAATCAACTGGGAGGTTGCCCTTAAGCTCGAGTCACTGTTTGCGGATGTGCCGTGGATCAGGACCGTGAGGACCCGGCACGACCGCGACACGCTGATGAACAACGCCGAGCGCGCGGAAGTCTCCAATCAATCAGGAGCAAGCCTGTTTCTGAGGCTGCACTGTGACGCCGGCCCCAACCACGGCTTCACGCTTTATTTTCCCGACCGCAAAGGCTCCGACCTGGGCTTTACCGGACCATCGGACGAGGTGCTGCTCGAAAGCCGCGGCGCGGCATATAAGATGCACGCGGGGATGCTTGCGCTGCTTCGCGGCTATCTCAAAGACCGCGGAGTCAAGGGCGAGAGCAGGACCAAGGTGGGCAAAATGCAGGGAGCGCTCACCGGCTCCATCCTCAGCAAGGCCCCGGTCGTGACCGTGGAAATGGTGTTCCTGAACAACGCATACGATGCCAGCTTTATCAAGAGCGCGGCGGGGCAGGATAGGATGGCCCGCGCGCTTGCCAAAGGGGTGATCGATTACCTTAAGTGGAAGGACCGCCGGACGGCTAAAGGTTCTAAAGTTAACGGTTGACAGTTAGGCGCTTACAACTGAAATCCTATACAAGCTGTACCTGAATTTCAAAGGCCACCCCGGATTTCAGTTGTAAGATACTAAGCTTTTCCCCAGACTTCGCTGGGGAAAAGTGGCCACCTTACGGTGGCAGTTGACCAAGGCAGGCGGTCGGGTTTTTCGCTTTTCGGTTGTTAAGGGATGATTTGGAGGGGGCGGAGATTTCCACCCCCATCCCTTGAACAACACCTGAGTCGGCGCTCGGGAGAGCTCCCCAGCGTTGCCCTACCCTCCGCCCAGGCAAAGCAAGTATAGCTCATCCGCCATCCCTTAACAACCATAAAGCGGAAAACCCAAAGGCGGTGCGCCGTCGAATCCGCCTTAGCGACAACAAATTGTTTCTGGGAGGGCGCTGAGCGCCTAAGAGGAAACCACCGACCTTCCGAATTGCGCAAAGGCTGTATTGATTTTCCGGCGATAGCCCTTTTGGTTGCGGCTGCGCCGCTTTAGGAATCATGCATGAGGGCTTTGCCTTCATCACTGTAGACGAAGATGAGGCTTGGTGTCGCGGGTTGGAGGTCCGGATTCTAAGCGCCTAACTCCTGTTTTCCGGCCTCTTGATTATCAGAATAGCCGCGTCGTCACCGAGCTTGCCGCCCGCGTAATGGGTCGCGGCGGTAATGAGCGACTCAGCCAGCGCAGGCGCGGACTGCGACGCGCTTTCCTCCAGGACATTCAGAACGCGGTCGTGGCCCATTCGGTGCATTCCCCATCCCGCGTCGGTGAGGCCATCGGTGTAAAGAAGCATTGCGTCTCCGTGCTCGACCGTGACCGTCCGCGCGACGTAGCTGGCGCTCGGCGTCACCGCAAGCGCATTGCCCGTGAGATCCAGCGTCGAAGCAGACTTGTGCGTGCCCGAGTAGACTATCAGCGGCTCGTGACCGGCGTTCGCGTAGACGAAGGTCTTCTTGCCGACATCGAGCACGCCGTAGACCAGCGTCACGAAGACTTCCGGCGGGGTGAAGGCGGAGAGGGCCGCATTGAGCCTGGCGAGCACAGTCTCGGGGTTTCCATCCTCCAGTGCGTAAGCTCGGAGCATATGCTTGGTCATGGCCGAGTACATCGCTGCCTTCAAGCCCTTACCCGCCGCATCCGCGATCACTACGCCAAAACTATCTCCGCCCAGCGCAAAGACATCGTAGAAATCTCCTCCGACTTTGGCCTCATCGAGCGCCGCCTTGTAGTGATGGCCGATCTCGAAGCCCTTGGTCTCCGGCACTTCCTGCGGCAGAAAACTCATCTGGAGGTGTTCCGCGATGTTATGCTCTCGCCGGTAGAACTCGTACATCTCCGAGATGATGGCGCCAATCGCCGGCGCGCAGACACAGGCTGCCCCTGCGTGTGGACATCGGCAGTTCGTGATTTCCTCGACGACACCATCAAAGTTCGATGCCGCAGTCTCATTTGGCCTGCCCTCCCTGGCAATGACTTCGTGCTGACCATCCTTGAGCCAACGCTTCTCGGTCACAGGCAACCTCCCGTCGGCGGGGTTTCGGCCGTGCGGCGACACATCTCGATCGCCAAAACATCGACATCACAGTAAAATAGCATGCCAACGGCAATAAAGTCAATAGCTGCGGCCCGGAAGTGAGTATTTTTTGTTGGCCACGCTGTGGCCGCGTCGTATTACCGTCAATTTATGACACCCCTGACGTAGCAGAAGGTATCGGTTCCAGCGAATATCCCGGTAAGTTCACGATTGCAGTTGGGGCTAAAGCTGCTCGCGAAATTTACACGAGCGGCCTCGTCAGCAACGAAAGATATCTAATTTTGCCCGCCCCAAATTCCGACAATGGTTAGTACCATTCCAAGAACGGGAGGGCTGCAACTTGAACGAAGATCTGTTCGGGGATTTACTGGGCAATTTCGACCTCCAAGACGATAGCACCGGATCATTTTACTGCCCTTATACCAACGGCGACAAGTGCGCGCTCATGACCAAGGGCTGGCAGCCGCAGGAGCTGTGCAAAGATCTGGAATGCGATCAGTTGAAGTTCGTTAAGCGAGCGCACCACAGGAAAAGAAAAGCCGCCTGATGTTTGCGGGGTCGGATTTGTCGTTGGGCCGCGGATCGTAATCGACTGACCGGCGCGTGCGTCCGGTCCAGTGCCTTACCTCGCCAATGCCTCCCCGATAACAGCATTTAGCAGAGAGCCCGGAACCCCAGCCACACACGGTTGCTTCGGCCGCGGAGCGGACCTCCCTCTCGATACGTGAAGACATGCGGCCTGTTTGAGCCTCTCCAACTAGGGCCATCCCTCGCCCTGACCATTTTCCACGGCCATTCTTCCCCCATATATGAAACGCCGGCTCGCGCCTCCCGGAAGGAATGCCCGCGACGAACGGTGAATAACACCCATGGTCGCGAGTTAGAGGAATCGGCCACGAAGCCTTCCGCTTCATCACTATTGATGAAAATGAGAGCGTGTGCTCGCGGGTTGCAAACCCGCATTAACTGGGTCCGGCGTTCGGAAACGCCAGACCATCCACACCCGGGGAGGAGCGACCTGTGCGCGAGAGGTCCCGACTGACGACTGATGACTGACGACTGACAACTATTTTCACAGGAGTGCTTAAAGCAATGCCGATAGTCGACATGCCGCTTGAAGAACTGAAAGAATACATGGGGCGCAATCCGCGTCCGCACGATTTCAACGCGTATTGGGACGCGGGCCTCGCCCAGATGAAAAGTATAGACCCTGGCGTGCAGCTTATTCCCGAAAAGACGAAAGGGGCACACGCCGAGGTACCTCCACCTCTATTTCACCGGGGTGGGAGGCGCCAGAGTCCATGCCAAGTACCTCCGCCCCAAGGGATGCGATGGTCCACGCCCGGCGGTCCTCGTGTTCCACGGTTATGGGGGCAGCAGCGGAGACTGGTTTCAATATCAGAGCTGGGTGAACGAGGGCTTCTGTGTCGCGGCTTTGGACTGCCGCGGTCAGGGCGGCGGCCTATCGGAAGATGTCGGTGGGACAACAGGCAACACGCAGCAGGGCCACATCGTACGAGGACTGAATGACGCGCCCGAGAAGCTGCTTTTCAGGTCGATCTTTCTGGACTGTGCTCAGCTTGCCGGTATTGTGATGGACCTGCCGGAAGTCGATCCGGCCGGGTTGGGGCAACGGGAGGCTCGCAGGGCGGAGGATTGACCCTCGCCTGCGCGGCGCTCGAGCCTCGCGTAAGGCTGGCCGCATCCATTTTTCCGTTCTTATGCGACTACAAACGCGTGTGGGAAATGGACCTGGCCGTGGATGCCTACGCGGAGATGAGGGCATTTTTCAGGCAATTCGACCCGCTCCACGAGCGTGAGGCTGAGATTTTCACCAAGCTCGGCTACATCGATAACCAGCATCTGGCCGGTCGAATAAAGGCGCGGGTGTTGATGATAACGGGACTGATGGATACGGTCTGCCCGCCATCGAGCCAGTTTGCGGCGTACAACAAGATTACATCCCACAAAGAAATGCTTATCTTCCCCGACTTCGGCCACGAGGGAATACCGACGTCGTCGGACATCATCTTCGATTTTCTCTGCGGCCTCAATGCCTGACCCCGCCCGCATGGTATAATGCGATTGAGACGTTGGGAGGATACGATGCAGCGACATCATTACAAGTTTCCTCGAATAACGCTGGACCCGGACAAGTGCTTTGGCAAGCCCTGCATCCGGGGTCTGCGAATACCCGTCAGTTCGATACTGAGCTACTTGAGTTCGGCAATGACCGTGCAGGACATACTCGATCAGTGGCCCGAGATGGAAGCCGAGGACATATACCAGGCCCTTGGCTATGCTGCTCTTGGCGTCGAAGATGAGATATTCATCAACGGAAGCGACGCAGCGGCATGAAGGTCCTCATCAATATGAACCTGCCCCGCAGCCTTGGCAGAAGCTTAGAAGCACAAGGGCCATGAATGTCGCCACGTCGGTGACATCCGCATGGGCGAGTCCACCGACGCGGAAATCGTGGAAACTGCACGCGAATCGGGAGAAGTCATACTGACTCACGACTTGGATTATGGCACGCTGCTCGCGTTTTCAGGCCGATCGTCCCCGTCAGTCATCATTATCCGCCTGACTGATATGCACGTAAGCCAGATCAGCCAGAGAATCGTCGCGGTTTGGGAGCAGATACATGAGCCTTTGGAATCAGGGGCGATAATCACGCTTTCCAGCTATGCCTTTCGCATCAGGCGGCTGCCGGTCAGCTAGAGATGACCCATTGCTATAAAAAAAGCTCTAAAGGGTAATCTACTCATGGTCGTGGTGCGCAAGCGACGCACAGCCAGCGACCGGGGGGTGATGGAATGAACATACTGGCTTGGATAATAGTCGGGCTTATAGCGGGCTTTCTCGCCAGATTGGCGGTGCGGGGCACAGCTCCGGGCCGCGGCATCTGGGGTGATCTGATAGCGGGAATGATCGGAGCCATAATAGGTGGCGCGATATTCCGCATCCTGGGAATGAGGGGAGTCACTGGTATCAATCTGGGCAGCATAATAGTTGCCTTCATTGGCGCCGTGATCTTCCTGGTCATTTGGCGAGCTATGTCCGGGCGCTGCGGGGCTCGACCGGTATAGCGATTACATGGGTTAAAGGTTGGAAGGTTCAAGGTTGAAGGTTGGGGACACTCCCAACCTTTAACCTTGAACTTGCCCTAAAACGAAGCCGATACGTTGAGCCAATAGGAGTGGCCCGCGAAGCGGCTGGACACGTCAGTCGTCGGTGGTCAGTCGTCAGTCGGGACCTCTCCCGCACACGTTGTTTTCCTCTTGCAGGCAGCCTTCCCACCCCTACTAACCCTCAATGGAGGGCTGCGCCGATGCGAACTAGTGTCTACTTGCATAAATAACTGATAGCATTCTTGCCGGCGTATCGGGAATCTTGTTCCCGATACGCACTTAGTTTCGGGAACAAGATTCCCGAAACACCCGGTACAGCGTTCTATCAATCAATTATGCAACTAAGCACTAGCATGGCCTCCGAATATAGCAACCGGCGAATTTGAGAATAAGTAGCAAGCGGAAAGGTTATAGGGGAAGGGAAGGCCGCTATGCAACGGGAAGGACAAGCCGAGGCAGTTTCTGGAACGGGGTCTTTCGAGTTCCCGCCGCATTATGTGGGCTGCGCGGCGCGTTTCGGGAAAGGGGTTTCCCGAAACAACGGCAAATCCTTGTTCGACGCGAAGCTGAGCGCTATGCGCGCCTCGTGAAGCATGTCGTATAGGTAGCCCAGGTCACGCAGCATACATCACCTCTCGACCCGTGTCCGCCCAACATGGCATTATACCGAAACATCCGCCGTTCAGTCCACCATCGGAGCGGTGTCCACGGGCTCCGCAATGCCGTCCTTGCCGTTTGGGCCGCTCCGGCGGCGCGTGAGACGCCTCTTGAGCGCGCTGAGAAGGTAGTCCATCTCATCCACCTTGAGCACCCTCAGCAGCCCAAGATAAGCCGTCACGCCTAAGATCATCGCCACAAGCACCGTGACCAGCGACCCCATTCTGGTCTCCACCCGGTCGAGGGGACGCTTCACGATATAGCGGGGATAGGCCGCTTCCAAGAGACGGCGGTTCGCGCGTGCTAATGCCTTGCCGGAGCGAGCCCGCTCGGCTATCTCGGGCTCCATCGGCGCGACTGCGAGGTTGGTGCTCTTGATGACCTTGTTCAGGTCATGCATGAGGGACTGCGGGAGCGCCGCGGGGACCTCATCCTTCGTCACGTAGACTTTCAGCATCCTATTGGTCGCCGGGGAGAGCCTGGACGCGAGATACTTCGAAAGCGGGTCGTGGTCATTCTCGAGTTTAATGGCGAACCTCTCCGGGCTCCTGAGATCGCCGTCCTGAAGCTGCCAGGAACCGATCAATCGCGACATCCCCAGCCTGACTCCAAAGCAGATCACCGCCATCACGGCGGCCGCGGCCATCGTTCGGGCGACCGTGCTGACGATCTTCTTGCCCTCGATCCCGCCCAGTCGCCTTCTGAGGAACACCGTCAGCCCGAAGAAATGCAGCGAGACCGCTATGGACGTGGCAAGGGCGATACCCCCCGTGCCCATGCCGCGCATCAGGATATAGTTCAAAGGGATAAAGACGAACGTCGAGACCGTGCCCACCACGACCGGCGTGATGGTATCCTGCAGCGCGAAGAACCCGCGGGCAACGATCGCCTGCCCCGCCCACGCGTAAATCCCCACGCAGTACCAGATAAGCGGGACCACGGTCGGGCCGACCATGCTCGGCAGAAAATTCTTGCCCATATATATCGTGCGCACCAGCGGGTCAGCCATTACGATCATAAAGACCGTGGCGGGGATGCTCTCCACCATAATCCCCCGCAGCCCATAACCGAGGCTGCTGCGCATATCGTCGATGGCGTTTTTCGCGGCGTAAGCAGCCAGCAGAGGCAGGATCGCCGTTCCCGCGGCCTGCGCGAAAATCCCGAGCGGCACCTGCATCAGGCGGTTCGAGAAATTGAGCGCCGCCGGAGCCCCCGCCGATACGAAGCTGGCAAACCACTTGTTTACGATCACATCTATCTGCGGCAGGCCCAGGCCAAAGATCACCGGCAGGGCAAGCTTCGCGATTCGCACCACGCCGGGATGCCGCAGGTTCAGGCTCGGGTAAAACTCGAAGCCCATTCGCTTCATCCAGTAGGCCGCGTACACGATATTGCCGGCGAACGCCCCGATCAGCGTGCCCATCGCAACGCCCCTGATATAGAACCACCTGCTCAGGACCACCGCGCCGAAGATTATGCCCAGGTTATATATTACCGGCCCGGCCGCCGTTGCGCGGAACTCCTGCCTGGACTGCAGCGTCGCCATCATCAGCCCGCCGAGGAAAAAGAACAACTGGCACGGCAGGATGATGCGCGTGAGGGACATGGTGAGCGGTACCAACTCCGGGTGTTGATGGACGAAACCGGGCACCGCCAGCACGCTTACCAGGGGCCGCGCGAAAATCCACGACACGATTACGGCGCCGGTGAGCACGATGCCCATAAAGCAGCCGATTATGCTGAATATCTGCCAGGCTTCTTTCTTGCGGTCGGTGGTAAAGCGCTCGGTGAACACGGGAATAAAGGCCGCCGACAGTGCCCCGCTGGAGAGGAAGAAGTATAGCAAATCCGGGATGTTGAAAGCCGCGGTGTAGGCGCTCATCACGCCCGTCACGGCGAATTCCCTGGCGAGGATCATGTCCCGGATCAGGCCCAGGAACCGGCTGGCCGCCACAGCCACCAGCATCAGCCCGGCAGCCCTTTTGAAGTCTTTGTGCGAAGTCATACCAGAGACAAGTATAGGACGAAGGGAAGTCGAAAGTCAAAAGTCGAAAGTCGAAAGTCGGGACCCACGCGCGCCGGGCACGGCCCACTTATGCGGCGGGAACGACAAGTCGAGGTAACCCTTGGAATGGACGTAAAGGCTACGGGACCATCCTTAAGAAACTGATCGGTCTGATACTTCGCGGGCGTATGCCCCGAAGCGCCGTATGAGGAGGTGACGCCTCGGCCGGGTCTGCGCCTTTCTGGCCGGCTTACGTAGCGGCATGGCGGCGGAGCGAATAGCCCTAACTTAGCGGACAAGGTTCTGATATTGAGCCGGGGTCATGGACGGGAGTTTGCGCGTGAACGCGACAATGGCCCATATCTCCTTATCCGAATGTGTCACACCACACGCCGGCATACCGCTCATCCGCTCCTGGTGTTACTTCCACGGATGCTCTATATCCTGCACCGCGTCGTATCCTCGCCACATCATCAGATGATCGAGAATCGTGATTCGCACCATAGCCTCGGCCACAGCTACCAACCTGGCTGCAATTGTCGGGTCGCGGCGGGTGATCGCGCCTAAAGTGGTTTCGCGCATCTCGGCCATGTTCACGGTGGGCTGCTCTATGGAAATCGTGGCGGTGGGCTTGACCGCGATGCGCACGACTATGTCCTCGCCGTTGGAGATGCCGCCCTCGATGCCGCCGGCCTTGTTCGTGCGGAATCGGACCTTGCCTTTATCATCTACATAAGGAATGTCGTTGCATTCGGAGCCTTTCATGTTGGCCACGGCGAAGCCCGCCCCGAACTCCACTCCCCTCACCGCGCCTATGCTCATCAGGCCGTGGGCGATACCTGCGTTGAGTTTATCGAAAACCGGCTCGCCCAGGCCCGCCGGCACTCCGCGCGCGATCACTTGCACCACTCCGCCTGCGGTATCGCCCTCGTCTTTGATCTCGAGCACGCGGTCGATCATCTTTTTCGCGGCTTCCGCATCCGGGCAGTTGATCAGATTCGACCTGTAGTTCGATTCTATGTCCTCAAAGCTCGGAGGCTTTGCCTTGATCCCCATAACTTCCGTCACGCAGCCGAGCACCTTGATGCCGTTTTCTTCGAGGATCATTTTAGCGACTGCCCCGGCCGCCACGCGCATGCACGTTTCGCGCCCGCTTGCCCGGCCCGCGCCGCACCAGTCGGCGTGCTTGCCGTACTTGATCATGTGCGTGTACTCGGCGTGGCCGGGGCGGATGAGGTCCCTGACATCGCGATACTGCCGCACGTGAATGTGGCGCCGGTCCACATTATAAATGATCATACCCAGCGGGGCGCCCGTAGTTACGTGTTCGAGGACCCCAGCGAAGATGTGTACCTCGTCGGTCTCCTTGCGGGGAGAATCGAGGGGACTTGTGCCGGGCCGGCGCGCGTCGAGCTCGGTCTGCACGTCTTCGTCGGTGATCTGCAAGCCCGCCGGGCAGCCGTCGATTATCGCGACCAGCGCATCGCCGTACGATTCGCCGCACGCGCTCACCCTGAACATTCTACCGAAAGTATTGCCTAGCAAACGAAGAAACCTCCCGTTTAGAAGTTAGAAATTAGAATATGGCTACCGTAGAAGTCCGATGGTCCGGCGTTTCCGAACGCCGGACCCAGTTAATGCGGGTTTGCAACCCGCAACACCGCTCCATTTTCATGCGTAGTGGTGAAGCGGAAAGCTTCATGGTCGATTCCTAAGAAGACGGTCCGTTTCGGGAAAGGGGTTTCCCGAAACAACGGGCACGAATTTCCATTCCGGACACTTTCGCGTTTTCGCCATTAAATCTGGTTCAGACCTTCAGCCAATCACCCGCATCCTTGCGCCGACGCCTGCCATCGTCTCCACAAAAGTAGGGAACGTCACGTCGAGCGCCTCGGCCGTATCGACGAGGGTTTCGCCATCCAGGCACAACCCCGCCACGGCGAGCGCCATTATTACCCGGTGGTCGTGGCGCCCGTCGACGTGCGCTGCCTTGAGCCGGCTGCCGCGAATTACCAGGCCGTCCGGCAGTTCCACGATGTCGGCCCCCGTTTGCCGAGCTCCCGGCTCATTACAGCGATCCGGTCGGTCTCCTTGAGCCTCGCCTGAGCCACGTTCACCAGGCGGGTCTCACCCTCCGCAAAGCAAGCCGTGACCGCGAGTGCCGGGAGCGCATCGGGAGTGTCGGCAAGATCGAATTCCGCCCCTTTGAGCGCGGCGCCCGCTATGTGCATGCCTCCCTCGCAGCGGCTCACCTTTGCGCCCATTGCGGCAAGCATGCCGGCGACAGCTTTATCGCCTTGGGTGTCGTCCGGATCGAGTCCCAACAGCGTCAACTCGCAGCCCGTAATCGCCGCCGCGCACATGAAAAACGTCGCCGAGCTGAAGTCAGCCGGGATCGTCCGGTCTAAGGCGGAGTAACGCTGCCCGCCTGGGATCCCGAACCACCGGAAGCCATTGTTATCTACCCTGATTCCCTGGCCGGTGAGCCAGCCCAGAGTCATCTCGACGTAGGGCCTTTCGATCAGACCCACGACCTCGATCGTGGAATCGCCCGCCGCCAGCGGGGAGTTGATGAGCAAACTCGTCAGGGTCCTGCGAAGTCTTGCTGCCGTCCAGAGTAAGGCTGCCGCCGCGCATCGGCCCTCGGACAATAACGGGGGCCATGGCGTTGCCCCGCGTGGACGTGACGGAGGCCCCGAGGACGTTCAGCGCCTCGATAAGAGGCCCCGCCGGCCTGCGCCTGATTTGCTCGTCGCCGGTAAGCACGCTGCAGGCCCTCGACCAGGCTCGCCGTGCCCAACGCAATGTAAAGAGTGGTCCCTGAGTTGCCGGCGTCGATCACGTTGTCCGGAACGCGGGGCCTGCCGCCCACACCCTCTACCGTCCAATCTTCCCCGAGCGCGATATCCGCCCCAAACTGACTGTAAGCGCTGACCGCGGCGAGCGTATCCGAAGCGACCAGAGGCCCGCGGATCACCGATCGTCCCCCGGCAAGCGAGGCAATCGCCACCGCCCTGATCGTATGCGACTTTGATCCCGGTATTTGCGCTGCGCCGGCCAGGCCGGACCTGCTCACTGCTAGCTTCATATTTTCTTAAGCATACTAGACTCCGCTCGGCGTTGTCAATCGGCGAATGGAAGTCAGCGGATATTCGGAACGGCTGGATGACCGCCAACATAAGCCTCATCCAATACATAACCGAGGTCGATACCTCGGAGAATAAGCTTCCCTGATATTGAGTTCCCGCTGCCGTTTCGCCACCTTGCAGCGGGAACTCGAAGGTGCCAACTCGAGACACGGATCTACTTGTCGTTCCCGCCGCATAGTGGGCCGGCTATTCTCTCTCGTGCCGTTTGCCCGCGATCACGGCTCGCCTGATTATCTCGGCCATTTCCTCTGATGGGGCATTCGACGCGACTTTCGCCGCCAAATCCACATCGGCTTTTTTCACAGGCACGGCCTCAAGACCCTTCGACGCGGCTTTCTGATCCCCCAGTGGGGGTTGCCCACTCATATCGCTTAAGCAAGCATCACGTTCCAGTTACGTGGCTCTCTCGTCCAAAGTGGACTGCTTCATTGGCAGCTTTTTAGTCATCGCGGCGCAAACGTGAGAAACCCCTGGCGGAAAACCTGATGTCGGTGACTACCTTTTTGCCCACCGCGGCG
>CAWGNL010000038.1:0-7910 GCA_963823885.1 uncultured bacterium
CCGTGCCCTCGTAATAGAGCAGCTTTCCCTCCGTGTCCCGCACGGCGCGGCAATTTTCCGCAATCCAGATGATCGTCTCGTCTTTGCGGTAAATTTTCGACTCGAAGCCGCTCAACGTGTCATGCTCCTGCATCAGGCGCACGAACTCGTCGCGCCGGCCTGATTCGACGTAAAGTTTGCGGGTAATGTCCTGGATGCTCGCCATGAGTTCCGCCGGCGAATCGTAGCCGTAAATGCGCGCCAGCGCCACGATTTTCAGCCAGCAAATAGTGTCCCGCCGGCGTCGTGCGAAAAATGCCTTCCACCAGATGATCGAAGATGCCGCAGTAATTGTCTTTTTCTTCGATCAGGGCGACGCGCTCTTTCTGCCGTTCCATCGCGCAGCGGATGGTGCTTCGCAACCGGCGCGCCTCAAGTTTTTCCTTTGGCAAATAATCCTGCGCGCCCGCCCGGACCACCTCGCCAGCAAACCGTTCGTCGTCCACCGGACCAAGCACAATAATCGGAACGCGCGGCGCCTGCACCGCCAGCAAGGTGACTTGCTGGGACCGTCGTTGTCCGCAACGGGAAGTTCCAGGAGCACGGCGTGCCCGTCGGGTTTGTCCGTCCATATTTCTCGCGGGATGAAGTACACAACCCCGAGGGCGTACGTGCGTCCAAGCTGGTACCCAACCTCGTTCGGCACGCCGTCAAAGATCCGGGCGCACACCCTGATGTATTGTTCGTATTCAACCAGAAGAGGGCGCATGCCGCGATCAGGCAATTCCTCCAGCATACTGCGCAGGTTCACTGTTGACCCCGCCCGGCCGACAAACATCCGAGCCTCCCCATAGACATAAGCGAACGTCATCAGGAGTACACCGAACACGGCAAATTGCCAGGGTCGAATGTGACGTTTCAGCAAGTGATAGATGACCATCAAGTGGATGAAGATTCTCAGGATGCCTGTCCGGCCGCCTAGAGGCAGCGTCGGCAGCAGCGTGCTGAGCAGGAGTACGATCGACACGCCCCATCTAAAAGCCGGGGTGAACTTACGCCTGTGTGCGGCATGCATGACAAACGCGAACCACATGATTAGAGCGCTGAGCCCCGCATCTTGCATCGCGCGTATGGGTCCCAACCCTTTCCCCCACAAAGCTACGCGCTCCGAAAGGTGCTGGGTGTAATGCTCCACGCCGCCGACCGCGGAGTAGAACAGGTAGTTCCCGATAATGCCGGCAATCCACAGCACTGCCACCGCGATGACAGTACGCCGGCTATCCCACTCCTGGACCAGCCTCGTCTTTCGGACCGCAGGAAATACGCGCGGACTATACCGATAGGCCACCACGAACAGGATGAAACCCATGCCGACCCAAGCGATAACCTCCGACCATTCACGGAGCTCGCTTGGGTGAACTCGATCCAATAACACTATAAGGAGTGGAACAACGCCAAACACCAAAGCGGTCCATGTCCCTAACGGAACGATCAGGGTGAAAAGGTCGATCTCACTGCGCCGCCGGCTTGCGGCTGCGATTGTAATCCAGACGGTCAACACCGTGGTCAGTACGGCAAGACCTGAGAATAATGTACGGTCGTCGATCATTTGACGGTGCTGGAAGGCAAGGAACTCGTGGCGATCTATCGCCGGAGCGGCAGAGGGAAATGAGCGGGTCGCGACTGCGGACCGCGCCTTTTTGCTACGTCGCCGCCGGAGTTTAAGAAACCGGGGCGGGAGAGAACAGTAGACCCGCCCGCCGGCCCAACCACAATCCGAATAGCAGAACCAACGGTGTCGCAAGCGCGTACACGCACGCCGCTCCAATCGCGCCGAGTTTCGGGATCACGAGGAAGTACATGATCGTCACGATGACGCTCTCGGCGATCGCGGCGCGCAGGGTGAGATCCGGCCGCCCAGCCGCCATGAGAAGTGGATTCACCCACTGGAGCGGAAACCAGATCAGCACCGGCCAGAGCATCGCGCAAAAAATCACGCCGGATTGGTGGAACGCATTTCCGAGGACGTACTGAATCATCCGGGGGATGACGGCGAATGCGCCAACGAAAATCACTACGCCACAGACGCCGAGAATCGCCGTCAGCCGATGGACGAACACTTTCACCGCCGCCAAATCCTTCCTGGACCACATCCGCGCAAGCTCGGGATAGACTACGAATAATGTCGGATCCGCGAGGGCCCAGACGCCCGTCATGAAGTTCTTTGCGATCTTGTACGTACCCACGACATGGAGCGGCGCGAAGTAACCAAGGATGTTGACGTCCAGTTCCTTTGTCGGTATGCCGGTGAGCGACAAGAAGTACAAGCTTCGGGCGAACCGCGCAATCTCAGCGAGCCTGGGACGGAGAAGCGTTATAGGGGCGGAGATATGACGAAGTGGAACGTAGTGGTTCAGGCGCCAGATGGCAGCAGTCATCAGGCACAAACTGCTCAGGGCGCTGCTGGCCAACGCCGCGACCAACACGCCGCGGACCCTCCAGCCGAGGAGGAAAACGCCGGCGAGACTCAGCGCTAACTTGAATGTAGTGGTGGTAATCGATACAAGGCTCTGTGTTTTGAAATCCCCAAACACTCTAAGTATCCCGATGGAGGTGGCGTTTCCCAGGGTGACGAAGAATACGGAGAAAGCGCTCAACCACAGCACCATGACGCTTCTGTGGTCGCGGAGCAGATGAGCCTCCGCGAAGGGCGACAGGCAGACGACGAGCAGGAGCGCAAGTACGCACGTGCTGAGATCCGCGATGAAAGACAGTTTGACCATGGCGACCGTCCGCTCGTGATCGCCGTGCTCCCAAAACTCGGCGACGTACCGTATCACCACTTCGTGCAGCCGCAACGACGCCATCAGGAAGACGAGCGTAACGGAACTCAGCCCCAGCGTGATTAAGCCAAAATCCGCCGCGCCCAAGCCGCGCCCGATAAAAACCGAGTACAGGCCGCCCGCGAAGATGGCCCAAAAGGACCCCACGTACTGCCAACTGAGGCTGCGATAAAAGCCTGCCGGTATGCCGGCGTTCAGCCACTTGCGGTAGCGGATGGCTCTCCCCGTGCGTCCGGGTTCCGTCTTAAGTTCGGTTAACATTCTACCCGGTAAAGTCGATATTTCTCATCATCCAAAAGCACCCTCAGGCGCCCGCGCCATTCCGGATCGTGTTCGAACATGTCTGCGAATCCCGATTTATCCAGTAACGCGGCGTTGATCCCGTAGGCGCGCACTGCGCCTTCAAAAACCGGCTTCCGAAGCACGGGGAACTCGGAATACACTTCGGCCGCGGAAAAGCCAGCATACTTCTCGGCAATATTCCAATGCTTGGCAAAGGTCCAAGGATTCAGCAGCAGAAACTTCGTCAACTCTTCGTTGTTTGAACTGAACCTCACTTCTTCGCCTTCGAAGTCAGCGCCGATGACGTCTTTGACCCCCGTTAAGGAGGCGCCCTCGCGGACCTCGTTGGCCCGGCGATGCACTACCCACAGTTGCAGTGCGTTGAAAAAGAGGAACCAGGCCATCACGAGAGCCCAGATTCTAGCCGCTCCAAGTGAAAAGAGATACCATGTTCCCGCGATCGTCGAGAGTACAGTGACGAGCTCGACGTAGCGCTCCGGTTCTCCAAGAAAGCGTGTGATCCGGAATGACGTAGCCACGAAGACGACCAAGGCTGCGAAAGCGGCCCGTTCGGCGAGCGTAACCACCCATCCATTGGTGGCGCCGCGCAGCAGAGCGTATACCGCAATTAGTACGAAGGGATTCATGAAGAGCACAATGACTACGGGGTTTCCGTAAGCATAGACGAGATGCTTCTGCCAGCCCCGGTTCCGCGTGACCCATAAGTCGTACACCAAGTCTCGCCATACGCTGAAACGCTTTCGCAAAATGTACACTCCCGCCAACTCCAGCGCATAGGTCTTACAGAATAGGAATGTGCTCTTGAGATAACCGGTGGCGTATCGCGGCGCCGACAGCGCCAACAGGACCATGCCGCCCAAGGCCGAAAGCAACGGCAACCATTGCCCGAACGCGGCGAGAAAAATCACGCCGAACAAAAGCGCCGCTTGTTGCGCGAACGTATTGAAGCCCCAGATAAGATACGCGAGCCCCAGCGCGCACGCCGCGGCCAAAACGTGCCCGCCGGGCGTGCTTGCACGGGCGCAGCAGAACAGCCAGGCGAGGAACAGTATTACGCCAACCGGGCGCGCGCTGATTCCGTAAACACGCGCGCTCAGCGCGTGAAAAAACTGCGGCGTTAGCGCAACGAATACGCCGATTAAGCCCGGCAAGGGAGTTGGCAGATAACGGTGAGCGAACCAATAGGCCATCGCCACTTGGGCGACGTTAGCGGCGGGATTGAGCGCTGCCGCCGCCCAGTTGAGGCGGCGATTGGGGAGGAAGGAGAGGAGCCAGTGCAGATACAACGGATATGCTCCACAGGAGGCATTGTTTATGATCCTCGGTATGCGCGTGAGCAGGCGCCTGCGATTAGCGCGGATGCCCTCGATCAGGAATATGTGCAGGTGATGGTCCGAGCCTCTGCCGGAGCTCCAATACGTTTGCCAAATGGATGCCAGCCCTGCCAAGGCTATGGCCAAAACAAACAGAAGAGTATCCATAGCGACGCTTAGGGGGTTCCTCTGGAGATCTCTCCGCGTAGATGGGAAACGGCTATTTCTCGATGGCTTCGGGAGCCGGACCGGGCGAGTCTATCGGGGCCGCCTCAAGGGAGACCGCCAGCGGACGCAAAACGGGACGCTCGACGAGCGGGTCGGGATGACAGTATTTGATATAAAAACTCTTGGGTACGCGCTTTGCCCTGTACATAAGCCAGAAGAACCCGCGCATCTTCTCGAAGATCGGTTTGTAGGTCTTGAACTCCCGGTAAGTGCGCCGGGGAAGAGCCATCAGCCTCTCGAAGTCTTCGTCCGAGTAACCGAGACGCTTCTTCACCAGTTCTAACAGCTCGGGATCGCACTTCACGGGCTGCTGAAGTAACTCCAGGCCTTCTTCGCGCATTATTTGGCCGGATCTGACTAAAGCCGAGTACCCCAGGAGGCGCGAATTGATACCCCAGCGCTGCGGGTAAATGTATAGATGCTGAAACGCCGTGAAGCGATTCTCCAGATGATGGCCCCCGTACCACTTCCAGCCGAGCTTCTCAGTGAGCAGAGCGATGGCATCTTTCTTATGGTACTGCATATACCACAGAGGGCGTATGAATGTCGTGTTGCTCAGGAGCATGTCGCGCAGGAAAGACGTCAACGAGAGGTTGGGGTAAGTCTTGAGCTTGTACGTGCCGTAAGTCGTTTGTACGCTCTCGACGTACTTCCCGTCCATATATTGCCATCCGAGCGGGGCGAGACCTTCGGTGCGGAAGGAGTGTCCTTCGAAAATGTGGCGCACGCCGAACTGCCGGGAAGCCGCGCGAAGGGTGGCGATTAAGGCGATATCCGTTGGCGTATCGATCTCGGGAACGCCGGCCTGCATGAACGAGCGATAGATATCGTCATACTCTCCGTTGTTGACCACATAGGTGTGGAGGTCGATGTCGAGCGCCTTGAGGACATTATGGAGATTCTCGGTCGCCATCGTCGAGTTCCAGGTGTTATCGAAATGCACCGCGAGCGGACGCAGGCGCAGGACTGTCTTTGTGAGATAGAGCAGGTAGGATGAGTCGCAGCCGCCGCTGACGCCGACGATCACGTCGTACTTCTTTCGCCGCCCTTCCCGGCGGATCCGGTCGGCGATCTCGTGCATCCGCCGTTCGCCTTCTGCTCCGGTCGGATACTCGAGATCGAGAGAGTCGTGGATCTTGCAGTAGTTGCAGACCCCGAAAGCGTCGAAGGAAATGGGGAAAACAGTTTCGTCGTAAAGACAGCGTGTGCATCGTTTCATAAATGGATGTGCCATGTCTTTCGGGCGCCCTGAGGCGCCAGTGTGAAGAAGTCACTTCGCATGATCGGAGATGTGGAGCGGCATGGCATTATGCCAGTGCGTCCGTGATTTCGCGCGGGGTCGGGAAGTTGATCAATACGGCGCGGTTTCGGCCGTAATACACCACCATGCTGCCAGCCGCCGCGGCGGAGGCGCCGCCGCTCTTTACCGCTTCTCCGAAGTCCGCGACCCTGCCGGCGCCTCCGGAAGCAATGACCGGCAGATGGACGACTGCAGTCACGGCCCGAAGCAAATCCAGGTCGTAGCCTTGCATAGTCCCGTCGCGATCGATTGAGGTTAGGAGAATCTCGCCCGCGCCCATCGCTTCCATGCGGACCGCGTGCTCGACAGGGTCGAGGCCGGTCGCCCGGCGGCCGCCATCCGCATACACTTTGTACTGTCCCCAGAGGTTCTTCTTTACGTCGATGGAAATGACGAGACTCTGGCTGCCGAACGCGTCGGCGGCTGTTCGGACAAACTGCGGGTTCTTGAGCGCGTAGCTATTGAGCGCCACCTTCTCGATTCCGAGCCGGAAGAGCGTTTCGATCTGTTTGAGAGTGTGAATGCCGCCCCCATACGCCACGGGCATGAAGCACTCGCTGGCGAGTTCACGAATCAGGGGAAAGTTCGGCTCCTTGTTTTCCACGGTCGCCGCAATATCGACAACGATCAACTCGTCCACTTCTTTGTCGTTGTAAATCCGGACGGTGTTGATCGGATCTCCAACGTAGCTGGCGTCCTTGAACCGGATTGTCTTCACCAGCGTCCCGTCCTTTAAGAGGAGGCACGGCATGACCCTGGCGATCAGCAAGGGCGACTCCATTGGCAGAAATTGGTAAGCAGTTTCATCCCGAAGTTATGGCTCTTCTCCGGGTGGAACTGCGTACCCATCACATTGCCCATTTGGACCGCCGAGGCGAACTCGTAACCGAAACACGTCATCGCGAGGACGTCTTCCTCGCGCGCGCACTGCACATGGTAGGAGTGGACGAAGTAAAAGCGAGATTGCTCATCGAGGCCGTGGAAGAGAGACTCGGAGCTTAGGGGTCTAACCGTGTTCCACCCCATATGAGGGATTTTTAGCCCGCTGTCGCGCTCGTCGAACCTGAAGCGCATGGTCCATCCGTCGATCCAGCCCAACCCTTGCAACTCGCCTTCCTCGCTACGTTTTGTGAGTAATTGCATCCCCAGGCAAATGCCCAACACCGGCGCCTTGCCGTTGAGTACTTTCTCGTTCAGCGCCTCGACGAGGCCCAATTCGTGTAAGTGCCGCATACCCGTGTCGAAGGCTCCAACCCCTGGCAAGATGATTCTGTCGGCGGCCTCGATCTCGCCGATATTACGCGAGATCTTAGCGGCGCACCGAGCCTCTTCAGCATATTCAAGATCGATCCCAGATTGCCCATCCCGTAGTCAACGATGATGACCATGCCCTTGCCTTCGACTGCAGCCCCTGGTGTGTATGAAGCGGCCGTCACGCGCAAAAGGCCGCTGCCGGCTTGCCGCCGGATCTCAGGACGCCGGTTAAGGTGGTGATCACGTGGTCCTGCTGGTCATCCGTCATCTGGGGGTGCAGCGGAAGGATAATGACGGAGCTGAACGCCTTATCGGTATTTGGAAGCGGCCAGTTGCGGCCAGGGTACCCGGTACGGCGTTGGAGCTAGAAGTCAATGTAGCCCGGTCGGCAGGTGTACACCTTCGCCGAGAACGCTGTACCAGTTTCGTCTCTGGAAACGGGGCAACGGTCCGCCACACGCACCGCATAGGACTGCCAGTTTGGTTCGGCGTCATCTGGCACGTAAGGAGGAATCCAGGTAGTCCTGCGCCGCGAATGCGGAGTTGTAGCGGCGGGCCAATGCCCGGCGCGACTCCAAGATGCCGCTTAGACGCATTTGGCACACGCCTATCGCGCCCTGAAAGCTCGTCATACGGTAGTTGTAGCCAATAGCAAGACCAACTGTTCAAGAGATGAAAAAAAAAAAAAAA
>CAWGNL010000039.1:0-99752 GCA_963823885.1 uncultured bacterium
TGAGGTGATGCGCAGGGAACACCACGCCGGGCCAAGGCTGTGACATAGGGGAACCAGTTGGCTAGACTTGGAGCCTTTGATCCTGTAGCGAAAGGCCGTTGGTTTCGGGATTTCCGAAGCGACTGAGACGTTTGCGCCCTCCTCGAACGATTGTGCTCGCTTCTCAAATCCCGAAACACCGAAAAAAAACAGAAATGGCTATTGACTACCGCTATTTTTCATGGTAAAGTGCCGGGAACATAGCACCCGGGCGGGCCGTCTAATCCGTAACGGCCCGGCGGAGTCGCAAATCGGAGGGGAAGAGAATTATGAGGGGAATGATCTTAGCTATTCTAATCGCCGCGATCGTTTTGGCCTTTTGCCTGGCGGCGGTGGCGAGCGCCGATGACGGTTTGCCTGGCATTGGACCAGGCCTCACGCAAATTGCATCAATGCCGGCGGGGTCATCAGCGTTCTTTCCAGCGGTGACCGTTCAGGCGATCCATTCGCATGGCTCCGCCTGGACCGGAGGCGTACCGTGGTGGGCCGCGAGGGATACGGAATCCCCATCTGTGCTCGCTGTTATCGGCTTGCCTAGCGAGCTTAGAGTGGGCCAAGTTTGCGACATCGCCGGCACGATCGAGTGGGGCGGAACCCGGCCCTACCTGACAAACACTCAGATATGGGCTTACCTGAGCCCCGACACCGGCTCCATCCTCTACGGGAACAACGCGGGGGATTTCTCCCTTTTTCGCCCGCTGATGACCCAGCTATGGGAACCACGCGTTCAGTTGGATGTGCCAAGCGTGGTAACCGGGCAATCGTTCAGGGCAATGGATATCGAAGGCCCGCCTGACTCTGGGGGCGAGGCTGGATTCGTGCCCATCTACTGCGACACGATAGACGACGCGACCGGGCTTTGTGATTCTACCGCTGACCAACCGATCTACGTCGAACTTGATGGTAGAGGGCTACAAGGTATCGACTCTGGCTCTTTTCTGGTCCTCGAGGACACGTCGACTGACCAGATCGAAGCGGTATATTCTAGCAGTTCACAATTATCGAATACTGACCGTATTCAGTGCATGGCTGGAGCAATATCTCAGGACAGTTCGGGTGCTTATGTCATTAATGTGGACAGTGTTGTTCAAGATCAAGCCCAAGGCTACGTCCTTACAGTGCCCTCCGCCTGCACTCTAGGCCAGGCGAGGACGCAGACCGTGCTGGGCACCGAGGTCAACGTCGCCAGCCTTCAGGTCTATGGCGTCTCTTGTTCCGGCTCGGACTACACGCTGTACTGCGAGATGCCCGGCAGGGCCTCAGGCTGCCGGGTCGTCAGCCCGCAAAGCGCCGCTGTCGGCAGCGGCATCGAGGTTGTCGGGATAACGGCTGTCGATTCGGCTGGGACCGGCGAATGGTATATCGACGTGATCGACGATCCCAACGGCTCGGTAACTTCCGACAGCACCGGGCTAAGCCCCGTGGTTAGGCCCGTCGGCCTCCCGCTCAAGTCAATGGGAGGCAACTTTAACCACCTGGCCGGGCAAAATTTCAGCCCTGGAGCACTGAACGTTGGGCTGCTTGTTCGGTGCTGGGGCCACGTGACTTACATCGACTCCTCGGCGACTCCCCAGTATTTTCTCCTCGACGATGGTTCGGGCAGTAGTTCGGTGGGCAACTCCAGCGGCAGTGGGTGCTCGGGGATCAAGGTATCGCTGGTTTGGGGATCGACCGTGATTGCCCCGCCACAGGCCGGTTCCGTGGTCGCGGTGGTAGGGGAAAGCTCGGCGGAGATCGTCGAGGGAAATTGGTATCGGGTACTCAGGCCGAGTTCGGCCGGTTTCACTCAGTATATGGCCCCTTCGGTCGCGGTCGATATCAGCTCGCCTCCGGGCGGCGCGCTTCACAAGGACCCGCTTGCGAGTTCGATAACGATTTCGGGGACCGCGTCGGGTTACCCGAGGGTGAACGATGTCGAGGTAGCCATCGACTCCACCGGCGGCACGCAGGCGCCGAGCGAGGGCTGGGCGGAGGCGAGCTTCACGCGCGGCGCATCGCCCGCCTGGACGGCAAACCGCACCGGCGTCACTGCGGGAAACACGTATACGATATGGGCACGGGCGACAAACAGTTGGGGCGCGGCAGCCGCTACGTATGAGACCGTCACGGTATCCAACGCCGCGACCGTTTTCTACGTCGACTCGAGCGGGAACGACAACAACACAGGCACGAGCTGGAGTCAAGCCATTCCAGACTGTAGAGGCGGGCATCAACTCTGCCGGCGGCATCAGTTCCGGCGGCGAGGTCTGGGTAGCGGCGGGAGCCTACCAGGAGTGCGACACCGTGGGGACCGGCGTGGCCCTCTACGGTGGGTTCAGCGGAGCCGGCACGGAAACGACCCGCGAGCAGCGCGACTGGGCCGTGAACAAGACGATTGTTGACGGCGGCTGCGCGGGAACCGTGGTTATGGTGACCGGGCCACGAACTGTCATAGACGGCTTCACAATAAAGAGTGGTTGGAACCAAGAGCTTGCCGGAGGCATTTGCTGTTCCTATGGGGGGTCTGGCGGCGGCGCCACGATCATAGAGAACAACGTCATCCGCGGGAACTTCGGGGGCGGCCTGTATGCCTATGATCCGTCGTGGTACTGCGGTCCAACCCTTACCGTCGCCGGCAACGTCTTTGTGGCCAACGCGCTCGGCTCCGGAATCTACTGCGATGGCTCATCATCCACAACGAGCGGGCAGATAGCCAATAATACAATTATATGCAACTGGGGCTTCGACGGCGGCGGCATCTACCTGGAGTTGGGCTGCGAGGGCGTGACCGTGTCCAACAACATTATCGCGTTCAACGTCGGCGGCGGAGTCTTCTACGATTACGATCCTTACGGCTCCGCCGCCCCTCCTGCTCTTACGAACAATGACGTCTATGGAAACGATCGGTACCTGCCCGATCTGGACATCGCCTCCGAGATCGGCGGCGGGTATAACTACTACGGCTTCCCGCAACTTCCAGCGGGTGATATCCAGGAGGACCCGCAAATCCCGAACATCCAATGGGGCGACTGGCACATAGCTCCGAGTTCTCCGTGCCGCGCGGCGGGCGCGACCCAGGCGGTGGTGACGGATCGGGACATCGATGGGAACCCGCGGGAAATCGACTCTTGCGCGGACATCGGCGCGCAGGAGTGCGACGGCGCGAATCCCGCCGTGGGCCCGCCGATCAGGATATACGTGGACACCGCCGGCTGTGACAGCAGCGCCGGCACGAGTTGGAACAGCGCGGTGGCGACCGTGCAGAAGGGCGTCGACCTTGCGTCCAACGCCGGCGGAGGCGAGGTCTGGGTCGCGGCCGGCACGTACAGCGACCCCTGCGTGGAACTCAAGCCCTTTGTCAGCCTCTACGGCGGCTTCGCCGGGAACGAAACCTCCCTGGGCGGTCGCAATTGGCAAGCGAACTCGACCATTCTCGATGGCGCCCAGCTCTGGTGGCAGGTGGTAGATGCCGAGATGGGAGGTAACGTCGTGCTGGACGGGTTCATTGTTACGGACGTGTGGATGTGCATGACAAGCACGAATTTTTCCTTCGTAACGGCTGCCATAGCAAACAACGTGATCGAAGATAATCTGGCTGGCGGCATCACCTGCACCGGCTGCCCAATGGTTAGCATTCTGGACAACACGATTACCGAAAATCTCCTGCCACCCACGGTCGGCGGTGGCATCTATTGCTATGGAGACATGTTCGGGTCCGCTGTCGACATATCACGCAACACCATCATCGGAAACGCGAGCGGCCCTGAAGGCGGCGGAATTTATTGCCAGACCGTCACGGCCACTATCGACGCAAACCTGATCGAGGGCAACTGGTGTGACACCGACTCAATGTCCCCGACTTGCGGCGGTGGTCTGGCGATCCGGGATTCCGACAACTCGTCCATTACGAACAACATTTTCGCCGGCAACCTCGCCAATTCCGCCGTCGACTTCGCGGGACAGGGCGGGGGCGCTATCTTCGCGGCCGGGAACACGAACCTCTCCATCGTGAACAACACCTTCGTCGGCAACGGGAGCGGAGCCGCGGACTCGACCGGTTTCCAAAGCATTGGATACGGGGGGGCCGTGCTTAATGACGTTGACCCGAGCTACCCGGTACAACCAACCGCCACGATCGCCAATAACATCTTCAACGGCAACCTGGCCGCCAACGGCGCCAGCGTGGCGTTCACCAACGGCGCGACGGGGACGATTTCCTACTGCGACGCGTATAATCAGGAGAGCCAGGATCCGGGGTATCATTACTACGATGAGGAGAGTTTCGTGACGCCAGACTCGACTTGTCAGTATGTCGATCCCCAATTCTCCGGGCCGCCTTACGCGCTTCCGCCGGGTTCGAGTCTTCACGGAGCCGGCTCGACTGATTACTTTGGAATTCCCTGGCTGCTGTATCAGGACATAGCCGGCAATCCCAGGCCCGGCCCGGACGGCACGACCGATATGGGCGCTTATGAAAACTGGACCGATCTGCAAGCGGTCATCGATGTCGTTGCGGAGGAAACGCTCATACCGGCGGACGGGCTGAGCGAGACAATGGTCACCGCCGTCGTGCTCGACAGCAGCGGAAATCCAGTCCAAAACGCAGCGGTCGCCTGGGGGGCAAGTGATGGCGATATCTTTCCAGCGCAAACCACCACGAACAGCGCGGGGGCGGCGACCGCGATTCTTACTTCGAGCACCGCCCACGTCATGGCGACCGTCTCGGCGACCTCCGGCGGCGTGGCTGGAAATGCTTACGTCCAGTTTGGCTACCCTTACGACCCCCTGATATTTATCACAAAGCCTGTCGGCGGTGACGCCTCAGGCTTTGTCGAGGTGGACGTGGCGGCGACCAACGCCGACGGCTCCGAATATCCGATGTCGGACGTCCAGTTATGTATCGACGGCTCGCCGGAGGGCAGCGTCACCCTCGAACGATGCGGAACCATCGGGAATCGAGACGGAGAGATTGCCCAACGGCCAGCACACGCTGAGGGCGTGGTGCCTCGGCCCGGACGGCGATACGGTGTGGTCCCAAAACGTGTATATCAACGTCAACAATGCGATTTCGAGTTTAACGCCGACCTGCCTGGAGATTTTCACGGATGACGCGTCTCCGAACAGCATATCCCTGAGCGCGCAGATGAGTGTGCCCGGCACGTGGTCCGTCGAAATAACCGACCGCTACAACAATGTGGTATACTCGGATTCGGGGGGCGGGCCGGGCACGGCGGCGGCCACGTGGGACGGAAAGCAGAACGGAAGCTACGTCGATGGGATCTACACCATCACAGTAGCCGCGTTGGACAGCGCCGGCGCACAGTTGGCGAGCAAAGAGTGGTGGGCCACGATCTCACCCGCCGACGCGGAGGCGTTGGTCTGCGGCTTTATACGCGACGAGCCCGATTGGAACCAACGGTACACAGTGAAAGAGATGTTTGACGTCTACGACGGCTGCCAAGCGCGGGGACTGCCCTGCACGTACATACTCGACCCGCTGTGGATGGACAGATATACGTACAACCTCGGACAAGTTGTGCAGGAGCCGACCTACCCGTATGCCAGCGACCCCGGAATGAACGACCTTCAACGTCTGACCATCGGGGGGTGGCTCGTAAAACCCTACCGGTACTTCTTCTACGCCACGCACGGCACCTGGGACGCCACGAATGAACGCGCGTGGATCAGATTCGTCCGCAACGACGGCGACTCAAGGCCCATCGGCGGCAGCAGTAAGTACACCGTCGAATCGGCGAGGTGGAGCGATCACGCGCTTTGCGACGTCGGTGTCAGCCCCGGCCAGTATCGCATTGCGCAGATCGACGCGTGCTTTTCCGGGGGCAACTTTTGGGAGGGTGCCACATACGAGACCGACATACCGAATGCCTTGGGCATTTCGGGGGATGTTGACAGCGGGCAAACATACATTGGCTGGCTCTGGGACTTCTGGCCAGCGACGGCAAGCATCTTGGGCGTGGACGTGCCGATCTTCAATCACGTTCTGCCTTGTGGAGAACTTTGGACGCAGAATTTCTGGCGGTATCTGAGCATAGGCTTCTCCGTGACGCAGGCGGAGTACGAGACTGTTAATGACAGCGACAGCACCTACAGCGGTTGGATGGACACGTACTTGTCCAACTACGGCGGCCCGGATGCGACCTGGCTGTACCGTTAAGAGGGGATGGGCCATGAGGAAGTCAGTGAGGACAATGGGCTGACGAAATGACCGGGGCGGTGCGGCCACCCAAGCCGCGTTGCCCCAAATACTGGGGGGTATCGTAACCATGCGACGATCAATTCTTGCGATGTCGTTGTTCGCCCTAACGTGTGCGATAGGCGCCCGTGCTGACGGCTGCTACGTTCCGCGGATCGACCCGGCCAGCCACTATCGCGACATCTACGAGCCGGACCAGAAAGCGCTCATAATCTACGATGGCCATGAGGAGGACCTCATCATTCAGGCAAGCTACAATGGAGACGTATCGGAGTTCGTCTGGCTCGTTCCCACGCCGTCGGTCCCCAAGGTGACGAGGTGCGACGCTCCGGTATTTCATGCACTGCACCAGGGAACCGCGCCGAACATAAGGTACTGGCTCGATCCCTATGGGACGGCCGAAAACTCATTCCTCTTCGGGGCTAGTGCGGTCAGGCATCAAAGGGCGGCGGTCGAGGTCATTGATCGTGCAAAGATTGGAGTCTACGACATCGCCGTCCTGCGCGCACGGGACCCCAACGATCTGCTGCTGTGGCTCCGAGGGCACGGTTACATGGTCGCCCGCACAGCGGCCCCCGTCCTCTCTGACTACGTCCGCAGGGGGTGGGCGTTTACTGCCGCCAGGATAAGTACGGCAGACCGGCAAAACAGCGCACGCAGGTTGCGCGAGGGGCTATTGGAACCCCTTCAGTTCCAGTTTTCCACCGACCGGGCCGTCTACCCGTTGCGCATATCCTCTCTCAACCCCGGTTACACAAACCTGCTGCTATACGTGCTGTCGGACCACCGCATGCGGGGGACAGGGCTTCGGACGGTGTGCGCCCTGAGGGGAGGTGAGAAGCTGCTTCTATACCCGCTTGATGATCCCGACCCGTCTGTAATTGATTTGCTGCCGCGCTACGCTTGGGCCTGCCGATTCCTTACCAAGCTGACGGCCGACCTGCGCCCCGAGCAGATGACTGGGGATGTATACCTCACGGCTGCGGCTAAGGATGATGGC
Organism: uncultured bacterium; assembly: GCA_963823885.1. Lineage (GTDB taxonomy): Bacteria > Armatimonadota > UBA5829 > UBA5829 > UBA5829 > CAWGNL01. The sequence continues at coordinate 7,233 of CAWGNL010000039.1, forward strand.
GTCCCGCCCAAGCCGGTCACGGCCCCATTCTTGGAGAACCTGGGGGGAGCAGTTCTTTATATCGTCGCTCATGTGTTCTGGTTCCCACCTGCGTTCAACCTGGCCTTTTTGGCCTGCGTGATAATCGCCGCAACCTCTCTTGGCCGCCGGAGACGGGGTATGTGGATAGTGCTGGCCCTGCTGTCATTCACGGTAATGCCTATATTCATTGTGCCTCTGCCGATCCTTGCGCTGGATGAGGGGCCCGGGTACTGGCCGGTTTCCGTCCTGACCATCACAGGTTTAGCGGCGGCGCTGGTGCTCGCCCCGACACGCACGAAGCGGAGAGCCGGGAAGGTCGTTAGTGACAGCCGAGGCCCGGACGGCGTGTCCATTCGGACAGATTTGCGATCCGGCCCGTAAAGATACCGGCACCAGTGTAGAATCGTCGAGTTGAATACGTGCTATTCAGGTGGAGATATCGACCACAACTACCTGGAAACGGACATTCCACAGGCATTCTTCGGAAATGGCTCGCTTACTGGCCAGGCTTACATAGGTTGGGGTAACATGTACTATCCATTCGACACATTTCCGCCGAGCCTGGACGGCTGCGGAACCATGTGGACGGAAGATTTCTGGGCAGACCTCGGGTTGGGGTGGACAGTGAATCAGGCCGCGAACATGGCCACCGATTCGTACAGCGGCTTCATGGCGAACTATCTGTATGTCTATGGCGACTGGGACACGAACTGGCTCTATCGTTAAAGGGGGTAAAAATGAAATGGGTTGGCATTGCGATCGCTATCCTCTTGGCCTTTGCTCTCATTTCTGTCGTGACATGGTTTCCCGGCTGGTTCCGCACCTATAGATACAGCAACGACCGGCTTAATGACGAGGTCGACTGGCTGCAGAGAAAGCTCGATACCATCAGGCGAATGAAGTGGGGTAGACAGCGTCCTGCTAGAACTCGACTGGCATAAGCATGGCTCGTCTATAGTGCTAACACCACCCAAAGACAGCGCACGCATTAATGCTCTCATGCGCAGCTTAAAGCACGTTCGGCTGGTAAGGGGAGAACTGGACGATGTGACCGTGACCGATCAAATGGTGATCTCGGGTGACGGATTCGTACAGCTCCCAGGCCGCTTTGATCCCGCCCGCGCGCCGGTCGTATCGTCGTTCCTGCGGTCGGACGACCTGGGGAAAATCGTCTACGCCATATTTAGAGCCAAGGGAATAAGACCACGCCAAATGTGGCGAATGGGCCGGCACGGCAAGCTCGTGCCCGCTCCGTAACGTCAAGTCTGCAATAGACGATTTCTGGACCAACCTCGGGATAGGGGGTTACGTGTGGCAAGCCGCAAGCGTGGCCACCGACTCGTACGGCGGCACCCAAGCGGAGTACCTGTACCTGCTACGGCGATTATCTCACGACCTGGCTTTTCCGCTAAAGGAGACCAACAATGAAATGGGCTGTCGCTGCTGCCATCGCCGTTCGGTGTTTCGGGATTGAGGAGCGGGCACGGCGTGATGACGAGGATGCGCATTCACCGTCCGCTCCGGAAATCCCGAAACGAGGCGACGTGCCGCACAGGGAACACCAGACCGAGGCGAGGCTACGACATACGATGAAATGGGAGAACGTCGACATGGGGCCGGGATATTATTACATCTCGGCGGTTCTACGAGCGCGGGAATCGGATGGACTAGACCTGGAACATTTGATGCTGTAGCGAAAGGCCGCTTCGTTTCGGGATTTCCGAAGCGACTGAGACGTTTGCGCCCTGTCCGAACGATTGTGCTCGCTTCTCAAATCCCGAAACACCGAAATCCCGAAACGGGGCGACGTAACGCGCAGGGAGCACCGAGCCGAGCCAAGGTTGTGAAATACGATGAAATGGATGAACGTCGGCATAGGGGCCGGGATATGCCAAGATCGGCTACGCCCACGCCAATCCCGTCGGTCGGAAACCGGTTGAGACTGGAGCATTCGTTCCGCGAACTCGGAGAACCGGTCGGCCTGGAAATGTGGCCTTTGATTTTGTGGCGAGAGTTGGCTTGATGTGCAGCCTTTGACGCTTTGAGGTGAGGTAGTTCGTTTCGGGAACAAGTTCCCGAAACACCGAATCGGATGGACTAGACCTGGAACATTTGATGCTGTAGCGAAAGGCTGGTGCGTTTCGGGATTCGGTGTTTCGGGATTTGAGGAGCGGGCACGGCGTGGTGATGAGGAAGGGCATTTACCGTCCGCTCCGGAAATCCCGAAACGAGGCGACGTGCCGCACAGGGAACACCAGACCGAGGCGAGGCTACGACATACGATGAAATGGAAGAACGTCGACATAGGGCCGGGATATTATTACATCTCGGCGGTTCTATGAGCGCGGGAATCGGATGGACTAGACCTGGAACATTTGATGCTGTAGCGAAAGGCTGGTGCGTTTCGGGATTTCCGAAGCGACTGAGATGTTTGCGCCCTGTTCGAACGATTGTGCTCGCTTCTCAAATCCCGAAACACCGACGCAGCGGTCGCCTGGTCGGCAAGCGATGGCAGTATCTTTCCAGCGCAAGCCACCACGAACAGCGCGGGAGAGACGACCGCGATTCTCACTTCGAGCACCGCCCACGTCATGGCGACGGTTTCGGCGACATCCGGCGGCGTGGCTGGAAGTGCTTACATCCGGTTCGGCGATACGACGGATCCGAAGCTGCTCATTACGTCTCCATCGAACGGCGCCGCCGTCAGCGGTTTTGTGCCGCTAACGATCTCGTGGCAGGATGTCCTGCCAGCGGGCGGCGGCGGAACGGTCAAGACAGAAGCTGCTTGTCGACGATCAATTCTTCTCCGGCTTCTACGCCAGCGACGATACGGGAGATACGACGATAAACTCCAATCAATTATCAAACGGCCAGCATGAGATCACCGCCGTGGCGGTCGACCCCCAGGGAGCGAAAACGAGGAGCAATGACGTATGGCTTAATGTGTATAACGACATATCGGAGATCAGCATCAACGAAACTGAACTTTTCCTTGACGATTCGACCAGCCAGCCGGTGAGTCTCTCGGCCAGGATCAATCCTTCGACGGATTGGCAGATAACAATCTCTAGCTGCTCGGACAGGCTCGGTGGTCGCGCAGACGAGCGGCACGGGTCCGGGTGTGGCCAGCGTAAGCTGGAACGGCTCGGGTGCTGTCCCCGGTATCTGCGACCTGTCCATCAGCCCGGGCGTGACCGCCGGCGGCGGCGGCGTCTCTCCGACTGATTGCTACATCGGCGTCAGCTATGCCGTCGGCGGTGACATGCTAATCATGGGGACGGTGAATGACGAGCCGGACTGGTCCCGCTGCGATGTGATCAACGAGATGATCTACGTGGCGAATGCTTGCCTGGAGCGTCAGGTCAAGCCAACGCTCCTACTGGACCCGGCTTGGACCTCCTTCTGGCGAAGGGTCCCGTTCACGAACGGGCGCCATTGGGTAAGGGGTCTCGACTATTGGTTGGGGAACCTACACTCTTTCCGTAACTTGTTTTTGGCTACTCACGGCGTGACCGTGCGGTGTGCTGACGGCGTGCAACGTACCAGATTCGAGTTTTCTGGCGGAACTAAGGGTGTATGGGCCTATTACACCAACGGTTGGGGGCCGCGCAATGTGGGAACCCCAGCATTTACGGATTTCGGGACCGGCAACTACCCCTGGAACATAGTTGAGGTCAACGCCTGCTTTTCCGCAGGCAATTTCGGTGTTTCGGTGCGCCAAGGCAAGCTTGGCTCATTCACCGGCCTGAAAGTGGCCGGACTGTAAGTTGCTCGTTCGACAGTTAGCTGCCGGTCCAGTGCAGTCAGTAATGTCTGTGTTGAAGCGATCGTGCAGCGAGTGCGCGGGTCGCAGCGCTAAGCGAACCCGATTCGGCCTCGTAAACCAAAGTGGCAGTTGGCCAGCCTTCCGAAAGTGGTGAAGCCTGTAAGGGTGTGTGGAAGCAACGAGCAAATGCACACACAGGGCTGTCCGGGGTGCAAGGGGGCGACACGTGCACAAGGATGGGTCGGGAACTTGGGAGACCCGAACAGGCCGATGGCCTGTGTCGGGAGTCAGAGGGGCTCATAGTAGTGTTAGTCGGTGTTTCGGGATTTGAGGAGCGGGCACGGCGTGGTGATGAGGAAGCGCATTTACCGTCCGCTCCGGAAATCCCGAAACGAGGCGACGTACCGCACAGGGAACACCAGACCGAGGCGAGTCTACGACATACGATGAAATGGAAGAACGTCGACATAGGGCCGGGATATTATTACATCTCGGCGGTTCTACGAGCGCGGGAATCGGATGGACTAGACCTGGAACATTTGATGCTGTAGCGAAAGGCCGCTTCGTTTCGGGATTTCCGAAGCGACTGAGACGTTTGCGCCCTGTCCGAACGGTTGTGCTCGCTTCTCAAATCCCGAAACACCGAAAAAGAACCCCGCGTGACGTTGCGCGGGTCCTTCGGTCCCGTTCGGAGCGCGTCGCTGCGCTGCGCGGCCGAAGCAACAAACGCCGCCCACCGAACTCCGTAGACGGCGTGGGGCGTGGCCTGCGATGATCGGGATTCGGAAATCCCTCATTTGGGTTCGGGTGGCGATTCGGAAATCGCCACCCAGGGGGGAACCTTACGCCTTATAACCTCGTAACCTCGTTCCCGCGTCACTTTGTCTCGCCCTTCGCGGTCGCCTCGAGCTTCTTGATCTCGTCCATCGAGATCTTAGCGTCGTTGTGGTTGGGGTCTATCTGAAGCACCGTCTGGAACGACTTTTTTGCCGACTCGACGTCTCCGATCAAGAGCGAGAGTCTGCCCATCACGTACTGGCCCTCGATGGTCGGGGCGAACAGATGGAAAGAGTATTTCTGCTGCTTCAACAGGCGCGCCGACAGGAGTATCTGCACTTCGGCGTCGCGGTCCTGACGCTGCTCGCGGTCCAGCCAGGCGAGGTTCAGCCGGGTATTGACATCCTCCGGCGTCATATCGAGGACCTGCCGGATGTTGGTCCTGGCCTCGGCCCATTTGTTTTGCGCGGCAAGCTTCTTTGCTTTTTCGAGCAGCCTCTTCGGCTCGCCCGCCTTTACCGCATCCCTGATATCCTGGGGCACGTAAGAGTCCAGCACGCTCTTGAAGTCGGAGTTCGTCGCCTTTTGAATTGCGGAACATATCTCATCGTTATCCGCGTTGGAGTTGTAGCCCAGATACCCCATAATCTTGGGCACCACCGACTCTCCATGCTTTGTCACCAAATCCGTTATGAGCGCGATGGCGAGTCTGCGTCCGCGCGGCCTCCATGTCGGGTCGAAGTCCGGCTGATCGGGGTCTTCATATGCCACTTGGGGCCAGGTCAGGAAGTTCACTTTGTCTTTGAGCTTCTTGACCGCGGGACTCGCCGTGAGGATTTCGTTTGTGAGCTTGGTCAGGTCGGGGCTGGCCCTCGATTACAACTCGCCGCGTTATCCAGCCGCTCATACCCTCGTTGAACCATCGCGCGAACGGGTAGAAGAGTCTCAAATCCTGGTCGATGACATAGCCGACGGTCCACGACCGAGGCTATCACCATGCCCTTGCTGGTGCCGAGAAACCCGACTCCCATCTCCCCGAGTTTCTCTTCCCCGCGGACCTTACCATCCGCGCTCACAAGCACCGGAAGATACGTGCGATCGACCGCGTCCTGATCCGTCGACTCCGCGTTTATGCTCATCTTGAAGTCGTTGGTGTCCGGGTCGTATGTGATGCGCACTACCCCCGCGTCCAGACCGCCGGCGGCGGCGGCGTCGCCGGTCTTAACCAGCTTGATATTCGTGAAGCACCGTATCAGCGTCCGCGACCTCATCTTATAAATGTCCAACCGCTCCTTCGCGGTATGCCTGGTCCCTTCCGCGCCCAGCCACGTCGCGATATCCGTCGCAAGCGCGTCCGTATCCGAAAGCAGAGAGACCATTTCCCGGTGAGCAGCCAGCGCGGGAGTGTAACTGGTCTTCACTATTTGCATAATCCTGGCCGCCTGGGCGTCCATTCCTTCCGGGTAAGACACCGTAAAGCCCGAGTCCGAAATCTGCTTAAGGTCGGCGGCTACCACCGGGGCCGCCGCGAAAAGCACAATTGCCATTGCTGAGTATACACCGAACCGAGTCATCCTTTACCTCCGTTGGCCGCGCAGGCGACCTCAATCAGTATATACTGAATCGCACGGAGTTTCCAGAGGCCGCATAGTGGTGGCTGCCGTTCTGATGAAGGATCCGAGACTGGCATTGGGATGCTCTTACCCTACCAACCCTAAAGCGGCGCAGCCGCAACCAAAAGGGCTATCGCCGGAAAATCAATACTGCCTTTGCGCAACTCGGAACGTCAGTGGTTTCTTCTTCGTATCTTACAACTGAAATCCGAGGTGACATATCGAAGTTCAGTAAAGCTTGTATAGGATTTCAGTTGTAAGATAATACGACGATATCGGAATCCGACCTGGGGCGGACAGCGCGGACCCGGCCGGTCGTCATCCCCGCGACGCCGGTAACGATAGCATAGCTCCCCACGTTAAAAGTTGTGGTGAGCGGGTTTTCGAGTCCGTCAAAGACGATCCTGATGGGGAACGAGCCGCCGTCGTCGATGTCGACATTGGACGGCGTCACCGATACGATCTTGCCCCACACCATAACCAGCATCCCGGAAGGGTCTAAGCCTGTGGTCTTCAGCGACTTGTTCGACATACCCAGCGGCCTTACGAGGTTGCCTGTCGAGACGCCGTTCACCGCGGACGCGTCGATGTATCTTTGCCCGTTGACGTCCGTGTTCAGGTCGCCGGTCACATTCACTGTGTCCCCTGTCGAGCAATCCGTGTTCGACGGCGGAGCCACCCTGATACCACAGGCGCGGTTCGGGGCTTCGACGTAGATGCTGCCGTCGGAGAAACACCCCGAACCAACCGAAACGACCAGCGGCGCGCTGGTGGACACGCAGGTGCCGTCGGGGTAACTTTTCAGACTCCCGAGAGCGCCCGATGCAGTTGCCTGAAACCGGATGTAAGCCACGCGGGCGCCGAAATCGCCGGGGTTCGTGAGAGTCACGGGCGTGGAGGCCGACGGGGGAGTATAAGTGCCCAAGAATGCCTCGATGATCTGATCGTGCTGATCGGGGCTTGGCGGCAATGCCCAGTCAGTGGCAAAATACATTCCGCCCAGGGCGATGTCATAATTCATATTCGAGTCGTAAACCTGCCTGGAGGTGTACACGTTGTAAGTCGTGCCCGGCGTCAGAGTCAGTGTGCCGCTCACGGATGCGGCTTCGAAGATGATCCCGTTTCGCTGGGCCGTGGGCATCGAGCCGTAGTAGTTCGGGGGCAGCAGGGCAATACTTCGCTGTAGGCATAGCCCGTCATGCTCAAGGGAGCCGTTTTCGTCGAAATAGACGTCGTAGGTCGGGTCGAGGGTGATATAGTTGAGCTTCGCTCCTCCGGGGCCTGCGTCATCGACTTGCAGGATTGTTGTAGTCGATGCCGGAACATAATAGCCCAGGAAAGTCATGGCGACGTATGTATTGGACTGGTCCTGATTATCACAGCTTGCCCAGTCGTTCATATACAACGTTCCGTCGATCCGAATCTCATATCCGAGATCGTCGCTCTGGTAGCTAACGCACCGGCTGGCCGTGAGCAAATACTTCTGACCGGGCACGAGGTTGACTGTCCACTGGGCCGAGCCGCTTCCGGCAAATGCAATTATGTTTGGCGCGCTGGGGCTGCCGGGCGTCGCGCCGGGGTCGTAGGAGAGCGAAGCCCCGCTCGAAAGGACTGCGTTGGTCTCGTCCAGGACGACACCCGCATGAGCCCACGCCGCCAGAGTAAAGCCCGCGACAAAGATAATAATCGTTTTCGCCAGTACGCTTCTCAAAACCACCACGCCCCATTGCATCGGAAAGCAGGCCGACATTTACCATTATACCTCATTGCAGAGCCAATGGAAGTCGAAAGTCAAAAGTCGAACGCCGAAAGTCACCCGCGGCTGAGGGCCTGACGGTGCAAGGATTCGCGTACTCCCGAATAGCAACGGACTTTGGGACGTTACCAAAATTTAGAATTCCGAATCGTCGCAGGATGCCGACCCGGCAGCGGGAACTCGAAGGTTCCGACCCCGACGTGATTCTCAAGCCTCGTTCCCGCCGCATAGGTGGGTTAGCGTTTGCATTAACGCCCAAACAAGAGCATAATTTCTCTTGACAACTCGCGCGATTTCGTGGATACTATACTAAGCAGGCCGGAATACTACACTTTATCTAACGGGTTCCGACTGTCAAGTGACGACTCGTTTCGGGATTTCCGGAGCGACTGCGACGTATGTGCCGCATGCAAACGATTATGCTCGCTCCTCAAATCCCGAAACACCGGCAAAAAGAGCATGGCGTGGCGTTGTCCGGGCCCTTCGGGCCCGTTCGGAGCGCGTCGCTACGCTGTGCGCCCGAAGCAACACGTGCGGGGCGGAAGTTCCGAGTCTCCTGCTCTCCGCTTTCCGCTAAACGCTATTTTCGAAGGAGACTGCCTTGAGCGAAACGAACCTGCCCGGTATCGAGACCCTGGCCCTTCACGCGGGCCAGATACCCGACGCCGCGACCAATTCGCGCGCGGTGCCTATCTATCAGACGACTTCCTACGTGTTCAACTCGTCGGAGCACGCAGCGAATCTCTTCGGCCTCAAAGAGTTCGGCAATATTTACACCCGGATAATGAACCCCACAACCGATGTGCTCGAAAAGAGGCTGGCGGCGCTGCACTCCGCGACGGGCGCGCTCGCGGTGGCATCGGGACAGGCGGCCATCACCCTGGCGGTCCTCAACATATGTAGCGCGGGCCAGAACATCGTCTCGACGAGTTATCTTTACGGCGGGACTTACACCCTTTTCCACTACACGCTCGGCAGGTTGGGGATCGAAACCAGATTCGTCGATTCGTCCGACCTCAGCAGCATCGAGGCCGCGATAGACGACAAGACGCGCCTCGTCTTTATGGAGTCCATTGGAAACCCCAAAAACAACGTCGACGACTTCCCAGCCATCGCCGAGATTGCCCACCGGCATGGGATACCGTTCGTTGTGGACAATACCGTCAGCCCGCCTCCGCTGCTCAATCCAATCGAGCTTGGCGCGGACGTGGTAGTCTACTCGCTGACCAAGTTTATCGGCGGTCACGGCACAAGCATCGGCGGGGCGATTGTCGAACCGGGTAAGTTCAACTGGGCCAACGGCAAGTTCCCGGAACTGGCGGAGCCGGACCCGTCGTATCACGGTCTGAACTGGTGGGAGGCCTTCGGAGATCACGACCAGGCGGTTGTGCGGGGGGTTGCGTATATCATGAAGGCGCGACTCACCTTGCTGCGCGACATGGGGCCGGCGCTTTCCCCATTCAATGCGTTCCTGTTCCTGCAGGGGCTGGAGACGCTCCCGCTGCGCGTTAGGCAGCATTCCAAAAACGCCCTCGCCGTGGCCGAGTGGCTGGAAAAGCATCCGTGGGTAAGCTGGGTGAACTATCCCGGCCTGCCGAGCCACCCGGACCATACGCGGGCCAAGCGCTTCCTGCCCGAAGGCTACGGCGCGATAATCGGATTCGGAATCAAGGGCGGGCGCGAGGCCGGTGTAAAGCTTATCGATTCGGTAAAGCTGCTCTCGCACCTTGCCAATATAGGCGACGCCAAGAGCCTGATCATCCATCCGGCTTCAACCACCCACCAGCAGCTCAGTCCCGAAGAGCAGGCCAGCACGGGTGTCACGGATGACTACGTTAGGCTGTCCATCGGTTTGGAAGACGTCAAGGACATCATCGCCGACCTCGACCAGGCGCTTGCGGCCAGCCAGGGCTAGGGGCTGGGGACTAGGGAAGGGAGGGTTTTCCCTTCCCTAAAGCGGCGTAGCCGCAACCAAGAAGGCCATCGCCGGAAAATCAATACGGCCTTTCCGTAATTCGGAAGGTCGGTGGTTTCTTCTTACGTATCTTACAACTGAAATCCGAGGTGACATATCAAAATTCAGATACAACTTGTATAGGATTTCAGTTGTAAGATACTACCTCGGAGACTTGACTATTGATCGACCCAACCTTGCAAGCAAAACTCGACAACCTGCGGCGGAACCTGCACGAGACCGGCGGCTGCGCCGTGGCATACTCCGGCGGGGTGGACAGCACCCTGCTGCTGGCGGTCGCGCGCGAGGCGCTTGCCGACCGGTGCCTTGCGGTAATAGCCACATCCTCCACCTATCCAAAGCGGGAGTATAGGAATGCGATTGCGTGGCTGGAGGAGCAGGGCATTGCTTACATAGCGATTGTTTCCGAGGAGTTAAATATCGAAGGCTTCGCCGAGAACCCTCCCGACCGCTGCTACTACTGCAAGAAGGAGCTTTTCGGGCAGATTCGCGATCAAGCGCGGGCGCGGGGCCTCGATGTGGTCGTGGATGGGACCAACGCCGACGATATCGAGGATTTCCGCCCCGGTGTGAAAGCGGCGGCGGAGATGGGAGTGCGCAGCCCTCTCAAGGAATGCGCTCTGACGAAGCCGGAGATACGCGCACTGTCTCGCGAGGTCTACAATCTGCCTACCGCCGATAAACCCTCCATGGCCTGCTTGTCCTCGCGGTTTCCTTATGGTTCGAGGATCACGCGCGAGAAGCTGGCCCAAGTCGAGGCTGTGGAAGACTTCCTTTTCGAGCGAGGCATGCGGGTTCTGCGCGCGCGGCACCACGGCGATCTGCTGCGGCTCGAACTCGGCCCCCAGGAGATGGAAATGCTCGATTCTCCCGAGCTAAAGCGAGCATGCATCGACTTCGCCAGGAGTCAGGGTTTTATCTACGTGACCCTGGATTTAGAGGGCTTTCGCTCCGGCAGTATGAATGAGGCGATCAGTATCTTACAACTGAAATCCTATACAAGCTGTACTGAACTTTGATATGTCACCTCGGATTTCAGTTGTAAGATACGTAAGAAGAAACCACCGACCTTCCGAATTACGGAAAGGCTGTATTGATTTTCCGGCGACGATCTTCTTGGTTGCGGCTATGCCGCTTTAGGGAACAGCTTATAGCGGAAAGTGGAAAGGCCGGAATCCGCCCGCTGGGTGACACTCGTCTCTGGGTACTATGCGGCGGGAACGACAAGTCGAGACGATTCTTGGTATGAAGCCCTTCGAGTTCCCGCTGCACTCGTGGCGCCTTCCGCCGCGAGATAGGAGGTGCTCTGCCTCTGGCCAGCGTAAGTGCTGTGCGTGCAGCGGGAACTCGATGGTTCCAACCCCGACGTGATCCTCAAGCCTCGTTCCCGCCGCATGGGTGGGTGGGCTTCGACAAAAAAACGGGGAAGAGATTGCTCCATCTCCTCCCCTAAAGGTGTAGCCTTACGCCTTATTCAGGCCGCCTTCTCCGTGTCCCGAGCGGTCTTCTTGGGCTCGTCTTTCGGGCTCTTCACGATCGAGAGCCGCATGACGGCTTGAGTAAACGCCGCTCGGTCCGTTTGCCGGCCCTTGGACTCGCGGAGAAGGTTTCGCAGCGTGTTGCTAATCATGCTGCTCACTCCCCCGGTAGGCGGTACCGGTTCTACCTTTTGGACGCCGGATAAGGCTGTGCTGTTCCCGCGCCGGGATCGGATTTAATCACGACCAGATTTAATCGCGAAAGCGCGAAATGGCGAAAACGCGAAAGAATATGGGGGCCATTACGCGTGCGACGAGTCGGAAATTCTCAATTCTAAATTTGGAATTTTGAATTGGAGAGGGGAACATGCCCCTTCCGTTCGGGCAGGATTGCAAATCCGCCCGAACGGAATGTCGCCAGCTACCTTGAGCGTCGATTTCGGATTGAGCTAACATAGCCAGCTATGTGCCGGAACTCGCCCAGCATAAATGCAGCGTCCTGCTCATCAAACTGCTCCATCACCCGTTCCATCTCATGCGCGGCTTCGGCTCATGGACGTTCCCCCCAAGTATCCTCGTGCAAGCCGTTCGCACCCGAACCCGGGTAGCCTGACTTGGTAAGACGAGCTTTCAGCCCGAAGCTTTCACTAACTGGAAAAATATGCGCAAAAAAAGGAAGGAAGGTCCTGGGGGCCTGGCGCATACTGTGGTTATGGCAACAGCAAACGGGGAGAAAGTGATGAACGTTGACAACAATCATTCTTTTGGCGGCTGGGCGGGCTTAAACGGCGGAGAGAATTCACCCGATCCGTTCGCGCTTGCGGCGATGACGCATCCCGTGTCCTGCGCCGGCGCTCGGAGCAAGGCCCGGGCCACCGACCCCTGGCGGGCGCTGCGGGATTATGGCCCGGACTGCGTTGTATGCTGTCCGAGCGGCGACAGTGTTGCCTTCGTGGCGACGGACGGTAGGCCCGTGGAGCGAGCCAGCATCTGGATCTGGTCTCTTCCGAAGCCGGGGCACGTGTCCAGGCTCAGACGCCTGGCAGTTCGTAGCTACAGGCAAGGGATCCCGGTGGGGCTTTTCCGGTGTTTCGGGAACTTGTTCCCGAAACGAACAGGCGCCACGTTGAGTAAGGATAGCCGGCAAGTTCGGCTAATTTGACCCCGTGAAGTGGAAGAACATCGACATAGGGGCAAGCTGCTACTACGTGGCGGGAACGTTTGCAGTTGCGCGGGCTATCGTATGCGATGAAATCGGCAGGGCGCTGGTCGAATGCGATGGGTAATCCTGAAGGAGGCTGGTCACGCTGCCAGAGGAGCGGTCATTCTCCGGTTGGCCTTGATGTGCAGCCTTCTACGCTCTTAGGTGACCGCGTTCGTTTCGGGAACAAGTTCCCGAAACACCGAACTTTGACCCCGTGAAGTGGAAGAACATCGACATAGGGGCAAGCTGCTACTACGTGGCGGGAACGTTTGCAGTTGCGCGGGCTATCGTATGCGATGAGATCGGCAGGGCGCTGGTCGAATGCGATGGGTAATCCTGAAGGAGGCTGGTCACGCTGCCAGAGGAGCGGTCATTCTCCGGTTGGCCTTGATGTGCAGCCTTCTACGCTCTTAGGTGACCGCGTTCGTTTCGGGAACAAGTTCCCGAAACACCGAAATTTGACCCCGTGAAGTGGAAGAACATCGACATAGGGGCAAGCTGCTACTACGTGGCGGGAACGTTTGCAGTTGCGCGGGCTATCGTATGCGATGAAATCGGCAGGGCGCTGGTCGAATGCGATGGGTAATCCTGAAGGAGGCTGGTCACGCTGCCAGAGGAGCGGTCATTCTCCGGTTGGCCTTGATGTGCAGCCTTCTACGCTCTTAGGTGACCGCATTCGTTTCGGGAACAAGTTCCCGAAACACCGAAACTTGGTCCGGGGGTTCGGAAACCCCGGACCATCGGGCAAGCCATTCCCGCCCTCAGCATCCCGGCGCGCCTTCGATCGTGGGCTGCTTGGGGTTTGCCTTGCGGTCGTCCAGATAGCCCATGACCCGGTCCGTTACGGTTTCGGGCGTGAAGCCCAGGTGCTGCGCGATGACCTTATAGGGCGCGGATGCCCCGAATCGCTCCAGCCCGATCACCAGCCCATAAGGCCCCACCCAGCGATACCAGGAATAGGGCGAGGCGGCCTCCACGGCGACTCGGTTTGCGACCTCCGGCGGCAGGACCTTGTCCTTATACTCCCTGGGCTGTTTTTCGAAGAACGCATGGCTCGGGAAGCTCACCACCCGCGTCCCAATCCCGCGCTCGGCCAAGAGCTTCGCCGCGGCAGCCGCAACGTGCAACTCGGAACCGGTGGCCATAACGATCAGGTCGATCTTGCCTTCCGGGTCGGATATCACGTAAGCGCCTTTTTCCAGGTCGAGCACGCTGTCGGGGTTCGCCCGCGCAATAGGCGGGACCTTCTGGCGGGTCAGGGCCAAAGCGGTGGGGGCGTCGCCGCTCTTCAAGGCGGCGGCCCAGGCGACGGCGGTCTCGGCGGCGTCGGCGGGGCGGATAACGTTCATTCCCGGTATCGCGCGCATCGAGACGAGGTGTTCTATCGGTTCGTGAGTGGGCCCGTCCTCACCGAGGAATATGCTGTCGTGCGTGTAAACATAGATCACCTGCAGATGCTGCATAGATGCAAGCCGCAGGGTGGGGCGCATATAGTCCGAGAATATCAGAAACGTCGCCGCGAAGGGGATCAGCCCGCCGTTCGCGGCGAGTCCGTTGCAAATTGCGCCCATCCCGTGTTCGCGGACCCCGAAGTGGAAGTTGCGCCCGTCGAAGTGGTCCTTCGCGATATCCGGCCAGCCTTTTAGATATGTCTTGGTGGACGGCCACAAATCGGCGGAACCCCCGCAGAAGCTCGGCACGAGCTTCACGATCTCCTGCATCACGGTCGAGCTGGAATCGCGCGTGGCCTCTTCCTTGGCGCCGTCTATGACCGCGAGGAGTCGCTCGGTGATATCCGGCGGGACGCGGCGCTCGATCATCTCGTCCCAGAGCTTCGCTTCCTCGGGGTAATCGAGGCGGTAACGCCCGAACATCTCGGTCCAACCCAGATAGGTCTCCTGGACCTCAGCCCGGCGCTGGGCAAAGATGTCGTGGACTTCCTCGGGCACGTAGAACGCCGGCTCCAGCGGCCAGCCGAGATTGCGCTTCATCGCCTCGACTTCCTCGGACCCCAGCGCCTCACCGTGAGCTTCCTTCGTATCCTGCTTGTGCGGCGCGCCATAGCCGATGTGGGTGCGAGCGATGATAAGGCTCGGCCTTCGGTCCTCCGCGCGCGCGGCGGCAATGGCCAAATCGGCTGCCTTGCGGTCGTGGCCGTTCATCCGCTGCACGTGCCAGCCGTAGCCTTCGAAGCGCTCCTCGACATCGTCGGAGTAAGTAATCTCGGTGTCGCCCTCGATGGATATGTGATTATCGTCGTAGATGTAAACGATATTACCGAGCCCGAGGTGGCCCGCCATCGACGCGGCTTCGTGCGAGACTCCCTCCATGAGGTCGCCGTCGCTGACGATGGCGTAAACATAGTGATCGATAACGTCGTAACCCGGCCTGTTGAATCTCGCGGCCATCATCTTCGCCGCAATCGCCATCCCGACGCCGTTGCCGAAACCCTGCCCGAGCGGGCCGGTAGTCACTTCCACTCCCGGAGCGCACCCCCGCTCCGGATGCCCGGGCGTCCTGCTCCCCCACTGGCGGAAGTTCATGATTTCTTCCATCGGCAGGTCGTAGCCGAAAAGATGCAGAAGGGCATACAGCAGCATCGACCCGTGGCCCGCCGACAAGACGAACCGGTCGCGGTCCTGCCAGTCGACGGCGGCGGGGTTGTGCTTGAGATACTTCATCCAGAGGACATAGGCGTAGTCCGCGGCCCCGGAGGGCATACCCGGATGGCCGGACTTGGCCTTCTCCACGGCGTCCACCGCTAGGAATCTTATCGTATTCACGGCAAGTTGTTCGACTTTGGGATCTATAGTCATTTCAACCTCCGGCGCAACCCGCCTATGCGGCGGGAACGACATTTAGAGCGTCTGCTTCAATCCGGCGCCTTCGAGTTCCCGATGCGCGCACAGCGCTCACGGTGGGCAGAGGCAGACCACGTCCTCTCTCGCGGGACAAGGTGCCACGCGTGCAGCGGGAACTCGAAGATCTCCATCCAAGAGTTTGCCTCGGGTTGTCGTTCCCGCCGCATAGTGCCCTGCGGATACGACACAAACCTGGCGGCCATGTCATTCCGAGCAAGTGACGGCGACCCTGTCGCCGTTACATTGGAAAGAAACCCACCCCCGGTGTTTCGGGAATCTTGTTCCCGAAACTGGGGAGTTTCTTAGGAGCAATTGACGGCGACGCTGTCGCAGTCACATTGGAAAGAAACGCATGCCCGACGTGTCTGTTGCCTGGCAAGCACGCGGCGCTCTTGCCACCAACGCTGCGCCGGGATCATTCTTCCGAACGTGAGATTCAACCCATAGGTCGAGATTCCTCACATTCGTTCGGAATGACATGATTTACGGCAACCGTCACAGCACCGGCGCCATTTTCCCGTTCGGGGCCGAGTTCCGGGCTATCCACTATCCGCCATCTGGCTATCCGCTGCCTGCTATAAGCTCGCGTTGTGCTGAAGTTGGACTTCGTCCGACTCCAGCACGTCGAAAACCGGCTCCCTACCCTGCTTGACACACGTGTAAGCGTAAATATACATCCCCGCCGACCAACACTGGTCCGCCGATCCCCTGGGTTCTCCCGAGACGCCGTGCAGCCATTCGTTGAACTCCCACTCGTTCTGTCGGCCAAGCTGGTTTGCCTGAGCCAACTTGGCGAGGCATTCTCCGGCCTTGTCGAGACGCCCCGCGCGGGTCAGCGCGGCAACGTACAGCCCACCGACCCACGGCCAGATTCCACCGTTGTGATACTGGTCCGGCAGGTTCAGACTCATGCTCCGTGCGATAATAGTCCCGCCAGTCCTTGTCACCCGGCACAATTGGAGGGTGCATTGTCCGCACGGGGTAAGGTTCATTAAGCTTGTGCCGGAATATATAGTCAAAAATGCTGGCTGTCTGTTCCTCGTCGGCCAGGCCGAACGCGACCGCGAAGCAGTTCGCCGCCGTGTCGAACCACTCGCCGTGTTCCTGCTTCCAGTCGTATGACCTGAAGTAGCCGTCCTGCTCGCTCCACAGGTGTCCATTGATCGCTTCCCTCACGAGGTGGGCCTGCTTGACCCTGCCCAAGAGCTCGAGAGCCGCAAAGTCACAATACGTTAGTGTAGAGCACGTGTCCTCGATTGTCGATGATGTCCATCCAGTCCGAGGCCTCTTGTTGTTCGAGGAGATCGTCTTCGTGAGCATCCTGAAATTTGAGCCAGTTCAGCGCGGCGTCCGCGGCCTCGTGAAACTCCAATCGAGGACCGATAAGTCTCTCGGCGTAAGCCAGAGTCAGCACGAACCATAATGAGGCATCCATCGCCCCGAACCTTACGAGTCGCGGCCTCGTGGCAACGAAAGTATCGACGCAGTTGGGGATTTGCCCGCTCGGCGACTGCCTGTCCATGAGGGTGTCCATGCTCTTAAACCACTGCCGGACGAATCGCTCCTCGCCCGAGATCAGCCCGCCAAGGGACGCAATCAGGGCATCGCGCGCGTACACCGCGTTATACTGAACCGGCGAGGCGAAGAATCCATTGGGTGTCGAGCACCTGTCGAGCACCTCCTTCGCCTTCTCGAATGCCTGTTCTACAAGCGCATCTTTGTCTTTTCTCACTTGAGTCCCTTCGTTAGTAGTTCGCAGTTCGAACCCCTTCTTTGTTCGGGCGGATTTGCAATCCGGCCCGGAGTAATCAAGTGCGGGGATTTGCAATCCCGAAACAGTGATTCTTCTCTGGGTGGCGATTTCCGAATCGCCACCCGAAGCCAACCGGCCGGATTTCCGAATCCGGCAGAGCACGCCACGGTCCAGCGGCTAGACTGCAAGATCAAGGGTACCCGTTCAATTCGGGCCGTCCCAGTTTACGGCTAAACCCCAAGCCAGGGGCGGGATTCGGAAATCCCTTGTCTGGGTTAGGGTGGGGATTCGGAAATCCCACCCACGAAGAGGGCATCAGAGATGCCCGGGTTGCTCTTTACGGGCTGGATTGCAAATCCGCCCGAACGGAGGTGAGGCTGCCCTTCCCTAGCCCCTAGCCCCCAGTCCCTAGCCCCTAAAGCGGCGTAGCCGCAACCAAGAAGACCATCGCCGGAAAATCAATGCGGCCTTTCCGTAATTCGGAAGGTCGGTGGTTTCTTCGCCACCTTACGGTGGCAGTTGACCAAGGCAGGCGGTCGGGTTTTTCGCTTTTCGGTTGTTAAGGGATTTGAACAACACCTGAGTCGGCTCGGGAGAGCTCCCCAGCGTTGCCCTACCCTCCGCCCAGGCAAAGCAAGTATAGCTCATCCGCCATCCCTTAACAACCATAAAGCGGAAAACCCAAAGGCGGTGCGCCGTCGAATCCGCCTTAGCGACAACAAATTGTTTCTAGGAGGGCGCTAAGCGCCTAGACCACCGACGCGATCGGCAACGATTGGGTCACCAGATTCACAACCCGCCTGGCGACGTCGCGGTGATCGAACGACCGCACCGCCTGAGACCTGCCTGCCTCGCCCATTCGCTCGGCAAGGGCGTCATCGTTCAGGAGCGTCACCAGATACGCGGCGAGGTCATCCACATCGGCCCGCACTGCTATTATCTTGGGCGTCGGGAACTTGATTGTCTGCTTTTTCGGGTAGCCCTGCGCCGGCCCGACTTCACCCTCGGTAATGGCGATGCGGTCGTGCACGCGGGCCAGGAAACCGGTCTCGCCGTCCAGCACAGTCTCTTTTATTCCCATTGCATCGACGCTCAACACCGGTTTTGCGCATGCCTGTGCCTCGACGTGGGGCATGCCGAATCCCTCCTGCCGGCTTGGGGCGGCGTAGATATCGCAGGCATTATAAAGATAAGGCATGAACTCCCTTGAGAGCACCCCATCCACATAAAGGACCCTGTCACTGATGCCGAGTTCTTCGGCCAGAGCCATATCCAGGCGGTTTTGTTGTTGGGTGCGCGGCTGGTTCCAGACCTTGCAGACATATCGCCACTTAGGCAGTTGGGAGTCTACCTTGGCGAGGGCCATCATCATCTCCTGGCTGCCTTTGCTGGCGCCATCCCCGCCGATTGTGAGTATGAGTTTTTCGTCGTCGGCCACGCCCAAGGCGTCGCGCACGGCCTGCACCTTGGGATGCGAGCGCGGAATCGGCCTGAAAGAGAGTGTGTCGCAGCCGATGGGCTGAACGACCAGCCTGTCGGCGGACACGCCGTCCCTGATATAAGTTTCCCTCACCCAACTGCTGGTGGTCATAATAAGAGGCAGCGAATTGAGCAGGGGCTGATAGTTCGCGACCCAGCCGTCGGCCACCAGCCAGGGCACGGCCTCGATGCCGTATTTGCGGGGGTGGATGACAAGCTCGGGCATCTGGCCCCGAAAATCCCACGCCGATTACCACGTCGGGCCGGAAGTATTCGTAGATCCATCGTTTTTGAAGGTCGCTCGTCTGTGGGGCAGGGACGCAGTCGGCGCCGATTTCACGTAGTCCGCGGTAGAGAAGATCACCTTGAGTCGCGAGGCCCGCCGGGGGTGGCGGGTATTCGTAGAGCAATACCATTCGGGTCGGAGGAACCTTTTCTTGTGTTACTGGATCATTAGCTAAAACCATTACTTACCTCCCGGAGGCCTTTCGGGCACTCCAACGCGGCAACCGACCAATCGGTCCGAAATGCCTCCACCGGCCCGGCCGATTCGAACTCGAAGCTGCCCTCACCGAAGCCGTAAATCTCGCGGAGGACTTTGCGTTTCGCGGCAAAGATATCCGGAGGCAGTTCGATCAGAGCCCGCGCATCCTTTGACGGCCCGAGGGATGCAGCGGCCCGCGCAGTCTTCGTAAGCAAACGAGATGAGCCTGCCCTCCAGGGCTCCGGTCGAAACCATCTCGCTTACCGCGCGGTGCACTTGTTCGTGTCGCTGATGACGCGTGTACCTCTCCGCCTGGGCCGTGTGTAAAAATGAGATCCGTCTCGCGCGGCGCCAGGCTCTCGATCCTGTCCTTGATCTCGATGAGATCTTCTGAAAGTGGCGCGAGTGGGAAGCTGTCGTCCAAATCCGATATATGGCCGGCTGCTCGAAACTCCCGCGCCGCCCGGTGGAACCGGGGAGCGCGGTCCGGGTCATCAGCCCTGCACAGACTCACCACGCTCCACTCCCAGCCGGGATAACTAAGCACCGTTCCGCCCATCCATATAGCTTCGTCGTCCGGATGGGCGACTACAATCAAGCACTTCACGCTTATCCCCTATCTTACAACTGAAATCCTATACAAGTTTACTGAACTTCAATATGCCACCCCGGATTTCAGTTGTAGGATACCAAAACCCTATGTCCCTATGGTCTTAATTATACCCCAAACTCGGCAAATGGATAGGGCTGAACTTGAATTCTTGCCTCTCTTTTCTTATTGCGCTATCATTACAAGGCAAGCGGGGCCGCCAGCCCGATAGGTGGCGATTCTCAAAATCGTGGACACTGCGGGTTGCAAAATGCGGGGAACTGGGTCTGGTGTTCGAAAACACCGGACTATCAGGAATGTCCCTTCCCGACTTTTGACTTTCAGACTTTCCGGCATAATCATAATGGAACCGTTCCTTGTGCCATCCGTCGACGAAAGGGCCGTCTACCGCGAGGACCTGAGCCCCCCGGATCGAGGTGGTGCGCAAGATCAGCCGTGATTATGCAGCCTTGCACATTCCGTTGGATGGGCTATTTGCCGCGGCAAGCGCGTGCAGAGAACCTGCATTCTGGTCGCAGGACGGGTTGCATCCCACCGAGGAAGGTCACGCGCTCATCGCACAGGAATGGATAAGAACGGTGATGGGAGAGAGTGCGTTGTAGGCTGGCAGTTGAAGATTGGAGGGCGGGCGGAAACCCCTCCTCGCTGCCGCGAAGATCGGCGTCTCCAGTTATCCAACATCGCCAGAAGGACATTGCTCGAACATGCCGAACATACTAGTGAAGATACTGGCGGCGAGGCCCGTTGCGCAGTAGGTCACCGCCTTCCAGGAGCCCACCTTGGACCCTGTCGATCCTCTGGCCAGCGATCAGGCGATCGTAGTGCAACATATAGAACGGTCCCATCCGGGGGTGACGGAGGCGTACTCCGATTCCATCTGCGAGGCTGCGCACGTGTGTCTAGCGCGGCACCACGAGCCGCCGCATCAATTCACCGTCGTCATCTACGGGGAGGCCGATGCGGCCACATTCAACTGGGTGATGCCGTCCGAGCGCGCGAGAGCGAGCCACGCGTACGAACTCGACGCCACGAAGGATGGCGCGTACGCGATAAGCCTGCTGTGCATAGAGCGAAAGCTGGGCCTGGTGGCGATTGGCCAGGCGCAGGCGGGGACCGGCGCGGACTGGTATCTCGCTCCGTCCGGTCGTGGCACGGATGAGTACGGAGCGCCGGACTTGGACGAACCGGGTGTTCGGCGGCTAGAAGTATCCGGAACGGATACCGGGCCGGTAGGCCACCGATCAAGGGTGAAGCGGCGCCAGCTGGCTCGCGGCAGCTTCTGCCATTCCCGGGATAGCAGTTGTGGTCGGCTTTTCGCGAGCCATTATCACAGTTGACAACATGGCGACTGAGGAGGACGGGTGAATTGAACCTGTATCACGAGTCTCAGCTTCACATAGCCGCAGCGGAAGACCTACTCAGGAACGGCGAAATAGCGGGCGCGCGTGAGCGTTACCGAATGGCTGCCGACCTGCAGTGGTCTCTGGTAGACTCGCTGCCTGAAGACAGGGTCAGAACGAAATCAGTTTACGGGCTCAGTGCCGCTACCCTGTACTTTCGCGCGCAGGACCTGGACAAAGCCGAGGAGGTTGCGTACAACGTCCTCAGCCGGGCGGTCGAAGAACACTCTGGGGCGCAGCTTCGTGAGCTTGCTCGCCCAAATCTGGAACGAGCGCCGCATGAGCGACCTTGGCTATCAGGTTACTGGAAAACCGCTCTCAGTGACCTTTAGGAAGGGGGAAATACTGCACGGCTTGGCGCCGACGGATGCCATCGATACGCCGCTTCGCTCAGTGCTAAATGTATTCCAGCGAATAGCGGCGTGGAAGAGCCATCTCCCTCTATCCCGCAGGCCGCAGGAGGTGATGAATGAGCGGTACAGGGCGTTCAGTGCGGAGCCGATAGCGGCCAGCTACCGCGTCGATCTCTACCTCGCCGAAGATATCCAGATGAGCCTTGATTTCGAGGAACCAGGCAGTGCGGCACCCTTCACCGGATGAAGTCGTGGGTTCGTTTGTCGAGGTGGCTGCCCTTGCGTTGCGGGGCGATTATGAAGGGCTCTGCTCGTTGGTCGAGCAGGAGGATTACAGGCGCGCATTTGTGAGGTTGATGCGTAATGTGGTACCGGACGGAACCCAGGTCGGTGAGGTGGAGTTCAGGCGCACAGATGATCCCAAGGAAAAAGCGGTCGTTTTCCTTCCGGCCCACAGAGAGTCTCTGCGTCACATGCAGAAGCGTTGCGCCCCACCCACCGCTCAGGACGAGCCCTCGGATCAGGTCACACAGCTTGTCGGCATACTCAGGGCGGTCGACTTGGACAGGAATCGTTTGCGCGTCGACGCACAGGGGTCTCGTGTGGAGTTCAGCAAGGCGGATGACATACTCGATGACGCAGTGGGGCCGCTATTGAATAAGTGTGTCACTGTCACGGGGCGGTGGAAGCCAAGGGGAAGAAATCGCCTGTTCCTGGCTGTTGACATTGAGCTTCACGCGGCGCAGGCCGAGATATGAAGGGGAGAGTCGCGTCGTTCCAGGGCTGAGGTTGCGAGGGCTGGGTTGGCCCGAGTGATCATCTCGCCTTGTCCCTCCTCCCCCCGTGGGCTGTTATGACAAAGCGCGCAAGCGCGAGGTTCCTGCCGTGAAATGCTAACCTCCAATTTCTTACCTCGGGGGATAAACAATCAACTTCGGAAATCCTAGCCAAGGACCCCGGCTGCCGCGCGCGGCGGGGGCGGCTCTATTTGAACCACGGCGCGGTGGAGACGCCCGTGTTCATGCCCGTCGGCACGCAGGGCACTGTGAAGGCGACCAGCCAGCAGGAGCTTGCCCGGATGGGCTTCGACATTATCCTGAGCAACACTTACCACCTTTGCCTGCGGCCGGGGCAGGAAATCATTCGGGCCGCGGGCGGGCTGCACGGCTTTATCAACTGGAGCGGCAATATCCTCACGGACAGCGGCGGCTTTCAGGTCTTCAGCCTAGAGCATATCCGCAAGATCGGCGAGGATGGGGTTGTTTTCCGCTCCTATGTGGACGGCTCATATCACGAGTTCACCCCCGAGCGAGTGATGCAGGCTCAGAGCGCGCTCGGTTCGGATATCGCCATGGCCTTCGACGAGTGCGCCCCTTATCCCTGCGAGAAAGATTACGCCGCCGCCGCGATGAAGCGCACCCACGAATGGGCGATTCGTTCGCGGGAGTCTCGCGACCCCGCGAGCGCGTTTTTTGGGATCGTTCAGGGCAGCATCTACCCGGACTTGCGGGCGGAAAGCGCGGAGTTCATGGCCGCCCTCGATTCGGACGGCATCGCGATCGGCGGGGTATCGGTAGGCGAGGGCAAGGAGCTTATGATGCATGCGGTCGACTGGAGTGTCCCTCACCTGCCGGAAGAGAAGCCGCGCTATCTGATGGGGGTCGGGACTCCCGAGGACTTGCTGGACTGCGTGGTGCGCGGGATCGATATGTTCGACTGCGTTCTTCCCAGCAGACTCGGGCGCAACGGCTCGCTCTACACTACCTATGGCAGGATCAACATCAAGAACAACAAATACACAAGCGACTTCTCGCCGGTCGACCCGGAGTGCGACTGTTGGGCCTGCGGGAACTACTCGGCGGCATACCTGCGTCATCTATATAAGTGCGACGAAATCCTCGCGGCGCGACTTGCCACCTATCACAACCTCTATTTCTACCGCACTCTGATGCTGCGAATCCGGCAGGCGATATCGCAGGAAAATCTGCTCGCGTACAGGAAAGGAGTTTCTTGCCAAATATCGCATGCATCGCGCATCCGTTCACGACGAGGAAAGTCGCCAGGAGTCGAACAATGAACCAAGAAGTAGTTACGCTGGATTGCGTTCGCCGGGACCCGAAAGTTAGGACCTTTCTGGAGGCAGCCAACAACCAGATGAATGCGCTCGGCTACACGGAGCACGGGTTCCGGCACGCGGGGATAGTTGCCGAGACCGCCAAGAGCATAATCACCAGCCTGGGGCAGAACGGCCGCGCGGCGGAGCTTGCCGCGATTGCCGGATATCTGCACGACATCGGCAACGCCATCAACCGTCTCGGCCACCCGGACAGACGGCCCGTGCTGATGGCTTTCTCGCTCCTCGACGATATAGGAATGGGCGCCGATGAGATCGCGATTATTATCGCCGCTATCGGCAACCACGAAGAAGAACTCGGCGCTCCGGTAAGCGCGATCAGCGCGGCGCTGATTATCGCCGATAAGTCGGACGTTCACCACTCCCGCGTGCAGAACCAGAATCCGCTCACATTCGACATCCACGACCGCGTCAACTTCTCCGTCCAGAAATCGGTCCTGCGTGTGGACAGGGAAAACAAGTCGATCCGGCTGGAGCTTACGGCGGACGAAAAGTCGGCGTCGGTGATGGAAGATTTCGAAATCTTCCTCTCGCGCATGCTCATGTGCCGCCGCGCCGCCGACTTCTTCGGATACAGGTTCAGGTTGATTATTAATGGCGTGGAAATGTGAAGGGAAGAATTGATAATTGATAATGGATAATTGTTCGTCTATTGTAAGCGTCACAAATGATGGAGGAAGGGACTGGCAAGAATGCAAATAAGTGCGATCATCGGCAACATTGAACAGGGCAGCATGGCTCTACCGGAGTTTCAGAGAGGCTATGTTCTGAACTTGTTTCAGAATCCATTTGCTCGTGCCGTGGATGCTGAATCGAGTTCAGCATGACACAAGTACCTAGGCTTTTCCCCAGACTTCGCTGGGGAAAAGTGGCCACCTTACGGTGGCAGTCAAATCGAAAAATCACTACGGCGTTCGGGTAACCCGATAGGTTAGGTACCGTCTTCTCGCCCCTTAGCGCGCTATTAGCGACAACAAATTGTCGTTCGGAGGGCGCTAAGGGGCTATCAAGAGTGAGCTGTTACGTGCGGTCCACGGGGCAGGTCCGCGACCCGCGACAAAAAAACTGCTTACCAATCGCAACGCCTAGCACGGAGGATAACATGTCAAGACAAAAGAGCCCAAGAGATAGCGCGGGATTACTTCCTGCGCAAGTTCAATTGCGCGGAGGCCGTGGTCCTGGGCCTGGCCGAGGCTCTGGGCATGACGCAAGAGTGCCTGCCCAGGATGGCAACCGGCTTCGGCGCCGGGGCGGGGACGCTGCGGCGAGATTTGCGGGGCGCTTTCGGGCGCCGTGATGGCGATTGGGCTAAAGTGCGGCCGAGCCACCCCGGAGGACCTTGAAGCGCGAGATGCGACTTACGCGAAGGTGCAGCAACTTATCGAATCGTTTAGCGAGGAATTCGGCAGCGTGCGCTGCATCGACCTTACCGGGATCGACATGACCACGCCGGAGGGCATGGAAGAGGCCAAGGCCAGGAACATTCACGTGGACTTCTGCCCTAAGTTCGTCGTCTTCGCAGCGGAGAAAGCGCAGTCATTAATTGATAATTGAAAATGGATAATTGATAACGGCCGGACGAGTAGTAGCTCACGAATCGTGAGGTACATGTCACCGCATATGTCATTCCGAGCAAGTGACGGCGACGCTGTCGCCGTTACATTGGAAAGAAACCCACCCCCCGGTGTTTCGGGAATCTTGTTCCCGAAACTGGGGAGTTTCTTAGGAGCGTCGGACCCCGCGCTGCGGAGTCACGTTATAAAGAAACTCACCCCGGCAGGCTATGCTTCGCGGGCGACTGCCCCGAAGCCGGCGGCATGGAAGGTTTCTTAGGAGGAACGAAGAATCTGCTTTTAGCTCCCGCATGGATCTATGCCGTAATGTAAAAGCAGATCCTTCGACTTCGCTGCTCAGGATGACGTAATCGTTGTGCTCAGGATGACGTAATCGTTGTGCTAGTGCCCTCTGCATTAAGCAGCTTCCGCGCTCTTCCGAAGAGAGTTTCTTAGGAGCAAGTGACCTCGACGCTGTCGCCGTTACATTGGAAAGAAACCCACCCCGCGGTGTTTCGGGAATCTTGTTCCCGAAACTGGGGAGTTTCTTAGGAGCGTTGGACCCCGCGCTACGGAGTCACGTTATAAAGAAACTCACCCCGGCAGGCTATGCTTCGCGGGCGACTGCCCCGAAGCCGGCGGCATGGAAGGTTTCTTAGGAGGAACGAAGAATCTGCTTTTAGCTCCCGCATGGATCTATGCCGTAATGTAAAAGCAGATCGCTTCGACTTCGCTGCTCAGGATGACGTAATCGTTGTGCTAGTGCCCTCTGCATTAAGCAGCTTCCGCGCTCTTCCGAAGAGAGTTTCTTAGGAGCAAGTGACGGCGACGCTGTCGCCGTTACATTGGAAAGAAACCCACCCCGCGGTGTTTCGGGAATCTTGTTCCCGAAACTGGGGAGTTTCTTAGGAGCGGGTAGCGAGGAATCTCAACCTTGCGGTTAGATGCCTGTTGCGGTGCGTGAGACTCACCCGAGAGGTTAGAGATTCCTCACATTCGTTCGGAATGACAGGTATGCGTTGCCTGCGGCACACCGGTTGGATAACGGGCAAGTATCAATTATCAGTTGTCAATTATCAATTCTCTCCGCCCTCGCTTTGTACGCCGCGGCTTGAGCATGCCGCCCAATCGCATCTGAGGTTTTGGACAATCCGAGGTAGCAATCTCGCAGGAGATCTAGGAGATTGCCCTCATCTTCTTTGGTGAGCGAGCCGGTGAAACGGGCGACTTGCAGCATCTGGGTATTCGACCGCCACCGCTCCAGCCTTTCGGCCGCCGCATCGAACTCGCGCCCGGCGCTCGCGTAATCCTTGCTTGCCAGATACTTCTCTCCGAAATAGGCGTGCGCCCGCGCGTAAGTGGTATCCACCATCTCGGGAACGCCCTTCACCCGCTCGTAGTCGCTGTCTTCGATAGCGAGGAGCCGCCGGAGAGTCGACTCGCTGCTTTTCGTGTTACCCAGCGCCTGATATTCCAAGGCCAGGTGGTAGAGCGACTGCGTGGAGTGCGGATTGAAACTGAGAGCCTTACGATAGGTACCGGGCGGCTGTGTTGGTGTCGCCGTAGTGGTCCGCCACCATGGCCTTCGCGAAATAGCCGGCCCCGTCGCTAGGAGCAAGCCGAATGGCGGTGTCGATATCGCGCATGGCGCCGTCGGGTCTGGTCGGTGTCGGTTGCCGCCAGGATCTTACCCAGCTCGCGATGGTACAGCGGATTCAGCGGCGATACCCAACTTGCCAGCGTGTATGAGTCGAGAGCGTCGCCGCCGGATGCCCGCGAGGCGAACCAGTCACCCAACCCGAGCGACGCCGCCAGGCCATTTGCCAGCGATTTCATCGATACCTCCGAGGCGAACCAGTCACCCAACCCGAAAGAAACGCTCAGGATGATGAAAACCACACACGCGATAGCGGCGGCTCGGCGCGCCCAGCGGCTAAGATCGAGATGGGGCTTCTCTCCCCTCGTCTGTGCAATCATTACCCCCGTCAGGATCGCAACCGGCGCCGCGACGCCTATCGTATACCAGTCGGAGTCCGCGAGGTTGTGCACGGCCGATGCCGCCAGCCCTCCGCAGATGGAGCAGTTCACGATCCTCCAGCCGCTGTAAGGCACCATGTCCTTCCAGCTTATTGCGGGCGAGGCTTCTTCGGGCGCCGGGCGAGATTTCGCAAGATTCGATTCGCCGCGCGCCCTGAAGGCGCCGGTAATCGCGCTGAAGGCAAGCGTTATGAGCACGGCCAGAAACGCCGCCGCCGCGGGGATGCCGCTTTCCGACGCGATCTGCAGGTAAGACTGGTGAGCGTATTTTGTGGGACCCGCTATCGCGTAGCGCGGGTAGGCGATCTCGAACGCGCCCGGCCCCACCCCACAGAGCGGATGGGCCTCGATCATCTTCGCCGTGCCCTTCCACGTGAGGACCCGAAACGCGGTCGAGTGGACCTGGCTGCCGCCCTCTTCCGCGGCATTGATCCTCGATGTCACTGGCCCGGAAAAAACGACCAGCAGGGGCAGCGCCACAATCGCTAATATCAAAAGCCGCTGAAACCGGGCACGTATGAGCGATTTGGTGGCTATAGCCAGCAGGAAGAATACGACCAGTCCGGCGACCGCGGCAATGATCCCGAACTTTGCGCCTGTGAGCATCAGCGCCATCATTTCCACCACGAATGCGAGGCCCGCGGCCAGCGCCAGCACGCCCCGGCGCGCGACCATGTACGCCGCGACCGTTACCGGCAGGGCGATCGCAAGGTAGCCGGGAAAAAAGTTGGGATTGATGAAAGACCCAAACAGCCGCATGTGCTCGCCGGTTGAAAGCAGCGCCTGCCAAAACTTCGCACCTCCGCCCGTGCTGACAGCGTAGCCTCTGATTCCGACGGCGCATATAATCGAGCGCCGACAGCACAACCGACCATATCGAGGCGGCCGCGACTCGGGTGTCCCGGCATATCTGGCCCGCCGACAGGTAAGCGGCGGCGCACCCGACTACCAATGTAAGCTGGCGCAGGCTTGCGTAGATGGATTCGGAGAAGAGTGTCGACACGACAGTCAGCACCAGGAACGCAGCCAGCGGCGCCATGGCCGGCAGCCGGGCGCCTGATTCGCGGCCGCAAAGGATATACCACAGGGCGGCGGCCAGTATCAAGACTCTGAATAATCCCGGCGGCGAGTTCTCCGAACCCCCCGCCGATCACCGGGGCAAGCACAAGAAGCTGCCACCAGCAGCACAGAGCTAACCAAACTGGACATCCTTTTCTAGAATTGATTCTAGCATAAAACGCGGATGGGCTAATGTCAAGGACCAGTAGTCTTCGTCTGTCATTCCAAGGCGAATCCATACAGGCTACAGAGTATTCTTCCGTTGCGGAAGGGGAGCCAAGCAGCCCCAACTCAATAAGATGCGCAATCTGCTGATTATTGGCGGGAGTGCCGACAATCACGGCGTGAGCATCACTGTCGGGCTGCGCACTAGCCGCTGGGTGTGTTTCTATGACGTATGGCAGATGCCTCTGAACCGTTTTCTGGAGTTCGTTAACAGCGAAGCGCTCGCCGCCGAGGCTGGGATCTTCAACTTCAACCCGGCCGCGAACTACACGAAGTGGATGAATGATTTTGACGATGCTCAGCTTGCCACGGGCGATCTGCCCGGGATCGTCCCGACAGGCACATGGGGCTACGGAATTGGTCCGGCCTGGGACAGCGCCTACCTGTTGATTCCCTATTATCTACATCGTCATTGCGGCGATTCGCGCATTCTGGCGGCCTCGGTCGAGGCGGTCACCGAAAGCGGCGGGCCTGCGTCGGAAGCCGAGGGAGTCAGGTTCGTCCGGACGCAGGACCGGTGGGCTGTGTTCGAGGTCGGCGCCGGGAAGTATGGCTTCCGCCATTCGGTGACGTATTCGCCGTAGGGGCGGGCCGCCGTGCCCGCCCTGAAGGGTAGGCGCTACGCCGGGCAACCACGGCGGGTTGCCCCTACCAAACAACGAAACACTGTCGTCTGTATGGTTACAGGTTAAGCGCTTAGCGCCCTCCTAGAAACAATTTGTTGTCGCTAAGGCGGATTCGACGGCGCACCGCCTTTGGGTTTTCCGCTTTATGGTTGTTAAGGGATGGCCGATGAGCTATACTTGCTTTGCCTGGGCGGAGGGTAGGGCAACGCTGGGGAGCTCTCCCGAGCGCCGACTCAGGTGTTGTTCAAGGGATGGGGGTGGAAATCTCCGCCCCCTCCAAATCATCCCTTAACAACCGAAAAGCGAAAAACCCGACCGCCTGCCTTGGTCAACTGCCACCGTAAGGTGGCCACTTTTCCCCGGCGAAGTCCGGGGAAAAGCGTAACCCTTTACTCAGGTAAGAGCACTCTTAATGAGTACAACCCACGTATGCGGCGGGAACTCGAAGGGCTTCATGCCAAGGATTGTCTCGCCTTGTCGTTCCCGCCGCATAGTGGTGGCTGCCGTTCTACATGAAGACTGGGCTGTTGCTTCATAAGTTGCCTGTTGCTTTTCCTCCCTCAATCATTTAGCATAATACACTAACAGCGTTGTACGACGCACTGGTATCTTGGGGACTTGTAATGAACATACCGAATAATCTCGACGTTTGGGTGATGGCCGGCCAGTCCAATATGGATGGCAATGGCCTACTAAATGGCTCACTGAAGCCGGATGAGCGCGTTCTTAACTTTACCAGCGCGATCGATCTCGGCCTCGACGACCTGATTCACCTCTCAGCGGACAGCCTGATTCGCCTCGGAAGGCGCCTCGCGAGGCTTGCGCTTCACCTTACGGGGCAGCCGTCGATTCCGGCCTGCCCGAAAGTCGAACGCATCGAAGTTCTTGAACCTGCAAAAGCATTCCGTATCATCTCTTTGCGCGCCGACTGTTGTCGTTCACGGGGGAGATGATCCAGTCATTCCCGTGTCTCAGACCCGCGCGCTTGCATCTGTGATGGGTAACAGATCCGACGTTGCCTATATGGAAGTGCCCGGTGGAGATCATGATTCTCCTCTGACGCATATTGATGTGCTTGACTGGGTATTGTCCAAGATTCTCTAAAGACTCACGAGTCCCCATTTTGAGGTGATATATGGATCTTACAGATACTGGTGATATTGCAGGGTTCTACCTTAGAAATCTGCTGGAGGATGTGGTCCCCTTCTGGACTGAGCACAGCATCGATGAAGAGTGCGGAGGGTACTTCACCTATCTCGACCGCGATGGCTGGATCTTCTGCACGGATAAACCGGTCTGGCTTCAAGGGCGAATCGTCTGGCTTTTTTCCCGGCTGTACAACGAAGTCGAGAAGCGACCCCAGTGGCTGGATATTGCCCGGCGCGGGCTGGATTTCTTGATGAAATACTGCTTCGATGCGGATGGCCGGATGTTCTTCCTCGTCACAAGGGAGGGCAAGCCCGTGAGAAAACGCCGATATCTTTTCTCCGAGGCATTTGCTGTAATGGCATTGGCGGAGTACGCGAAGGCA
Organism: uncultured bacterium; assembly: GCA_963823885.1. Classification (GTDB taxonomy): domain Bacteria; phylum Armatimonadota; class UBA5829; order UBA5829; family UBA5829; genus CAWGNL01. The sequence continues at coordinate 37,928 of CAWGNL010000039.1, forward strand.
TCGGGCGAGGACTGGGCCAGACAAAAGGCCGCGGATGTCTACGATTTGCTGCTGCGCTACCACACTACTCCCGGCTTAGTCGAGCCAAAGGATGTGCCGGGAACACGCCCCGCCAAGAGCCATGCCATGCCCATGATTCTGCTGGGGACTACTCAAGTTTTACGTGAAGTCGACCAGCGACCCATTTATGAAGAGACCCTGGAGCGTTCTCTTTATGAAATCCTAAACCACTTTTGCAAGCCCGACATGAATGCCCTTCTGGAGACTGTCGGGCCGGAAGGCGAGTTCATCGACACCCCGGAAGGCAGATGCGTCAATCCCGGTCACGCCATAGAGACCTCCTGGTTCATAATGGAGGAGGGCAGATGCAGGGGAGATATCGAGCCTGTCTGGGAAAGCGCTGCCGATCCTTGAATGGTCGTTGGATAGAGGTTGGGATAAGGAACACGGTGGCATATTATATTTCGCGGACGCGCATGACAAGCCGTGTGTGCAGTACGAGTGGGATATGAAGCTCTGGTGGCCCCATACCGAGGCGCTGTACGCAACTCTCCTCGCTTACGTCATGACCGGGGATGCAAAATGGGAAGCCTGGCACCGGCGAGTTCGCGACTATGCGTTCAGCCATTTTCCGGACCCCGAGTTCGGAGAGTGGTTCGGGTATTTGCATCGCGATGGGTCGGTTTCTCACAGGCTCAAGGGTAACTGCTGGAAAGGACCTTATCACCTGTCCCGCGCCTTGCTGCTTTGCTGGAAACTAACGCAAAGCCGCTGATCATATCCCCGCTGCGGGACTGGCGCCGGCGGGGACCGCATCTCCAGTCGGCGAAGGCCGACTTCGTGCTTTGTAGCCCCGGTTTCAACCGTCAGGGCGGGCTGGCGAGGCGCTACGTCCGGTTTAATGCGTAAGCCCCGTTCGGAAGCGCGGCGCTTCGCTCCGCGGCCGAAGCAACCCGTGCGGGGGGCGAGTTCCGGGCTCTCTGCTCTCTGCTAAGAGCTATTTTCGGAGAGTTTCGGGATTTCCGGAGCGAATACCACGTTTGTGCCTTACATAAACAATCGTTCGCTGCCTCAAATCCCGAAACACCGGGGGTGGCGGCCGGTCCCTAACCGACAACCGACAACCGTCAACCGACAACCGACAACTATTCTCACAGGAGACAACACACTTGAAAAACGATCGCCCTGTTTACCTGAACACCGACCTATCACCGGAGGAGCGGGCTCGCGACCTGGTTATGCGGATGACGCTCTCCGAGAAAATTTCGCAGATGACGCACGACGCCCCCGCGATCGAGCGTTTAGGCATCCCCGAATATAACTGGTGGAATGAGTGCCTGCATGGGGTCGCCCGGGCTGGAGTTGCGACTGTGTTCCCCCAGGCCATTGGGATGGCGGCAACGTGGAACACCGAGTTGATCCATCGCGTCGCGGGAGTCATCTCGGACGAGGCAAGGGCCAAACATCACGAGGCGCTGCGGCTTGGCGACCACGGCATGTACAAGGGACTCACATACTGGTCGCCGAACATCAACATTCTCAGGGATCCCCGGTGGGGACGCGGGCACGAGACTTACGGCGAAGACCCATACCTGACCTCCAGAATGGCGGTTGCGTTCGTAACCGGACTTCAGGGCGCTCATCCCAAGTATCGCAAGCTCGATGCCACTGCCAAGCACTTCGCGGTGCACAGCGGGCCGGAGAAGCACCGTCACGGCTTCAACGCGGTCGTAAGCCAGCACGATCTCCACGACACTTATCTTCCGGCGTTCAAGGCGTGCGTGCGGGAGGCCCGAGTCGCGGCCGTAATGGGCGCGTATAACCGCGTGAACGGAGAACCGTGCTGCGCGAGCAGGACGCTTCTGGGGGACGTGCTTCGCGATGAATGGGGCTTCGACGGCTACGTCGTGTCGGACTGCGGGGCAATCGACGATATCCATGCCCATCATGGCGTCACCCACTGCTCCGATGAGTCCGCGGCTCTGAGTGTCGAGAACGGCTGCGATCTTAACTGCGGCTGCACTTATCCAAAGTTGCTTTCCGCCGTCCAAAAAGGACTGATAACGCAAGATCCAATCGACCACGCCCTCGTTCGGCTGTTTACGGCGCGCTTCCGGCTGGGGATGTTCGATCCGCCCGAGAATGTGCCATTCGCGCAAATTCCTTACGAGGCAAACGACTGCGAGAAGCACAGGCAGCTTGCGCTGCGCACAGCCAGGGAGTCGATTGTTCTGCTGAAGAACGAGGGCGGATTGTTGCCACTCGCGAAGGACTTGCGCTCCGTCGCGGTCATCGGCCCAAACGCGGATAATCCGGACGCCCTCATCGGCAACTACAGCGGCACTCCGTCAAAGCTTGTGAGCCCACTGGCGGGGATTCGCGAGGCGGTTTCGCCGGAGACTCGCGTGGTCTGCGCGCAGGGATGCGATCTGTTTGCCGAGATTCCCGTGCATCTGGGGGGACCAAAGCAGTTCTTCACCGAGGCGATTTCCGCGGCGGAGAGGGCCGATGCGATCATTATGTGCCTGGGGCTCTCGCCGAGTCTGGAAGGCGAAGAGGGAGATGCATTCAACTCCGATGCGTCTGGCGACCGCACGGAGATCGGTCTGCCCAGGCGGCAGGAAGAGCTTCTCAGGCTGATTCGTGGGTTGGGCAAACCGGTGGTGCTGGTAATGCTCAATGGAAACGCCGTGGCGATCGACTGGGCGCAGAAAAATGTGCCGGCCATATTGGAGGCGTGGTACCCCGGCGAGGAAGGCGGATCGGCAATAGCCGATGTCATTTTCGGCGATTACAACCCGGCCGGCAGGCTCCCGGCGACAAGCGTGAGGTCTCTTGATGATCTGCCGCCATTCGAGGACTACAGCATGCAAGGCCGCACATACAGGTATTTGGAGACGGAGCCTCTCTACCCGTTCGGCTTCGGGCTGAGCTATACCAGCCTCGAGTACCTCCTGCCTTGACCTGAGTTCGAGCCGGCTCAAGAGTGGCGATGCCGTTCACGTCAGCATCAGGCTGGCAAATACCGGCGACCGTGCGGGCGACGAGGTTGTTCAGGTGTACCTGAGCGACCTGAAGTCCTCGGTGAATGTGCCTGTCCGGCGGCTGGTCGGATTTCAGCGGCTGTCGCTGGGTCCCGGCGAGGTCAAGGACGTCTCGTTTGAGATCGCGGCCGAGCAGATGGCTGTTATCACCGACGAGGGCAGGCCGGTTATCGAGGCGGGAGAGTTCAAAGTGAGCGTCGGGGGGAGCCAGGGCGACGCGAGGAGCATGGCGCTGGGAGCATCGCCGGTGCTCACCGCTGAGTTCGTGGTCGAACCGTAGGAGACACCCTGCATAGCATTGGCCCGCATGTGCTCCCCTCGCCCTCACGGGAGAGGGGTTGGGGGTGAGGGTGGAACGCCGCGCTCGATGAGCTTGTGCCTGATTACAGCGTTTCCCCCCACCCCAGCCCTCCCTTCTAGAGGTTAGAAGTTAGAGATTGGAAGTTAGAGGGGAAGGCATGGGCAGCGCCCCATGTCTAACTTCTAACCTCTAACGCCTAACGTCCAGGCGGGAGAGGGAGCACGTGGGTACAGACCAAAAGCTAGTGCTTAGTTGCATAATTGATTGATAGAACGCTGTACCGGGTGTTTCGGGAATCTTGTTCCCGAAACTAAGTGCGTATCGGGAACAAGATTCCCGATACACCGGCAAGAATGCTATCAGTTATTTATGCAAGTAGACACTAGTCTACCAATTCGTGAATAATGCGGGTTAGCCTATACCTACGAGTGGTCCAGTTCGCACACGCGCTTGCGATAGTAGATGTAGTTCTCAAAGCTGACGTCCACCGGCACGCCGTGATCGCATGTGGGATAATATCCGCCGCGGTCGCGCATGAACGGCAGTATGTGCTGAAGATGCGCCTCGATTGCGTCTTTTCCGGCGGCCAGTATTCGCTTGTCGATCCCACCGGCCATTACAAGGTCCGGATACTGCTTTCCAATCTCCACGACATCGCATCCGCTGGCGACTTCAAACGGAGACATCTTCGTCAGGCCCAGTTGCGAGTATATCGGGATGGCGGGACGCGCGTCGCCATCGGTATCTATGTGAAGATACACGCCGCGATTTTGCCTCGAGCGGGCCTTGCTTATCAATTCCTGATAATATGGCAACAGAAACTCGCGCATTGTATCCGGTGATATCAACAGCCCGTGGTTGTAACATATATCCTCCGCCAGGAACATCTCGTCAATCTCGACCACGCTTTGCACTCTGCGCAGAGCCTCATCGCACAGCTCGAGCCACGCGCGCATCGCCGCGTGAATAACCTCGGGCTGGTCGTAGAACATATATAGCAAGTCTTCGGGGCCGGCAAGCGCGCGAAGATACATGTAACCGCCGATCAGAGGTTGGTTTAGTATGCCTCCGATCCCGTCGGCCTCGGCGCGCTTCCCGATGGCTCTCTCCTGGGTTCCAAGCCAACGGATTTCGTTTGACGCATCGAGCCTGGGAGCGACGCTCTCCCAATCCGCCATGTTGCTGACTGGGTGGTTCACGTACTCCGGCATAAAGCCGTGTCGCCTGCCCTTGAACACCCTGAGGTGTCGCCCGGCTGCGTCCTGGATAATCTCGGTGTCGCCATTATCCTCGATCACTTTCTCCTCGAATAACGGCAGGAACGGCGGCTCGCACCAGCCCAAGTCAACGCCGGTGCTGATAATCGACGGAGGATCGAAGTTGAAGAGGTTTCTGGGCTCCCAGTCTTCGGGCAGCCCCTCCTTCTTCCACCTTTCCATGGCCTCGCCCCAAATGTAAAACTCGGTGCGATACAAATGCTCGACCGGCATAAACTCGTAAGTGCGCCGCAGGCAATCGCCCGGGAGAACAGCATTTGAAACATTCATAACAAACCTTTCTATTTAGCTATCACCCGCTGATAGCGCCGAGTTGACATGCCTTCGCCCGCAGCACCGGTACCAAACTCGATTATAGAGCCGGCCACAAGAATTGTCCAATAGATTCGGCGGGGGGTTCACATCTCAGTCTTGGTGTCATCCTGAGCCTGATTCAGAGTCCGCTGGCTGAACTCGGATTATGGTATAGTATTCGCGGGGATGGTATATGCGTTCATTGCGAGTTTACGTAGACACGTGCGTTTTCGGCGATCTATTCCCCGTTGGAGGTCTTGCATTATGACAGCGAGGAAGGGCTTTGATTGCGTCGATATGAAGCACGAGGGCGCCGCGAGAGTCCAGGCAAAGCTTAGCGGAATGTCACGCGAAGAACAACTGGAATACTGGCGCGCGCGAACTGACCAGTTGCTGGAATATCAGCGCCTGGTGGTTCAAAGAAAGAAGGCTTCCTGAGATGAACCCGCCTAACCCTTCAAGAGTCCGTGCCCCCAGGCTAAACAAGCTCCTGTTGAAATCGCTCGCCAATTCGTAAGTGCTCACTCTTGATGAGTATTTGTCATGCTGAACTCGATTCAGCATCTCCTTCGCAGTCGCCAGATCCTGAATCAAGTTCAGGATGACACCAAGACTGAGCTGTTACGCCAATTCTCTAAAGTGCGTTACACCGCCGAGTACACGCTCTTACCCTGTCCATAGTAAGAATCATAAACGTGCTGATACAGCAGATCGCACTTCCGCTTGTAGATTTCGGGTGAATAGGCGCGAGGAAGACCCTTGTCCAGCACTTCCTCGATTGTCACCAGCACCGCTGCCCTGGTCTGAAGTCGCTTCTTCCAGTCCAGCACGAGTTTGTCTTGAGTCAGTTTTGCAAGCAGTTCCTTGGCGACCGTCTTGACCCGTTGCTTGTCCTTGTCGCTTAACCTCGGATCAGGCTTTGTTAGAAGGTCGAAGACAGCAAGCTCTTCTTCCGAAAGGCCCTCCGCGATGCTCCGCTTCTCTTCCTGGTTGAGCTTTTGTGCGAAATCCGTCAACCTGCGGAAGAATTCCTCGACGTTTGCGGCGCCGGAGTTATACTCTTCGATCATCTGCTGGAGTTCTTCGTAAAAGTCCGCGCGGGTGCGGTTGAGCGCGCACATCTCAGCCACCTTGGCGGAAACAAGTCGCCTTAGCTTCTCCGCTTCAGTGCGTTTTCTGCCTCTATCGAAGTGTGCTTTGAGCGCCTCGAAATCTATTTTGCTTAGATCGACAGTGCTGGTTCTGTCGCTCCCGCCGATTACGTAGCCTTCCGCGGCGACGGAATCATCCAGCACCTGGTTGATAGCCTCCATGACATCATCTATATCCGTGTCCGGCAGCAATGATTTGATCTTATCCGCGATCACCGCAATTAGAGTTTTCATGGCGGCGAACTCGTGAGCCGTGGGGTCGGGAAGTATGGCCTTGTAGAGTCTGCCGACATTGTTTGCAAGAGACATGTACTGCCGCTTCAACTCATCGTTTATGATGATCTTTTCGACTGAATCATCTCTTTCAGGAAAGACGATATCAGCGATATTGACCGCGGCATCGTCTATGAAGCGTATGCGGTGGAACCCCTCGCTATCAAGAATGGTGTCCAGGTATACCCCGCGCTCGATACAGAACTCTCTGGTTTGCTGGATTGCCTCTTTCAGGAGTTCAACAAGCTCACTCTTATCGGCAACCGGAGTCTCTCCCTCTCCGGCTCCGCCACCAGAGGCGGCGCCATATATCGCAAGCGCCTTTTGGAGATCACGGAAGATGCCTACATAATCAACAATAAGCCCGTTCACCTTATCGCCGAAGACCCTGTTCGCCCTGGCGATGGTCTGCATGAGAGTGTGGTTCTTCATCGGCTTGTCGAGATATATGGTGGAGCAAACGGGCACATCGAAACCGGTCATCCACATGGCGCACACGAACGCAATCCTGAACCGGTCGTCCGGCTTTTTGAAACGGGTCTCCAGGTCCTCCGTAATCATGCGCCTGCGATGTGGCGCAAAGTCAATCCCGTGGTCTTGGAAGAACGCTAATTCATTCTGAGACTGCGACACAACCACAGCCATGTCCGTCTCCCGCATATAGTTGATCTTTTCTGCCACAACAGCGGCTTCGGAAGGCGCGAGCTTACTCGCTCTATCTTGCAGGCGCTTTATCCTGGCGTCCCAGTGCCCGCGAACCTTCTCATACATCCTCGCGGCGGTCAGCTTGTCTATGCAGACCACCATTGCCTTGCCCTGGTAGCCCCGACCGGTGAAGTGCTCCACGATATCCTCCGCGACTTTCTCCAGGCGGTCGTCGCGAGTAATCAGGTAATACTGCTTCGCCAGCTCCCGTTCCAGTTTGCTCTCCTGGTCTTCATCGAGGTCGGCTTCGTCTATTACCCGGTAGAGATCATCGTTGAGGTCTTCATTGGTGAGCTGCAGTTCAGGAATGCGATTCTCGTAGTAGAGCGGAACAGTAGCGCCATCATCGATGGACTGCTTAAAGTTATACGCACTGACGTAGTTGCCGAAGACTTCTTTTGTCTTCTCTTCGCCCGCCATCAGAGGGGTGCCGGTGAAGCCTATAAATGCGGCTTTGGGAAGCGCCTGGCGCATGTTCTTGGCAAACTCGTCATACTGTGAGCGGTGGGCTTCATCCGTGATTACGACGATGTCCGACCGGTCGGAGAGCTTCGGGTAAGCAGCGCCATCGCGGGTGTGGAACTTGTGGATCAGAGTGAAAAGATATCGATGGTCCTCTCGCAGAAGCTGCTTCAGGCGCTCCCCGTCACGTGCCCGGACTGTGTTCTCATCTTCCGTCACTGCACCCGACTTGGCGAATGTCTGATATATCTGCTTGTCCAGTTCGCGGCGATCCGTGACTATCAGGAACGTCCAGTTGCCGCGCAACTTGCGAAGAATCTTCTGGGAGAAGAAAACCATCGAGAAGCTCTTGCCGGACCCCCTGGGTGTGCCAGAATACGCCGAGCCGCCCTTTGTTGCGCCGCACGTGGCGCACCGCGTTTATGGCATTGTTCACGCCGAGGAATTGATGGTTCCTTGCAACGAGTTTCCAGGCACTGCCGCCGGTGTCGCTGTACAGGATGAAGTTTTCCGCCAAGTCCAGAAACTTGGACTTTTCGCAGGTCCCCCGTATGGCAGTCTCAAGGGATATTACTCCATGCTCGGTTTCGTTATCGACCTTTTTCCACTCCCCGTAATGCTCCCACTCGGCGGTGGTGCTGCCGATTTTTGTCCAACTGCCGTTGGAGAGCATGATGAACGCGTTATACCAGAAGAGCTGCGGAATGGCGTTCTTATAGTCCCGAATGTTGTTCTTGTACGCGTTCTCCAGTTTGCCATGAGACTTCTTGAGTTCCACCAGCAGAAGCGGAATGCCGTTGACGAAGCCCACCAGATCAGCCCGGCGCTTGTACATATGACCGGACACCCAGAGCTGGCTGGCAAGGAAGAAATCGTTGTCGCTGGGGTTGTTCCAGTCGATCACTCGGGCGGTCTCGAAGACTTGCTCCCCTTTGCCACCCGTATAAGTGACCTTGACCCCTTCCTTCAGCAGTTGGTAAACGTCCCGGTTCGCCTGCACCGGACTCACGGCGCCGCGGTCACGGGCGATTTCCTGCGCCGCTTGTATTATCGCCTCGTTTGGGAGATCAGGGTTCAGCAGACGCAGAGCAGCCTGCAACCGGGGCATGAGCACCACATCGGCGGATGTCTCTCTGCCAAGCGTGCCACCGGGGCCGAATGCTTCATTAAAGCAGTTGGTAGTTTCCCAGCCAAGGTCGGCGAATAGGGCAATTGCCGGTTGCTCTACCAATGCGTCTTCTGAGTAGCCTGCCGTCATCGTTCGTCCTCCGGGTGCTCTACGATGCCGGGAAATATGCGGAGGCTACTCATTATGTATTGTCGGTAGTCGTCCGTCATATAAATCCGGCGAACGTGGTCTGCCCGGTACTGGGCAAGTAGTCGGGCATCTCATCATAAAACCGCCCGTCGAGTTCACGTCCAGCTTTCTTTTTATTGACGCCGCCCCATTGCTTAAAAAAGAACGGTACCCCTGCCGCCTCGCACTGGTCACGGATGTCGAGAACCCAGGCCTTGTCCATTGGCCGGGCGCCGCTGCCGGATTCACCGCCAACTATCACCCAATCGATTCCGGTCAGGTCAAGGCTCGGCAGGGCACTGAGCAGCGGTTCGACAGACAGAAACTTGACCCTGGCCCCGGTCTTGCGCAGGTCGTCTATTCGATACCTGCAATCGTCATGCTCTACAGTTACACCCATCCATATATTGTCCTGCCAATCCAGCGGGCTGTTCATCTGCAAAAGGCGCTGCGATCTTTTCGTTAGGACCTGAAACCGGTGGCGCTTGGCTTGTCGCATTACCCTGAAGACCTCAAGTATGAACTCATCCGGCACATCCTCGTGGAACAAGTCGCCCATGGAGTTGACGAACACCATTTGCGGCTTCCGCCACTCCAGAGGTATCTCCAGAGCATCCTCATGAATGGTCACCTGGAACTCGTTGACGTAATGTTTCTGTCCTATTGCCTTGAGCCGTTTCGCCATGCGTTCGGCATAGCAGTTCTGACAGCCGATGCTGGTCTTGGTACACCCGGTGACTGGGTTCCAGGTTGATTCGGTCCATTCGATCTTGGAGTTTCCTGCCACTAGCGAACGCCCCTTGCCCGGTAAGTGTTGAATATGCTTTCCGCTATCTTCTTGCCGGTCTTGTTCTGGGAAGCAAAGAACAGGTAATAGACAATGCCCCCACTAGAGTTTCGCATCGGCATCGGCTTAGGAACGTGCTCAAAGCCAGCCACCTCTACAAGCCTCTTACGGAACCCCTCCGCAATGGCGACTGAGCCATTCTTCACCTCTTCGTCCTCGAAGAGCGTCTGCCTGGTGACGTATGCAACATTCCTCCACGAGTCATCTCCCCAGAACCGATTCATCCGCAGCGTGTCCGATTCCCTCACTCCCTCCGGGTTCTTCCAGAACACATTCCGATTCATGTCCAGCACGGGGAACTTTAGGAATATCTCGACGCTCCTCATGTCTCCCGCTGTCTTGATCACCTGCCAGTCGAGGTGAAGTCCGTACGGATCAAGGACGCACAGACCACGCTTGAAATCCGAATATCTGACGTTGGGTAATACATTATCCAAGAGCACTCGGCTACAGTCCCCGTTGAAGATAGAAACGTCACTGCGTTGCCCAACGAGTTCCTGCAAATGGTCTGTCTTGCTAGCGTCCAGATCAACCAGGTAGTAGTGGCAAAACGGCGGTTCAGCGTTCAGGGCGTTAAGAGGGCTTCCAGGGACGACACTTCGGTCCCGTTTCGATATGTGTTCACCAGCCCCCGCAAAGCCATCGATGTAGACGTGTGTCAGACGGGTCTTGGTGTGCCCTGCAATAACTGTGGAATAAGCCTTGGCATACTTGCTGATGATGTCGAGTTTCACCTCGGACCAATACCCGATCACATCAAAACCAAGTGGCAACGCAGATGTCATGGCGTTCTATCCTCTGCTCCAATATCAATCTCCAGTTCAGATACATCCACCTCACCGGAAACCAGTTTCGGGAGCAGCAGGTCGCGGGTACGGCGGAGGTTGAGTTTTTTCTGGCGCAGGTTGTCGGCTAGCGCCAACAGGCTGGATGCGTTACCATCGAATTGCTCCAGTAATCGCGCCGGTGGCACAAGGACAGGCGCGCAGTCGAAATCTTCCTTGTTGACCGCAGGATAAGCCGATCCTTTGGCATGATTCACAAGGTATCCGACGAACGCGTCGGTGATCAAGGCTTCGTATAGGTAGCAGTAGGGCGATGATCTGGCTGAAATCACAGCAAACCCGGTGGACGCAACCATGTGAGGCAAAGGGTTCTGTACAAGAGCATACGATCTTCTGTTCGGTCTTACCGTAGACCAGAGAACGTCGCCATGTTTGACTATGCGCCTCGCTCTGCCCGGGGCGTCGGCAAGAGCCATTTCCCGGACTTCATCAATCTGTCCAGGCGATACGGAGGCGATATCGATATAGTTTATAACTTTTGGCGCGTCAGCGGGCTTCACGGAGGCTGAGTTGATTTCAGCCACGTCACCGAGCGCCTTGACTTCCCACCCCTCCGGTATCAGCCCCAGTTCGGATTCAACCATCTTCACGTTCTCGTGACCGGGGAAGCGGAAGTTGACGAACCACTCCCGGTATATCGCCTGAGCCATCTCTTCCAGAATCTGAATGCGGCGGGTGTTGTTCTCGATTAGATCATCATAAGCCGAGAGCGTAGCGGCGATCTTGCGCTGGGTATGGACAGGAGGGCGTGAGAAAGTGTAAGCCTCGATGCGAGATGGCGCTGTGTGTAGTATCTTTGCTCCGCTCGCGGTGGCAAACAGATGCTGGTTAAAACGTTGAGAAAGGCAGAGCCAATATACAAACCCTAGATCCAGTTTGGCTGAATCGGTTATTTGCACGAGTCCCATTCGCTGGTTATGAAGATATCTGCTGCCGTCGTTCGGGATTTTGCCCGGCACTCCGAGAATCTCGCCCTTTGGTGTCTGGCAGGTCATTACGAGTAGAACCTGACCAGGGCGCAATTCATATTCCTCAGGATATGAGCCTAAATAGCGCTGAATCTTGGTACTACCAAAGCGAAAGCCGCCTGCATACTGGAAGTTCACGATGTTTACGACTATGGGGCGATTGCACTCCTCTGTGGTCATCAGGTTGCCCTTGCACGCATACCCATGCTTAATCTTGCAGGCACTTCCTAGCAAGAATTCATCCTCCCAGTCAGCACGGCAACTCATGGCACGACCTCATCACCAAGCATCAGGCTTACATTCTCCGCTATGCTTGCCTCCAAGTCCTTCGCCTCGGCATTCAACACTTCTAGTTCCTCGTTCAGTTCCTCCAGTCTCTCCGCAAAATCGTATTCGTCCGCTGGTCTGTCAGCCACGCCGACATATCGACCGGGATTAAGACTCCATCCCTGAGCCTCTATCTCCGCAACGGTCGCAGCCTTGCACAGACCGGCGATATCGGCGTATTTGCCGTCAGGAAAGACTTCGGACATTTGCTCCGCGCTGCCGTGCAGGTTATCCGCTTCCTCGCCCCGGTAGAGTCTGGCTATGTTGGCTATGAACTCTATCTGATCCGGCGTGTGTTCCCTGTGCGCCCGATCTACCTGGGTGAATATGTGCCGGGCATCGATGGAGAGAACCTTGTCCTTGCGATCCGTACCGCGCTTGCCTTTATCGAAAAACCACAGCGTGCACGGCAGGGTAACCGTATAGAAGAAGTTGGGGCTGATGGAGATCACCACATCGACTGCCCGATCCTCTATGATCTTGCGCCTTATCTTCTGCTCGCTCCCCCGTGCATCCGAGGCGGCGTTCGCCATAACAAAACCGGCGCGCCCGGTATCATTCAGGGCGCTGTAGAACTCCTGAATCCAGATGTAGTTGGCGTTGTCCGCAGTAGGCAGACCGAAGGGATAGCGCGGATCATCTTTGATCTTTTCCTTATCCACGCCGTTCACGTTGAACGGAGGATTAGCCATCACGAAATCGAAGCGGCCCTTGCAGTCGTGGATGTTCTCGTAATAGGTGTTGGTCTGCCGGATGTCGCCGGAAAGCCCGTGGACGGCAAGGTTCATCCGGCATAGGCGAACTGTCTCCGCTTCTTTCTCCTGACCGTACACCATAATCTCGGCGCTGGGGTTGCCTTTGCGTTCCTCGACGAAACGCGCGCTCCATACGAACATGCCGCCGGAGCCGCATGCGGGGTCCAGTATGCGACCGTGGAAAGGCTCTATCACCTCGACTATCAGCCGAACCAGCGACGGCGGAGTAAAGAACTCGCCGCCGCGCTGGCCCTCAGCCCGCGCGAAATTGCCGAGGAAATACTCATAAATCTTCCCGAACACGTCGCCCTTGAGGTCCATCTCTATGCCGGAGAAGACCTTCAACAGCGAGAAAAGGATATCATTGCCCAGGCGGTGATAGGTCTTGGGGAGAACGTCCTTGAGTTCTTCGTTGTTGGCTTCGATAAGTTGCATCGCCTGGTTCAGCGTCGAGCCGATGTTCTCGCCTTCCGGCAACTGCATCAATCTGCTGTATCTGGCAAACTCCGGTAGATACAGAACGCCCCGAGCCTGATAATCAGCCTTGCCGATGGTGCGGCGGCTGCCCTCGGCCAATGCGCCCATCTGCTTCCGAGCCTCAGCGAACTTGTGATCCGCATAGCGCAGGAATATAAGTCCGAGCACGGGCACGGAATACTCCGAGGATCGAAGCGGCGAATTGGCCCTCAGCGAATCAGCCGCCGCCCACAGTCGCTTTTCCAGGTCGCCATTATTACCGACAGCCAAGGTGCGTTTTCTCCTTGGGGAAAGGATCGGCGTTCACGAATCGAACCGCTCTCTGAAACCAAGTCTCCATATATAGATTGGACGCTTCGAGGGCAAAGTCCTTCTGGCGGGGGCGCTTTGGGAGAAGAATATGCAGAGGTTGCCTGTCCAATAAAAGAAACCCCGGCAGACAAATGCCAGGGTCTCTTTTTTAAGGCAATGTTTGCAATCCGTTTGCAAATCCCGATTTTGGAAACTTGCAGAGCTTGTCAAACCACCGGGTAAGCCCCGATTGGACGCTTCAATTTAGCCTGGTGAGCAAGGAGGGAGTCGAACCCTGATGGGTTTCCCCGGCGGATTTTAAGTTGTGGAGCGACCGTCAACCCTGGTACATGTGCTGTGCCATTGTGGGCTATTCTGAGCGCAGATCATTCCAGCCGGTGAGCCGCTACCCGTGTAGTGTGCTGCGATTCGTGAGCAATTGTGAATCCGACTCAGGCGGGCCATTGGTCCGCCAGTGCTGCCGAGGCTCGAGCCCTGGTCCGGCAGCCAATTTTTTTTACGCTCGGTTTCTCGCGCTCTCCGACCAATTGGACACAATTTGGACACCTCACCTCGGACGCCCCCCATTCTCCCCCGAATTTGCAAATGTATAAACTTCCAAATTCTCCAACTCAGTAATTCATCCGAACGCACTCCGTCTGGGGTAACTAATTATAGATTTTGGGATCGAAATACCTCTTGATAGATACCATCTATTAGGCCCTAATTGGGCACCCGATCCGCGGGCGAGAAGAGAACAAAGGGAAAGTTTGACAGCGCGAGGTTGATATTATATTGCTTAGTTGCATAATTGATTGATAGAACGCTGTACCGGGTGTTTCGGGAATCTTGTTCCCGAAACTAAGTGCGTATCGGGAACAAGATTCCCGATACACCGGCAAGAATGCTATCAGTTATTTATGTAAGTAGACAATATACTAAAAAACGGAGGGGTCTGACGGGCGGGCAGGCGGGTGCCCTGAAGTCGTCGGCGGCCGCAGGCCATAATGTAAATGACTGGGCAGGAATAGTCCCCGCCGTGCAAGAGTCGGTGTTTGCAAATACCAAGCGGGGGGGAAACTATTGGGAAAGCCGAAACGTAATAAGAGTGAAAGCTCGCCGACCAATAATAAATGAGACGGCAGCGGAATCATTAAGCGGCTATCTATTGGAACGGTAATAGTAATAGCTGCTTACAGATTTACCCTGGCATTTGACTGGAAACGATTTGGCGACCTCTTGCTGCGGCTCTTGGAAACCATGCTTAAGCGCAATGGTCCAATGGTGGCTTTCGGAGTAGTGGTCATCGTCCTGGTGTTCTGCAGCAATCTTTATCTTACCTCGATTATCATTCGGCGTTGTAACGAGGAGGTCAAGAGACATGTGGAGGAGAAGAAGTTTCTGATGGAGAAACTGGGTATTGTGCCGCCGAGTTCGAAGACAGGAGAACGATAATGAGTGAATACGCCGTGGGAGCATTCTTTTTGGCGATCTTGCTGTCTGTTATCTATATTCCATTTCGCATGATCTATCTGGAACGCATCCTTAAGGAGACGCAGCGGTATCCGCTCTTCGCGGTCAGAGATGAATTTGTCCGTCTAAAGATCAAAGGAGAATTTGATAGAGACCTCGAGTTGTACAACTTCTGCGTCGATTTATGCAACGCCTTGATCCGAAACTCCAAGAACGTGCACTTGGGGGCATTGCTGCAGGCGATGGCGCCCATGACCGCGGAGGATGAGGCTAGATATCGGGACTTCCTGTCCAAGATGGATGCAGCCCCTGCCGAAGTACGGAATGCTATTGTCCGCCTGCTGGAAGCAACCGGCGGCTTACTTATTAACAATAGTACGCTGGTGCGATGTGTTGACAAATTCAGGCGGCTTATGGTTCGGTTATGCCCTTGGGGACGCGCATGCGATACATCTCGCAGGCAGCGGGATGCCCAGGTTACGAAGTTTGGGAATCGGGCGTTGGATTGTGTTGAGGCAATCTCCAACTCCAGAGGGCAGGCGCTCAAAGGATATCTCCGCGTGGAATCTCTAATAGATTGCCACAAGGAAGCGATGCCTGCGGCATAGTCATTGCGTAAAAAATGCGGTAAGGAACCCCGGCCC
This sequence comes from uncultured bacterium, assembly GCA_963823885.1. Classification (GTDB taxonomy): domain Bacteria; phylum Armatimonadota; class UBA5829; order UBA5829; family UBA5829; genus CAWGNL01. The sequence continues at coordinate 53,359 of CAWGNL010000039.1, forward strand.
CGAGAGGCCAAAGTCCTCCCCCCTGCGATTCGTGAGCAACCCGGACGGTAAGACAGAAACAAGCCCCTTCCAAATGCCGAAAGAGGTTTGTTTCACGCTCAAAACTTCGTGGTGGGCAAGGAGGGAGTCGAACCCTCATGGGTTTCCCCGGCGGATTTTAAGTCCGCTGCGTCTGCCATTCCGCCACTCGCCCGTGTGGTGAGCCGGGCGGGATTCGAACCCGCGACTCTCGCCTTAAAAGGGCGATACTCTACCACTGAGTTACCGGCCCACAAGCTAGTGCGACTCAAGATTATACCATCCACGCGCGCAAAGGGTCAATCGAAGGCGCGTTGAAGGTTGAAGGGATCGCCCCTCCCCAACCTTTAACATTCAACTCGTTCCGCGGTGGTGACAGACCCAACGGTATGGTATAATCAGTTGATGAGCATTTAACGCGGACGAGAGTTCCGCCGCGATGACTTGCCGGATTCGGAAATCCGGCGGGATGGGTTCGGGTGGCGATTCGGAAATCGCCACCCAGGAGAGGATACCACCACCCAGGAGAGGGCCATCGGGAGGCGCCGCCTGTGTGTGGGTCCCGACCTTCGACTTTCTGACTATTCTCGGGAGACACAAGGGATGTCGCGATTGATCGCCGTCAGATTTCGCCCTGCCATAATCTTGCTGCTGCTGCTCGTGCCGGCGGCCTCGTTCGCGTCTTCCCCGATGGATCTCAAGGACTATCTGGCCCTGCGAAGAAAATGCGCCACGGATGTGGTCATCGAGCAGGTGAAGGCCCGACCTTCGGCTTACACGGGCAAGACCGTCGAGATCAGAGGCAGCATCTCCGGGCTTCTGAAGGGCGGCGGGCGCTCCGGCGGGAGCGTGATCGTTTCATCGCCGCACGATACATACATCGTAGGTGTCGATTCATTTCCCGTGGATAACCCCGGCTGCGAGGTGGCCTGCCTGGTATCGGTCGGCAAGGGCTGCACGCAGTCGCTTTCGGACCTGCAGCTGGTCGCATGCACTTCCCTGGGGCCGCTGCGGCGCGCCGAGGAGATTGCGACCCCGCCAACATCGCGTCACGTGGTCACACCCGAAGTCACCCGGCAGTCGAATGTCCGGACGAAAACAGCGGCGCACGGCTACCTGACAGTCGAAGACTTTGTCCGCGCTTACAGAAACGCCATCAATTACTTCAACAAGAACCTCTCGACCAGCCAGGCCGACACCATCGCGCGCAGCATCCTCGGCTTCAGCCAGCGCTACCAGGTCGACCCCAGGCTGGTATGCGCCGTGATCCTTGCCGAAAGCCACTTCAGGACCAGTGCCACCTCCCGGGCCGGGGCGCGGGGTCTGGGACAACTGATGCCGGGCACCGCCGCCCGGATGGGCATCGACAACGCCTACGATCCGGTTCAGAATATCCACGGATCGGTCCGATATATCAAAGGCATGCTCGACAGGATGTCCGGCAACAAGCAATGGAACGATCTGACATGGAACGACCTCGCACTCGCACTCGCCAGCTACAACGCCGGGCCGGGCGCTGTGGAAAGGCACGGCGGCATTCCTCCATACAAGGAGACTCAGAACTACGTGCGGCGGGTAACCTCGGTCTATAAACGGCTCTGCGGGGTGAACTAAGCGGTGCTGGGAGTGGTTCACGCGTGCGTCGGGGCGGCTGTCGGGTCGCTTTTCAAGAAGAAATCCTGCGCCTTTGCCGGAGGAGTCATCTCCCATATAGTCGCGGACCTTATTCCCCACACTGACCTGGCTCCCGGCATCGATGTGCCCGTGGCCGCCGCTGTGATATGCGCGCTAGCCGTGTATCGCGGCGTCGATTCGCCGGAGTTCTGGGGCGCTATCGGGGGCATGGGCCGGATGCCGAACACGCGATGCTCCTGGCCGGGCTGATAGAACAAGACGACGAAATCTTCCCCACTCACGGCGGCGAAAACGCCCTCCACGGCCGCGAAACCCACGAATACTGGAGCCAGCTTCTCATAGCCGCGGCGGCGATGGCGGTGGTGGCCATCAACGACCGAAAAAGTGACGGATAATACCTGCAACCTCGGGTCTTGGCAATCGTCTTGGGTAGTATATTAACCAAGTGTTCGATCAAAACTTTGGAGGTGTCGATTTGAACAAGAGAATCATTGCGCTGGCGGTAATGGCATTATTCATCGCGGGACTCGCCCAGGCGTTGGCGGCTGGCTCGGCAAAACCCGAATCGGCGATCTGCCCGGTGATGGGCAACAAGATCCCCGATGTGAGCAAGGCAGCCGGCAAGTCGGTCTACAAGGGCAAGACCTACTACTTCTGCTGCGCAAGCTGCAAGGCCAAGTTCGACAAAGACCCGGAAAAATACATCAAGCTCTGCGCTAAAGCGAACCAGGGTCACAAAGTCGTTTCAGCGGTCTGCCCGGTGCTGGGAAAGAAGATCCCGGATATAAGCAAGGCGGCCTACAAGTCCACCTACAAGGGCAAGACCTATTATTTCTGCTGCTCGGCCTGCAAGGCGAAGTTCGATAAGAACCCCGCCAAATACACAAGCGCGAAAAAGAAATGACAGATAGCTGAAAGTGGAAAGCGGAAAGCCCGGAGTCTCGGTCCGCCACCCATCAGGCGCTCCGCCTCCATCTCCAGCGCACGTGCCACGCGTGCAGCGGGAACTCGAAGGGCTCATGCCAAAGACCGTTTCAGGTTGTCGTTCCCGCCGCATAGGTAGCCTGTCCCGGCCGTTTCGGGAAAAGGGTTTCCCGAAACAACGCGAAAATCGCCGGGCCTCGTCCCCCCAAAGTGGGCCGCGGTCCCCATTATCAATTGTCAATTATCCATTATCAATTTCCCCTGGCTTGGCGCCGTTGCCGGAACCGGAATCTGTAACCTGCCGGAGCGGAACTCGTCTATACAAGTGTTCCCGTATATTACCTGTGAGCGGGCGAGAACCCCTTGTATATATGAGCATTTCGCAGACCATAAATGATCCGGAGTGCCTCACGGACGAGCAACTCAGGCAGGGGTACTCTTATTCACAGAGATACCGGCCAGCCTCTTGCCGACGTGCTGGTCGGGCTGGGTTTCTGTACCGAAGGACAGGCTTACCAGTTGATAGCCAGGCAGGCAGGCGTGCCTTTTGTCCGCATCAACGAGCGTGATCTCGACCCCGAAGCTATCGCCCTCACACCCCCGGAACTGGCCTATCGCCATCATATCCTTCCCTTGAGCGCGGACCAGTCCACCATACGCGTGGCGGTCACCGATCCGTTCGATGTGGCGGTCTGCGACGACATAAGAATGGTTACCGGTCGCACGGCGGAGATCGTATTCGCCAATCCCCAGGAAATCCAGCGGCTCGTCGAGGAGCACTACATGCGCCGGATGATGGCCGACACGACGGATGAGGAAGTGGAGATACTCGACGAGTCCTCCGAGGAACTCGGCGACCTGGAACGAATGGCGCGGGAAGCCACGGTCATCAAATTCGTGAACCTTATTCTACGGCAAGCCGTTCAGGAACACGCCAGCGACATTCACGTGGAGCCGTTCGAAAAAGAATTGTCCGTTCGGTACAGGATAGACGGAGTCTTGCACGAAATATCGTCTCCACCCAAACGTCTCCAAGCGGCGGTAATATCCCGGCTCAAGATCATGGCCAGCCTGGATATCGCCGAGCGCAGGCTGCCGCAGGACGGCCGCATCAAGACGAAAATCGCCGGTCGCGACGTGGACATCAGAATCTCCACTATCCCCACACTTTACGGCGAGAGCGTAGTCTTGAGGCTCCTGGATCGCGGCGCGATGAACTACTCCCTCGAAACGATAGGCATGCTGCCGGACACCAGGGAGACCATGGAACGGATAATCACTATTCCTCACGGGATGATCCTCGTCACCGGCCCCACCGGCAGCGGCAAGACCACCACGCTCTACGCCGCTTTGCAGCGAGCCTAATCCCCGGAGAAGAAGATCATCACCATCGAGGACCCGGTCGAATATCAGTTCGACGGGATCAACCAGATTCAAGTGCATCCGAAGATAGGCCTGACGTTCGCGACGGGCCTGCCGGCATATATTGCGGCACGACCCCGACATAATCATGGTCGGCGAGATCCGCGACCTGGAGACCGCCGAGATCGCGATCCACTCGGCGCTCACCGGCCACCTGGTTTTGAGCACCCTGCACACCAACGATGCCGCCGGGGCGGTGACTCGCCTGTTGGAGATGGGCATCGAGCCATACCTGGTGACTTCGAGCGTGGAAGCCTTGATCGCGCAGCGGCTCGTGCGAACCATCTGCCCTAACTGCAAGGAAGAATACGAGGTCTCCAATGCCGCTCTGGCGAAGATCGGCAGGAACGGGCTGACCTCGCACATGTTTTTCCGCGGTCGCGGCTGCGACCGGTGCAAACACACCGGTTACAAAGGTCGAACAGCCATATATGAGATGCTCCCGGTGGATGATTCGATTCGTTCGCTGGTTCTGGAACGCGCGCCGGCGACCGCCATCGCCGAGATGGCCTGCCGGCATGGCATGCGCACGCTGCGCGATGATGGCTGGGTGAAAGTTCAAGAGGGCATCACGACGATCGAAGAAGTAGTAAGGGTGACGCAAGAGGACGACTCCGAATTTTGAATTTTGAATTAGGGAAGGGACCCAGCAATCCGGCAGAGTTCCCTTCAATTCAAAATTTAGAGTTGAAAATTCGAATTTGTACCTCCGGGGCGGGACTTTCTTATGCCGCAATACTCGTATCAAGCATTAGACAGGGCAGGCAAGCAAATCACCGGTCAGATTACAGCCGACGACAATCGGACCGCCGTGATGCGCGTGAAGGCATTGGGGATATACCCCACCGATGTCAAGGTGGCCCGCCAGGCGGCTGTGTCCGCCGGTCGCTCGTCGAACGGCCGGATAACCGGGCGAGTGCGCACTTCGGATCTGACTATCTTCAGCAGGCAGCTTGCCAACCTGGTGCGCGCCGGACTGCCTCTGATGCGAATATTTTCCGCCCTCACCGAGCATACCGAGAGTCTGCGATTCAAATCCGTGCTCGAAAAGATGCAGCAGGAGATCAAGGGCGGAAAGGCGCTGTGGGAAGCGCTGAACGCGTACCCCTCGATTTTTCCTCCGCTGTACGTGAGCATGGTGAAGGCCGGCGAGGCAAGCGGGCAGCTTTCTCCGGTGCTGAGCTGGCTGGCGGACTACCTGGAAAAGGAGCAAGCTCGAAGAAATCAGATCAGGAGCGCCCTGGCCTATCCAACCTTGCTGCTCGTCATCGGCACGGTGACCATCATCAGCCTTGTGACTTTCGTGGTGCCGCGGTTCGTATCGATGTTCGCCGAGTTCGGCCAGGCCCTGCCGCTGCCCACGGTGGTGCTGATAGGGGTCTCGCACTTTCTGCTGCGGTGGTGGTGGGCCATCGCCGCGGCAATTGCCGCGGCGGTCGCCGGAGCCAAGACTTACGGCCACACTCCCGGGGGCCGTCTCAAGTTCGATCGATTCAGACTGCGGATGCCTTTGCTGGGAAGGCTCAACCTCAAGTCGTCCGTATCGAGGTTCGCCCTGACGACCGCGACGCTGCTGCAAGGCGGTGTCACGCTGTTCGATTCGATGGAAATCGTGCGCGATGTCGTGGGCAACGCGGTACTCGCTCGAGGCATAGACCACGTTCGCGAAGGAATGCGCGAGGGGCAGAGCTTCGCGGCCCGGCTCAAGGAGACCGGCGTGTTCCCTCCGCTGCTCACGCACATGGCCGCGGTGGGAGAAGAAACGGGCGATCTCCAGGGTGTGCTTCTCACGGTGGCGAATGCTTATGACGTGGAAGTGGAGGCTACGATCAAAGCCGTGGTCTCGCTTCTTGAACCTATGATAATCGTGTTGATAGGCAGCGGGATCGCCTTTATCATACTCGCAATGCTGCTGCCGGTATTTGCATTGAATATGATGGGCTGAGGTCGAGGTTCGTGGTTCGAGGCCCACTATGCGGCGGAAACGACAACCCGAGGCAAACTTTTGGATGGAGGCCTTCGAGTTCCCGCTGCACGAGCGGGGATAAGTGCTTAGAATGAAGGCCGGTTTCGGGAAAAGGGTTTCCCGAAACAACGGAAAACACCGGCGACGCCGGACCATTGAGGAGCGGCCCGTGCGCGAGAGGTCCCGCCTGACGACTGACGACTATTTTCGAGGGAGGAAACGAACTTGCAGGGTATTCGCAAGAGAACGTTGGAGAGCAAATCAGGTTTTACCCTGATGGAGCTTCTCGTGGTCATGGTAATCCTGGTGCTGCTGGCCAGCGTGGTGACCATGGTGGTCACAAGGCGCATAGAGGAGGCGAAACATGCCAAGGCGGTCACCGATGTCGAGACCCTCGGCGCCGCACTCGACCAGTTTTACCTCCATTGCGGGCGTTATCCGACCACTGAAGAGGGTCTGATGGCGCTGTACCAGAAGCCCCAGGCCGACGATCTCGACAACTGGGCGGGGCCTTATGTCAAGAAGGCCGTGCCGAACGATCCGTGGGGAAAGCCCTATATCTACCGCTGCCCCGGCGAACACAACCCCGACTCCTACGATCTTTGTTCGCTCGGCCGAGACGGCAAGGAGGGCGGGACCGGGCCGGATGCCGATGTTGTGAACTGGGATTGAAAGGCCATGAGCAAGGGTCGCCGGCGTGACGCTTTCACCACCATCGAACTGCTGGTGGCATTGGCGATAATAGTGATTATGAGCGGCGTTGCCGTTGTCGCGATGGGTCCCGCGCTGCGCGACGCGCGCTTGCGCTCCGGCTGCCGCATAGTCGCCGCGAGGCTCAACTACGCTCGCAGCTATGCGGTCGCCACCAATCTTACAGCCCGAGTTGTTTTCGATTCGGACCACACGGTCGAGATGCAGGTCGTTGCGACCGATTCCAGCGGCAATGAAACCGCTGTGTCTATGACCACCGTCGGGGCAAAGCGTCAAAGCCTGCCTGATGGCGTGCACATTACCACGGTTTGGAAATCGGGTGACGTGATGGACCAGAACTGGGTGGATTTTGCGGACTCCGGCCAGGCCGAGCAGGCCTTGATAGAAATCACCGACCGGGACGGACAGAAGATGTATGTGACCGTCGATCCCATCACGGGCCGGGGCGCGGTCAAAACTTATGATGAAGTGCGACGGGATTCACAGGATGCGGTGCAAATCATCCACCAGTAGAATTCTGGCCGATCGCGGCGGTCTGACGCTACTGGAGACGGTCGTGGCGCTGGCGATACTGACCATCGGTATAGCAGGGGTGCTGCATGCCTTCTCCTCCAGCATGGCGGCCACGAGGGCATCGGAGAGCTACTCGACCGCCGCGACGCTGGCAAATCAGGTCGCGTCCGAACTCCAACTTCAGACCGATGTCTCACCGGGGCCGGTGTCGGGAGGCTTCGAGGACACGGACCGGTATGTTTGGAACGCTAATATCGAAGCGCCGGACAACAACGGCTTTATGAGAACCACCATCGAGGTGGCTTGGGACCTTAGCGGCATACCCAAGCGCTTCGACATGGTGATCTGTCTGACGCAGTCTTTGAACCAGCAGAGCCAGACGACTTCCGCCGGCTCCGCCGGAGGAAGTTGATGGGCCGAGGTCAGTCGGGTTTTACCCTAATCGAGGTCCTGGTTGCCACGGCGATGCTTATCATCGTGATCGGGGGGATATACGGCGCGTTTCGAGCCGGCAGCCAGAGCTCCACGATGATAGAAGAAGACGCGGACCTGCATCAAACGGCGCGGGTCCTGCTTGGACGGATCAACGAGGAGCTTTACAGCCTGTACACTCAGCCGAACCAGCAGGGACTCAGCCTGGTGGGCGAGAGTTCCGTCGAAAACGGAGGTCCGCCGCATTTGGACACGTTGACTTTCACGACCGTATCGCACCGGCAGGCAGGCGGGAACCAGGCGGCGGGAGATGTGTGCGGCGTTTACTACTCGGTGGAGTATACCCAGGACGGCAAGCGGCTGGGACTGTTCGTGAGGGAAGACTACACGCCAACCCTGCACATCGACTCGTCGGATGTGGACAAGCTTCCTCAGACCAGGCTCTCCGAGTTGGTCGTCGGGATGGACTGCGCCTATCTGGACCCGAGCACCGGCGATTGGGTGGACCAATGGGACACGACCCAGACGCAGCTTCCGGAAGCGGTTCGGGTCCAATTCATCCTGCGGTCGAGGCGGGTCGGGGCGAAGCCGATTGTGGTTGCCATGACTACTAACCTGCCGATAAGCGCGGCTGCGCAAAACGGCCCCGCCGGAGGAGTCAGCAGTGCTGGGCAGTAACAGGGGAGTGGCCCTCATACTGACGCTTTGGATCATGGTGGCGCTGGTCTTGATAGCGGCGGGCATCGCGACGCTGGCTCGCACCGAGACTCTGGTCTCGCGCAATTACGGGGATGTTCTCAGGTGCCGCTGGGCCGCTCGCGCCGGCGTCTTACGGCGCCATATCCACGATCGATAATACGCTGCTGACCAATCCGTTCTTATATCTTGGTGAAGAGCCATATACGGTCACCTCCGATAACTTGTCGGTCTATCTCGGAGGATTCATCTTCCAGGCAACTGTTGAAGACGAAGCAGGCAAAGTAAACATCAATTCGGCCTCGGCGGCTGCATTGACAAGTATATTCGGCGACTCCGAGATCGCGGACTGCATACTCGATTGGAGAAACCCGGTGAGTCAGGCGAGCACGGATGGCGCCGAGACCGCATATTATTCGGGACTGGACCCGCCGTATCTCTGCAAGAATGGTCCTTTCGACACCTTGCAGGAATTGCTGCTTGTGAAGGACGTTACGCCGGAGATTTTATCGAACCCGATGCCGGAGGGGTCCGTTCCTTTGACCGAGCTGCTCACTGTATATGCGCCCAAGTTTGCGGCGCCGGTGACGACAGCGGGCCTGGTCGATATAGAGTCCGCGAGCCAGCAGACTCTTCAGAGCGCGTTCGGCAGCGTTTTGACCTCAGTCAACATCGCGGCCATCATTCGCTACCGGTCGACGACTCCGTTCCATGTTCCCGCGGAGATAGTTCGGGTGCCTGGTCTGAGCCGATCGCAGGTGCAGCAAATTTATGACAGGCTGACCGTGGCGGGCGCAAGCGTCCCGGCCGCGAAAATCAACCTGAATACCGCCCGCGGTGGACGCGTTGAGCATCCAGCCGGGACTGGACTCGACGACCGCGCAGGCGATCATCAATTATCGGGCGCAAAACGGCGGTTTCACCCGTGTCGGAGAACTGCTCGCCGTCAGCGACGTCAGCAACAACGCTTTCGTCAGTCTCGGCGGCGCAGTTTACGGTCAGCTCGCGCGTATTCAAGATAGTCTCCGTTGGTTCGTACCCGACTACCGGGGCGAGCGCGACAATCACGTGCATTATGGAAGTCGACAGCGCCGGCAGCCCGCGGATTAGATACTGGCAGGAGTAAATGCCCACCCCCGGTGTTTCGGGATTTGAGTGAAGCGAAGGCGGAACGGAAATCCCGAAACGGGGGACGCGGGAAAGGAAATCTATGTTACTTGCGAATACCTGCCTGGGAGTGGACCTCTCGGGCCAGGACATCAAAATAGTGGAGCTTAGGAAGGCGCGCGGAAAATACGAGGTTGTGCAGGCGGCCCGAGTAACGGCCGGCGGCGATATCGGCCCCGCCGTCAGCGATTTCTTGCGAGATACCCAGACTCGCCCTTCAAAGATCGTGTTTTCTCTGCCGACCAACGCGTGTGCGGTCAAGTTCGCCCAGCTTCCTAAGACAAAGCCGACCGAGACCGCCAGGATGGCCAGGTACGAGGCGGAAACGCAACTTCCGGTTGCGCTGTCGGACCTGTTATGGGGTTATTGGGCCGCCAGACCGGCCAGGGGAGAGGACCTGAGCCACCTGGTGATCGCCGGGGTGCGGCGGACCGTTGTCGAAGAGATTGTATCCGTGCTGGAAACCGAGGGTTTGGTCCCTTACGGGGCAATGGTCGCCTCTCTGGCGGGGATGCGCTCTCTCGTGGGGATGCTGCGTCTTCGTGAAGAGAGCCTGCTGCTCGTGGATATAGGCGTGGAGTGGACCGATATATCCACGCTGTCGCAAGGCCGCATCAGTGCCTGCCGCTGCGTGCGCATCGGAACGAACGATCTTGCCGAATGCGCCGCGAGTGACCTCGGGATCGATCTTCCGGAGGCTCACAGCCTGATCACGCAACGAACCGTGCTGCACCGGGTCGCGGCATTCGACCGCCGGCTCGGATGAAGGCGCCGTGGGGCAGTGGTTCGAGAAATTGTCGATGGAGATGAGGCGCTCCGCGCTGGCCTCGCGTCCGGACGGGCACCGGAGCGTCTCGACGGCTTTACTCGTTGGCGAGGGCGCCGCGATTCCAAGACTCGCCGGGACGCTGGCAAGCACGGCAAATTTACCGGTGGAGATCGGTGAGCCGTGGGCGGGAATGTCGTTGAACCCGACGGTAACCCACAACCAGCCCAATCCCGCGGAATTCGCGGTCGCGACGGGGCTGGCAATGTCGGGATTCGACCGAAGGGGATTCATAAATCTGATGCTCAGGGAGCGCGTCGAACAAGAGAGCAAGCGGCGAAAGGGCGTCGCTCGGGCGGCCGCTTTGGCGTTTGTCGCCGCGGTGCTGCTTGCGGCTCTCATATCGGGGAATCCGACGTGACGGCGAAAGTCGCCCAGATCGATGCTCTTCGCGCGCGGGTCAAAGCCGCGAGAAAGCACGTCACTTACACGCCCGCGCGGCTGCGCACCGCGACAGCGACCATAGGCGATGTCTTGAAAGAGATCAAAAATAAGAAGAACTCTCCCGTCGAGATTATGCTCCAACTGAGCCAGGGACTGCCGAAAAGCTGCTGGCTATCGGACTTTCGATTCGAGTCCGGTAAATCGGTGGTGCTGCGTGGAAATGCGCTGTCTAATTCCAGCGTCGCCGACGCGGTGTACACGCTCTCTAACGCCGGCGTGTTCGACTCGGTGTCTCTGGAGTACTCCAACCTCAGTCGGTCGGACCAGGCGCAAGTCTACGACTTCCAGATCAAGTGCGCCCTTGCCGCGAACAAATCGATCGCGGCGATCTCCAAGCGAAGCGCCATCGCCAAAGAGAGGTTATTAGTGCGATGAACATACGGCGGATCGAGGCACATTCAATCGTCTCGGCAATTCTGGGAGTGATTATCCTGGGTCTCGCAATTGCCCTGGTGAACCAACATATCGCCAGCGCCCGAGCTTCGGCGGAGATAGAGCAGCAGGAGCAGGCGTTGGAGGCGCTGTCGAAAGAAGCGGGGGACGGCCGCAGCCTGGCGGCTAGATTCGACAAGCTCTCGCCGATCTTTGGAGGCCGCTACTCGGAGGTCTCGTGGAGCAACCAGATGCCTTTCATGATCAACCAGCTCCACAGGCATCATGCAGGCACACAAGCTCAAGATAGATACCTTGAGGCCCGAGCCGATTACCTCATCCGGCGGGGTATATCGCCTGCCTATGCGAATCAGCTTCAAAGCCGCTCTGGGCGACCTGGCGCGCGCCGTCCGGGATATCGAAAAGACCGTTCCCGTGCTGTCCATCGAGCAGTTGGGGGTGAGATCTTCCGGCGACAAGTCCGATCTGCTCGAGGCGGATATGGTGGTTTCGCTGTTTGCAATCGCGGACCCGAGCGCGCAGGCGCCGGCCAAATTGAAGATGCAACCTGCCAATGACCATCCCGTGACGGTGACGGTGTCGACATCCGCACATCCAAAACCCACCGCGAGCAAGCCCGCGCGGTTTTCCAAATCATTATGAGCTTGCCCGGCGCCGTGGTCATCGCCTTGACAAACTGCCGATTATGATACTTCGCGGGCGTATGCCCCGAAGCGTAACCCCGGAGCGCTAGACTAGGGCGTAATAGCGGTTGATGATCTTGACTAAATTTGGGCGGTGGGTTATCTCTTCGCAGCTACCCTTCGGGGCATACGCCCGCGAAGTATCAAGCTCGGAGGGTGGGTTGGGTTGATTCTATGCCGAAGCGTAAAACTAGTGCTTAGTTGCATAATTGATTGATAGAACGCTGTACCGGGTGTTTCGGGAATCTTGTTCCCGAAACTAAGTGCGTATCGGGAACAAGATTGGGTGTTTCGGGAATCCTGTTCCCGAAACTAAGTGCGTATCGGGAACAAGATTCCCAATACGCCGGGCAAGAATGCTATCAGTTATTTATGCAAGTAGACACTAGCTTTGGAGTGGGGATTGGAGATCCCCACCCATCAAGTTAGGAGGGAATCGTCCATGAAGCATTCGGCTTCATCACTTATCTATGAAAATGGGAGCGTGTGCCCGCGGGTTGCAAACCCGGGGAACTTGGTCCGGCGTTCGGAAACACCGGACCATCGGCAGGAGCGTATTGCCGGTGCGCGAGAGGGCTCCGGGCTTTCCACTTTCCACTTTCAGCTTTCCGCTATTTCCAAGGGAGGAGATACTATGAGCGCGTTCTCTCGTCTTCAAGACACGCAAGTTTCCCCAAAAACAGCCGGCATCTGCATCGGTGTATTAGCGATCGTATGCACTCTTGTGGTTATGATCATTAGAAATGGCGCGGCCGGCCAGGCGCAACCCAGCCCGACGGCGATCGACCACGCCCTGTTTCGCGTGAAACCGGCAGCCAGGCAGACCGCCGCGCCAGCGCCCAAGCAGGCAGCCGGCCGCATCGGACACCGACGATGTCTGCCGGATAATCGCCGACAGGAACGTGTTCAAGCCGGTTACGGATACGCAAAGCGCCTCCGATTCGGGCCGAGGCTCATCGGCTTTGTTTCTTCCTCCGATATCGGTGGGAGGGTTGCCCGTATTGCCGGCAATTGGGGGAAGCGATTTCTCGCGAGGCTTTGGCAGACGCCGGGGCGGCGGCGGCTCGTCAAGCAACCTCGCGTTCACTGGCGTTGTCGACACCCCGCAGGGCAGGATGGCGCTTATCGAAAACACGTCGACCGGCGAGACCAGATACGTCTTCTCGGGTGAGACCGTCTTCGGTATGAACCTTCTTAACGTAAGCACGCGCTCAGTGACCCTCGACGGAGGCGGCGAGGTGATAAACCTGGCGTTGGGAGAGAACAAGTCCGATTCGACCCCGGCCTCCGCCGCTCCGGCTCCGGCCCCTGCCGGCCAGCCGGCGGCGCAATCGCCGCAGCTCGCGGACTCATCAGCAGGCGCCGCGGCACAGCCGCAAGAAAATCCGCGGCCCGCGGGCCCGCGCAACTTCCAGGGCAGGCGAGGCCGCAGAGGAGGATCCCAGCCGAACGGGGGCTTTGGGCAATAATATGAAAGGGAAAGCGTCCATGCGTCTTTCACTCACACTAATAATCTTATTCTGCCTGCTGGCTGTAAGCGCATCGGCTTTCGCCCAGGCCGCGGGCGGTGGTCAGCCGCAGCAATCCGCGCCCACCGGCCAGGTGGGTCCCCCTCCCGGCGGCCCCGGGCAAAACGGTTCTCAGCAGGGGAATCGGCGGTCTCGCTTCCGCAGGAACGGTGGCTACCGGGATGGGATGGGTGGCCAAGCCGGCGGCGGCGAGTTATCCATGAACTTCGACAAGGCCGACGCCGCGAGCGTGGTCAAGTTCCTGAGCATGGTGAGTGGAGTGCCCATTGTGGTCGATCCTGACTTGAAGGGCAATGTTACGATCATCTCCCCCAAACGCATATCCCTGCCGGAGGCCTACGAGGTCGTGAACGCGGCTCTCAACGTGCACGGGTTTGTCATGGTGGGAGGCCTCACCAGCAAGGTTATCCAGGTCGTCCCGCTCAAGAAGGCTGTTGCGGACCGCAGCAGCGTCGGATCGGGCAGGGAGGTGATAAACGGCGTTACGGATGAGGACCTCATTACCCAGGTGGTGCCGCTGGACTATGTGTCATCCGATAATCTGCGGGACCAGCTCAAGCCTCTGGTCTCCTCCGACCAGGCAAGCCTGGTGTCGGTGGCATCCACCAACGCGCTGATTATCACCGACAACGCCGGCAATGTTCGCAGACTGATCGACGTCATCAAGAACGTCGACAAGGATACGCTGGGGACAATCGCGGTCGAGGTGTATCAGTGCAAGTGCGCCAGCGCGGATAATCTGGCAGCCACGCTGAATACGCTCTTCCAGCCGAAGACAGGTCCGGCCCAGAACGCCCCTCAGCCCAATCAGGGAAGAGGCAACGGCGGCGGCGGCAACGGCGGCGGCGGCGCGCCGGCTGCTCCGCAGCCGGTTGCCGAGACCGATGTCAGCTTCGCAAGTCTGAGGGGCCAGGTCGGCATCACCAGCGATACGCGCACGAACCGCCTCATTGTTTCGGCGACACACGACCGGATTCCGATGGTCATGGAGGTAATCAAGCAGCTTGACATAGATACGGAGCCCGAAGTAAAGGTCAAGTTCTTTCCGCTGAAATACGCTGACGCGCAGGCGGCAGCCACGATGCTCAACTCCCTGTTCGAGCAGCCGCAAGGGACCGCCGCGGGGCAGTCGAGTGGAGGTTTCGGAGGAGGGTTCGGGTTCTTTGGCCGCGCCTCGCAGACCTCGGCCCCTACCTCGACCGCTTACGCCGGGCTGAAGCGAAATGTGGTGGTAGCCGATGTGCGGACAAACTCACTTATCGTCACGGCAACCGACCAGAACATGAAGCAGTTCGAAAGCGCCATCGAGGAAATGGATGAGCGCAGGGATTTCAGCGAGGTGAGCAAGGTCTACCCGCTCAGGTACGCCCTCGCAGCCAACCTCGCGCCCGTTCTGACACAGTTATTCAAAGGGCCCCCCGGTGTTTCCAGCGGTGGTTACACAAGCGGCTTGCGAAACATGCTCGGGACTTTCGACCAGCACCACGGACACCACCTCGCCGCTCACGCAGTTGCAGTACATCACGGTGGTAGCCGAACCCAAATCCAACTCGCTGCTGATCACGGGGCCGCCGAACTCGATTCCGCTTATGGACGAAGTTCTGGACAAACTCGACAGGCGCACGTCGCAGGTATTCATCGAGGTGGCAATCGTCGACGTGACGCTGAACAAGGAAACCCAGTTCGGAGTGGAATGGACGTGGGTTAACGGAGACAGCACTACATCGACGAATTTAGGTCAGGCGGCATTGGCCACGGGCCTGAAATACAGCATCATCAGCGATAACGTGAATGTCCTGCTGCACGCGATGCTGACCAGGAACGACGTCAAAGTGCTTTCTACCCCATCCGTCACTACCGCCGACAACGTTCAGGCACTCATCACCATCGGCCAGAATTTGCCCTATGTGTCTAACTCGACTTTGACATCGGGCGGGAACCAGAATAATGTGATCAGTTGGCAAAATGTTGGGATAACTCTGCAAGTCACTCCTCACGTCAATGGGTCCAGCGACGTTATCGGCCTGGACGTTGACCAGACGATTAACGAGCTCATCGGAACCAACACCACGCTCAACGCGCCGATTTATGCCAACCGGCAAGCGCAGACGAGCGTTAATGTACGCGACGGGCAGAGCATAGTCATAGGCGGCATTATCCAGGACAGCAAAAACAACGCGACTACCGGTGTGCCCATTCTTTCGGAGATTCCGCTGATAGGACACCTCTTCAAGGCAACGGATTACCAAAAGACGAGGACCGAACTGATGGTTTTCCTGACGCCGCACATATTGAAGACCGAAGCCGACGTTGCCGCCATCAATTGTGAGACTCGCAAGAGCCTGTCAGCCACGCCTCCGTCCATCCAGGGCTTCAGCACCAGCCCAAAGACGCCGGCGCAGTGTGTCCCATGCCAGCCCAGCGCGCAGCCGTCACCCGTGCCTCCGGCGGTTCAGCCCAGCGCGCAGCCCGCGCCCGTGCCTCCGGCAGCCGCACCCGGCACGCAGCCGGTGCCCGTAACTCCGACGGGACGGAGTTGAACATCGGACAGGTGTTGGGTGATGGGTGTTGGAAGGGAGTGGCGCCCTTCCCTTCCAACACCCAATACCCATCACCTGCGACCATAGCCGGCGGACTTTTGACTTTCGACTTTCGACTTGATATAGTATTCAGGCTTCGAGTCGGGGGCCCGGATTCTAACTGCTGACTCCTAACATCTATTTTCCGAGGAATCCATGCTCGCCTCATACCACGTCCACTCGAATTACTCCGATGGTGACAGCTCGATAGCCGATATCGTAACGGCGGGCGCTGGCGCGGGGCTGGACGAGCTGGGAATATCCGACCATTACGTGCTTCTGGAAGGCGGGCAGACTCTGAATTGGAGCATGCCGCTCGATGCGCTGCCCATGTATCTGGAGGAGATCGAGGCTGCCAGAGAACTATGCGGCGACCTCATTCTGAGAGTTGGAGTGGAGGCCGATTTCGTCCCGGGAACGGTCGATGAACTCGGCGATGTGCTGGGCTCGCTGCCGCTCGACTTTGTCCTGGGGTCGGTGCACCTGGTGGACGGCTTTCTCGTGGATTGCGCGAAGAAATACTGGGACGAGATCACCCAGAACGAGCGCAACGACGTAATTCGAGGATACTGGCGCCGGATCGCCGAGATGGCCCGGAGCGGCCGGTTCGATATCGTCGCCCACCTCGACCTCTGCAAGAAGTTCGGCTATCAGGCCACCGTGGATTTGTCGGAAGAAACGGCGGCCGCGCTCGACGCCGTAGCGCAGTCCGGCATGGCCGTCGAGATCAACACCGCCGGTTGGTACATGCCCGACGCGCGCGAGGCCTACCCATCGACCCCCATCCTCAGAGGATGCTATCGCCGTGGGATACCCGTCCTGATAACCGCCGACGCACACACCCCAGCGAATCTGCTTCGGGGTTACGACCGCGCCCTGGCGCTGGCCAAGGCCACAGGATATACCCAGCTTGCCGCGTTTGAGGGAAGACAGATGCGGCTGGTCGAGGGGGGTAAAGGTTAAAGGTTCAAGGTTAAAGGTTGGGAGAGCCTTTGCCTGATGGGTGGCGATCTCAGAATCGCCACCCCATAGCCAGTGCCGGATCTCAGAATCCGGCAGGTCTACCGAAGGCTTTCGGGGTTCTGAGACCCCTGTCTGGCCGCGAGGTGGCGATTCTGAGATCGCCACCTATCGTATCCCTCCTCCCAACCTTTAACCTTGAACCGATTTTCGTTTGACACCCTTGGCGCGCCTGTGCTAGTATCATGCGAGGGGTGTGCGCGGAATCAGGGGGCCATGGTGGCAAAACACGACAGAACTTCACAGAACTTATCCTCGCGGGGCCGCGGCACGGTGGTGGGCCACTTCGGCATAGCGCCCGGCGTGTTGAGCGCGATGCGGGCGCTGGACACGTCCGACCCGGCGGGACTCGTTCATCCGGGAATAAAGGAACAACTGCTCAGGTCGTCCGAGTTCGATATCGACGTCGTTGTAATCGGTTCCGGACCGGGCGGCTACGTCGCGGCAATCCGCGCCGCGCAGCTTGGCGCGCGCACGGTGATCGTGGAAAAGGGCGATGTCGGTGGCACGTGCCTCAACGTCGGGTGCATTCCCACCAAGGTGCTGCTCGCCAATGTGGCGGTGCTGGACCACATTCAGCGCGGTTCCGAATTCGGCGTGGATGTCAGAGGCTACAAGCTCGACATCCCCGCAATGATGAAGCGCAAGGACGCCATCGTCAAAGGCCTCACCGGCGGTGTCGAAGGGCTTCTCCGCAAGAACAAAGTCAAACTCGTGCGCGGGATCGGGCGGATCGCCGACGCGCACACGGTGACGGTCGATACCGGCAAGGGCCAGGAAGTCATCAAAGCGGATAAGATCGTTATCGCCACCGGCTCCGTCCCGGCCTCGCTGCCGATTCCGGGTCTGGAACTCGGCGGCAACGTGTGGACCAGCACCGAGGCTCTCACTTTCGACCGGGTCCCCAAGAGCATGGTGATAATCGGCGCCGGGGCCATCGGGCTGGAGGCTGGATACACGTTCGCGAAGATGGGCACGCAGGCGCTGGTGGTCGAGATGATGTCTCAGATCCTGCCCGCCGCGGACACCGAGGTCGCCAACGCCCTCCAGAAGTGCCTGGAAGCCGCGGGAATGAAGTTCATGACGCGCGCTACGGTCACCGGCGCCCAGGATATCAAGAATGGAAAACGAGTCCTCGTGAAAAGCGGCGATTCGGAAAGTGCGATGGACGCCGAGACAGTGCTCGTGGCGGTGGGGCGGCGCGCCGCGATAGACGGAATCGGACTAGAAGAAGCCGGGATCGAGCGCGACAAGGGCAAGATTCCGGTGAACGAGCCACATGCAGACCAACATCCCCAACATCTACGCCATCGGCGACAGCGTCGGGGAGCCGATGCTCGCGCACGTTGCCTGGAGGGAAGGCACGGTCGCCGTGGAACACGCGCTTGGAATGGACTCCCGCATGGAATACCACGCGTTTCCGGCCTGCGTATATACCACGCCCGAGTGCGCCGCGGTCGGCCTCACCGAGGAGCAAGCGCGCGAGCGCAACAAAGACATCCGCGTGGGCAAGTTCGGATTCGGCCACAACGGCAAGGCCATGGGCCTCGGCGAGACCGAGGGGTTCGTGAAGTTCATAGTCGAACCCAGATATGGCGAAATCCTCGGGGTCCACATGGTCGGTCCGCACGTAACCGACCTTATCGCCGAAGCCGTCCTCGCAATGAAGAACGAGCTTACGGTGGATGAGGTGATCTCGACCATTCACCCCCATCCCACCCTCAGCGAGGTCGTGCAGGAAGCGGCCCTCGATGTCCAGGGACGATCGATTCATAAGTAGGCGGATGGATATCGGGTGTCAGGTGATGGGTGATGGGGAAGGGATTTCCCTTCCATCACCCAACATCTGACGCCCGATATCCAACGCTACTCTTCGTGCTCTTCGCAGGGCTCGGATTCTTCCATACCCATCCCGCCCTTCTTAAGCCAGGACATGAGCATCTCTCTGATCTTCTTGCGCTGCTCCGGGGAAGGGATGTGCCTCATGTGGTTCATGGCCTGGATCATGCCCAGGAACAATTCGCTCTTGAGCTTGCCGATCTCCCGGATCTTTGCTTCGGCGCAAGGCATGTCGATTTCTTCCCTCATCACCGCGTCGTGAACGTCGATCATATTGATCTTGATCTGGCTGCCAATCTGAATCATCTGCTTACGCGCTTCCGCGTACCTCTTGCGAAGCGCTTCGACCTGGTCTTCGCTGAGTCCCAGTTCCTCAGCGTGCATCATCACTTTCCACGGCAGGGTCATGAATATCGACTTGATTCCGCAGCCCATGCCCTTAATTTCGGGGCCGTGACCGCCACATCCGCATGTGGGGCATGCCGCTCCACCCATTCCATGGTGCATAGTCGAATCCTCCTTTAGAAATTCGAGCTTCGAGGCCCGAGGGGATCCGGCGACGATGGCCGTGGTCACCTCGCTGCCGTGTGGTGTGTTACCCGCGGGGGAAGCGCGCAAAACCGAGAGCAAGGTGGTTAGAGTTTGGGAATGCCCGTGCGGCGAGGGAACGGCGGGTCCGAATTCCGGTTTTTCCAACTGACCGATTATGCTTTGTCAAGCATTCAGGTCAGTTTGTTTGCACTATTTTCCTGGAAGCCGCTGTCGGAGTGTTCTCACATTAACGAGGGGTTATTGGTGCTTGGAAACATGCGTGTTCTGGTCGCGCGTCGTTCCTCTTGCCGCTTCCCTACCGAGTCGTCCCGCCCACTCTGCAATCTCATCGTTGGTGTAGATACGCGGCGTGTTTGGCGGTGTCATCTTTGATCGGCGGTAATCGATATAGGTTTCTACCGGAGGTCGCATATTGTACTTTGTTTTCATGTGTCGATCTCCTCTCCTGTCTTTGGCTCCCGCAAGGTATTTGCTACAAATGTCGGATTGCACTTTGCATCGAAATAGTGCTTGCGTTTAATCCATATAAAGCCGTCGCCTTTGGTGATCACCGCTACGTCTGTCGGGCCACCAACGGTCTCTGCGTCCCTGGACGCTCTACGCCTGAGAGCGGTTAAATTTATTAGCGCCTCTGCCAGAAGGGCAAGCTCCTCTCTTGGCATCAATGTTAACGGGTGTTTCGGGAATCTTGTTCCCGAGACTAAGTGCGTATCGGGAACAAGATTCCCGATACACCGGCACATTCCACGCTAGAGCGGACAAAGATCGTAATCGAGCTTCGTCAGTAAATAACGTATTGTCTTTCGCTAGTGCTTAGTTGCATAATTGATTGATAGAATGCTGTAACGGGTGTTTCGGGAATCTTGTTCCCGAGACTAAGTGCGTATCGGGAACAAGATTCCCGATACACCGGCAAAGGTTACCGCAAAGGCCGTGCACCAGCCCGCGACCGGCCCCAACTGACGCTCGGCGATCTTGAAGATCGACTCTTCGTTGTTTCTGACCGAGGCATACAGGATAATGTAATCGTGCACGGCCCCCGCGAAAACCGCGCTGATCAGAATCCAGAGCGCGCCCGGCAGGTAACCGTATTGCGCCGCCAGCACCGGCCCCACCAGAGGCCCCGCCCCGGCAATCGCGGCGAAATCGAACAGCCATTATGAATAGGCTCTCCAGATTTCGCTCAGCGCCAAAGCGGCGGGCTTGGGATTACCGTCGAAATCGATGATTGAAGTGTTGGTGGCGCAGGGGAAGCAGTCGTGCCCCATCCACACAAGGAAACCTGCGCATTTCGGGAAACGGCTCTTGCACGATTTCAAAGCCACGACAAGAGCCTCGGTCTGCCGACCCTGGCTCCAAGTCACATACTCTTCCAGGCTAGATGGCTCCCGACCAAACTCTGAGGCGAATTTGTCCCATTCAATCCACCAGGTGGACGTGCGTCGCCAGAGCGGATTTTCAGCGTTTGCGGGCATACAATCGCACTCTCCCGCGAATCTGCGTATCATCTCGGCCGAACTTGTTCCGGGCGAACCTGTCTCGGAGCGAAATTCGGCATCGTCGCCCTGCCAGTAGCTTGTCCACTGCTTCATGTCGCCATCCATTTGCCACGGGCCATGCACATCCCAGTGCACTTTCTTGCCGTAGTCCTCCTGGGCGGCGTGAAACATTGGACCATACGGCGATGAGGGAAGAAACCGCCGAGTTGGGTCGTATGTATTGACCACTTCCCTAAGTCTGGATAGCATCGGATGGTTCACATCCAATGGTTTTTGAGCTTTTGTGTCGTCGGGTTGCAGTAGTTCGTTTCCGCCACACCACAGGATTAAACAAGCATGATCGCCGGCGTCGAGTTATATACGATTCGGCTATTTTGGCCATCTCGTCGATTGCTTTCTGGTCATCCGGGGGCATATTATCAATGCCCGATGAAGATAATGGGAACTCCTGCCAACCATGATCCCCATCTCGTCGCACAAATCGTAGAATACCTCTTTTTCGAGGAACGCTCCACCCCAGACCCGGACGATATTTATTCCCAGATCACGGTATTGCGTCAGCAATTTCCGGTAGTCCGGTTCAATCACATCAGCAAAGTTCGGAAGTATCGGCGTCCAGTTGACTCCTTGAAGGAACACTGGCTGGCCATTTATCACACACAGGCTTGGATCTGATTCGGCGCTCGCGCCCTCGCAGTGTTGCCAAGTCACGCTTCTGAATCCCACACGGGTACTCGGCCACATCGACCTCATTGCCGCGAAAGTCCATAAGAGCGCACACGATCCGGTATAAAGCCTGACTTCCCGAAAGATTCGGCCACCACGCCTCCACGGGGATATCGCTCCACGAAAGCCCCGAATCGTTGAACTCTGAAACCGACAGGGTCTGCGTCAGAATCACATTGTCTCTCTGGAGAAGAGAAAGCTCCACGGTGAAGCCGTCGCTTGCGCTAACTTCCCCGAAAATTTCTGGCTGAACCCGTGGACGTGGCGGCGTCTAGATCTGTTGTGCATCCGAGACTTAGGATTTCGTCGCCATCGGTTGCTTCAAGGGAAATCGTATCCCATATTCCGATCTGCACCAGTCTGGGAACCCAGTCCCAGGTGTAGTTGAACCGAGGCTTCCACTCGGTCATCTTCGATGTGTAACCAAACTGCCCAAGCCAGCGCGGAGGAAGCTCAAAAACTATTCTTAGCACATTGTTTTCATTACGAATGCAAGGAGTCAGGTTGAAGACGCAGGGAACGTGCGACCCACGGAATTCACCGACTTCCAGACCGTTCACAATTATGCGCCCGCGGTAATCAAGTCCCAGGCAGTTCAGGCGGCATGCAGTCTGCCGACTTCCACCCACTCGTCGGGGATACTCGCCTCATATATCCAGTGCCTGTTTTCCACCCACTCACACAGGCGGTAGTTCAGGCCAACATTCCAGTCAGGAAGCAATTCGGCCTCCCTGAGCGTATGTTGCACTGAACCGGGAACTTTGGCGGGCACTGGTCTGTATCTCGAAATCCGGCGATGCGCCGATTTCCATCGTCTCACCGAATTTCCACCGATATGGAGTACAACCGAGCAGACTCCAATCGAGATTAGAAAGGTTGTAAGTCTTCTTCATGGCTTAGCCCAAATTTCATCAGAAATGTTTCAGGCTCGCCGATACCTGAAAATAGGGAAACATGTACAGACCCGGAAAAGTGCTCCAGGCTCCCTCGTAGAGCCCGACTGAATTCGTACCACTCAAATATGCCACCTTCCGTGTTCCGCTGGGCTGGACCTTTGTGATCTCCGTTTCTGTCAGCGACGCCACATGTCCATCGCAAAAACATACGTTAGCAAAGCCATTGTGCCTATATGCGATATGACAGGCATCCGGCGTCTCCGTATTGTGGTTTGGTATAGGCCACGGATATTCGGTCCAATCGATTCCCTTGTAATCATAGACGCCGCTGCCGTCACTTGCAGTGCCTGTCCTCTCGGCAAGACTTAGCCAGTTGACTTCCACTACGTCGGCCAGAAACACCGTGGCGGTGATCTTGTATATATCGCTCTGTTTTACCGGAAACAAGCTTGTGTAATTGAACAAGGTCGCGTTCCAGCCATACGAAGAATAGCCACCATAATTGATCTGGGAAGTGCACAAGAATTGCACCGCCGACGTAGGCACAATCCCGCTTGACGGGCAGCCGAACACCGCGCAATTGTTGACATAAGGCATCAATTCCTCCGGCCAACTCAGTTGAGCTACCTCGTTCCAAAGAGAAGGACACAGACCCGAATTGTCGTCGATGTTACATGGTCCACGCGGAACCTATCTGGCGCATGTTGTTGATGCATGCGGTCTTTTGCGCCGTAGCTTTAGCCGCCGTAAACACCGGAAATAGTATCGCGGCCAATATCGCGATGATAGCGATGACTACGAGCAGTTCGATTAGTGTGAAACCCTTCAACGATCTTTTCATCATTTGCCTCCATAGCTCCTGGCCCATGAGAGATCTCCTTGCGTCATCCGATCTAAGAGATGCTTCCCCGCCGCAAGCGGCGGGGAAGGAATTGCGTCACTTAACCCGTCGATTAACGATAAACATCAGTGATGCTCATCATTTGCACCATGGGCTAGCGTGTAAGTGTAATGGTGGCCACGAACACCGCGGTGACCGCCGGATAATTGTCTACAGGCGCAAACCAGAAATAATCGCTAGTTGTCAGTTGTTGCACTCCGAGATCATAGGTGTGATACAAGTTATCGCTTGCACCGTTCTCAAGCTCGATTGTCTCGGAAATCGGATAGGTCAAACTGTCCTGAGTGGTATCAAAAATACCCAGTTGGAATGCAGGGCCGGAACTGGCCGTGGCAGCGCACCTCACGGTGGCGTAACAGTGCCACGCTCCCCGAAGACCGGGTGGAACCGTGTACTCGACGTTCCAATCAGTATTGTTGCCAAGCATCTCCACAACCGCGGCGTATGGTGGGTCTTCGCATACAATGGCCTCGGTGTTTAGGTTATATATCGTAAACTGGGGCTCCTGAACAAGTATCGTGCAATTAATAGCTTGCAATGTCGGCACGACCACGTTGGAAGTGCCGCTCTGAACTACCTGCTTGGTGAAGATGCCCGTCTTCGTTACATACTGACCGACTGTCGGAATGCTCGTGACCTGGGTAGCCAAACCGGCAAGGTTTACTCGAAGACCGGTAGCCACTCCACTCGCGTCGGTAGTTGCGGAGCCGTCGTCGATGTAGTAAAACGCGCTATCCGGCGACACATACGTTACCTTACCCCAGGCGCGTACCAAAAGGGCATACATATTCGGATTTGAGCGATTGATACTCCTGACGCCTGCTCCAAGCGCACTGATAGGATTTCCGGCGCTGTCCCCAACCGCGCCGACATTAGTGAGATATCGCTTACCCGCGGAGTCGGTGGCCGTGGTTCCGGCCAATAGTACACTGTCCCCAATGCCCGGTTGCAGTGATGAGGGGTTGAACACACATCGGATGCCGGCAATCCGGTTAGCCTCTTCCACATACACGGTCCCATCAGTGAAAGTGCCCGGTGCTGTTGTCACCACATTTGCGGATTGAAGGATGACATCGGTCTTATCAGGGATGCCGGACAAGTCGGTTATACGATTTATGCTTTCCGGGGCCGCCAGAACTATCCTGTCCACGTACACCGCGCTAACTGAAGGATTGTTTGCGGACGCAAACCAAAAAGCCGTACCGGTATTCGCGAAGGTGGCGGCGTTGGGCTTCAATACGCATTCACCGATGTCGTATATATGGTATTGGCCGTCACTTGCGCCATTTTGAAGCATTACGTTTTCTTGAACGATCGACGCGTTCTCGCTATAATCCCATAGTCCCAAGGTGAATGCATTGCCGGAAGTTGCATTAGCAGCGACTCTCACATGAGCGTAGCAATGATACGTTCCTGCCTCACTTGCCGTAGTGTAATACATCGTATTCCAGCCCGCGGAGCTTTCCGGGATAATCCGGGCGAAGCCGTCGGAAGCAGCGGAATCGGGGACGGTGCCTCCCCCAGACCAGATTTCCTCCTGCTGTATGTCTATCCAATCATTTACGGGAAGACCTACACACTCGGCAGGCACAGTCGGTCCAACCAGAACAATCCTGTCCACGTACACCGCGGTAACTGAAGGATTGTTTGCGGACGCAAACCAGAAAGCCGTACCGTTATTCGATAACTGGTAGGAGTTGGGCTTCAGAAACCATTCACCGAGGTCGTATATATGGTATTGGCCGTCACTTGCGCCATTTTGAAGCATTATGTTTTCTTGAACGAGCCCCCCGGGTATGGTATAATCCCATATTCCCATGCTGAATGCATTGCCGGAAGTTGCATTAGTAGCAACCCTCACGTGAGCGTAGCAATGGTAACTTCCTGCCTCACTTGCCGTAGTCGAATACATCGTATTCCAGCTCACGGAGCTTTCCGGGATCATCTGGGCGAAACCATCGGAAGCGGCGGAATCGGCCACGGCGCCTCCCCCGGACCAGTTACCAATTTCCTCCTGCTGTATGTCTATCCATTGTTGGCTCGCTGGAAGACCTACACACTCGGCGGGCACAGTGGGTCCAACCAGAACTATCCTGTCCACGTACGCCGCGGTAACTGAAGGATTGTTTGCGGACGCAAACCAGAAAGCCGTACCGGTACCCAGTCCAGCGGAGTTGGGTTTCAAATACCGTTCACCGAGGTCGTATACATGGTATTGGCCGTCACTTGCGCCATTTTGAAGCATTATGTTTTGTTGAACGAGCGACGAGGCGGTAGTGTAATCCCATATTCCCATGCTGAATGCGTTGCCGGAAGTTGCATTGGTAGCAACTCTCACGTGAGCGTAGCAATGGTAACTTCCCGCCTGACTTGCATTAGTCCAATACATCGTATTCCAGCTCACGGAGCTTTCCGGGATCATCTGGGCGAAACCGTCGGAAGCAGCGGAATCGGCTACGGCGCCTCCCCCGGACCAGTTGCCAATTTCCTCCTGCTGTATGTCTATCCATTGGCTCGTTGGAAGACCCACACACTCGGCAGGCTCAGTGGGTGCAATCAGAACTATCCTGTCCACGTACGCCGCGGTAACTGAAGGATTGTTTGCGGACGCAAACCAGAAAGCCGTACCGTTAGCCGCAAAGGGGGCGGAGTTGGGCTTCAGATACCATTCACCGAGGTCGTATCCATGGTATTGGCCGTCACTGACGGCGCCACTGCCAAAATATGCGGCATTTTGAAGCATTACATTTTGTTGAGCGAGCATCGTGGCGTCGCTATAATCATATAGTCCCAGGCTGAATGCATTGCCGGAAGTTGCATTGGTATCGACTCTCACGTGAGCGAAGCAATGGTAACTTCCTGCCTCACTTGCCAGAGTCCAATACATCGTATTCCAGCCCTGGGAGCTTTCCGGGATCAAGTCGGCGAAGCCCTCGGAAGCGAGGGGATCGGCTACAACGCCTCCGCCGGACCAGTTACCAATACTGTCATACGGCAGATTTATCCATTGGCTCGGTGGAAGACCAACGCACTCCGGAGGTGTTGTTTGAGCAAAAACACACGCCGGAATGGCGGCAATTACCAAGACCAGCGTCATCAATGATACTGTTCGATTCATTTTGTGTACTCCTTTTCTTTGAAACAGCAAGAAATGCTGTTTTCGCCCTTTCCGATACATTTTTGGAAGTCGATTCGTAAGTGCTCACAATCGGTGAGTACCCGTCATGCTGAAGTCGACTTGCGCATCTCCTTCGCAAGCGCCAGATCCGTAAGTCAAGTTCAGGATGACAGCCTCAGAAATTCCGGCAGGTCCGGGTCCCGTGAGAGATTGCTCCCCACGGGACCCAAACCCGAATTTCCTGCCGGGTGATGAAGATCGACACTCTGACTTAGAGTCCTATGATCTCCACATTGTCCAGGTAAGCGTAGTTCGAGCTGCTACCCTTCAGGTAGAAACGAAGTTCAAAGCCCGACACGTCGGCTGTCGATGGTAAACTCCAAGTTTCCACATTCCAGGAGGCTGCGCTGCTCGTGACGGTTTCCAGGCTGTGCCAGCTCGATCCGTCGTACCACTCGCAGACAAATGTCGTCGACGCCCCGTTGCTAAGGTAGCGCGCGTACGACACTATGAGGTTCGTGTAGCTGGCCATGCTCATCGCCCTTTGTATATAGGTGTAGTTACCGGTGTTGGTGGCGGCGAGCCGAGCCGAATACGTATCGCCGGTGTACTTCTGCGTGGTCGAGAAAGTGCAGTAGGTGGAATTGCTGATTGTCCAGCCTTCGTTGGTGAAGTTGTCGCCCCCAAAGTTATCGGACCACAGCAACTGGAAGATTGTCGGGCCGGCTCCGGCGCCTGTCGGCGCCGCTGAGCTGTTTCCGGCGTTGTCCGTGGCGACGAGAGCGAAGTAGTAAAAACCACTGCCGCTCGATGGGGTAAACGTGAACGAACCGGACGCGCCCGTTGAAGTCAGACCCGAGTTTGTCCATGTTCCAGTGCCTCCGGGAGTGGTCGCGTAAAGGTACCACAATGCCACATTCTTGAGCCCGCTGCCGGCGTCGGATGCGCCGGTGTAGGGCACGGTAATGGTAGAGGCGCCGGCGGCGACACTTGCCGGAGGCGTGCATGTCCCAGTCTGTTGGAGCCGTCGTATCGAGAACTATCGTGGCCGACGCCGCGGACGATATGTTCCCCACGTTGTCCGAGAATTGGGCGTAGACGGTTTTCGTGCCATCTCCCGATACAAGCGTCCATGAACTGGTCGTGGAGTAGGCTGTCCAAGAAGCTCCAGGTCGAGTCGTCGTTGCTGAAGCGCATCTGGTAAACACTGCTGGCGCTATCCACCGCGGAAAGAGTGAGGGTCACACTGGTCGAATTGCAGTATGCGGCCCCGGAGTTGATCGATACGCTTCCGGTCGGAGGAGTGGTGTCCAAAACTATCGTTGCCCATGCCGTTAATAATACATTTCCGGCGGAGTCAGCCAATTGGGCATAGACGGTTTTTGTGCCATCTCCCGAAGTCAGCATCCAGGGAGCCATCGTGGAGTAGGCCGACCAGGAACTCCAGGTCGAGTCGTCGTTGCTGAAACGCATCTCATACACGTCGCTGGCGGTGTCCATGTCCATCGCGGTAATAGTGAGTGCCACACCCGTCGAACCGCAGTACGGATCCCCTGAGTCGATCGATAATATACTCGCCGCCGGTATCCGCAGGCTCGGCACGACTACTGTTGAACTGCCCGCCGGCACAAGCGACACCGAGGCGATACCCGTGAATTCGGCATACTCTCCCAGGTTAGGGATCATCGCACCGGTCATCACCCGCAGACCTTTGGCAACTCCACTGCTGTCGATGACCCCGGAGCCATCATCGATATAGAAGAAAGCGCCGCTGGAATCGACGTAAGTTACATTGCCCCAGGCCCGCACGAGAAGTCCGGACATAGTGGGCTGTCCGTAGTTGATGCTCGCCACACTTGTGCCGAGCGCGCCTATGGACTGGCCGGGGGTATCCGCGGTAACGGAATAGACTTTGACGTAGCGCTGGCTCGCGGAATCGGTGGCCATGATTGCCTCAAAAGTCACATTGTCCCAAAGGTTGGGCTGCTGGACTCCGGAGCTAAGCAAACACCGGATACCCGCCGTCCTGTCGGGGTCTTCGACGTAACATGCTTCCGTCGGCGAAAGAGCCCGGTGCTGTCGTGACGACTTCCGATGATTGTAACTGGATATCGGAGTTATCGGGAAGACCGACCAAGCCAGGTACACCACTTGCGGCGGACGTCACTTCCACCAGGTCTATCCTGTCCACGTACACCGCGGTAACTGAAGGATTGTTTGCGGACGCAAACCAGAAAGCCGTACCGTTATTCGATAACTGGTAGGAGTTGGGCTTCAGTACGTGATATACCGAGGTCGTATACATGATATTGGCCGTCACTTGCGCCATTTTGAAGCATTATGTTTTCTTGAACGAGCCCCCCGGGTACGGTATAATCCCATATTCCCATGCTGAATGCGTTGCCGGAAGTTGCATTAGTAGCGACTCTTACGTGAGCGTAGCAATGATACAGTCCCGCCTCACTTGCCATAGTCGAATACATCGTATTCCAGCTCACGGAGCTTTCCGGGATCATTCGGGCGAAACCATCGGAAGCAGCGGAATCGGCCACGGTGCCTCCCCCGGACCAGTTACCAATTTCCTCCTGCTGTATGTCTATCCATTGGCTCGATGGAAGACCTACGCACTCGGCGGGCACAGTGGGGGCAACCAGAACTATCCTGTCCACGTACGCCGCGGTAACTGAAGGATTGTTTGCGGACGCAAACCAGAAAGCCGTACCGGTACCCAGTCCAGCGGAGTTGGGCTTCAGATACCATTCACCGAGGTCATATACATGGTATTGGCCGTCACTTGCGCCATTTTGAAGCGTTATGTTTTGTTGAACGAGCGACGAGGTGGTAGTGTAATCCCATATTCCCAAGCTGAATGCATTGCCGGAAGTTGCATTGGTATCGACTCTCATATGAGCGTAGCAATGGTAACTTCCTGCCTGACTGGTAAAATACATCGTATTCCGACTCACGGAGCTTTCCGGGATCATCTGGGCGAAACCATCGGAAGCAGCGGAATCCGCTACGGCGCCTCCCCCGGACCAGTTGCCAATTTCCTCCTGCTGTATGTCTATCCATTGGCTCGTTGGAAGACCTACACACTCGGCAGGCTCAGTGGGTGCAATCAGAACTATCCTGTCCACGTACGCCGCGGTAACTGAAGGATTGTTTGCAGACGCAAACCAGAAAGCCGTACCGGTATTCGGTCCACCAGAGTTGGGCTTCAGTAGGCGTTCACCGAGGTCGTATCCATGGTATTGGCCGTCACTTGCGCCACCTTCAAGCATTATGTTTTGTTGAATGTTCGAGGCGGTGGTATAGTCATATATTCCCAAGCTGAATGCATTGCCGGAAGTTGCATTAGTATCGACTCTTACATGAGCGAAGCAATGGTAACTTCCTGCCTCGCTTGCCGTAGTCCAATACATCGTATTCCAGCCCTGGGAGCTTTCCGGGATCAAGTCGGCGAAACCCTCGGAAGCGAGGGGATCGGCTACAACGCCTCCGCCGGACCAGTTACCAATACTATCATACGGCACATTCATCCATTGGCTCGGTGGAAGACCTTGGCACTCCGGAGGTGTTGTTTGAGCAAAAACACATGCCGGAATGGCGGCAATTACCAAGACCAGCGTCGTCAATAATACTATTCGTTTCATTTTGTGTATCCTTTCCTTTGAAACAGCAAGAAATGCTGTTTTCACCCTTTTCTGATACAAATCGAAACCCGGCATGCTCATCCTTTGTTTAATAGTGGGTCACTGCCATCCATCCGTGCACCTCTGTCTCGAGGGTTAGATCCGGCCACGGTAATTGCCCTCCTGGGGATAACTCGATGAATGGAATGGCAGTTTAATGACCCACTAAATAGCAAGAGACTTACACGCAATTGAAAAGACGGTAGAAGAATCAGGTCTTTTACATAGTTATTCCTCCGATCCTGCAATCACAGCGGATATTCTCCTCCGTACGGCTTCTCGCACGCCGTTAATCATAAAATCAGACCAGTGGCTGCACACATAAAACTGCGGTATAGTTGCACGTCATTTGCATTATATCATGAGCTATGTGCTGTGTCAAGGGCAATTTCATGCGTAAGTGCTCACGGTTTATGAGTTCAACTTCTCGCACCATGTCATTCCGAACGAATGTGAGGAATCTCGACCTATCGGATGAGTCTCTCGCAACGGGATAAAAATCCATCCGCAACGTTGAGATTCCTCGCTACCCGCTCCTAAGAAACTCCCCAGTTTCGGGAACAAGATTCCCGAAACACCGGGGGGTGGGTTTCTTTCCAATGTAACGGCGACATCGTCGCCGTCACTTGCTCCTAAGAAACTCCCCAGTTTCGGGAACAAGATTCCCGAAACACCGGGGGGTGGGTTTCTTTCCAATGTAACGGCGACATCGTCGCCGTCACTTGCTCCTAAGAAACTCCCCAGTTTCGGGAACAAGATTCCCGAAACACCGGGGGGTGGGTTTCTTTCCAATGTAACGGCGACATCGTCGCCGTCACTTGCTCCTAAGAAACTCCCCAGTTTCGGGAACAAGATTCCCGAAACACCGGGGGGTGGGTTTCTTTCCAATGTAACGGCGACATCGTCGCCGTCACTTGCTCCTAAGAAACTCCCCAGTTTCGGGAACAAGATTCCCGAAACACCGGGGGGTGGGTTTCTTTCCAATGTAACGGCGACATCGTCGCCGTCACTTGCTCCTAAGAAACTCCCCAGTTTCGGGAACAAGATTCCCGAAACACCGGGGGGTGGGTTTCTTTCCAATGTAACGGCGACAGCGTCGCCGTCACTTGCTCCTAAGAAACTCCCCAGTTTCGGGAACAAGATTCCCGAAACACCGGGGGGTGGGTTTCTTTCCAATGTAATGGCGACAGCGTCGCCGTCACTTGCTCGGAATGACATATGCGGTGACATGTACTCACAATTCGTGAGCTGTTACTTCATGCCTAAATCAATTGGAATTCCCACTCATTTCCAGAACTGTAAGCCCGGTCTTGCATATTATTCCACATATTGGGCAATCGGCGGTTGACAAAGCCCAATATCCATGATAAACTCCAAATAGAGTGGCGATCTCCAATGAGTGTGTGCCACAACTGGTCTGCTTTTCAGATGACCTGATGGCAGTTACCTGGCATATGGAAGAACTATTATGAAGCGAGCCGGCCCTTGTCTGGGTTTGAATCGGGCACGAGCAAAGCAGCAATCCTTGCTGCTTCGTAAAGGAAGATGAAATGAAGCGAATACTATCATCGATGACGCTGGTACTGGCACTTGTTCTTTCACCAACTCTTGCACACGCCGCGGCTACCCCGCCGCCGGAGTGCGTTAATCTTCCGGCGAACGACTGGGTGGATGTTCAACAGAGTCTGTTCACTCTAGTCGGAAGCGGCACCTACGTGTCAATGGTATATGATTCTCTTGCCTCCGATCTTCTGGCCGCGAAGATGCCGGCCGAGTATTCACAGCAGGCTGTTCAATATCACATTCCATCAAGTCTCGCCGGTCTGTGGCACTGCTATGCAAGAATAAGGTGCGATGCCACAAGCAACTCGGGCACAGCGTTTACACTCGGGATATGGAACAGCGGCGCCAGCATGGCTGTCACTTCCCAAACCGTATTGCTTCAAAACGGCGCGGGTAATGGGCAATACAGTGATTATGATCTGGGACTTCAACAACTCACCACCAGCATGTATTTATGGGTAGCCGGTCCGGGCGACTC
Source organism: uncultured bacterium (assembly GCA_963823885.1). Classification (GTDB taxonomy): domain Bacteria; phylum Armatimonadota; class UBA5829; order UBA5829; family UBA5829; genus CAWGNL01. The sequence continues at coordinate 85,581 of CAWGNL010000039.1, forward strand.
GACGACAACGCCGGCAGTCTACGTCGACCGGTTCTTTTTTATAACCACTGTATCAGCGAGCGCCCTGGCCGGCTTATCCAGCCTTCCCAATTACCTCAACGTTCAAATTACCTCGCCGAAAGTCGCGATGACACCACCGGGCGCTTTCGCTGATGGGAGCGTGTATGTCGAAGAGCCGAACAGGTCTTCCGGCATCCGATGCGTGTTCAATTCCGGAGCCCAGCAGCCCAACCTCTGGGACAATGTGACTTTTAACGGGACCATGGGTACCGACTCCACGGGTCAACGCTATGTCTACGACACTTGGATCGCCGGGGATAGCGCCGGGCAGTCCATAGGCGCGCTCGGCGCGGGTGTCGCGAGCATTAACCGTGGGAACCCTGCCATGTCCGCGCTTCTTGTGCGAGCCTGGGGCCGGGTGAGTTACGTAGACTCCAGCGGCGGTTTTTTCTATGTTGACGACGGTTCCGGTGTTATGGATAGCAGTGGAGTTGCCACCGGCATTCGGGTGGTACCGGTTACGACGGTCCCTGTTGCCGGAGACTTCGTCACAGTGTCGGGCATCGCCTCGATGTCGGGTGCGACACAAAACGGCTCGATCGTGCCGGACCTGGTGATAGCGAACGATGAGGACCTTTATGATTATATGCCGACCGTGGGGGTCAGTGGGTTCTCTCTCTACGGACTGGGGACATGCGTGAGCATAGTAAGTGACCCTCTCGCATCGGACGGCGAGGCTGCGATGATGCCCGCTAACTGCACCGGACAGCCGGTTCAATATCCGATTCCGGCAAGCGTGGCGAACGAAAGCCCCGTGCATGTTTCGTCCGCGTCAGATGCGACGCCACGAGCCAGTCAGGAACGGCATTTACACTCGGAATATGGGACAACAGCGCGAACGCCGCTGTCGCTCAAGAATCCGTGTTGTACCAGAATGGCGCCCTCAACGGCCAGTACCAGGTGGTACGATCTCGGCGCTTATAACCTGACGACGAGTATGTATGTTTGGGTGGGGCCTCCGGGCGCCTCGCAGGCGACTCCGGCGGTATACGTCGACTATATTTCCTTTGCGCACGCGCCGGTGATTACCAATGACGGCAGGAGCGGGTACATGATCGTTCTTGGAAATAGCGCCACAATTACAGATTCTACCGCCGCGACGGAGCTCCAGGCGAACCTGGCAAGCGTCACGGGAGCGACGCTTCCCATCCTTACCGAGAGCCAAGCCGTATCGAATACGCAAAGAATCCTGATCGGACAATCCGCCACGGTGCAAAGCCTGCTTCCCGGGTTCAACTGGAGCGCCCTCGGAACCGATGGAATTGTAGTCTACAACTTAGGAAACACCATCATACTTGCTGGTGGGGAACCCAGGGGAGTGCTCTATGCCGTGTATGACTTCCTCGAAAACGAGGTCGGGATCCGCTGGTGGACTTCGACCGAAAGCTACATCCCCAGTACTCCGAAACTCTGGATTCCGGAAATCGACGAGATTTACGTGCCGCCGCTCAGTTTTAGAGATGCTCAATATTTAGATCCCAGGTACAAATGGTGTCTTTGCGGCTAGACTCAAAGATAATGGCGATTACGATCCGGTACCGGCTGCCTATGGCGGGCATATTAATGTCCTTGGGACGCTGCAGAGTGGGTTTTATGCTCTTATGCCGCCGGCCACTTATTTTGGACCACATCCTGAGTGGTATAGCATGATAAACGAGGTGCGAGTAGACAGCGGCGCTCAACTCTGCCTTACCAACACCGCGATGCAACAGCAGTACATCACCAATGTGTTGGCATGGATGGCTCAATATCCCGGCTGGACGATAGTGTCGGTCGCGCAGAACGACAATTCGAACTATTGCCAGTGCCCTGTCTGCACATCCGCCGCGACCGCTGAAGGATCACAGGCCGGACCGCTCATCCAATTTGTGAATGCCGTGGCGAAAGGTGTAAATGCGGTATATCCAAATGTCAAAATCGAAACGCTTGCCTATGATTACGGCATTGCACCGCCGAAGATCACGAAACCGGCAAGCAATGTAATGATTTGTTTTTGTGATATCACCGCCGACTTTGTCCAACCGCTGACCAACTCCGCAAATGCAAGTATGCAAACTTATCTTAGTGGTTGGGAAGCAATAACCCCAGCCTCCAATCTGTGGGTCTGGGACTACACCGCGGACTTTGCAAACTATATTGTGCCATATCCAAATCTCAATGTGTTCGGTCCAAATATCACTGATTTTGTCGCGCACAACGTAACGGGTGTATTTGAAGAGGGTGACTACGGCAGCACGTGTGGCGATTTCTGCAGGCTCAAGTGCTGGGTTCTCGCTCATCTGCTTTGGAATCCGTCGCTCAGCGAGACCACGCTGGTGAATGAATTTCTTAATGGTTATTATGGCGCCGCCGCGCCATACATATCGTCATATCTCACTGCCGTCTATAATGCCGCGACAGCAGCGGGATACCCGATATATGAGAACAATACGAATTACAATTTCCTGACTCTTTCGGTTATGAATCAGGCTACCCAGTTGTTGGATAGCGCCGCCGCGGCTGTGGCGGGTGACCCTGTTCTTTCCGCACGGGTGCAGCGTGACAGCCTGCCGCTTGAACAGGCCTGGGTGCTGGAGTATCCGGCATTGAAGCAACAGCAGGTGATAAATTCCCTGCCTTTCTATGGTCCCACGGACCAGGTAACCGGCGGTAATAGTTTTATCTCAGCTTGCAAAGCCGAACCTGATAGCGCGGGTCAGATATCAGAGGGTACAAGTCTTGCCAGCTATGCGCCGGTACTTCTTTCGGAATGCCGTCCTGTCGCAACTGTGCCCAGTCAATGCGCCGGTCTGACAGACTGGGTAGATATACCAAATAACATGTTCAGCCTATGGGAACCAGGCGCCATCACTTTTATAGTCGCTGATTCAGCGGCTTCGACAGGTCAGGCCGCGGAGATCGTGGGAAACAACACAGACTGGGCTGTTATGTATGCTGTCCCGTCTTGGATTGCAAATGCGGGAAAATGGCAATGCTACGCCGTTGTAAGGTGTGCTTGTAATGGGACCACGGGCAACGCGTTCAAGGTGGGGATCTACAACTACAGCACGAGTAGTTACGTCGTCACGCTGACCCCCACACTAGCAAGCGGCGCAAAGGACGGACTATACCACACATATGACCTTGGGACTTACACACTGACACCAGCAGTGCTATGGTCATCCGGTACGCAGTTCTGGTTTTCACCGGTAAACAACCCATCGGTTACGGCAGTATATGTGGATAGGATTTTTCTTGTGCCAGGTTAGTTGGCGGTGTCATCCTGAACTTGATTCAGGATCCGGCGCCAGCGAATGAGATGCTGAATCGAGTTCACTACCATCCCACAGTTTGGCAAAACGGCCTGTTTTGTGGGTATTTCACGCTCGTCAGCGTGTGACTTTGCAAATACCCATTTTCGGTTTTCTTGGCGGCGCGATTCGCAAGCGTACAGCCCTGTGGACTCCGCGCAAACGCGGCGGCCATGTCATTCCGAACGCACGTGAGGAATCTCGACCTATCGGTTGATTCTCACGTGCCAAAGGATGATCCAAGGGCAGCGTTGAGATTCCTCACATTCGTTCGGAATGACATGATATGCTACGGCTGTGGCAAAACCAACAAGGCGTTTCTGGACGGCACGGTTTTCCGTGGTAAGTGCTCACTCTTCCATGAGTACCACGTCATTCTGAACTTGTTTCAGAATCCATTTGCTCGTGCCGTGGATGCTGAATCGAGTTCAGCATGACAAAGTACCTATCAAGAGTGATCTGTTACCCGGACGCGCATCTATTGACAACAAGCCATTATGCTGATAGCATAGACATGAAGTATAGCATGTCCATAATTACACGGATTGGTCCGGTTTTCCGAATAAGATATCGCGTTTGCAGTAATATTCTGAAGTGAGCAATTAATGGCCGTATTGACAAAATCCAAGCAGGTTGAAAACTACCTGCGAAGTTCTATAATCAATGGACAGTGGTCTGCCGGTGACATGCTTCCATCTGAGCGGGATCTGCTCTCGGAGTTCAACGTAAGCCGATCTACCTTGAGAGAAGCATTGAATTCTCTGGCAAACGAAGGTCTTGTCAGGCGAAAGCAGGGATCAGGCACGTACGTCGCCGACCTCGCGCAATCGGGATCGATTGCGATAACAGGTTCTGCTACAAACTTGATGTCTCCGATGGGATATTGGCACAGAGACCTGTTAGATAAGCTCCAAGATATCATTGAAGCGTCAGGAGAGAAGTCCACATTATGGATTGGCACTGACCGTTGCCTTGATGATTATATGTCGGACACGGCATTGTTTGAGACGGCAAATCTGCAATGCACAAATGGCGTAATAAATAATGTGGCAATGGACAGGAGGTTGGACAGGTGTCTGGCGCAGCAAAACATTCATTGCGTAAATGTATCTTATGGCGTTCCTTCAGGACACTATTCCGTGGTTCTTGACTATGGCACACTGGTTCAGGAAGCCTCTCGGTTGCTCATAGAACACGGCTATCCCGACTTTGCAATTGTGTGGGACCCGAGAGTCCTCAATTCGAAAGAGGACCGCGATAGCCGGGGGATTACAAAACTGAGCCAGTTTTATGAGGCTGCAGGTAAATTTCGATAACAAACGTTTGCTCGGGGTAATTACGGAACGATTCTCAAACTGTCAGAAAGTATACGAAGCTTACAAAGAAATATTGGCCAGGCCTGACCGTCCGCGAGCCATATTCTTTGCTGAAGACTCGTATTTTGACGTTGCAAGCAGAGCTATTTTAGAGCTTGGGATAAAAGTGCCAAGTGAATTGGCCATTATTACTCACGCTAATGTAGGCAGAGAGTTTCATTTTCCAATGTCGGTAACGCGTTTAGGGTTCTCGGCGGACGAGGTCAGTAATGCAGCATGGAATATGCTGCGGCGACTGATAGCCGGCGAAGATGTAGACGAGCCGATCTGCTATATTCAGCCGGTGGTGATGGAAGGCGATTCTCTCTAGACGGCGTTAAATGCTGTGGGAAGGGTTATCCGGGATGAAGTTGTTCTTTAGAATAGTTGGAATGCTGTGCGTATTAGCAGCGGCAAGATGCTCATATGGCTTGGAAACAAGTGTGCCGGAACTCAACGTTCCTTTTGTGGCATCTCCACCGACAATTGATGGCATTGTGAACGACTCTGAGTGGAAATCAGCGGCCGTCATTCCGGAATTTGTGGACAATGTAAGCGGCAAGAAAGTTTCGCAAAAAACGATTTGCCGCATAGCTCAAGATGCTGACAACCTCTATATCGCTTATGTGTGCTATGACGATGATGTTTCCAAGGTTGTTCAGAATATCAGAAAGCACGATGGACCCCTCTGGGAGGACGATAGTGTGGACTTGTTCCTGGATCCGCAAGGAAATCGGAAGAGCTACTATCACTTTATCGTAAATCCAGCAGGAGCAAAATACGAAGACTGCGGCGGAACCGTTTTATGGGATCGATACTGGGTGGCCAAGACCGGCAAGAGCCAAAATGCCTGGACTGTTGAAATGCAGATTCCGTTTGCTTCCTTGGGTATTTGCAGGGGCAATCCCGCAGCCAAAGTCTGGTTGGCCAATTTCTTCAGAGAACGAAAAGGTGTAGACGCACAGTTGTCGGGTTGGTCACCCACCGCGGGGCCTTCTTTCTTGGTGACGGCGGCCTTTGGGAAGTTGAATGGCATTAAGGCTACCAGCCCCGATTACTGCAGAAATGGCGAAATCTTTGCAGAGAGTCCAGCGCGGTGGTGGCTTGGCAATAATCAGGTTGCGGTGACAATCCCGAATGCGGCCCCAACAGCATATAAGTCTGCTATCGTTTGTGTTGACCTCAATTCCGGCAAGGATATTGCCTATAAACTCGTTGACATTAAACCCGGACTACAGACTCTGAAGATGAGCATTCCAATCAACACTGCCACTTCTTACGATTTGCAGTTTGTCATCTTCGACGGAAGGCCATCCAGACGCGTCTTGGGCAGCAGCCGTGCGATAAAGGTGGATATCGCCTCCGGGTTCAAAGCGGTGCTGGCCTATCCTTGCTTTCGGAACAGCTTTCAATCGCACGATCCCAAGAAGGAGATATGCGTCAAGGGATTTGTAGGATTTCCACGAATGAAAGGCCTGAGCGTTCGGGCTGTTCTAAAGTCGGATGCTGGTGGAAAGTCATTCTGGGAGCACACTGTGGCAGTCGCGGCGCAAAGCGATTTCACGCTGCGGAAGGCAATCAATCTCCCGCCGCCCGGTAATTACACTTTGAGTGTGGATTTAGTAGATGCCTTCGGCGCGAGGTTTGCGTCGGCCAGTTATCCCATACGCGTGCTTCCACCCGCGCCGTTTGAGGTAACGTTTGATGATAGGCATATCTGCTATGTCAATGGTAGACCTTTCTTTCCTATTGGGCTGTATAACGCATGTACCGAGGCCATGAGCATTATCAACGACCGATCCAGGAAAATGGGTCTGCCTGGCAACCTCACAGTGGATAGTATGCTCCGAGATGTGAAAGACCATGGTTTCAACACTGTGACGACGAGTTGGATGATGCCCTCGGAGGAGTATCTGACTAAAGCTCAGGAGGATGGTCTGTTTGTCGTGGCTATGGTCACTACACCAAGCGCGACGGATTTGAGCAAATACGTTGCATCCGCCAATAAGTTCAACAATGTACCTGATGTGGTATGGACAGGATGAGCCCTCCGATGCTACTATGCCGGGTGCGATAGCTGCATATGATAGATTCTGCAAACTTGACAGTCACCGGCCTGTGTCCGCGGCTATATGCTCTTCCTCTCAATTCAAGCCTGCAATGCACGCTTTCGATTTCATCATGACTGACCCATATTCTGTGGGAGCCGGAACAAACATATCGGGCAACCTGGCGCAAATTGGTGAGTTCTGGACCGAAGCCGGGTTGGCGGCAAGCGATGGCCGCATGCCCGTCTGGGGAGTACCGCAGAGCTTCACCATTTCGAGTTCGGCGTACTTGTCACAAGTGCCGACTCCGCAACAATTGCGTTGCCAAGCGTATGAGTTTATAGCTCACGGCGCGACAGGTTTGATATGGTATGCATATTGGACTGGTGAGGACTATTTCGATAATCCAACGGGACGGGACCAGTGGTATATTCCTGAGAGCCCCTTATGGTCATATTTCCCAAAACTGAATGCCGAGATGAATGACTTCACTCAAGTGGTGCTTCGTGGCAGTCGTGTTGATCCTGTGCGATACTCCGTGAAACTCAAACAGCTTTCTAGTAAATGTATAAGCACCAAGATTTGGGATTACAAGGGGTGGCGCTATTTGCTGGCGGTCAACGCATGGAACGAAGCTCTTGACGCCAGGTTCAGCGGCGCCGTCAAAGGACGCGTGGAAGTGATGTATGAAAGCAAAAGCTTGACACCAATTGGCGGTGCTTTTCGCGACCACTTCGAGCCTTTGGCAGTTCATATATATAGATTCAAACCGGATTAGCCATCATTGGGCGCCCTGCGTATGCGTTGGAGGCGCACTCTGCCCGAATGCGGGCTTTCCGCTTTCCACTATTTTCGAGGGAGTTGGATATTGCACAAGACCGACAGCATTTACAGGGAACGGTTCATTGCCACGTTGGAGCATAAGGGCGTGGACCGGTGTCCTATAGATCTGGGTGGGACCCCACAATCCACGATGGACGAATGGCAGTCCGTCGACCTTCTGGCCCGGTATCTGGGGCTGGAGGAGACGCGCCTGCCGATTATGACAAGTTCGATCGCCGTATTCTCGAGCATTGGGATGTCGACTTCAGGCGAGTAGGCGTGCTGGCGCCGTTTCACACTTCGCGCAGCAGAACTATATCCGACACGGAACAAATCGATGAATACGGCATCCGTCGACGCTTCGCGGGGCTCTACTGGGACATCGTCGACAGCCCGCTCAAAAACGCGACCATCGAGGAGATTGCCGCGTACAAGTTTCCCACGCTCGACGAGATGGATGTCGCCCTTGTCGAAACTTGCGCGGCCCGTGCGAAGAAGCTCTATGAAGAGTCTCCCTATGTCGTGGTTGGGGAGCACCCGGTCTTCGGCGTCCTGGAACTGGCATGCTGGCTCCGACGGGTACCATTCGCTGCTGCTGATGCTTGCGCTCGACCCGGAGGCGTCGCGACTACTCTTCGACAAGATCGTGGAGTTTCAGAAGAAGGTCATCAGCTACTACTACGGCAAGCTCGGGCGATACATCCACCTGACGACCAGCGGCGACGATTTCGGCACTCAGCACGGCTTGATGATTTCGCCGGCGATGTTTCGAGAGACCGTTAAGCCGTGCATGGCGGACCGAATAGCCTATACCGCGCGGTTTACCGATGCGCTTCGATATGCACCACACCTGCGGCGCCGTCTTCGATATAATTCCGGACCTGATCGAGATCGGAGTGCGAATCCTCTACCCGATCCAGCCCGCGGCGGACGGAATGGATCCCGTGAGGCTGAAGGGGGCTTTCGGCGAGTGGCATCACCTTCCACGGCGGATTGGACACGCAGGATGTGCTGCCCTCGGGCGACCCCGCGCTGATCGAGCAGGCCGTTGCCGGGCTGCTCGATGCGATGCACCCCTGGACGGATGGCGGATATATCTTCGCTCCGGCGCACAACCTGCAGGTGGATGTCTCGCCGGAATCGGTCTCCGTTATGGACAACGCCGCAATCAGGGACCTATCCGCGCGGGCGGGGTCGGCTCTGGCCCCGATACCGTTTACTTAACGTGAGGGTTAGTTTCCCATTTGCCATATCACGTTGAGAGCGGAAAAACCTGTCCCCGGATACCCTTGTGAACCCAAGACGCTCGGTGAGCATTTGCGAAAAAGGATATTAGACCTCGGTCTTTCAAGAAAGAGTTGCGTGGAGGAGCTTGGGGTTAGCCCCTCCACCATCACTTACTGGAAGACCGATAGGATGTTCCCGCAGCGTGAGTCCCGCCCAAAGATCATCCGGTTCTTGGGGTACAACCCTTTCGACGGAGGCAGAAAAAGCCTGGGGAAGGGCAACAGCCGTTCTCCACAAAACGCTCGGCCTACCGGATTTACTTCGGCGGCTTGAAAGACTGCAATATATCCGCTTTTGCTCGATTGCCGAACATGACATTATATCACATTGGCTCTAGTTCACTTCGAACTCAAACTTGAACAGCGTGCTTTCCACCGCATTACCGTCCCGCAAGGCGGGTTTCCACTTCCACTTATTCAGCGCGTCTACCACAAGCTTGTCGATCTCGGCATTGCCCGAGGACGTTCGCAGGGTTACGCTAAAAGATCCGTCCGGCGCGATTTTAACCTTCACTCGCACGAACGTCTTGAAGTCCTGCTGCCTGAGGTCGTCAGGAATATTGGGCTGAACGGTCGACAGGGCCTCTGCCTCCTTTGTCGGTCCTTTTGCGACCGGTTTCGGCGCGGGAGGCGGGGGCTGCACAACTTCTTGCTTCACAGGAGGAGGTGGCGCAACGACGCGGGCCGGCGCGGGCGCCGGAGTTGGCGCCGGAGCAGGAGCAGGAGCCGGGACTGGAGGGTTAGTCGCGGCATTGCCGGCATTCTGCTCGCCTATTGCCTGTCCGAGTGCAGCGTTGCCTCCGGCCAAGGCTGTGTGGATATCGCCGGGCGCATTTTTGGAAGGCAGCGCGGTCAGGACGCGATTGTGCGCGCCCTGGGGCGGCGGCGGCAATCGGCGCGACGCGATTTCTTTGCGCACTATCTCCTTCTTGACAACGGCAAGCTTCTTCTCGATCTGCTTTTTCGTTACGATCTTCTCTTGCTTGTGGCCCTGTTTGTCCACGACAACTCGCGTGACTTCCACGTTCTTAAAATCGTGCCGGGGCACGATCCGAACCACCAATGACGCGCCTGCCCAGAGAAGAATGTTGGCCAGGACCGATACAATCAGACCCAGCAACAATCGTCTTATCAGCCGATCGTCGGAGAGAAACAATGCCCTGTCACCAGACCCGGAATTGTTGGATAGGGGAATCACCTTCACAGCTTTCCTCACTTCCCGGCGCCCTCAGGAGCCGTGGCGATAGCGAAATGGGTTATCCCAACCTCTCTCGCACGATCTATGCAGCCGACGACCAGGCCGTGGGGGACGGTCAAATCGGCATTGATAATGACGGAGTCAGCCTCGAGGTCAGCGGTGCGGCCGCCAGCCGTCTGGACCAGTTTTGTCCCCAAGTCATCCAGACTGACCTCGTCCTTGTTCACATACACCCGCCGTGCTTTGTCTACCGTCACTGTGAGATCGACAGCCGTTTGCTTTTTTCCCGTGCGCGCTTGTGGCAGGTTCACGTTAATTCCGCTCTGCCGAACGAGAGCCAGCGAAGATAGCATGAAAAACACAAGCAGGAAGAACATCGTGTCGATCATCGGAATGATCTCGATCTTGGTCCGCTTAAGAGATCTCCGCTGCGTAAACTTCATTGTGTGTCTCTCCAACTTCAGATTTGCGTTGTTCGATGCGATCGGTTTCTGTCAGCACGTTCATAAGCTTTGTTGCCCCTTGTTCCGTTTCGGATATTATGTTGTGAAGTCTGGACGTGAAATAGTTGTAGGCCACAAAGCAGATAACGGCAACAGTAAGGCCGGTCGCGGTAGCGTAAAGCGCCTCGCCGACACCAGCGAGTATAGCGTCAGTATTGCCCTGGCCCTTCTGCGCCGCTATGGCGTTAAAAGTCCCTATCATTCCGGTGATAGTGCCAAGCAGTCCGAGCAAAGGCGATATTGTAGTTGCTGTATCGAGCAGAGGCAACAGGCGCTCGAGCCTGATGAAATACTCCTGCCCAGCCTCCTGAACCAGCCGTTCCTGGTCAACGGTCTCCTCGTCTCGGTGACGCAAAACAGCGCCCAGGCTCGCCGCAAGTGGACCCCGTGACGCTTCACAGAGTTCGGGGGCATGGTCATACCGCCGCGCTCGACAAAGGTCTATAACCTCATTAAGCAGACTTGGCGAACGTTTGCCGAACTGCGCAAATGCGACTAGTCGTTCGACAATGACGGCAACCGCCGCCAAGGATATGAGCAGCAGCGGATACATCACGAATCCGCCACCCTTCAGGAAATGCTGAATTGCTCCCATTAGTTACTCCTTAATTGCAGAGGATGGCTGATGCGCCATCCTCCGCCTTTTTTGTTAGATGATGTAAGTGCCGTAAAGCATGATGGTGCGCGCCCGCTGAAAGCGCGTGCCGCTGAAGCCCGAGTTGAAATTGAGGACCGGCGTGCTGTTCAACAGGTTCTCGACGCCCAACTCCAGTCCACCATGACCGTGGCCAAAGAAGTTGGGACCTGTCGAGATATCCCAATTGAGCAAAGAGCGTGATTGTCGGTCTCCATCGTCCAATATGGTCGTGCCCGTGATATTTTCCAGCACGCTGCTTGCCACGCCGGTCCCGTAATACAAGTCTAAGCCCGTCGATGCGCCCGAGCGCCATGTGTAAGCTGTGCCGGTCGAGATCGTGTTGAGCTGGTCATGATCGTTGTAGTCGGGAACGGGATTCCCTTGATTGTCGAGCCCCGTCGGCTTGGCAAGCGAGTTGGTCCACGAGAGATAAGCGCTTACCCCCTGGTTGTTGCGAGGCGTCAGGTTATACGAAAGCTCCGTGCCCTCTATGTTGCCGTGCTGGAAGTTGACGGCTGTGTACGCGCCCATCTGGGTGTAAGGGATCAGAAATTCCCACGTCGATCTGATTTGTGTCCCGCTTGCGGTAGTAAGTGAACTTCGCGGTCTGGCGCGGAGCGATTTGTTTCTCCAGGTCGAACTGGAACTGCTTAGTGAGTCGAGGCAAAATCGGCTGCCCCAGAATAGCGCCCTGCGCGAGCGGCGGTTCCGTGAACAATTGGTCGTAGGACATGCGGCTAACTAGTCCCGGCGCCAGTTTATACGCAAGGTTCACGCGCGGCGAGCCAGTGTTCAGGTCCACACTCGGAAGTCCGAGGTTCTCCGCCTGCCTGTAAGCGTCCCAGCGAATACCGTAGTTGGCGGTGAATCTGTCAGTCACGTTCCACGTATCCTGAGCGTAGGCCGCGGCATAGTATCCGGACCGAGTGACCGGAAGGACCGGGGAGACGGCGTTTGGTTTGAGCACATAGACTGGGTTTCCCAACTCATCTGTCGCTCCGGTATAGGTTCCCGCGGGCAGCAGCCCTGGTTGATCCAGTCCCGCCAGCGCGTCGAGGGCCAACTGGCTTCCCGGAATGAACTGGTCACGATTCGTTACCGGATTGGTCGTCGAAGAGGCCCCCGACCTTGAATGTGTGCGGTCCGGTCGTATTGGTAACACTGCCCTGGACCTGTTTGTGCTCGGATTCACGATCCATAGTCGGATTGAACTCAATCGAATTATCCGCCGGGAGGTTGTTCAGATTAATCGCCGGATTATTGTTGGTCAGCGTCAATTCGGAATACGTTATGCCCACGGACATCAGACTGACGGTGTCCGCGTTGATCGTGTGCCGCCAGTTGGTGATTGCGAACTGATTGAGATCGCGCTGGTTAACGTCCTGCCCGTCGGATTGCTGCGACCCGATGCCCTGCGCGGCGGAAAGATGGCCGCCGTAGCCGTACCCCTGGCCGACCGGCGCGAACTCCTCGGGCAGGCCGGACCGGTTGGCGATCTGGCTGTCGGCTGGGTCGGTGTTTAATATAAGGCTGATCTGGTCGGTCTTGGTCGGCGCGAAATCGAAGTTGCCGAACATGCTCTCTGATTCACCGGCATTGTGAGCCGTCTGATCGTTGGGTTGCGGCGGCTCGACGGCGTTGTCCGTTGCCCGCGCGTTCATATCTATGAAGTAGTCGAATTCCCGCGCCTGGCCGGTGGTAAGCGCTCCCGCTGCCTGCGCTATGGGGCGTCCAAGCTGTCCGCCTGCGGTCAACTCGGCGTAGCGCGTCACGAAGCTGCCTTCTCCGAGTTCCAGGCTCTCCACGGGAACGATGGGACCCGAACGCAGGTTCATATTAATAATCGATGCACACTCGCCTCCATACTCCGGGGCATAGTTGCCGGTTATTACATCCATGTCCTGGACTACCGTCGGCACGATGACCTGACCGATGCGGCCCTGCAATGCGCCGGGAAGCTCGAATCCATTGATATCGATAGTATTCGAACTGTGTTCACCTCGCGCGTGAACCTGGTTGACCGAGTCCTGGACCTCACCGGGAACAGTTGCTACTACGGCCTGCAGGTTTTGCGGGTTGCCCAGAGTCACAGGGAATGTCTGAATGAACGTTTGATTTCGTTTCGTCACGTTGGCGGTCTGTGTCTGAGTGATCGTCTGTTTTTGTCCGGTTATCTTTACGACCTTCTCTTTGAGTGGCTCCAACAGCACTTCGACTGCCGTTGACGTATCGCCGGCTACCTGCACCTGCCGATTGTCGGGTTGAAAAAGATCCGCTTCCACCGTCACATCCCACGCGCGGAACTCCAGCGGTGGGCTCACGACGGTCCCACAACTGTCGGTAGTCAGGCAGATGTCGGGGCGCACCCCGGCAGAATCGTGCAGAGTGATCTTGGCTGCGGCGACCGGCTTCTCATCATCGGCGTTTTTCACAGTGAAACTCAGTCTGCCAAATACATCAGCTTGCGAGATCAAAGCTCCACAAAAGAGCATCAAAGCGATAAGAATAGTGGACGTGAAGCATTTAGCGCCACGAGAACCATTAGACATTTTCTATACTCCTCCTGAGAAGGAGGCCCGGAACATGCATAGGCGGGTTGAAACACCCGTGTTTGTGGGCCATTCCTCCGCGATTTTTGTTTATGTTGGGTCTGGTTTGTCGGGAATGGGATTGCGAAACGGTTATGCGGATGGAGGAGATCGGGAGGCGTCGTTGATGAGGTCAATTGAAATGAGGATAAATATGGGCAGTGTTGCAGCCGACACCCTGGAGTAGCTGGTTTGAAGACTGAATCCGCCGGCGTGAATGTAGTGCGGCCTGTGCCGTCAAGGGTCATCTCACAGGCTACACACTCGTGTTGATCTGGGACTTTGGCAATGGAAGTGCGATGATCAGCACTCGCAGCCGCATTTTGGACGGCGTCGTCGGTGTGCCAGTTCGCTGACACCGTAAGCATCAGAAATGCCGTCGTCG
>CAWGNL010000040.1:0-29934 GCA_963823885.1 uncultured bacterium
AAAGAGTGTATGTCTGCAACGGGCTCAGGTCGGAGCAATGATGTGACGGAGTTATTTGCTCAGAGTGGAGAGAGTTGTTTGCTAAGAGTGGCGAAGTTGTTTGCTCAGAGGGAGAGAGTTGTGTTCCTGAAAGGGGATATTTGCAAGGGGTAAAGTTGTATTCCCCCAAAGTGTATACATCTGTGGCAGCGACACATCGGAGCAATGATGTGGCAGAGTTGTTTGCTCTGAGGGGAGAGAGTTGTGTTTCTGAAAGGAGGGATATTTGCAAGAATTGGATAAAGTTGTATTTCCCCAAAGTGTATACATCTGTGGCAGCTGGCAGGTCGGAGCAATGATGTGGCGGAGGTCGGAGCAATGATGTGACAGAGTTGTTTGCTCAGAGGGGAGAGAGTTGTGTTTCTGAAAGGAGGGATATTTGCAAGTGGATAAAGTTGTATTTCCCCAAAGTGTATACATCTGTGGCAGCTTGGAGCAACAATTGGCGGAGGTCGGAGCAATGATGTGACAGAGTTGTTTGCTCTGAGGGGAGAGAGTTGTGTTTTTGAAAGGAGGGATATTTGCAAGAATTGGATAAACTTGTATCTCCCCAAAGTGTATATATCTGTGGCAGCTTGGCGGAGGTCGGAGCAATGATATGGCGGAGGTCGGAGCAATGATGTGGCGGAGTTGTTTGCTCAGAGGGGAGAGAGTTGTGTTTCTGAAAGGAGGGATATTTGCAAGAATTGGATAAAGTTGTATCTCCCCAAAGTGTATATATCTGTGGCAGCTTGGCATAGGTCGGAGCAATGATGTGGCGGAGGTTGGAGCAATGATGTGACAGAGTTGTTTGCTCAGAGGGGAGAGAGTTGTGTTTCTGAAAGGAGGGATATTTGCAAGAATTGGATAAAGTTGTATCTCCCCAAAGTGTATATATCTGTGACAGACTTGGCGGAGGTCGGAGCAATGATGTGGCGGAGGTCGGAGCAATGATATGACAGAGTTGTTTGCTCAGAGGGGAGAGAGTTGTGTTTCTGAAAGGAGGGATATTTGCAAGAATTGGATAAAGTTGTATTTCCCCAAAGTGTATATATCTGTGGCAGCTTGGCAGAGGTTGGAGCAATAATGTGGCGGAGGTTGGAGCAATGATATGGCGGAGGTTGGAGCAATGATGTGACAGAGTTGTTTGCTCTGAGGGGAGAGAGTTGTGTTTCTGAAAGGAGGGATATTTGCAAGAATTGGATAAAGTTGTATTTCCCCAAAGTGTATATATCTGTGGCAAACTTGGCGGAGGTTGGAGCAATAATATGGCGGAGGTTGGAGCAATAATATGGCAGAGGTTGGAGCAATGATATGGCGGAGGTTGGAGCAATGATATGGCGGAGGTCGGAGCAATGATGTGACAGAGTTGTTTGCTCTGAGGGGAGAGAGTTGTGTTTCTGAAAGGAGGGATATTTGCAAGAATTGGATAAAGTTGTATTTCCCCAAAGAGTATATATCTGCAACAAACTTGGCAGAGGTTGGAGCAATGATATGGCGGAGGTTGGAGCAATGATGTGGCAGAGGTTGGAGCAATGATGTGACAGAGTTGTTTGCTCAGAGGGGAGAGAGTTGTGTTTCTGAAAGGAGGGATATTTGCAAGAATTGGATAAAGTTGTATCTCCCCAAAGAGTATATGTCTGCAACAAACTTGGCAGAGGTCGGAGCAATGATATGGCAGAGGTTGGAGCAATGATGTGGCAGAGTTGTTTGCTCAGAGGGGAGAGAGTTGTGTTTCTGAAAGGAGGGATATTTGCAAGAATTGGATAAAGTTGTATTTCCCCAAAGAGTATATGTCTGTAACAAACTTGGCGGAGGTCGGAGCAATGATGTGGCGGAGGTTGGAGCAATGATATGGCAGAGTTGTTTGCTCAGAGGGGAGAGAGTTGTGTTTCTGAAAGGAGGGATATTTGCAAGAATTGGATAAAGTTGTATCTCCCCAAAGAGTATATGTCTGCGACAAACTTGGCAGAGGTCGGAGCAATGATGTGGCGGAGGTTGGAGCAATGATATGGCGGAGGTTGGAGCAATGATATGGCAGAGGTTGGAGCAATGATGTGACAGAGTTGTTTGCTCAGAGGGGAGAGAGTTGTGTTTCTGAATCAACCCGGGCGTGGATATCAACAGACTCAAGGTCGGCGCGTCGATCAAGATCAAGGCCGACCGGCAGGGCGAGGCACGCCGCCCGAGGCCCGCGCCCCGCTTCAGGAAAAGGACCTAGCCGGCGTTTCGGAAAAGGGTTTCCCGAAACAACGGGGACAACGGGGCGTTCAAACCGCTTCCCGCGTCCAAGCGAAAAGAAAGCCCTTACCTGGCTTATTCCGACCCGGCGGCGGAAGACAAAAGCGAGCCGTCGGTTGCGGTGTCGCTGGTGAGGGTGGTGCTGGCCCTGGTCTTCGTCGCGGCCCTTGCATACCTTTCTCTGCTCGCGCTCAAAGGATTCATGTCGAGAAAGGTCCCGAGCAAGTCGTCGCGGCAAAGACTCCATGTGCTGGAAACCACCGGACTCGGAACCAACAGGGCTCTGCACGTGGTGCAGATCGACGGCAAGCGCCTCCTGGTCGGCTCGACCACGACCAGATCAGCCTCATCAGCGAACTGGAGGCGCTCTCCGAGCCGGAGTCAGCCCAAGTCGAGCAGCCGATCGACTTTGCGAGCGTGCTCAGCCGGGCAAGCGCTGCCTCCAAGATCAGCGATATCTTGAGGGATCGGCGCCTCGTTCCTCCAAAAGAAGACCATTGCGGCCAAGACCCTGCAACAGGAGGCGGGCGGCGATGAGAAATAGAGGAGCAGTGGAAAGTGGAAGGCGGAAAGCGGAAAGCCGGGAACCCTCGCGGAAGCGCTGATTGGGCGTTTCGGGAAAAGGGTTTCCCGATACAACAGAAAGATAGTTGTCAGTCGGGAACAACCGTCAACTCGCTGCACCGCACGCTCACGGCGATAGCGTTTGCGCTGGCGGGCACTCTGCTGCCGATTGTGTCAGCGGCTCAGACTCCGCTGCCGAAGGTCAATATCGCGCTGGACACCGCCAGGAATCCGCGGGAGGTATCGAGCAGTCTCCAGATACTCTTCATTCTAACGGTGCTGTCGCTTGCGCCGGCGCTGCTGATAATGCTGACTTCGTTCACGCGCATCGTGATCGTGCTCTCGTTCACTCGCACCGCAATCGGTGCTCAGCAGGTGCCGCCGAACGCCGTCTTGATCGGTCTGGCGCTTTTCCTGACGTTTTTCACCATGGCCCCGATATGGTCCAAGGTAAACCATGACGCCATTGGGCCATACATGCACAAACAGATCACCTTCGAACAGGCGACCGAGAAGGGGCTGGCGCCGCTGCGGGCGTTTATGTTCAAGCAGACGCGCGAGAACGATATCGCGCTCTTTGTAAAGCTCTCCAAGGGCTTGAGGCCAAGGACTCCCGACGATGTTCCGACGCACGTCCTGATACCGGCTTTCCTTATAAGCGAACTCAAGACCGCGTTCACGATAGGATTCGTGATCTATATTCCGTTCCTGATAGTGGACATGGTCGTTTCGGTAACGCTGATGTCGATGGGTATGATGATGCTTCCGCCGGTGATGATCTCGCTGCCGTTCAAGATACTGCTTTTTGTACTGGTCGACGGCTGGCATCTCATCGCCCGCGCCCTGGCGCTTAGTTTTCACTAGCTCTCAGCTAATTTGAATGGAGGAAATCATGACTGACGCAGGTGTTCTCGAACTGGCCCAGCGGGCGGTCATCGTGGCGGTAATAATCTCGGCCCCGGTGCTAGGCTTCGGACTCATAGTGGGCCTGGTTGTGAGTGTTTTTCAGGCGGCGACACAGATCCAGGAGATGACGCTCACGTTCGTGCCTAAGATAATCGCGGTTGTCGCGGCCGCGGTGGTCTTTGGGCCGTGGATGCTCGCGAGTCTGGTGCACTTCACCAGCCACTTGCTGGCCACTCTGCCGAACCTGGCGAGGTAGATGAATATTCCGGGCTTCGGTATCGGTCAGATACTCATCTGGCTGCTCGTTTTTGCGCGGACGGCCGGCATTTTCACGACCGCGCCCGTGTTCGGCAACTCGCACGTGCCGGTCACCACGCGCGTGGGCCTGGCGGCATGCCTTGCGCTCATCTTCACGCCCCTTGCCTCCGCCGGCGGCTCACAGCCGCCGAGCGACGCGCTGGATCTGGTGTTCGCGCTGGTGAAAGAGGCCGCTGTGGGCCTTGCCATCGGCTTCGTGGGAATGCTGCTGTTCATGGTGGTCCAGAGCGCGGCCGAGCTTGTCAGCCTCCAAACGGGGCTCGGCTTTGCCGCCGTGGTCGACCCGATGAACAATCAGCAGACCTCTGTGCTGGCACAGTTTCAGAACCTCGTGGCGACGATGCTGTTTCTCACGATCAACGGGCATCATATCCTCCTGCAGGGTCTTGCGGAGAGCTTTGCGATCCTGCCGTTGGGGCGTATGTCGTTCGGCCCGGCCGCCGCGGGCACCATTATGACGACGTTCGAGCATCTATTTCTCGCGGCCATAAAAATCGGCGGGCCCATAGTTGGGGTAATTCTCCTCACGGACGTGGCTTTGGGGATTCTTGCCCGTACGGTCCCGCAGCTCAACGTGCTGGTCGTGGGCTTTCCCGCAAAGATTTTCGTAGGGCTGGTGACTGTCGTAATCGCCATGCCGGCTGCCTTCGTGATGATGCGAACTCTCTTTGGAGGGCTCGGCGGCGACATGCACGTGCTGGTCCAGGCCCTGACGAGATAACTTACTTGACGCAATCACCGTAGGGGCGGGCCGCCGTGCCCGCCCTGGAAGGAAGTATCCTGCACCGGGCAACCACGGCGGGTTGCCCCTACGAAATTTGCGATGGGGAGCACCCAAGTGCCTCTGGAAGACAGAACCGAAGCCCCAACCCCAAGACGCCGGCGCGAAGCGCGGCAGCGCGGCCAGGTGGCCCGCAGCACCGAGTTCAACTCGGCGATTGTGCTCCTCGTATCTCTCGTGGCGGTCAGGTTCGCCGGGCCGATCATGATAGATCGGATAGGCCAAATCACCACTCGATGCCTCGGCCATTTTCCCAAGGGCGACTTCACCACGGCAAGCGTCCAATCGGTCCTGGCACGGATATTGCTGGACATGGCGGTGGTCCTTGGACCGCTGCTGGCGGCGGTGTTCGTCACGGGATTCGTGGTGAACGCCGTGCAAGTCGGGCTGGTCTTTTCGTGGGAGCCATTGGCCCCCAAGGGATCCAGGCTGGACCCGATCGGCGGAATCGCGAGAATGTTCTCGACCCGGTCAGCGGTCGAGCTCGGCCAAGGCCCTCTCCAAGGTGACCATCATCAGCTACATGGTCTTCTCGTGTGTGCGCGGGGAGTATCCGATGATCATCGGGCTTACCGGTTGCGGCGCCAGAGAGATAGCCGCCGGGATCGGCGGGCTGATGTACCGGCTCCTGTTCAGGGCTGGGCTGGTGCTGCTGGTGATCGCGGGAATCGACTACGGTTTCCAGCGCCACCAGAACGAGAAGAACCTGAAAATGACCAAGCAGGAAGTCAAAGAGGACTACAAGCGATCGGAGGGAAATCCTCTGATAAGGGGCCAGATCAGGCGGCGGCAGCGCCAGATGGCGAGGAACCGCATGATGCGCGGCGTCGCGAAGGCCGATGTGGTGGTCACAAACCCGACCCACTACGCAGTGGCCTTGAAATACGACCCCGACGAGATGACAGCGCCGGTGGTGCTGGCCAAAGGCCAGAGGCTGATCGCGGAGAAGATCAAGGAACTCGCCCGCGAGGCGGGCGTTCCGATGGTGGAAAACGTCCAACTCGCCCGCGCGTTGTACAAATCGACCGAAATCGGCGACGAAATTCCCGCCGAACTCTATCACGCGGTAGCCGAAATTTTGGCTTACGTCTACCGGCTCAATAACAAATTGGCAGGTTAGCGGAGAGCAGAGGGCAGAGAGCCGCCTTCCCGTTGTTTCGGGAAACCCTTTTCCCGAAACGCCGTTTTCTTCGGACACTTTCGCGCTTTCGCGATTCAGAAATTCCAAATGGCAGTTTCAGTCGAACAATCGAAGATCAGGCCGGTGGGCCCGCTGGGGGCGTTTGCGCAGGTACAGCGACGTCTCAATAGCCGCGGCGGCAGTGATGATCGTCTCGATGATGATCCTGCCGCTGCCGGAGTTGGTACTCGATGGCCTTTTGTGCATAAACATCACCCTGGCGCTGGTGGTGCTGCTTGTCACAATATACAGCACGGAGCCGCTGGACTTTTCGTCGTTTCCATCGCTGCTGCTGCTGCTTACGCTTTTCCGGCTGGCGCTGAACATATCGGCCACGAGGCTGATACTGCTTAACGCGAGCGCCGGCGCGGTGATCGCGGCGTTCGGGCAGGTGGTGGTGGGCGGCAACTATGTGGTGGGAATCGTCGTCTTCATCCTCCTTATCATTATTCAGTTCGTGGTCATCACCAACGGCGCGGGCAGGGTCGCCGAAGTCGCCGCCCGGTTCACCCTGGACGCGATGCCCGGCAAGCAAATGGCAATCGACGCCGACCTCAACGCAGGCATCATCGACGAGGTCGAGGCTCAGCGGCGGCGGGTCAACATCGGCCGCGAAGCCGACTTCTACGGCGCGATGGACGGCGCAAGCAAGTTCGTTCGCGGCGATGCGAATCGCCGCGATCATAATGGTCATCGTCAATATACTCGGCGGGTTCGGCGTGGGGATGCTCAAGAGCGGTGGCAAACTCGACGTGGTGACTATCCTGCAGACCTACACGCTGCTGACCGTGGGCGAGGGGCTGGTGACGCAGATCCCGGCCCTCATCATATCGACCGCCACGGGTCTTATGGTCACCAAGTCCGGTTCGGAGCACAGCCTGGGCATGGATTTGGCCTCGCAGGTCTTTTCGCAGCCAAAGGCCATCGCCATAGTTGCCGGAGTGTTCGCGGTGATGGC
Source organism: uncultured bacterium (assembly GCA_963823885.1). GTDB lineage: Bacteria > Armatimonadota > UBA5829 > UBA5829 > UBA5829 > CAWGNL01. Next base: position 6,967 of record CAWGNL010000040.1, read on the forward strand.
GCTGGTTCCCAACATGCCCCACACCCCGTTCCTGCTGGTAGCGGGTCTCGCCGGAGTGCTCGCCTACTTTTTGATGCAGTTCAACAAGGCGAGCGTCAAGTCCGCGGCCGAGGTCCGGGCACAGGAAGCGGCAAAGCCCAAGCCGCCGGAGAATATGGTGGACTTGATAGGCATCGACACGCTGGAGCTGGAGATCGGGTACGGGTTGGTGCCGCTGGCCGACCCGAAGCAGGGCGGGGAGCTGCTCGAAAGAATCACAATGGTGCGCCGCCAGGCGGCAATGGATATCGGTCTGATCGTGCCGGCGATTCGCGTGCGCGACAATGTCCAGCTCGGCCCCAACCAGTATTGTGTGAAGCTGAGGGGCGTGCAAGTTGCCAACGGCGAGATATTTCCCGGTCAGCTTCTGGCCATGGACCCCGGCACCGTCACCCAGACAATCCACGGCGTAGCTACAAAGGAGCCGGCTTTCGGCCTTCCCGCCACGTGGATTTCCGAAGCCGCGAGGTTCGAGGCAGAAATGGCGGGCTACGCGGTGGTCGATCCGCTGAATGTGTTGATAACCCATCTTACCGAGATCGTCCGAAAGAACGCGGGCGAAATCCTCTCCCGGCAGGACACCCAGGCGCTGCTGGACGCGGTCAAGGAGACTTCCCCCGCCGTGGTCGGCGAACTGGCGCCAACGCTATTGGGCGTGGGCGAGGTCCAGAGCGTGCTGCAGAACCTGCTCCTCGAGCGCGTGTCTATCCGCGACCTTGCGACGATCCTGGAAACCCTTGCCGATTTCGCCAAGCTCACGAAGGATGTGGATGTCCTCACCGAGTACGTGCGCCAGCGGCTCTCGCGCAGCATTTGCCGTCAATATACCGAGCGGGACATGAGTCTGTCGGTGTTCACCGTTCACCCGGCGCTGGAACAGACGCTGGCGGACGCCGTGCGGCCCACCGAAATCGGCTCCCGGATGATTCTGGAGCCGGTGATGGTGCAAAAGGTCCTGGAGGCCGCCAAGCCTCTCGTGCAGCGGCTGGCCGACTCGGGAAAGACCCCTGTGGCGCTTTGCTCGGCGCGTATCAGACCGCATTTCAAGCGCCTCACCCAGCACTCGTTCCCCGCCGTTGCGGTGCTCTCGTACAGACGAGGTCGACGCCGCGGTTTCGGTGGACAGCGTCGGAGTAGTGAGTGTAAACAATGCGAATTAAGAGCTTCAGAGCCGATGATATGCGCCAGGCGCTGGCGCTGGTTAAGCGGGAGTTGGGGGACGAGGCAGTGATCCTCGACACCCGCGCCGTCCGCCAAAACCGATTTCTGGGCTTCAAATCCAGGGAGCAGGTGGAGGTGACAGCCGCCGTGGACTGTGATCGAGCCACCGGTCCCGAGGCGGCTGCCTCACCCGACGAGACCCTGGAGCGGCTGCGCGCGCTGCACGACGAGGTCCGCCAGCTCAAAGGCCTCGTCAAGCCCGAGTCGCTCGCCGAGGAGCCTGCCGCCTTGAAGATGCTGCGAGAGAACGGCGTATCGCGCGAGCTTCTAAAGATTTCCGATGACGAACTCAGGCTGATTCAAGACAAGAACGAACTGACCGATCTCGTTGCCGGGGCGCTCGCCGGGTTCACCGCGCCGGCCGCCGTCGAGGACCATTCGGTGATCGCGCTGGTCGGGCCGACCGGTGTGGGTAAGACCACCACACTCGCGAAGCTGGCGGCCCGCTACGGCTTGCAGCAGGGCAAAAGTGTCGCGCTGATCACCTGCGACACTTTTCGCATCGGCGGAGTGGAGCAGATAAAAGTCTACGCGCGCATACTCGATGTGCCGCTGGAGATCGTAACCTCTCCATCTGAGATGACCGCCGCCGTCGAGAAGCATTCCGGCAGGGACGTCGTCCTGATCGATACCATCGGTCGCAGCCAGAAGAATGCTCTTCAGTTGGGAGAGCTGAGAACTCTGCTTGCGCCCGCCGAGCCGACTCAAACCTGCCTTGTCGTATCTGCCTGCTTGTCCGCGAGCGTGCACAGTGACGTGGTCGAGTGTTTCTCGGCGCTTGCGCCTAACCGGTTGATCGTGAGCAAGGTCGACGAGGCCCACGACCTCGGGTGCCTCGTCAACCTGCCGCTCGCGGCCCGCCTGCCGGTCACGTGCATTACCGACGGGCAAGATGTGCCGGACGATTTGAAAATAGCCGAGCCTCGAATGCTCGCGGAACTCGCGCTAGGGACTGGGGGCTAGGGAAGGTGCTTCAGGAGTTAGGAACCAGGGATTGGTATGAGGCCGTGCCCTCCCTTCCCTAGCCCCTAGCCCGCAGCCCCTATTCCCTGATTTGAGGGGTAACAATGGACCAGGCAGCTAGATTAAGACTATTATCCAAGACAAGCTCATCTAAGCGCGCCGGCATCAAGCGACCGCGGACTATTGCCGTCACCAGCGGCGCCAGCGACATCGGCAAATCGAACCTGGCGGCCAACCTGAGCGTGCTGCTTTCGTCGCGCGGGATCAAGACCGCGATCGTGGACGCCGACATGGGGACGTCCAACACCCAGGCTTTGCTGGGCCGCCGCGCGTTCTGCACCCTGGAAGATCTGACCCGCAACGCGGAGCGCATCGCAAATACCTGGATAGGCGGGTCCTCCGGAATGAGGATATTCTCCGCCGGACCCAGCATCGATTGGCTGGCGGAGCTGACCTCCGACAAACGGCGGGAGCTTATCTCGCATGCGATCGAGGAAGACCTGGGCATCGACGCGCTCGTGATCGATACCGCGTCCGGGATATCCGACGAGGTGATCGATTTCCTGGGAGCAGCCGACGAGGTGCTGATATCGACCATACCCGAGCCGACGGCGCTGATGGACTGCTACGCGCTCATCAAGACTTTCTTCGGGGAGGGCCTCAAAGCGAGGGTGGAACTGGTCATCAATTCGGTTCCGGACAGGCAGGCCGCGGAAAGGGTCGCGCACTGCATCAATTCGAACTGCATCAAGTTCCTGCGGCGCACGTTCGATGCGTGGAGTTGGGTCCCATCCGAGCCTGGCCTGAGCACCGCCATCGCTCGACAGCGGCCCATAGTGGACTTGTTTCCCGGCTCTCGCATGGCTAAGCAGCTTCGGTTGGCATCCATCGAGGTGATGTCGCGACTGCACTCGCGAAAGGATTTACTATGAACTTCGATTCCGCCTGGAGAATCGTGAGCCTTGCCCTTTCACTGGTGGGCTGCATGGCGGCGTGGGTCGCCTGCGCGCTGTCGGGCGGCGATCTCCTTGAGTGCGTTCTGAAGGGAATCGTGTTTTTCGTGATGCTCTGGGTCGTGTTTTGCATTCTTGGATCGCTGCTCCGCGCGTTCATGCTGGGCGGCAAGGAAGAGCAAAAGTAACGAGTGCTGAGTAACGAGAAAGGATGCGCCTTCCGCCGCATAGTGAGGGCTCTTCCCGACTTTCGACTTTAGGACTTTTGACTTCCCTTCGATAGGTTTATTCGAATGTCTGATAATCGTGATAAGCTTTGGCGTGACTATAAGGAGCGTGATAGGCCCGACGTCCGTGAGCAGATCATAACGTCCTACGTCTATCTCGCCAAATACGTTGTGGACCGCCTGAGTTTCTCGGCCAGCGGAGCGGCCTGCTATGAGGACCTCATCGGCCACGCGATTGTCGGCCTGATCGAGGCGGTAGAGAAGTTCGAGCCGCAGCGCGGACTCAAGTTCGAGACGTTCGCTATACCGCGGATTCGCGGGGCGGTCATAGATGCGCTGCGCAGCCTCGACTGGGCGCCCAGGTCGGTGAGGAAGAGCGAATCCGACCTGCGGCAGGCGTTCGCGGAGGCGGAAGCGGCGCTCGGCAGGCCGCCGGCGGATGAGGAAGTGGCCCAGCGGCTCGGGATTACGGTGGAAGCACTGGACGGCAAGCTGGCTCTGGTCGGACGGTCGTCGTTGTTGTCGCTCGATCAGGCGCTGTCGAGCGGCCTGGATGTCGGCTGCTCGCCGGACGCGCCGGGCTATTGCGAAGAGGACCCATTTACGGCAGCCCAACGGCAGGAGCGAACGAGGCTCCTTGCCGAAGCCATCGACGCGCTTCCGGAGCGAGAGCGACTGGTGGTGAGCCTGTACCTATTCGGACGGACTTACGCTGCGGGAGATCGCCCAGACGCTCGGTGTCACGGAGGCGCGCGCCTGCCAGTTGCATTCCAAAGCGACTCTGCGGCTCAACGGCAAGCTCGCAAGACACGTGGAGGCGTTCGCGCTGGCAGCGTGAGTGGAAAGTGGAAAGCTGAAAGCTGAAAGAAGGGAACGGCCTCGGTCGCCCCGTTTCGCTCCGCGGCCGGAGCAACCGTGCGCGAGCGGAAGCTCCGGGCTTTCCACTTTCAGCTTTCCGCTGTTTTTTTGGGGGTATCGACATGACTTACGACAGTTCTGATGTAGTCGCCTCGGTTGTCAAGGCCGTGGAGCCGGATAGGACCATGGCCAGTCATCGCGTTGCGGGAACCACTCAGGACCAACTGGCGGCCCAGGGTCTCACCCAAGCCGATAAGCGCAAGGTGGAGACGGCCGACCAGACCGACAAGTCGAGGTTCAAGCACGAGGAGAGCGAAGACGGCAAGCGCCAAAAGCGCCATCACGCCCGGCAGCGCCGTCCCAGCCCCGACGGTCAGGAGCACTTGATCGACACAGTGGCGTGACGGGGGGCAGGGGCTAGGGGCTAGTCCCTACCCGATGGGGGAGGCAACGCATGCTTATAATAGGCAGCTTCACAACGCTGGTAATAGTCGCCGGAATTGCGGTCCTGGTGAGGTGGATGGCGTCGAGTGTGGCGGCCAGCCGATGTGCTGAAAGCATCACGCCGCGGGATTTGCTGGTCCTCGAGGAGGCTTCGGCCCGCCTGGTCGGCGAGATCAAGGAGACTGCGTCGCTCGCGATACGCGACCTCGACGATCGATGCGAGCAACTTCGAAAGCTGATCCTCCTCGCCGATCAGAAGATTCTGCTGTGGAGTCAGATTGCGGCGGATGAGACCGACTCCGCCAAGCGCAATTCCGAAGAACCGGCGGACCTCGATTCGGCGCGGCGCATCTACGAGTTTGCGGATGCCGGCTTGGATGCCGCGGATATCGCCCGCCGGGCGGGCCTTCCTATCGGAGAAGTCACATTACTGCTCGGTTTGAGGTCCGCCGCCCGCCCCTAGTCCGTCTTTTGGTCCAACTCCTGTAGGCGAGTTGCGGCAGCGGCCCGCGCGGAACTACGATTACGCACGACTCCGGCGCGTCGCATCGCCTCATGCCCCTCATCCATCGCGTCGATTCTCTTTTCTTCCGCTCACAGGCGAGGACCAGGCAGTAGACACACACCAGCGCCAGCACCGCCTGCGGCCCTTCGGGCGCCTTGCGCATCGCCTGAAAAATCCCTGGCGGGGGGACCTGGTAGGGCTGGGCCGACGACGAGCATTCCTCGATTTGCCGCCGGCTCGATATGGCCCGCCTCACAAGCGACAGCGTCACCGCAAAGTAGAGATGGCGTTTTCTGGCCGCGCTCTCATTCGGGGCCGTCTCTACCAGATAGGCCAAATATCCCGCATCGCCGAAGTGCCGGTGCAGCAGCGAGTCTGTCGCGGTCGGGGCGCGAGTCGATTGCCACGAACCCCGACCCGACGGATTGGGACCTCACTCGCTTGGCGAGGGATATCAGCCCTGCCCGGCCGTGGGGTTGGGCCAGTTCCACGCAATTGGTGTAGCGTTGGTCCGTTGCCACCCATTCGTGCTCATCGAGTACCAAATGCGGTTTCCACCGCTCGATCAGGCGGGCGATGCCGCGCGTCTCCGGCTGCGAGAGATTGTCCCAGTCTCTGTTGAGATCGGCGCCGGAGGAGTTACGCCGGGTTTCGCGCGCGAGGCCGTCGGGGTTTGCGTCCGGAATGATCGCCACAATCGACCTTCTGCGAAGCTCTTCAAAATCGGGGCCGCTTGCCCAACGAAGTGCAAGCTCGGCTATCGACAACGCGGGGTGCTGCTCGTCCCCGTGCTGACCCGCGATGATTACGATGCGCGCCTTGGAGCCGACCGGCGACCGAGGGTCCGTGATGACCACGCCCAGGACCTGCCTGCCTTGCCTTGAATGTGCGACGTCTATCACTCTAGCCGAACTGCTCGCCTTGATGCCGCCGATCATATCGTGGATTTGGGTGTACGTCGAGGCGCCCGCGGGCGCGACCGCCACCAGCAGCAGAATCAGTTGAATCGCAAAGGCGGGTGCGGTCCAGGAAACCGGCTTCCGTTGTTTCGGCAAACCCTTTTCCCGAAACGGGCCGGGCAGCCCACCTATGCGGCGGGAACGAGGCCCGCCAATCACTTGCGAATGCGGAACTGCTGAGTTCCCCGGTGTTTCGGGATTTGAGTGAAGCGAGGGCGGAACGGAAATCCCGAAACGGGGTGTTGGATGGTTTCGGGATTTCCGGAGCGATTGCGACGTCTGTGCTATACGCCGACGATTGTGCTCGCTCCTCAAATCCCGAAACACCGGCAAACGGGGCGATTCTGCCGGTGGGGAGTCCGGGCCCTCTGCTCTCCGCTCTCTGCTCTCCGCTACCTTCGGCCCGATCATTTCTTCTTATCCAGAAACCGAGATGGGCCGGGGGCCGGTTTGCAGTACGCGGACCTCACCTTTCGCTGGTCGGTCACTTGGCAGAGCCGCCCAGCGGTGGCCGCGAGCGCGGCGCGCAGAGCTTCTTCGCACTCGCTTTGCATAGCCAAAGTCTGCACTCTGAGGGTATCGAGCTGGAGTCCGCCCTCGAGAATATCGGCGACGGCTTCCTGGATTTCGGGCTGGTTTGCGCCGGCCAGGCCGTTTACGTCCAGATCGAAAGAGGGCGCGAGCGACAGCAATTTGCCCAACTGGGCGCAAGCGGCGGCGCGCGCTTCGAGGATGTCCGCCAGCGAGCCTGTGTCGCCGATGGATATCCTTCGCAGCAGCCGGCTGCTAATCTCCTGCAAGTTGTGCATTGCAGTGCGCTTCTCGCGCATCGAGGAGATGTAGCTCTGCAGCACGGAGAGCATTTCCGCCTGGTTGCCTTTCACTTACCCGTTCACGCCGCCAGCCTTCCTTCGGCGGAGCGTGCCCGCCATATCTCGGCTGCGCGGGCCCACGCCCCACGCAAGTTAGTGAGCATGTCGATGACTTCGCTCACGGCCCCCTGATCGCTGTTCAAATCGGCCTCCACCAGGCGGTTATGCATGTAGCCGTAGAGTCTCGCGAGGCTCGCGGCGAGTTCCGGATTCGGCGCGGGGTCGAGCGTGGAGAGAAGTTCCGCGATAAGCGCGCGCGACTTGCCGATGTTTCTGGACTTCTCGACCGGCGAATCCAGCTTCATCTTTTCGCGGCCGATCCTGGCGAACCTGATCGCCGCGTCATAAGTAATCAGCAGCAGCTTGTCGGGCCCCGCCGTGGTTATGTCGTTTTGCTGATACTGAGCATAGGGGCTAACCGCCATTATATTTCCTTTCAAGGCGATGGGGCACAGGTAAGTGCTCACGCTTCGTGGGTGCCTGTCATGCCGAACTCGGTTCAGCATCTCCTTCGCCGGCGCCAGATCCGCAAGTCTAGTGTCTACTTGCATAAATAACTGATAGCATTCTTGCCGGTGTATCGGGAATCTTGTTCCCGATACGCACTTAGTTTCGGGAACAAGATTCCCGAAACACCCGGTACAGCGTTCTATCAATCAATTATGCAACTACGCAATCTTGTTTGCCGGTGTATCGGGAATCTTGTTCCCGATACGCACTTAGTTTCGGGAACAAGATTCCCGAAACACCCGGTAACTCGATTCAGCATCTCCTTCGCCGGCGCCAGATCCGCAAGTCAAGTTCAGGATGACAAGACTGAACTCTTGCCGGTGTATCGGGAATCTTGTTCCCGATACGCACTTAGTTTCGGGAACAAGATTCCCGAAACACCCGGTACAGCGTTCTATCAATCAATTATGCAACTAAGCACTAGTTCAGGATGACAAGACTGAACTCTTATGAGTGTTGGGTGTTGGTGGGAGAGCGCGCTCCCTTGCCACCACCCATCACCCGTCACCCAACACCTGATTTATCTAACCTGAGTTCGACGAACCTGATCCGGACGATCCGGATGAGTTGGACGACTTGGACGAGCCTGACGAACTCGACGAATTGTTATAGAGCGAGCCAAGCAACTGGGTTATGGCTTCGCCCTGACTCTCCAGCTTGCCGAGTGCGGTTTCCATGTTGTTGAACTCGGTGGTGATCTGGTTTTGATAGTTGCTGATATACGTGTTCCAGTTGGTAATCTGCTTATTGAGATCCGATATCTGGCTGTTGACGCTTTTCTCGGCGGTGTTGACGGAGCCGCTTACCCCCGTGGCCTGGGACAGCGCATCCGCGGCCTGTGCGGCGACGCCCTTGGTGAAGTTGACGGTTGCGCTAAATGGAGCCGTTGCCGTGATTTTTAGTTCGAGACCGTTCGCGGTATTGGCGCCGTTCGTGCCGGCCTGCGCGGTCAAATATTGCCCATCGGAGGTCGCCTGGACCCCATTGATAGTGCCGATCATTACGCGTCCCACAACTCCGGTGCCCGAGTCCGACTCTCCGGCCGGGCTGGTCTCCGTGACAGGAGTTGTGCCCAGGCCAGTGCCTCCGGCGCTGGACGACACGTCGGACTGCACCTGGACGTGGTTGTCGCTTCCGTAGCCGGTCTGGGTAAGGGTCAAGTAGTTGCCGGTACCCGTGCCGTCCGCGCCCGTCGCCGAGGCGGTAACCCCTGTGTACTGAGTGTCTTTGTTTATTGCATCGATCACCTGCTGCTGGGACCAGCCCTGTTGCAAGACTATGGTAGAAGAGTTGAGGGTCAGAACCTCGGACTGAACCAGTGGCGCGGACTGAGCCACCCCCGCCGTTATCGACGACTCGGCGGCGGTCTGTGTTACATCGACTGTATAGCCGGCGGTAGGTGATGGCTGAGTGCTGGCGGTGTTCGAAACATAGCTAATGTCGGGACTTGACGAGGTGAAACCGGTCGAGAACAGCGCGCTCACGGCGTCCGGATTGGACTGCAGCGCCTGCTGCAACTGGCCGGTATTGAGCGTCAGTTCGCCCGATTGGTTCCAGCCGATCCCGACGTCGGCCAGCGACTGTACGCTGCCCGTAAGCCCCGGCGCCTTGGCATTTAGTGCCGTGACGAGCTGGTTCTGAACGGTCTGCAGATCGAAGCTTCCGAACAGCGGGGGCTCAGTGGTAGTAGTTGTCGAAGACGTTGAACTGGACGCACCGGGCGGCGTGTATGTGAACTGTTGGTTGATGTAGTCAGCGACGCTGTTGTATTGGGTTACGAAGCTCTGTATCGACTGCTCCATCGTGGAAGTATCGGGCTGGACCTGCAGCGTGACTGTCTGGTTCTTGTCGGCGCTGGCGAGGTTCAGCGTGATACCCGGAATGACGTCGTCGATCGTGTTCGAACTCTTGGTAATACTGATCTGCCCTGAACCCGTGCCCAATTGCAGGTTTGCGTCCGAGGCCGCCTGCACCACCTGGTTAATCACCGGGGCGGTCCCGCCGGACAGCCCGCTCGTATCCACCGTCATTGCGTAAGCAGTGCCGGTTTGTTTGCTCGTGAGCAGAAGCTGATAGGGATCGCTCTGGTTTCCGGTGTTGACTATCTCGGCGTTCACCCCGCCGTTTGCGTTGTTGATGGCGTCACATAGCCCGGCAAGAGTGTCAGTGTTGCTGTTGAGTGTAACCGAGAAGCTCTTGCCGTTGGCGAAACTGATGTTCACATTGCCCGTGCCTATGGCATCGGTGGTGTTGGCGAATCCCTGTGAGGAAAGCTGCTCGCTCTGAGCCGTGTTGCTCACAGTTACGTAATAAGTGCCCGCTGTGGCGGTGGAATCCGCCGTGCCCGTGATGACGTTCTGGTCGCTGGATGTCACGGTATTCGCGTTGAATGAGACCGGAGACGAGATTGCCGAGGCGCTGGTTTGCAGAGCAAGCAACTGAGTATTGAAGCTTTGCCATGCCGACAACTGAGTTTGAAGGGTCGATACCTGAGTCTGAAGTTGGTTTTCCGGCTGCTGTGCGATCGACACCATTTCACTTATGATGGTGCTGGTATCGAGGCCCGATATTATTCCGCTTATTGAGGCAGTACTACCCGACATTTGATTGCCTCCTCCCCAGAAAATAGAAGTCAGGAGTTAGGAGTTAGGAGTTAGAATCCAGACCCCCAACCGGTAGCTTGGGCGTTGTCGTAACAGGTGTTTCGGGAATCTTGTTCCCGAAACTAATCACGTATCGGGAACAAGATTTTAACAGGTGTTTCGGGAATCTTGTTCCCGAAACTAATCACGTATCGGGAACAAGATTCCCGATACACCGGCAAGAAACCACCGACCTTCCGAATCACGGAAACGCCGTATTGATTTTCCGGCGATGGCCTTCTTGGTTGCGACTACGCCGCTTTAGGAGTTAGAATCCAGACCCCCAACCGGTAGCTTGGGCGTTGTCGTAACGGCTGTATCGGGAATCTTGTTCCCGAAACTAATCACGTATCGGGAACAAGATTCCCGATACACCGGCAAGATTCCCGATACACCGGCAATCCCCAGGTTGCCGGCTGACGGGCCGGATTGCAAATCCCCCCGAACGGGCACTTTGTGCTCCCCTCGCCCTCACGGGAGAGGGGTTGGGGGTGAGGGTGGAACGCCGCGCTCGATGAGCTTGTGCCTGATTACAGCGTTTCCCCCTCACCCCAGCCCTCTCCCATCCGTGAGAGGGAGCACGTGAGTGCCTTCCGACTAACCGTTCTTGATCAGCGAGAGGATATTCTGCGGCAACTGGTTTGCCTGGCCGAGCATCGCGGTGTCGGCCTGCGTCAGGATCTGATCTCGCGTGAAGTTAATCATTTCACTTGCCATGTCGGTGTTAGTGATAGTTGAGTTGGATGCGGAATGTTCTGCTGGGCGGCAGTCAGAGAGTTGACGTTGCTCTGCAGAACGTTGCTCTGGAATGCGCCAAGGTCTGCTTCCATGGCCGAGACTTCGGAAGTCGCGGCGTCGAGCAACCTGATCGCGTCCGAAGCGCCGGTGGCTGATGTGACATCGATATTGGCTACAGTCAGGCCAGGGGTGCTCAGACCCGTGGCGGTCACGCCGAGCTGGTTGGCGGCAGTCGACCCGATTTGCAGCGAAGCAGTCTGACCCGCGTAAGCGCCTATCTGGAACTGGAGCGATCCGGTTGCCACCAACAGATCATTGGTGTAGGTGGTAGCGGCATTGGTCTTGAGGTTGATGATCGAACCGCTCGTGTCTCCCACGAGCTCGAAGGCCCTTGCCGGAAGTGAAAGTCTCCTGGGTGGCGTCACCGTAAGTTACGGTTGCCTGAGCGTCGGTGCCCACAGCGGACGCAGAGCTCCCGCTATTGAGGATGGAAGCGGTTTCACTGTAATCGTATTTTGGTTATTGCTTCCGAGATTCGTCTGCGTCAAGACAATGGGGCCTGTGGTGGTGTAAGTGGCGGCGACACCCGTGGTGCCGCTCACCGCGTTTATTGCGTCCAGAACGTTCTGGACGGAACTGTTGGTGGTAACGGCAATTTGCGAGCCATTGATATCTATTGTACCTGCGTGGCTCATCTTGGTCGTTGCGAGCGCAAAAGAGGTGCCGGTGGTGACCACTGCAGCCGTGGCCGCCGCCGTAACATCGACAGTCGTGTAGCCGGCCGGAGTGGTCGAGGCCATCGATACGCCGCCGATGTCGTTGGTGTCGAGGTTTTTGTACGGTCGTTCCGGCGGAGCCGTCGAGCAGGTTCTTCTCACCGAACTGAGTGTTCGTGGAGATCGTGTTCAGCTCGTTAATGGCGGAGGCTATCTGCTTCTGGTCAGCCGCCAGGGACGCGGTGTCGTTGGTGCCGGTGTTCGACGCCTGAACCGCCAGGTTACGCATGGAAAGAAGCAGAGAGTTAACCTGGTCCAAGGCGCCTTGAGCCGTCTGCACCATGTTGATGGCGTCGTTCGAGTTGTTGATGGCCTGGGAAAGACCCCCGAGCTGCGATTGCAGTTTCTGGGAAATAACCCATCCCGCCGGATCATCCGCGGCGCTGTTGATCTTGTAGCCCGAAGACAGTCTCTGGATCGAGGTGTTTTCGGCTGAAGTCGTCTGATTCAGGTAGTTCTCTGCCTGCAGAGCTGCTGAGTTGTAGTTGATACTTAGCGACATTGATTGGTCCTCCTTGATTCTGTTGACCCAAATAATGCCGGACGTACTTCCTTGCGTCCGGTGCTGCTGCCGCCCTGGGGCGGCCTATCGATTAACGCGGGGCATTTCACTAATGCGCCCCACACCTAAAGCCATACTGCGCATCACCTCTTCTCAAGACGCGTTCCAAGGTTCAAGGCGAACCCTCGGTCCCATTCCAATTCTTCCTCATAGGCTATATGCCACAATTGCCAGGTATATCGTTAGAGAATTCACGGAAATTTCGCGGGTGAATTTTGTCACGAGGCGAAAGTTCCGCGATAAACTCTAAAGCGGCGCAGCCGCAACCAAGGAGGCCATCGCCGGAAAGTCGATACGGCCTTTCCGTAATTCGAAAGGTCGGCGGTTTCTTCTCAGTATCTTACAACTGAAATCCGAGGTGACATATCGAAGTTCAGTACAGCTTGTATAGGATTTCAGTTGTAAGATACTACGCTTTTCCCCGGACTTCGCTGGGGAAAAGTGGCCACCTTACGGTGGCAGTCAAATCGAAAAATCACTACGGCGTTCGGGTAACCCGATAGGTTAGTACCGTCTTCTCGCCCCTTAGCGCGCTATTAGCGACAACAAATTGTCGTTCGGAGGGCGCTAAGGGGCTACGCCGTGACCATCGACGCATCGCCGATGGGCAATATCACGTGCCTGAGAGGATATCTGCCGTCCAGCAGCATCACCTGCCGAGCGGTGCGGTTTTTGGCGTTGATCACGACCGGCGCCATCAGGTTGGTCGAAACGCATTTCGCGTCCCTGTCGATAACCACGGTGGTTATGACCACGGCGTCGCCTGAATCCGTGAGACCAAGGCGCTCCACGTGCAGGTCGGAGAGATCGAAGGAGTAATTGCCGATGATCTCGGATGGATCGATTACCAGGAAGGCAGTATCCGCGTCCTGCGTCGACTGGAACCATCTCAGAACGCTCTCCGGCTGATGGTCTATGAGACAGTAAGATGTGAGATTCTCAAAGCCTATCATGCCTTCCGGCATCGAGATCAGGGCGTTGTCGTCGACTTCTATCACCCCAAAGCGAGTTGTGTTGATGATCATGGTTAAAGTTTCTCCCTTGAAGAAAGGTAACAGCTCACGAATTATGAGGTACATGTCACGGCATATGTCATTCCGAGCAACTGACCTCGGCGTTGCCGCGGTTACATTAGAAAGAAACCAGCCCCGTTGTTTCGGGACACCCTTGTCCCGAAACCAGCAGTTTCTTAGGAGCAACTTACCTCGGCGTTGCCGCGGTTACATTAGAAAGAAACCAGCCCCAGTTTCGGGAACAAGATTCCCGAAACACCGGGGGTCGGTTTCTTGCAGATGTTTCGGGATTTTGGCCTAGCCCGGCTCGTCGGACCTGATCACCCGAAATCCCGAAACATCGGGGGCGTCGGTTTCTTTCCAATGTAACGGCGACAGCGTCGCCGTCACTTGCTCGGAATGACAGCCATGCCCCGGGTACTCATGATTCCTAAAGCGGCGTAGCCGCAACCAACAAGGCCATCGCCGGAAAATCAATACGGCCTTTCCATAATTCGGAAGGTCGGTGGTTTTCTGGCCACCTTACGGTGGCAGTTGACCAAGGCAGGCGGTCGGGTTTTTCGCTTTTCGGTTGTTAAGGGATGATTTGGAGGGGGCGGAGATTTCCACCCCCATCCCTTGAACAACACCTGAGTCGGCGCTCGGGAGAGCTCCCCAGCGTTGCCCTACCCTCCGCCCAGGCAAAGCAGGTATAGCTCATCCGCCATCCCTTAACAACCATAAAGCGGAAAACCCAAAGGCGGTGCGCCGTCGAATCCGCCTTAGCGACAACAAATTGTTTATAGGAGCGCGCTAAGCGCCTAAGCAATTACTGGGTTGGGGCGGATTTGCAATCCGCGCCACCAGCATTTATCCTGTTGCCACGTGATTCGGGCGTCGCAAGATGCCCAGATTGCAAATCTGCCCGAACAAAAGAAAGAAGTTCACAGTTGGCGGCTTGCCGGTGATTACTTCATGTAGTTGACCAGCGAAAGCTGCATCACCTGGGATGTGACCGCTAAGGCCGCCTGATATGCGTTCTGTTGAGCCTGCATCTGAACGATCGCGCTCGCCGCGTCCGCATCCGTGATGCTGGATAGCAGATTGCTGAGCTGGGTCTGCGAGTTGGACAGCGCGGTCGTGTTGTTGCTGACCAGTTGCTGGGTCGCTCCGACCTGAGCATTGAGCTGCTCCACGTTGCTCAGATCGGTTTGTATGTCGCCGAGCGAGTCGGAAATCGCCGATGAGTCTCCCGATTTGATCGCGCTGGTCAGGTCGTTGATCACGGTAAAGATGTCTTTCGAGCCGTTGCCCGCGGAGCCGTCCAGGTTGAATACTTTGTCCGCGGTCACGTTGGTCTGAACCGTCTGGCCGGGTTGGATCTCGACGTTGATGGCGCCATCACCTTGCTGGTATACGTAAGGCGGGGTCCCACCGGTCGCGGTAAGCGGACTCGTCGTCAAGTTGTAGCCGCTGAAAAGGTAATTGTCTCCATACTTGGTGTTGGCAAGGCTGACCAGGCTCTGTTCTATGCCTTGGATTTTGGCGAAGTATCCCTGGTTGGTGGAGCTATCGGTCGTGCCGGTATTTGCGGCCGCCGTTGCCACCGACTGCAACTGCTGAAGCTGAGTGGTAATGCTCTGAAGGGCGGAGTCGGTGGCGGATAGTTGAGACGTTGCGTGGCTGCAGTTGGCCGTATACTGGGTGATGCCGTCGAGTGTCGATTGAATTCGCATCGCCTGGCCCGTGCCCACCGGGTTATCGGAGGGCTTGTTGATCTGCTTGCCCGTGGTCACCTTCTCCTGTGCGGCTTGCAGGCCACTTGACGCTTCCTGCAAGTAGTTGATGGCGAGGCCGCTTTGCATGCTTAGAGTCACTCTCATAGTTAGCTCCCACTTACAACGCCGGTCGAGTTGACCAGCGTAGAAATCATGCTATCGATCGTGGTAATCACCCGCGACGCCGCGGAGTATGCCTGCTGGTACTGGATCATGTTCGTCATTTCCTCATCCAGGGATACTCCCGAGACCGATTGCTGCTGCGTCTGAAACTGCGTCAGCGAAAGGTTTTGCGTGGTGGCCATGCTGGTGGCGGTGGCGGACTGCGTTCCCACATTGGTGACGATCTGCTGATACATTTGATTGATGCTGTGCCCGGACGGAAGCGTCGTATCGCCCAGATTGGACAGCTCGGTCGCCAAAGACCCATCCCCCAGTGACCCGGTGGTCGACGTCGCCACGGATCCGGCCGTCGCCTGCACGGAAATGTCGGCCGCTGTCGAGCCTGGGGTAAAGAAGTCTCCGGCGCCGAACCCGTTGTTCAGCACGCCCGTGGCGTAGGTGTCATTCACTTCATTGACCATCGTGGTAGTGAGATTGTTGAGAGAGGTCATGATCCCCGGCAGCGTCTGGTTCACCAGGTTCAGCAGTCCGCCGACTTCGCCGCCCGTGACGTTTACCGCGTCGCCATCCGAGATCGAGTAAACCTCCTGCTGGCCCGATCCGTTCGTGCGCACACCCAACTGGGCCGAAATGCCTCCTTGCACCAACGCTTTGCCGCCGAGGGTTATCATCAACTGCCCGCCGTCCTGCCCCGAGACGCTCACGCCGGCCAATCCGGTCAACTGGGTTATCAGCGAGTCCTCATTATCGAGGAGAGTGTTGACATCCGTCCCGCTGCTCGCGCAGCTTACCTGCGAGTTGAGCTGCGCTATCCGCGAAGTGAGGGTGTTGATCTGGGTCACATCGTCGGAGAGTTGGGCTTTCTGGTCATTGTCGGTCTGCTGGACGGACGAGTAAACGCCCTGAATTCCCTGGGCGAGGTTGTTTCCCGCCGAGATAACGCCCTCTTGGGTGGCCGAATCGTTTGGGTCCGAACTCAGCGCGCTCCAGGAATTCCAGAAGGCGGAAAACAGGCTCTGGAGTCCGGAGGTGGAAGGTTCGTTGAAGTCCGACTCGACCTGGCTCAGCGTCTGACTCTGTGTCTGCCACAGCGACGATTGCCCGGTCGCTATCCGCACCTGATCGTTGATGAACTGGTCCGTCATGCGCTGGACCTGCGCCACATTGACCCCACTGCCGATCACCGCGTAGCTGGAGGCGCCGTCGACGTTCGTGCTGACCGATGTCCCTTCGACGAGGTCCGCAACCTGGCGGGTGTATCCGGGCGTGGCGGCGTTGGCGACGTTTTCACTTACGACGTCCATCGCCTGCTGCTGCGCTTCAAGCGCGCTCGATGCAATATCCAAGCCGGTGAATAATCCAGAGGACACGTTTCTACACTCTCGAATCCAATGCCAGGCAGCGCACCGCCTGCTGAACCGCCGCTCCGCCCGGCCGATACGGCGGCGGAGATTGGCTCAGCCCGGCAATGCCGCGCAGGCAATAATTTGTAAGACGGACGAGGTTGTTTAGAAGATGGCGATTGATCGTGTTTTCGGTTCTCACCTGACAGCCTATCTCGAGAAGCCTGCGCGCCGCGTCCGTCAGTTCGTCGCCCGCCGGCGCCTCCAGACGCCCGGCGATGGCGGCAACGCTCACCGCCCCGGCGTCAATGCCCATCTGCTGCGCGCACTTAGCCATAACCTGCCCGGAAGAGTTCTCCGTGGCCGAGATTTGGCGAAGTAGACGGTCCTGCCGGCCCGCGATGGCGGAAATTTCCGCTGCGTCGTTTTCGATCAAGGCCTGCCTCTGCTTCATGGTCGCCTGCAGGAATGAATCGTACAGTGCGACCTCGTGCTCTATGAGCCGAATAAGTTGCTTGATATTTTCGAGAACCATATTAGTGCCTTGGAAACTGAATTCTGAATTTCCATCGCGAAAACACGAATGTACGAAGACACGAAAACCCGGCTTTGCCGGATTAGGCGTGCCGCTCCGACGCTCTGTTCATAATCGCTCGGGCCAGGTCGGTCGAGGACACGCTCTGCCCGCCCGCTATGCGCGAGGCGGCTTGCGCCACCGCGTCCGCCCTCACCGCCGGCAGCGCCGCCGCTGCCTGCCGACCCTTGACGGCCAGAACGGCCTGGCTGGAGATCGAGACAGCGTCCTGCCCAGCGACCGACTTTACGCGCTGCGTCGAATTGGTCTTGTATATCTTCTGTAACTGCGCCCCGAGCACACGCTCGATACCGCCGCCTGCTACTAACATATCTCGCTACCCCTTTTTAGAGGTTAGAAGTAAGAAGTAAGAGGTTAGAACCTCGACCACCATATTACTTTTCGGTTGCCGGAGCCTCCACCTTAAGTGGTTTGAACTTCTGGCTCCTAACTCCTATCTCCCAACCTTCGAACTTCGATCCAACTGCCGGTAGAGCATGTTCGCGATGCCCATGCCCTGGTGATGAGCGATCGACTTGGCCGTCTCGTCATCGAGCATATCCCGGAACGTAGTTTCATCTTTTTCGCTGCCGAAGAAGTCGGCTGATTGCACGGTCTCGCGCATGCTCTTCAAAAGCTTGGCCGTGAAGACGCTTTCAAACTCCTCGCACACTTTCTTGAGCCGCGCGTCGGTCTGGCTGCTTTGGGGGCGGCTGCCCCGAGGCGCCGCCGATGCGGCCACGGGCATCGTTGCCACTAGAGCACCTCCAACTCGCCGTGCAGCGCGCCGGCCTGCTTGATCGTCTGCAAAATCGCTATGATGTCCCTGGGCGTGACTTTCAAGGCGTTCAAGGCCTTCACGAGGTCGTCGATGGTCGAGGGGTGCAGCAGTACCAGGGAGGCCCTGTCTTCGGTCGTGCTGACTTTCTTGGGCGAGGCCACCACGGTCTTGCCGTTGGTGAGCGGCTCCGGCTGGGAGACAAGATAGTCCTTGTTGATCTCCACGGTCAGATTGCCGTGAGAAATGGCTATGGGCGAGAGTCGCACCGAACCGCCTATTGCAACGGTACCCGTCCGCTCATCGACCACTACTTTGGCTGTGGCGTCGGGTTCGATGGACAGGTCTCCTATATCCGATATCAGGTCCACGACTTGGGAGCGTTGGTCGGCGGGGACCTTGACGGCCACATTGGCGGCATCGGTCGCCGACGCGACGCCCACCCCGTACTTATCATTGATTGCTTCGGCAATCCTCGACGCGGTGGTGAAGTCCTGGTCGTCGAGGGAGAAATCTAGGGTATCGTTTACCGTCACGGTGGTTTCGGTCGCTTTCTCGACAATCGCGCCGTGCGGCACGCGGCCCACGGTGGCGTGGTTCTGTTTGACCGAAGATCCCCCGCCGCCGGCGGTAAAGCCCCCAATGGATATCGGTCCCTGCGCGACCGCATAGACTTTGCCGTTGGCGGCTACCAGCGGCGACTGCAGAAGAGTTCCGCCCTGGAGGGTCGTGGCGTCGCCCATCGACGAGACGACCACGTCGATCTTGTCGCCGGGCCGGCAAAACGCCGGAAGGTCGGCGGTAACCATGACCGCCGCCACGTTGCGGACCACCAGCTTGGTCCCGTCGGAGCTGACCCCAAAAGCCTGCAGCAGATTTGCGACCGACTGCATGGTGAAGAGTGTCTGCTGGCTGTCGCCGGTGTTGTTGAGCCCCACCACCAGGCCGTAGCCGACAAGCTGGTTGCTCCTCACGCCGTCCACGTGCGCGAGGTCCTTCACGCGCACCGCGACCTGCCCGGACGCCGCCGTAGCCGCAATGGTCAGTATTAAAATGATTGCAATGCTCAGTCTGTGCACAAGTTCCTCCGATCAGGATCTAGGGGCTGGGGGCTAGGGACTGGGGAAGGGAGCCGGAGCTTCCCGCCGGACCGTCGCCACCTGCCCTCCCCGCTCGGGGAAGACCCTTCAAGGGCGAAAAGAGCGCGGCCCGCATGGGCTTTCCCTTCCCTAGTCCCCAGCCCCTAAAAAAGTATTCTCACCAGCTTGCCGATCAAGCCCTCTTTCATTCTGGATCCCATGGGTCCAGCGCCCGTGTTGACTATCTTCGCGTTCGCCACGTAGGTGGACTGGATAGTGTTATCCGGCGCGATATCCTCCGGCCGGACTGTTCCGGTAATGGTCATCTGCTGGTTTTCCCTGTTTGTCTGCACGTCGCGAACGCCTTCGATTTCCAGGTTTCCATTGGGAAGGACCTTGGTGACTTTGACGGCTATATTGGCCGTGAAGTTGGTTGTTCTCGATGTGGTTCCGCTAACGGTGTTCTGGTCACTGCCAGTGAAACCGAATGCCGGGATCGCCTTCAAGAGCGGGCCGACGCCGGGATTAGTGGCGAGCGTCTGTTTCTTGGTGGCATCGGACGAGGCGGCGTTGGTCGAAGTCGCCGACTCCGTCACTATGATCGTAAGCACGTCTCCAACAGCCCTCGCGCGCTTGTCGGCGCACAGGGGCCTGCTGGTATCGGTATAGAGCGACTCGGCGCCAAGCGGCGCGCAAATGGCGAACAAGAGGACCACGACCGTAAGCACAGTCCATCTATGCGGCGGGAACGACGCCCGGCAATCGCCTGCCGATTTGGAACTGCCGAGTTCCCGCTGCCGCGTCGCTATCCCGCGGCGGGAACTCGAAGGGCTCCATTCCAACAACCGCCTCGACTTGTCGTTCCCGCCGCATAGTGAAGAATTATCCATTATCGATTGTGCATTATCAATTGCCTTCTTCATACTTTGACCTCGACTAATCCGGGCTGGGTTAGAGTTCCCTGAATTTCCTCGGGGCTGCCGGGAATGCTGACTCGAACGCTCTCACCCAAGGCCGCGTCGTTGGACGCGGTCCCCTTCACGACGACCCTCACCGCGCCCGATGTCACGAGTACGGTTACGGGGTCGCCTTTCGATACCAGGGGTTTGGGTGAGACCATATCCGCCAGTATCACGGAGCCGGCGCTTATCGACTGGTTTGCTATTTTCGTTTCGTCCGGGAGCGCGCCGACGAGTTTGCCTGTCGCGATCGTGATTTCACGCTGCTCGATCCTGGTGTTTAAGCTGGTCAGCGACTCCCTCGTCCTGATCGGCTGCGTCGCGACCAACACGGGGCCGGTTGCCTTGATGGTTAGAGCGACGGTCTTCTTCGTGTAAAGCGTGCCGTCGATCAGCACATCGACGCAGACCGGCTGCCTGCCGGGCTCGATGTCCCGGGCCGGCTGCTCCGCTGTCAGTTCCACCTTGCCGCCGGGCACGGTCGCATCCGTCGTGGTTTCGGTCGCGGCCAGGCTGTAGCTGATTTCGCCTTGAGGGAACTGGCCGGCAATGAAGCGCCGGGCAGCCTCGACGATGTCGGAACCCTTGACGGTCTGCGATTCGGAGACCAGGGTAATGATTGCCTGCGACTTGATCGTGACGGTCTTCATATCGAACCGCGCGCACTCGAGCCTGTTCTTGATCCAGGCACAAGTGATTTGCCTTGTCGCGCCGGGGAGCGGGGCTCGGGCAATCTCGATTTGCTTGAGCAGTTCGGCCTGTTCTCGCGGGCCGGTGATGGCCGCGATCTCGCCGAGCTTAATCATTTGGATCGCTTTTACCGTGGCCTTGGGCTGGACCGTAATGGTGATGGGAGCGCCCTGCGCCGGGACCGCCAATGCCAGCCCGATGGCTAGTGTCAATAATGCGCGTTTCATGATTGCCTCAATTGGTTGGCTATGCTGAGCATGTTGTCTGCTGTCTGAATGCTCTTGGCGTTGACTTCGTAGGCCCGTTGGGCGACGATCAGATTGACCATCTCCTGGACTATCTGCACGTTGGATGTCTCGAGGTAACCCTGGCTGAGCGTGCCGAGGCCGTTCAGCCCCGGAGTATCCTGCACGGGGTCGCCCGTCGCGGCGGTCTGGGTCATGAGGTTGTTGCCCATGTTCGCAAGTCCCGCGGGGTTTTGAAAGTTGACGATTTTGAGGCTGCCCAGCGTGCTCGGCTGGGTCTGGCCCGACAAAGTCGCTGATATGGTGCCGTCCGAGCCTATCGTGATGCTGGTGGCTTGCGCGGGAATCGTAATTTCCGGCCAGACCGTGTAACCATCGGAAGTTACCAATTGGCCGGGCTGTCCATCTGGAAGCTGCCGTCCCTGGTGTAGGCATACTGGCCGGTCGGCAGCATTACCTGGAAGAAACCTTTGCCCTGGATAGCCAGGTCGAGCTGGTTTCCGGTGGACTGGGCATCGCCCTGAGTCATCACCTTCTCGACCGACGCCGGACGGGTGCCAAGGCCGATCTGCAGGCCGGAGGGAATCTCGGTCCCCTGCGCCTCCGGGGTTCCGGCGGAGCGTACGGTTTGGTAGAGCAGGTCCTGAAAATCGACCCGGCTCTTCTTAAAACCCGTGGTGTTCACGTTCGCCAGGTTGTTGGCGATTACATCCATACTGAGCTGCTGGGCGTCCATACCGGTCGACGCCGTAAACAAAGAGCGAATCATAGAGGTTCCTCCCCGAGAATCAGGTCTTGGGTGATGGGTGATGGAAGGCAGTCCCTTCCCCCATAACCCATCACCGAATACAAGAAACCAGGTTTTGGGTAATAGGTGTTGGGTTTGGAAGCAGGTCCCTTCCATCACCTATCACCCAAGACCCGACACTCGACTAAACTTTTCCTGCGTCATTGACAAGCTTATCCAAAGTCTGATCGATCGACTGGATAGTCTTCTGGTTGGCTTCGTACCTCGCGCATATTCGGAGATCATGCCCGACCATTTCTCCAACGGTGCTGACGTTGGAAGTTTCAACCGCTCCCTGGCTGACCTTGACGTCGCCGTCGGGGATGTCGGAATTATCCCTTGCGACAACCTTCAAGCGGTCGACTTGGCTGCCATCGCTCAGGACCCTGCCTGAGGGGTCGATTTGCCAGTCCGAGGAATCGACGTTGATCGGACCCGACTGGCCCATCACAGCCTCGCCCGAGGCCGTAATAAGCTGGCCCTGCCCATTGAGCGTGAAACTGCCGTTTCGGGTGAGCTGCATTCGAGGCGCCGGACCCGACCACGAAGAAGCCGGGGCCCTCCAGCGCGAGGTTGGTCTTTGAGCCAGTGGTCTCCAGCGCGGCCTGAGCGTCGTCTTCCCCGCTCACGACCGACGGCACGACTACCGGGGCCGCCAGCCCAGGGGAGTTGCTCCCGGAGCTTTGGGAAGCCTGCGCGAGACTCCAGTCGAACGTCTGAAAAGCCGCCATTCTGCGCTTATAGCCGGGAGTCGCGACATTTGCCAGATTGTTGGCGATGACGTCCTGCTTCAGGCTCTGCTGGAGCATCCCGTTTGCCGCTGAAATAAGACCACGAATCATGCTCGATTAACCCTCCGGTTAACTTGTCGTCGATCTCCGTTGGGCAACTTAAGCGTTTTTTTCGAGGTTCGAGGTTAGGCGCTTAGCGCCCTGTTAGAAACAATTTGTTGTCGCTAAGGCGGATTCGACGGCGCACCGCCTTTGGGTTTTCCGCTTTATGGTTGTTAAGGGATGGCGGATGAGCTATACTTGCTTTGCCTGGGCGGAGGGTAGGGCAACGCTGGGGAGCTCTCCGAGCCGACTCAGGTGTTGTTCAAGGGATGGGGGTGGAAATCTCCGCCCCCTCCAAATCATCCCTTAACAACCGGAAAGCGAAAAACCCGACCGCCTGCCTTGGTCAACTGCCACCGTAAGGTGGCCACTTTTCCCCAGCGAAGTCCGGGGAAAAGCCTAGTATCTTGCAACTGAAATCCTATACAAGCTGTACTGAACTTTGATATGTCACCTCTGCCCATGAGAATCCTTTGTTTCCGGTGTTTCGGGAACTTGTTCCCGAAACGGATAAGCAC
>CAWGNL010000041.1:0-42114 GCA_963823885.1 uncultured bacterium
CACCTCCAGCAGAGATATCCGGCAAGTCGGTTAATATGACGTTGTGAAATGGAAGAACATGACATCGGGGCAAGTTACTACTATATAACGGGAACGTTTGTAGAGTGGTTGCCCTTGCTCAACAATGCAACCGTGCGGGATATCGTGTGCGACGAGATTCGCAGGGCGCTGGCCGAGTGCGTTGGGTACGTGTCGGCGTCTGTGCTGATGCCGGATCACGTCCATCTGCTGGTGTTCCTGCCTGACGGCGGCCAACTGCACCGGTTCAACCGGTTATGGCGCGGAAGGTCTGCACAGAGGATAATAGCGCACGCCAAGGATATGAACGCGGCGAAGGTCTTGGAGACGATGGCGGGTCACGCCAACGGCAAGGCGCGCTTCGCCGTGTGGAAGGAACAAGCGCGAGCCCTCGCAATCTATAGCGAGGAGAAGCTCTACGCGAAGGTGAACTATATTCATGCCAATCCCGTTCGAAGGGGACTGGTCACCCCTTCCAGAGCAGTGGCCATTCTCCAGTTGGCGTTTTTACGAGTTTGGTGAAAAGGTCGGGCTTGATGTGCGGCCTTTGATCGTCTAAGGCGGGGCAGTTGGTTTCGGGAACAAGATTCCCGAAACACCGGAAAAAGGTCGGGCTTGATGTGCGGCCTTTGATCGTCTAAGGCGGGGCAGTCGGTGTTTCGGGAACTTGTTCCCGAAACGGATAAGCACCACCTCCAGCAGGGATATCCGGCAGGTGCGGCTAATATGACGTTTCGGTGTTTCGGTGTTTCGGGAACTTGTTCCCGAAACGGATAAGCACCACCTCCAGCAGGGATATCCGGCAAGTGCGGCTAATATGACGTTGTGAAATGGAAGAACATCGACATAGGGGCAAGTTACTACTATATAACGGGAACGTTTCGGTGTTTCGGGAACTTGTTCCCGAAACGGATAAGCACCACCTCCAGCAGGGATATCCGGCAAGTGCGGCTAATATGACGTTGTGAAATGGAAGAACATCGACATAGGGGCAAGTTACTACTATATAACGGGAACGTTTGTAGAGTGGTTGCCCTTGCTCAACAATGCAACCGTGCGGGATATCGTGTGCGACGAGATTCGCAGGGCGCTGGCCGAGTGCGTTGGGTACGTGTCGGCGTCTGTGCTGATGCCGGATCACGTCCATCTGCTGGTGTTCCTGCCTGACGGCGGCCAACTGCACCGGTTCAACCGGTTATGGCGCGGAAGGTCTGCACAGAGGATAATAGCGCACGCCAAGGATATGAACGCGGCGAAGGTCTTGGAGACGATGGCCGGTCACGCCAACGGCAAGGCGCGCTTCGCCGTGTGGAAGGAACAAGCGCGAGCCCTCGCAATCTATAGCGAGGAGAAGCTCTACGCGAAGGTGAACTATATTCATGCCAATCACGTTCGAAGGGGACTGGTCACCCTTCCAGAGCAGTGGCCATTCTCCAGTTGGCGTTTTTACGAGTTTGGTGAAAAGGTCGGGCTTGATGTGCGGCCTTTGATCGTCTAAGGCGGGGCAGTTGGTTTCGGGAACAAGATTCCCGAAACACCGGAACTATATTTCGGTGTTTCGGGAACTTGTTCCCGAAACGGATAAGCACCACCTCCAGCAGAGATATCCGGCAAGTGCGGCTAATATGACGTTGTGAAATGGAAGAACATCGACATAGGGGCAAGTTACTACTATATAACGGGAACGTTTGTAGAGTGGTTGCCCTTGCTCAACAATGCAACCGTGCGGGATATCGTGTGCGACGAGATTCGCAGGGCGCTGGCCGAGTGCGTTGGGTACGTGTCGGCGTCTGTGCTGATGCCGGATCACGTCCATCTGCTGGTGTTCCTGCCTGACGGCGGCCAACTGCACCGGTTTAACCGGTTATGGCGCGGAAGGTCTGCACAGAGGATAATAGCGCACGCCAAGGATATGAACGCGGCGAAGGTCTTGGAGACGATGGCGGGTCACGCCAACGGCAAGGCGCGCTTCGCCGTGTGGAAGGAACAAGCGCGAGCCCTCGCAATCTATAGCGAGGAGAAGCTCTACGCGAAGGTGAACTATATTCATGCCAATCACGTTCGAAGGGGACTGGTCACCCTTCCAGAGCAGTGGCCATTCTCCAGTTGGCGTTTTTACGAGTTTGGTGAAAAGGTCGGGCTTGATGTGCGGCCTTTGATCGTCTAAGGCGGGGCAGTTGGTTTCGGGAACAAGATTCCCGAAACACCGGACTATATAACGGGAACTTGTTTCGGTGTTTCGGGAACTTGTTCCCGAAACGGATAAGCACCACCTCCAGCAGGGATATCCGGCAAGTGCGGCTAATATGACGTTGTGAAATGGAAGAACATCGACATAGGGGCAAGTTACTACTATATAACGGGAACGTTTGTAGAGTGGTTGCCCTTGCTCAACAATGCAACCGTGCGGGATATCGTGTGCGACGAGATTCGCAGGGCGCTGGCCGAGTGCGTTGGGTACGTGTCGGCGTCTGTGCTGATGCCGGATCACGTCCATCTGCTGGTGTTCCTGCCTGACGGCGGCCAACTGCACCGGTTTAACCGGTTATGGCGCGGAAGGTCTGCACAGAGGATAATAGCGCACGCCAAGGATATGAACGCGGCGAAGGTCTTGGAGACGATGGCGGGTCACGCCAACGGCAAGGCGCGCTTCGCCGTGTGGAAGGAACAAGCGCGAGCCCTCGCAATCTATAGCGAGGAGAAGCTCTACGCGAAGGTGAACTATATTCATGCCAATCACGTTCGAAGGGGACTGGTCACCCTTCCAGAGCAGTGGCCATTCTCCAGTTGGCGTTTTTACGAGTTTGGTGAAAAGGTCGGGCTTGATGTGCGGCCTTTGATCGTCTAAGGCGGGGCAGTTGGTTTCGGGAACAAGATTCCCGAAACACCGGACTATATAACGGGAACTTGTTTCGGTGTTTCGGGAACTTGTTCCCGAAACGGATAAGCACCACCTCCAGCAGGGATATCCGGCAAGTGCGGCTAATATGACGTTGTGAAATGGAAGAACATCGACATAGGGGCAAGTTACTACTATATAACGGGAACGTTTGTAGAGTGGTTGCCCTTGCTCAACAATGCAACCGTGCGGGATATCGTGTGCGACGAGATTCGCAGGGCGCTGGCCGAGTGCGTTGGGTACGTGTCGGCGTTTGTGCTGATGCCGGATCACGTCCATCTGCTGGTGTTCCTGCCTGACGGCGGCCAACTGCACCGGTTTAACCGGTTATGGCGCGGAAGGTCTGCACAGAGGATAATACCGCACGCCAAGGATATGAACGCGGCGAAGGTCTTGGAGACGATGGCCGGTCACGCCAACGGCAAGGCGCGCTTCGCCGTGTGGAAGGAACAAGCGCGAGCCCTCGCAATCTATAGCGAGGAGAAGCTCTACGCGAAGGTGAACTATATTCATGCCAATCCCGTTTCGAAGGGGACTGGTCACCCTTCCAGAGCAGTGGCCATTCTCCAGTTGGCGTTTTTACGAGTTTGGTGAAAAGGTCGGGCTTGATGTGCGGCCTTTGATCGTCTAAGGCGGGGCAGTTGGTTTCGGGAACAAGATTCCCGAAACACCGGACAGAGGATAATAGCGCACGCCAAGGATATGAACGCGGCGAAGGTCTTGGAGACGATGGCGGGTCACGCCAACGGCAAGGCGCGCTTCGCCGTGTGGAAGGAACAAGCGCGAGCCCTCGCAATCTATAGCGAGGAGAAGCTCTACGCGAAGGTGAACTATATTCATGCCAATCCCGTTTCGAAGGGGACTTGTCACCCTTCCAGAGCAGTGGCCATTCTCCAGTTGGCGTTTTTACGAGTTTGGTGAAAAGGTCGGGCTTGATGTGCGGCCTTTGATCGTCTAAGGCGGGGCAGTTGGTTTCGGGAACAAGATTCCCGAAACACCGGAACTTGATTCAGCATCTCCTTGGCAGGCACGAGATCCTGAATCAAGTTCAGGATGACACGATGCCGCGCGTAAGACTGAACTCTCTCCGAACGGGAGCTATTGTGCTTTCGTGATGAAAGATCAGTCCATCTCGCCCAGATCAGGATTGTTCGGGCCGAAATGCTTGAGCATTACTATGGGATCACAAGTCGAGGGATTACTGATACGTACCCCTTCCTTTGCCGCGGATTCGCTGACGAAGAACTCGTCGTTTGTGAGTCCGCTCGAAGCGAATCATCGTCGGCGTTTCGATGTCCCAGACGCCCATCTTGCCGTGGCCCTGCATCATAATCATCCCGTAGGCGGCGCTATCGGTGATCGTAACCGTCCGGCCCGGAAGCACGGTGACTCCTTGGCGCTGTACGCTTTCGACTTGTAGCAGATCCAATTCTCGATGTAACCTTGGGCTTGCATCCGGGAGGTCGGTTCGACCGGTTTTGGCCGCATGAAATGATTGGCGGCAAACTCCGGATCGGTGTTGGCGTCCCAGTCCATGACCTCCAGCAAGTGGTTGAAGTCCCCCACTTTATCCTCGGGCGTATTTTTCCACAGGAGTTCTTCAGGGACAATCTGGTCGTTGGTCAGAGACTGATACATTGCGAACACGTCGGCCGCGGCCTGCGGCTCGTAGGTGCACAGGCTCCCCGGAGCGTGCAGTATGCCCGCGGGAACGTCCCATCCGGTGCCCGGTTCCAATCTATATGCCTGAGATATGTTCGTGAGCTTGTTGTCGCCCTTGGTGAAATTCCTCAGGCACTCCAAAGCCTGTTCCCTTGTGACCCCGGGCAGCAGCCCAAAGAACGTGTAAGGGAAATCGCCGCCATAATTGTTCACTTGCGGAGGAAAATAATACGCCTCCGGCTTTCCCATCTGCCCAACCAGCCGGGCGTGCTGCTCGCGATGATGGATATGATGGGGCAGGGGACCCTTATTATCGAAGAACTTCGAGAACATCGGCCAGCGTCCGTGTTCTCTCCAAAGCCGATCGCCGATCAGGCGCCTTCCAGCTCGGTCACGGCGTCACGGAGTAAGACCTTTGCGATCTTGCCTTCATCGTCAAAGACGATGAAGTTGAGTCCTTCGTTCGGGCTGGTCTTCGAGCCGTTATCGGCGGGAGTCGTCGACGAGAACCAACGCTCATCTATGCCACCACGGTCGCCACCCAGGGCGTAGTAATCATCCGAGTGCAGCTTAATTCGACGTCCCGGAACACAAAACGACCTCGGCACCCAGGCGGGGGCCAGCCTCACGATTCCTTTGCCCTGCTCCAGGGCGAGTTCCGCAATAGTTTTATCGTTCATACGTTCAACTCCAGCATTTCAAGTGTCTCCAGGCGAGGCAGAGTTACTGTAATTGCCCCGTCCGCATAATCGAAGTCCATCTCCTGGCCATCGGATACCCTGCGACAGGATTTCGGTCGCGTTCCTTCCGGGAGCCGGAGTGTAACACAGGTGTCGCGAACCTCAACATTCGGAAGCTCGATCTGATAGTTGACGAAGCACAACAAGTAAGCGTCCCTGGTTGTGCTCTTGAGAAGCGTCACCTCCACACAAGCCGGGGCATTACTCGACAGGATGATCCCCGAAGAGGCATATTGCTTTAACAAAAGCTCGCCGAATGTCTGTTGCGCATGGTTTTGCATTCCCAGCAGCGACGAATACAGATACACACACTTACCTTTTCCGTAAGTGTTGACGCTAAGACCATGATACGGGGTCGATGGTCCCGGCGGATCGCTGTGTATGGAGGCATAGTGATCGGGGTCTCTGGGCTTGAAACACGTGCCTATAACTAGCGCCAATACCGAGGCCGTGGTTGCGGTCACGAGCGGCCCAGGTTCGTTGCTGAGTACAAACTGCGTTCTTCCTACCTTGGACCGCGACTGCCCGGGAAATGAATCCGCGTCGCCATCAAAAGCCAGGTAGCTCACACTTTCACTATTCTTGCCGCTGTAGGAAACACCGAAAACATCCTTCAGCCCAAAATCGCCCGATGTCTGTCCCGACAGATTGTATAACGACGTTTTGCCGGTTGCTATGAGCGTGCCGCCGTCGCGGACAAACGAGCGTATCTTCTCTGCCTCGTCTTCCGGCAAGAACGCGCAGTTATTTATTATCAGAGTCTTGAGAGAGTTCAAATCGACTCGGCCGCTGCTGATGATCTTGTATGGGATATTAGCTCGGTTCAGCGCGACCGCCGTACCCAAACGCTCTTTCATCAGCGGAAGCGAATAATCCGGCGCCATGTTGCCCCTGCTCCCGCTGCTTTCCGCCAGAGTCTTGCCGTTATCTTTTTCATAGATGTGCGAATACGTTGAGAAGAACAGCCCGACATCGGCGGTGATGACCGGTCGCAATGCAATCATCTTCTCCTTGAAAGGCACGGCTTTCGAGTTGACTGAGTTCAGACGATCGTAGACGTCCTCGGAGAGCGTCCCGTCGGGATTTATGGCGTCGATAAAGACATATGCGCCTCCGTTCGACATCGTGACTGCAACATCACAGAGCATCTCATCTTCGGACTTTGTGGAAGTGTGGTCTCTTAAGTCAACGCATCGTGAAGTGTGGTACTCAAAAGGCACATTTGTGGAAAAGGCCGAGAGGACCTTTGCCGCGAGTTGGTGCTGTTGTTTTCCATAGTAGAAGTCGCCGCTCGAGTAGTCCGACGCGGCCGCTATCCCGGGGTTATATGCGAGCCGCCAACCTCCTATCACTGGAGAACACTGATGGGTTACGCTCACTTCGGGCTTGCTCGCCTTGAGCGAATCGGTAATGTCTTTGGCACATTCAGCTATCCACCGCTCGCGCGCTCGCTGGAAGTTCACCCATTTCTCATCGCCCCAGTCGATCACACCCGGAATCTCCGTCCCATTTTCTCGCAGATACCGGCTTCGACAGCTATGGCACGTGCATACACCCGGCCAGAATGTCATATCCACGAATATCCCGGCGATTGTATACGATACGACCTCCGCGATCTGCGATTTTATGAACGCGCGGTACTCGGGATTGTTCGGGCAGCTCCACCAGTAACGGCCATCGCTTTGCACGCCATTGCAGTTCTCGACCCGCCAAGACGGGTGATTCTTCGCTGATTCATTGTGAAAGACTATCGTGTAGTAGGCCAGGGGAGTAATGCCTTCTTGCCTGAGCAGGCTTACGATCTCTCCGAATATGTCTCTGCCTTTCAGGTTCTTGTGCATGTGTCCCACCTTGGTGGGGTAATAACAATTGCCGTTATGACAGCAAGAGTACACCATGGCGCTGTCCACACCCGCCCGCTTGACCATTTCCACATACTGAGCGGGATCTATTTTTGCTAGAAACGAGGGATCATCCTCGCTGATGTGGCTATCGATCAGAAGTCTCGAATAACATGCTTCAAACCAGTTCATTGTTATCTCCTCCTAAAATAGTCGAAAGTGGAAAGCGGAAAGCCCGGAACTTCCGCCCCGCCACGCGTGTAGCCTGCCTGCCCGATGGTCCGGCCCACGTATGCGGCGGACTCTCTATGTCAAAGTTTATTTTCAAGCCTTGCCGTGAATCGCTTTCATCTGGAGGTGATAAGCCTCATCATAGGGTGTGCGCTTGGTCAAAACGACATATAGAATCTCAACAAGCTGGTCTGCCACAGCGCGGAGGGCACGGCCGTGTGACTTGCCCTCGGCTTTACGCTTGTCGTATAGCTCTCTTGCCCAGGCTGCTTTGTTTATGGCACCGCCTGCGGCAAGATGGAGGGCTCGCCTGAGACGTGTATTACAGGCTCTCCTGATATGTATTGAGCGGTATTTGCCGCTCTGAGCGGTGACCGGGCTAGTGCCGGCGAAGGCCTTGAGCGCCTTTAAACCAGCGAAACGAGCCAACTCAGCTCCGATCTCTGAACTCGCTGTTGGACCTGTTACTTTGGCGAAGCCGGGGATAGCGTCTATGAGTTGGTGGTTGGGATGGTCTAGGTAGCTCGTGGCAATTTCCTGCTCAAGTGCGGCAAGCTCCTCAAGGACATTGTGCATCTGTCTGAGGAGCGATTTGACCGCCAAGGGATAGGCCCTGGCAACCTCCGCGCTGGGAGTCATCTGAGGCTCCTCAAGGAGAGCGTGGGCCTTTTGGGCGTGCTTCTGCGCAGTCTTCTCGGAGACACCGCCCTTTTTGCTCAGTATTGAAGCGATCCGGGCTACCGAGAGGGTTCTGGCCTGCTCGCAGGTGGGATACTCCAGGAGGAAACTAATGGCTTCTTGGTTGTCTACTCCACCCAGGATCTTGAGTGCGGCGGGGAAGTATCGCTTCAGATCGGCCGTGAGTTCGTTGTGGATGGCAACCTTGCGGCCTATTAGTTTTTCCCGTGCCCTGGTCAAGACACGAAGTTCGAGGCTTGGTCCATCCAAAGGCGAGAGTGCGTTGAACTTATGCGGATCCGTCCTGACGGCGTCGGCCAGCACGTAGGCATCGAATCCATCGCTCCTAGAGTGGCTCATCCTGTGGCGGTCGCGGAACCTGTCCGTCTGCTTAGGATTGAGAAAGTAAAGGGTGTAGCCGAGCTCACATAGGAAGTCGACTAATAGCGAGTCCTTGGTTTCGATGGCGACTCTTACGTCATCGGGACCAGCATGCCTGGCAATGCGCCGATGGGCGCTCTCAAAGCCATTCTCACCGTGTGCGATGCGGAATGTCTCGAGTTTCTGTCCTGCCTCGTCGAGGATGCAGAAATCGTGTGCTTGATCGGACCAGTCTATACCTGTGTAAACCATTGAACCTTTCTTTCCTGTTGGCGGGTTGACTGTCGTGGATACATCCCTATATTGGTGCTCGAAGCACGACTCTCCATCGGTACTCTCAGTCGCCTGCAAGCGGACAGACCGCCGCTGGTGGTCATAGCCTCTGGGAACGAATGGTCCTGAATGCAGGCTCCGCCAACATATGGCGTTGGTATCCCGCGCCCTAAGGCCGGGACATTACTATTCTCTTTCTATGCCTGGTAGGCGTCCTCCTTCCCGATGGAAGGTGGTAGTCTACCCTTAGCAAGTACCATACGGGCTCCCCGCGCCTTACGCGCGGGACTCTACTATTCTCTTTTTGCTCTCTAGGTAGACGTATGCCTCTCCGATGGAAGGTATTACTCTACCCCTAGAAAATAACATATAGGGAACGACAAGTAGAGGGTTCGCTTCAACCCGGCGCCTTACCGGTGTTTCGGGATTTGAGCAGCGAGCACAGTCGTTTGCATACGGCACAAACGTCGTAGTCGCTGCGGAAATCCCGAAACGATCCACGGACCCATGGCGAAGCATTCTCCCGCACCCTTACCGGTGTTTCGGGATTTGAGCAGCGAGCACAGTCGTTTGCATACGGCACAAACGTCGTAGTCGCTGCGGAAATCCCGAAACGATCCGCGGACCCATGGCGAAGCATTCTCCCGCACCCTTCATTACTTATAGGTAGGGATCACAATTCCTCTTAATATTACTTTCTGGCACAGTATGAATACAATAAGCGTTGGGATAGCCGCGATCACCAGCGATGCCATTGCCATCGACACGCTGTGTGTCTGCTGGAACTCATACAGAAATACCATCAGTGTCCACATCTTCGGGTCCTGACACACAAGGAACGCGTGCATGAACGCACCGTAGGCCATGCTAAACGCGCCCAGCACCATGACCGCAAGGATGGGTTTGCAAAGCGGAATCGTTATCTTCCTGAACATGGTAAACTCGCTTGCGCCGTCTATCAATCCGGCTTCTGTACAGTCGGGGGTAGGCTGTCGAAGAATCCCTTCAACAGGAAAATGCCATAGCCGTTAGCGAGCCCGGGCAGCACGAGCGCCCAGAATGTGTTGAGCAGGCTCAAAGACAGATTTATGTTGAACGCTCCCGCAAGATGGGGCGCGGCCCACCCCGCCAGGAAGACGGTTATTATAAGCGCCGCCGTGCCGCCGGCGGCAAGAGGCACTCTGTTCTTTAGTTTCATCTGTATAAGCGCAAATGCCAGTGCGCACAGCCCCACTATCGCTATTTGCAGCAAAGGAAAAGACTTGAGCATAAGGAAACCGGGGATCATCAACACTTCAGTTGGAAAGGCCATTGTCGCCAGCAGAAAAACCAATATGTGATAGGTGTGCCTCAATCTAAACCTGGACATCGCGTAGGCCGCCATCGGGTTGACCGTGAGAGTCGTCGCAATCGTGAGCGCAATATAGATAAGGGTAACAAACGCCGCGTTGCCGTGCAATGTGATGAAGGACAGCACCGTCAGGATATTATGCGTCAGGTAATCCAGCAGCAGCGCGTTTTTGTGCCGCAGGAAATTATCGTAATGGAAAGCCGCGTATGGAATCTCCACTTCCCCAAAGGATCCGTAATGAGCGCCGTATGCCTTGTTTAGCGCCGCGATGGCGCCATAGCGCTTCGCCACGAAGCTTCGCCAGTAATCCTCGGGACGCAGCAGCTTCATGGCGCGCAGCGGACAACCGTTCTGAATGAATTGTCCCCACAGACCGGCCTGGCGATCGTGCAGAGGAACCCTGTTCATAAGGGGCGTATCGACATTCTCACCTTTGCTCTTCAGAAATTTCCGCCATGCGGCGCTTGCTTGGGCGGTGTCGATCTGAATGAAGCGAGTAGGAGCGGCCTGGGTGATGAACCGCTCCAGCAGATCATTACCCAACTTGCCGGCGGACAGTTCATCATAGTTGATTTTCGAGATGACAAGCCGCCGCGAGGGGTTCTTCTTCACATAGCTATCGGGAATCTTTATCGCCGACAGGAACTGATAGACTAGCGGGTCCGGGTCGGCGAGTCCGGTCCGCCATGCGGGACGGCTCTCGATGAACTTTCTCCAATCCTGAGTCCTCAGAGAACTATCGGGACGTCTGTTTTGCGGCTCGTACACCAGCGTCAAATCGTCCCACGCTATCATGTCGTCCATATAGCGCCGGTTGACTTCATCGAGGCTTCCGTAGCGGCTTTCCAGCCAATGGCTATACTGGTTGCGAAGCGCGAGCGGGCTGTCCCTATCAGTGTGGAAGAGAGGCGCTTTGAACTCAGCCGGACAGACTTTTTCGATAAACTCCGTCATGTCCGCGGCCATCGCTCTTCGCCGGGCAGCCGGTATTCGCATCGTCGCCGCAAGGTCTTGACCCTTGATATCCCGGCCAACGAACCATGTATCCTTATGAAACCAGGTGGACAGGTCCGCGAAAGGCGCCGCGTCGACCAGATATTTCTTAAATAAGTCCGCATCGCTTACCCAGTAACGCGGCATCAATCTGAAGTCCTGGGAGTCCGCGCTGCTTGTCGTGGACATGGTCGCCATCATCAAGAACGGGTAGACCATCGTCACGCCGCCCACCGACAGCAGGATATACATCGCCAGAAATAGCAGTCTGACTCCCAACGATCCACGGCCAACTTTGCTTACCAGTGACATGCTACGCTCCACCGCCCTTTGCTTCTTCCTCAACTGCCGTGCTTCTGAAAGAAATGTTGTTGAGTATCTGCAACTGCTTGAGGGTGAAGCCAACCAGCAACGCCCCTAATATCCAGGCCATGGCCGACGACAGACCGAAATTCAGAAACATTAACGCGTTATAGAATATGTACAGTCCGCTGGTCATCGTCGCATCCTCGGGTCCGCCGCCCGTCATCACCAGGATGTTCGCGGATTCCTTGACTCCCGCGACAACCGCTCCGACCAGGCTGATAATGATGAGTGCCTTCAGGTTCGGATAGATGACGGTGACTATCTTCTGCCATATCCCCGCCCCATCGATATCGGCTGCCTCGAACTGCTCGTCGGGTATTCCTTTTAGGGCGGCAAGATAAATAAGGCATCCCGGACCGGCCGCCGCCCATATCGTCGGGATTACCACCCACAGCATCGCGAGACCCGGGTCATGAAGAAACGTCTGGGCCTTGAAGTCGAACTTACTGACTAGTGAACTGATGAGTTCTCCGCGCAGCACCCCGCCGACGGCAACCCATGCAATCGCGCAGACCGTGAGCGCGCCCAATGTGCCGTAGACGATGCGGGCCTTATTGGAGTTGACGATATGCGACGCCTGCATTACAAGCCCGCCCGCAGCGGCGATAGAGGCGGCAAGAACCGCCAGTTTCGCGCATATAACAAGCGCGAGAGGCCACGAATTGAACCAGATAATCAGTTGATTTATGATCCCATTATCCGAAGGATCATACATCAGTCCTTTCCACAGGAATAGAGTCACGACGCCCGTTGTAACGGCGGGAAGGTAGTATATAATGCGGTAGAATACCTTCCCTCTTGGTATCTCCGTCAGCAGAATTGCCAGCACTATCGGGATGAAAAACCCTATCCCAACGGACATTGCCATATACTCAAGCGACTGGATGAGGTACTTCCAGAACTTCGGCTCGCTCACAGCCTCCACGAAGTTGCGAAGGCCGACGTAGCCGGAACCTCCCAGAATCTTATAGTCCTGAAAGGCCATCAGCAATCCGCGAACCAGAGGGTAATACGCCCAAATCGCCACGGTCGCGACGGCAGGCAGCAGGAACAACCATGCATAGAGCGTTTTCCTTGCCGGATGGCCTCCTACCCCGAACCCCTCGTTGTCGGTGGACCTCGCCTGGCTTGCCATCGCCAGATGCACCACCTTGCGCGAGGCCATCGCCAGCGCGAGTATCATAATGGCAAAGATGACCCAGCCGATGCGGGACCGTCTCTTCACTTCCGACCCGGGCATCTTCCCCAGGATCATCGTGTTGACGTTGCGCACGGTTTCATCCATTACGGCCTGAGGGTTCCGATGATATGCGCCCGTCTTGGGATCGGGTTTGTCGCCGACGATGGCTTCCAGAGCTATTCCAAGTTCTCTGCCCATCACGTGCGTAAAACCTTTGCAATACGGCTCGACACGACAGTACTTGTCGAGGTTGTCGTAGAGACTGCGCATATCGGGTGAGACGCGGTTCGCAAGGTCCCCGTACCCGGCATCCCTGAGTAACGACGGCTGAAGATAACGCTCCAGATTGGCGTCCGCCATCGTCTTTATGACGATCTTCTGCGCCTCCGGACCGGTAACGAACTCTATGTACTTCCAGGCCGCGTCTCTGATGGCGTTGACGTCGCGTCTTCCGGGCTTGTCCTCGGCGGCAATCGCCGAAGAGATCCCCAGATAGTGTCCGGCAATGAACGTGGCTGGCGGAGCGCCCCGCCGCGACGGAAAGGGAGCCAATGCGTAGTTTGTCATATCCAGGCTATCGTTGGGATCGATCGATACCCAAATGCGCATCGCATAAGTCTGTCGCTCGATCCGATTTGCGCCGGCAAGGTCTTCGCCGGCATTGGTGACACCGTAGTAGATGCGTTTCGCGACAGCAGGATCGTCCAGATCGAAAACTTTCCCGGTGGCCGGGTCCACGGCTCTGCGCTTCCTGAACATCTCCGGGGTAATGTCGAACTCATGGTCCCCATTTCTCAGCCAGGGCTGATGCACGAGCTTTCTATAAAAATATAGCGCCTTGATTGCAGCGGGCGAGTTTGTCCTCAGCCGCCACTGCAGATCATCCATGCCGTAGTCGGTCGGCAGCCCTTGACTGGCCAAATCGGAGCGCAGGCTCTTCATTTTGGCATAGTAGGCATTCTGATTGCTGAGTTGTATGTTGAGTTTCCGATAGTCCACCAGCGGGGCCGGAACACTCACGAGTTTGTTGTTCTTCTGATAATACGACTGCACGACCTCGCCGCCGGATGACCAGACATATTGCAGATAATGCCACCCCGCAATGATGCCGGTCAACATACTTAGCCCGTACTGCACGGGATCGTCCGGATTCCTCCCCTCCTTGGATGGATCTATGGTAAGATGTCTTGCAAACTTGTAAAGCTCATCCCAGTCCCTGGGAATCTGACCCGCAAGCCCCGCCTTGGCGAACATGCCCTTGTCGCACATAAGGGCCATGGAGTAATACAAATAAGGAACGGCTACTATCTTGCCCCGGTCCTGGCAGAGTTCCCATATCCTGTCGGGGGCGACGACACCGCTGTAGGGTTTGCCGTGCCGCCTGGCGTAGTCCGCCAGATAGCCGTTGAGTGGGTAAAGGAACCCCTGGGTGCGGTAATCGCCGATCTTGCGGCCATAAAGATAGAAAACGTCGGGAGCGACGCCGCCCGCCACGGCCATGAACTCGTTGCCTTCCTCGGCTGGCCCTTGTATCTTGATAGGCGCAAGCACCTTGACTCGTATCTCAGGATGCTTGATGCGGAATGCGTCGAAGACCCTGCGTTGGGCCACAAGCAGCGGGTTGACCACATCTCGCTGCGGAACGTTCCAAAGACGAAGCTCGATGTGCTCCCTGTTGCTCGCCGCGTACCCGCCGCCCGCGATACAAGCGAGGGCCACACCCGCAAACAACGGCAGAAAGAATAGTCGCAAACGAGTAATTCCTTTGGTAGTCATCAGAACAGGAATTGAACGAGCTTTAGACTGAGATACTTAGTGGACGGCACGGCGTAATCGGCTCTAAAAAGAAGAGTCTTATCGCCTATGCCGATGCTGGGCATTCCCAAGCTTGCCGCATCTTCGATTACCGCGCAATTCCGCCGTTTAGTGCCCAGCTTGGCACTTATGAGGCTCATGCATTCCGGGTCGGGTTTCGATCTGCTCACGTCGTTTCCCGTTACGATGGCGTCAAACCGGTCTCTAATGCCCAGGCGTTCGAGAATACGGTCGGTGTTCTTGCTGGCTGAACATAAGCCGGTCTTGATATTTGCGCTTCGGAGCTCCGCCAGAAAGTCGATAATCCCCGGCAATATGTCCCCGGGAGTCAGCTCATCGAGCATACCGACATATAACCCATTCTTCTTTTCCGCCAATTGAGCAAGCTCGTCGTTCGAATACGTCCGGTTGGCTCTCTCGATTATGATATCGAGGCTGTCCGAACGGCTTACGCCCTTGAGCCGCTCATTGATCTTTTCGTCGAAGTAGATTCCCTCTTCGTCGGCAATCCGTTTCCATGCCTTGAAATGATACTTCGCGGTATCCGTTATTACTCCGTCCAGATCGAATATCACGGCTTCCAGCTTGGGGCGATCCGTAAATGAGCGTGGCAGCCCGGTCGATTGCGCGCCGCGCGTCATAGTCACACGTTCGCCGTAAATGCGCGCCTCGACTTCGTCTCCTTCAATCACCTGATAAGTGACTCTGCTCTTATCGACCCCAATTCGCAGCGTGCTGCCTCTGTATTCGAGTTTGAACGAATAGCCGTCCCAGTCGTCGGGCAGCGTGGGAGAGAAGGTCAGGCAATCGCCCGTATACTGCATCCCGCCGAACCCGCATACTATATTGAGCCAGGCACCCGCCATGGATGATATATGAAGGCCTTCATGCGATTTATGATTCATATTGTCGAGGTCGAGCCTCGATGCGTGGAGGAAGTATTCGTTCGCATGGTTATACCTGCCGATTTCCGAAGCAAGAATCGAATGGATGCACGGAGACAGAGATGACCCATGCCCGGTTCTTTGCTCATAGAACCGATAATTGCTGTTCTTCTCCGCCATCGAAAACCTGTCTCTGAACAGGAACATTGCCAACAGGACATCCGGCTGCTTAAGAAACTGGCGTTTATACTTCTGTTCGAGCGTCCACTTATACTCGATAGGTATGTCTTTTACGGGATCGAGTTCCTCTCGCGCGAAAGGGACCAGCGACAGGAACGAATCGTCCTGAACGTAAATATCGAGCCTGGGATCGTGGTTTAGTATCATCCCATCCGCGACTTTCCGCCACTCGAGGATATCGCTGAAGTCGAAGTTAGTTTTGTCCATCGCCAAATCGAGACGGGCCTGCGCGGCAGAGCGCATCTTCTCGATGACTTCGACGGTATACTCCAGCACCCACTTCGCCATGTAGTTGGTGTAGAAGTTGTTGTTTACGAATTGGCTCCACTCATCCGGACCGGTGACTACATTTATGCCATAGCCGTTTCTGTACGGAATGTACGACGCGCGACCTGCCCAAAAACGCGCGATTTCTATCAGGACTTCAATGCCTTTGGTGAATAGATAATCCGTATCGTTGCAAACGTGCGTATAAAGAAAAACCGCATAAGCGATAATCGAGTCGATATGTATCTCGCAGAGCCCATAGTCCCACGTGGGGCAGTCCTCGGTCCCATCCAATGTGGTGAACGGGTAAAGCGCGCCGTTGTAACCAAGCTCTCTCGCCCTGTCCCTGGCAGCCTGAAGGCCGTTGTATCGATATTCGACCAGGCTTTTTGCCGCCGGTGGATTCGCGAACAAATAGAACGGCAGGCAGTAGCTTTCGCTATCCCAAAACGTCTTGCCGTTGTAGACCTCGCCGGTGTATCCCTTGGGACCTATATTGAGATCGCTGTCGCCGCCAAGATAGGGTACTGAGCAACTGGAATATGCAATAACGCGCGCCTTGCTGAGCCGCGGGATTGCCGCTTATCTCGATATCGACTCTATCCCAGATTGCGGACACCTTCCGAATATGCTTCATCCTTGCCGAATCGTAGCCACCGTGCTTGACGCCGGCAATATGGACGGCGCCCTCGTGCAGAAGAAATGATACTATCTCACTCTCTTTGTGCCGGTCGCATTCAAGGCTGTCGCATGACTTTGGAATCAATCCGTGCCGATAACCGGCGTCCCTGCTCGTCCATACCGAAACGAGTTTATCGATATTATACTCCACACCCTGCTGGGGATCGAATGAGAACGCATACTCGATTTCTCGCCGGCCACACGAATACGCCTCATCTCTTTTCGGGACGCCGTGATTATCCACAAACATGCGGTGACAGTAGAACTGGCCGGTTGTTTTGATTTTCATCAGCAGGAGTTGATCGTTTTCGTCGGAGCGCTTGCGCGCGCATTCGCAGTGGACCATGCGGTTGAACTGCTCTGAGTTCTCGCGCGTGCCGTCAAGTGAAAAGCTGACTCTGACCGGCTTGCTATGGTTTAGCGCGTTGAGTGACAGGCGAACGGCGCACAGGTGCTTGTCGTCGTGACTTACAAAGCGTTCCCAACATAAAGCCGTTCTCTCGCCGTTTGCGGTCGTGAAGACGAGCTTTCGGCTCACTATGCCGCTCTTCATATCGAGTTTTCGACAGTAATCGTCATAATGCGATGACGTCATCGAGAACTCCTCACCAGCCACCTGGACGCGAATGCCCAGCCAGTTGGTGGTGTTTATCATTGAGTTTGCATAATCGATAAACCCCGGTCTTTTCCAGATATAGGCCTGGGGCTCTTTTGCATATATGCCTCCCAGGTAACACCCCTGGAGTGTGTCTCCCGCGAAACCCTCCTCGAAATTGCCTCTGGCGCCCATATATTCGTTGGCCAAAGAGAATATCGACTCCGCGACTTCGTTGTTTTCCGGGTCGAAGCAATCCTCTATGACCTTCCAGGGATGCACCAGGAATTTGCGGTTATCGGACGCGCCCAAGCTCATACTCCTTCTTTATTAGCCCAGGGCACTCCGGAATCACCAGGTCTGCAATCCCCCATGCTCGCATTCCGGATGCCTTTTCTCCGGCGACGTTGCGCACCGCGGGATCGCCGGAATAGTCCCCGCGACTAACGCTGTAGCGGGGTTCGGCGCCAAAGCACTCGTGAACTCGACAAACGATCTCGCCATCGTCTGCGAAGACCGATGTGGGCACAACGTTTCCGTCTATAGCCAACAGGCATGGAACCAATATGGCCCGACGCTTCGAATATGTCGGCCACCGGGCCTTTCCAGAGTCTCGCGCTGTCGATACCCTCGGCAAATCCGCGGATTTTACCATCCACACTTGCGGTTATCTTGCCGGCGGGATGACCGGTAATCGCGTCCAGAGTATAATACGGAGGATCTATCAGGCCGTTTCCATCGCCGGTCGTTAAAGTCAATATCGATCCATCCCGAACCAACTCAAGGCTGTAATGCCGGTTGGAGAACTGCGTACCTGTAGTCAGGATTTCAGGAGCGTCCGGGGTGGGAGCTTTGCCCTTTCCGACCATCTCTCGAATTTCAACTCCCCGCGCCTCGAAGCCTACCAGCAGCTTGCCTTTGTTTGGCCCGGAAGGTATGACCTGGACAGGCGACTTCTTCCCTTCAGCGTCTATGAAGTACTCCGGCGCCTCACCAGTCCAGTCCACGGTCACGGCGCCCCGATGATGCTTCGGATACACTGAGGCAAGCAGCACTCCCTTTTCTTCACTTGTTTGTTCCGGGAACACTGTTTGCAGAATGTCTCGAGACGTCTGCCGCGCCTTCTGAATGATTCCCCGCAGCCACTCGCAGGATTTCCCGCGCAATTCAGGGGCGCCCGACCAATAGGCGTCGTGGTGCTGGGCAAGAAGCCACAACTTCCACATTTCTTTGGAATCGACCATCTCAAATGGCATGGGTTTTCGATCCGCCACAAGTGCTCGGATCGTTTCCATTTGAACGAGAGCCGTCTCGCGGGCCGCATTCAACTGTGAAAGCCGGTCGGCGTCTGTTCCCTCGATATAGGACCAGGGAATATACATCCTCACGCCTGGGCGTGGAGATCTGTCGTGTTTCTCCCTGTCCTCGAGATAGCGATCCAGAACCACATGTTCTTCGGTCTCGCCCAGCGCGACCTCTATCATGTCGGGCATGCGAAGGGCAACACCCGTGCTGTTGCATATTCCCAGCACTTCGCTGCCATCGAGTCCCTTCCACAAAAAGAAAGTCTCCTTGCCCGTGATCGTCTCGCCCGGCAGCGGCTCGCACCGGACGATAAAGCATCCCCAGTGAGCATACTTATAGCCGAAGGCTTTGATTATCTGCGGAGTCTGGTCCGTATATCCCGGCTCCTGCATGATATAAGTCTTTACCTGATAGCCGTAATTTTCTCTTATCGAACGCACACCTTCGGCGAATTGCCTTACCGAGGCCTCCAGGCTCAACGTATGCAAATGAGCCTGGCTGTATGTGCCATTGACTATGCCGAGTTGGCCGCGTTGAATCGCGGCCTTGATCCTGGCGGCGATATCGGGAAACATACTCTCGACATCCTCAAGTTCAGCGGCGGAAAAGTCGTAGTTCAGCCTAGCCCATTGCGTGTTCTCCAGAACCTCGAGGTTCCTGGCGAGCCTCATGGCATATTCTTCAATCGACGCGGCGCCCCAGCCGGGTGTGCGCTCAATACAAATGGTGTCTTCCTTGATGATCAGCCACATCGGATGCTGACTGAGGGCTACAATGGTCCTGGAATCCGTTTTGGTTGTCGTCATGACCGTGTATTCCTTTGCGCATAGGCGATCAGATTAACAAGCAGCCTGCCGGCGGCCGGATTCTCGTCCAGATTCTCCAGAATCTCGAACGTATTCAGGATAATGCGGCTCGTCGCCGGAATTGTACGCTCCCAAGAGCGTGCCCCAGCCATATCCGCCCGGGTAGTCCATATTGCCCGTGGCAAACGAGACGGCGGCGAGGTCGTCCGGCATTGCCTGACCTTCGAAAACATAGTGGCCTAACACCTGGTCGTAGTAGTCCCAATCCATCACTCCCGGGGCCTGCAGCCCCTCGAAGATCGGATGCCGTTTGGCGACCCATTCACGGTGGTAGAGCCAATCGTGAAAGCGATAGCACTTGCCTTTCTTCGCAAGCGGCAGCCAATGAGTTCCGTCTTCCCCCTTTCCAAACCGTGCGGGACACGGTTCCCCCTTGTTGAACGAAGCGGGGCACAAGA
Organism: uncultured bacterium; assembly: GCA_963823885.1. GTDB lineage: Bacteria > Armatimonadota > UBA5829 > UBA5829 > UBA5829 > CAWGNL01. The sequence goes on from CAWGNL010000041.1 coordinate 19,665, forward strand.
AAACCGCAACGGCCCCATCTTCCACTCGTTCCATCAACCGTTTCCAATCAACGCTGCGAGCCTTTGCCCTGGACAAATCGCCAACCAGGATTACCCCGCCCCGTTCGGGAACAGATTCCTTGAACGATCGACACGCCAGCCCGCGCTGTTCCAGCCACCGGCATGTTTTCCTGTCGATGCCCCAGGTCGTGACCTCGCCCGTCAAGGCAGGCAGACCGGCTGTATCCGAGAGGTGGAAATGAAGACGCCCGCCGGTCGGCGCCGCGCCGTCCATCTCCGCGGCGAAGCTGTACCGGCCCGCGGGACCACTCAGCCTTACTTTGCCCTTGAACACGGGGATTGCGAATCCGCCTCCATCTTCCGGCACGTGTAAAGTCAGGGCTTTCTTCCAGACATTGCCCTCCGGTCCGAAGATTGTCAGCCGGACGCGATAATCGCCCGGTTCCAGCACGTCCTCGTTGGCAAGCACCGCCTCGATCACGGTCGTTCTGCCCGAGTATGCGTGCATCGGATCGACAAACAGGCACCATCTGAGTGGCGCCCAGCCATCGCAAAGCGCGTCCGCTACTCCGGGCTTCCAGCGGCGGTAGAACGTCCAGAGTCCCTCACCCGTAAGACCGTGGTCGAGCAGGCCCGTGAGATTGTAACCGCAAATCTTCGGGTTCGAACGGATCGCGTTGAAGCCCAGAAGTCGCTGGCGGCAGTGCAGGCGCTGGCTCTCCAGGAGCATGTCCTCGGGAAACGGGTAAACGTCTTCCATGCCCAGCCGCTTCCAATCTCGCTGGAGCTTCTCGGCCATCGAGCCTAATTGCGGCGTATCCCAGCCGCCGTCAGTAAGGTGGGACTGCTGAAAGCAGCGCCAGTCGCCGACAACGTTCATCAGGCTGCCGATGCCATACTCGGACAAGAATACCGGCTTGATGTCTTTACCGAGGTTGCGGATCAAAGTGGTGTCTTTAGACGACTGGGGCACGGGCGGATAGATGTGGGCATCGCCCGCATCTATAACGAGTCCCCAGACCCCGCACAGCCATCCGGCGTCCGTCGGCGGGGCGCCCGGAGCTTCCCCGCCCCAGACGTGCTCCCAAGTATCGCTGCCGGGGTTGCTCACCGAACCTATGGATTGGTTGTAGTCGTACCTGCCGCTCGACAGCGCCACCAGCCGTGTATCGTCCAGACTCCTCACCAGCTTCAGTGCCTCCACGGCGTGCCGGAATACCGGTCCGTCGTGGGTCTCGTTGAGCAGGCCCCATATCGTCACGCTTGGGTGATTGCGGTCTCGCAGAATCATCTCGCGAGTGGCCGAGTCGTAGCGCCGCGCCATATCCGGGGAGTCTTCCAGAAACCAACTGCCCTGATGCTCGATATACATCATCAAGCCGATCTCGTCGCAGAAATCCACCTGCTCAGGCAGCGGTATGCCGACAAGCCATCGGATCATATTGAAACCCGAGGCTTTGGCCATGATAAGGTCGCGACGCACAAAATCGGAATCAGACGCCAAAGGCCAGGTAGCCGGATAGTGATTTCCCGTATGCGACGACCTCAGAAAGATGCGTTTGCCGTTGAGATGGAAGTAGCCATCGACCACCCTGAAGTCACGGAAACCGCACCGCACGGACCGTTCGTGGCAAAGCTTTTCTCGTGAAGACGATACCTCCGAGCGGACATTCACCACATAGAGGAACGGGTCGTCAAGGCCCCACGGGTGCGGGGAGTCCACGTGCAGCTTCATCTCATGCACGCTGTCCCCGCGGGGCGCATCGATCGTCACGCGTTTCTCGTTGAGGGCTTCGCCGGAAAGCGCCGGGCCTATGTTTGCAACGAGATCGCCCTTGGCTGGTTCGTTCGAATCGTTTCTCAGCGTAACGCTGACGCGGACATCACCGCTTTGGCGATCGGGGCGGACAAATACGTCTTTCATCCGCACCGCCGGCACGGTAACCATCTCGACTTGGGAGATAATGCCGCCATAGTTCTGCCCGGCGCCATAAGAGCACAGGCCACTTACCAAAGATATTGGAATCTTCTTGCAGCGGTGCGGCGTTTGATTCAGGACGACGCCGTCGATGGACTCGTTTGTGGGGTTGAGCACCCGCACGGCCAGGAGATTATCACCGCCATGCCGCGGAGCCTCGGTCACGTCCAGTTCGAAAGGAGTCTCTCCGCCCTGCGTGCCCGCCGGCGTGCCGGCCGTTCACCCAGACATCGCACATATAGTCGACGGCGCCAAATCGGATAAGGCATCGCTGGGTGTCCGTCGTGGGATGATCGTGCCGGAACGCTCGCCAATACCACACTACGCCATTGTAAGTGGGGAATGCCTGCTGGATTATGCCGGGGACCTGTGCCTCTCGCGCATCCGGCTGAATCGCATTGTACCAGTGCTCCTGACACCCCTTGTTCTCGGGATCCGTTCCAAGTTTCCATATACCGCTGAGCGCCTGCATGTTAGCTCCCCTTCAAAGTGCTTTTCGCGTCCGGAAGAACGGCATATACTTGCCGTCCGGCTCGATTCCAGTGACGGTGTTCCCGCGCCAGGTCACTCGATACTTGGCCGAATTGGCTGCGGCATCCAGATCATATTCCTGGACAAAATCCACAACGGGGTAAGCTATGGACATCTTTTCTCCCATTGATGCGTTCTTCACCCGGATGTAATCGCCTTTCCAATCGGCGAGGACTGGCGAGCCGTTTCTTGATACTCGCACCCGTTCGCGCGGCGCCCACGACGGGGGGCGGATGAAGTAGTCGGCTTGCTTGCCCGCGATGACAGTCAGCATGCCTGTCTCGGGAGGGTAGGTAACGACCTCCGCTTCCTCGTGCTTGCACGGCAGACACATATTGATATGGATTCCGCTCTCCTTTGGCGTCACCGTCCTCCGCCAGGCAATCCAGAGGGCGCGCATGCCTTCGGGAGGGCAGCAGCCCATCAGGTCCAGAAGCAGCAGCGAGATCACCCGCAGTGCCGTGGTGCTCGAGGTGTGAATCGACGAGGTCGTTGGGAGTCGGGCTGGATACAAATCCTCCCTGTATGCCGCGCAGGAAATCCAACTGGGCCTGGATTTCTCCGGCGGGCTTGTCGGAATGGATGCGCTTGTAAAGCTCTTCCATCTCGGGAGTGACGAAGAACTGGGCGTGGCGCAGGTAGTTCCGGACGTATCTCTCCACGTGGTCGAAATACTCCGGGTAGACCGGCTTCCGCAAGCCCGGCGGCGGTGGTTATCACATCCGCGACCGGACATGTCTCGGTGTGCCGTTTGTGGGCCGGATTGTCGAAGAGTTCGGGGAACCAGCCATAGTCCGTTCCCTGCTTCCTTACGTATTCATAAACACGACGGGTCCACTCCACATACTTCGGCTCGCGTGTCATCGCGCCCAGAACCGCGACCCCGCTGATGGCGTGCATGTGACAGTGAACGTGCGATATGAAAGACCCATCCTCCTGAACCGCGCCGGCCCCCAAGCCGGGCTGCAAATTGGCGATCATACCATCAGCAAGGGCACGGGCGAAATCCAAAGCCTCGATGTCACCGGTCAACCGCGAGTATCGGGCGAGGCTGTCCGACGGCGGTATGGTAAACGCCGTAACCTGTTATCGGAGTCCATTCACCCTCACGCCACGTGCTCCCGGGATAAAACGCCCGTCCGGTGTCCCATTCAGCCAGGCTTCTGACACCCTCGAAAAGCTTTCTTGCAAGCCGCCTGTGCCCTTCATCGCCCGATAGCCTGTACCGCTCCGACTCGGCCAGCATGGCCTTCACGATAACCCAGGGATATGTCCGAGGCTTAGGGTCGGGCTGCTTGAAATCGACCACAATCGGCCCGTAAACGTAGCATAATCCATCATCGGCTATATAGCTTAGTATCCGTCCCCGGATTCCTTCCTCGGCCTCGTGGAAGGCGTCGTAATCGCCCGCCATCTCGCGCATATAAACATAAGCGTAGTCCATGCGGACATCGGTATCGCCGGCGGTGATGGGGTCGACCAGGCCGATATCCGGCATCGGCTCGTGATTCTCGTTGTAGGGCCACGGGTCGAACACAGGCATATGCAATCCCCACAAGCTGAACCGGCACTGCCAGTCCGGTTCCCGCACGGGATTGTTGGCGAGGTAGTTCTGGCACCAACGCGCCATCGCCACAAGGTCGAAGTCCTCCCTGGCCGGTTCCGCGCCCGCGGCGGCGTCATTTACGTAATTGACGTCGTGATGCGTGCCCATAAAACCTGGGACGTTATTATTGTTTGACACAGTGCTGTTTCCTTTCCTCGAAACAAGTCATCTCTGTATACCTTCCAATATCGCGACTACCCCGGCGAACTTCACCGGCGAGCCGTTGCCCTGGCTTGTGGCCAGCCATATACGGCCAACCGGAGTCGTTTGAGACCCGGAGTCGAAATAGAATGAATACTTCCCGCTGCCGGGAGTCACCGGGACAGCTCGCGAGGCAGCGATTATCTGCTTTCCATCCTGAGATACCATATATGCCGTCACCTGCCCGGCCTCGTCGAAGTCGGCGGTAAGCTCCAGACGGCTCAACTCCGATGGCTTGATAGGACTGCCGAATACAAACTCAGCCCTGGGATCGCCGATATTCGGATCGCCGCTTGCCCTTGAATAGGATACCGAGCCGCCTTCGACCTTTACGTCCCGCCCGTTTTTCACGACTCCCGACGGCGCCAGCGCAATCCCCTTAGCATCCCCAACGCCGGTTATGGCAATAAGCCCGAATCTGCATGTAGGCTTATCCGGCAGGCTGAAGTCGATATTTGTGATCTTCTTCTCGGGGTAAGGGTTGTGCCACTCATACATAGTCGCATACACAGGCTCGTGCATGTCGTTGCCGCCCTCCCAAGCCGTGGATACAAACTCACTCGAAGGCGGAAAAGACCACCAATCGTTCACCTCGGCGCCAACTCGTATCGGTATTGCGGCGTTCGTGCCGTCCGTGTAGTTTACAACAAAGCGCGCAATTTCCCAGTCTTTCATATATCCCGCAACGTATGTAGATGCATATACAAAATAGAGAGACTTCGCGCTGCGATTGACGCTCATCCCATTCACCGCTTTTTCTTTCAGGAAGAATGGCTGGATGCAGGATGTTCCTTTGTTAAGAGCGGGATCGATTATATCGAAAGGGACACCGTTGAAGACCTGATCGCCCACGGGGAAGCGCGACAGATCGTTCTTGCCCTCGTCGGACCAACCGCCCTTGCCATCGCCCGGCGCCTCATCGGCAAAGGCCATATTGGTGTAATGCCTGAGATTGACGAAGAACGTCTCTCCGCTGCCGTATTTGATTTGATCGGAGTCCGTGGACTCTATCCGCGCCCCAAGGTTGGTAAGCAGAGTGACGACGTACCTGTTCCTCTTGGCAAGCTCAGTTGAATCAGCTCCCGTCCCACAAGACCCCATCGATGATCACCCTGCCTTTTCCCAGAGGGATCGAAAGCAGCGCGTCGGGGTCGAGAAGGCTCGTTCCGGCCCCGCTCTTGATGGTCCACGCGGGTCCCAGAATCCGCCTGGCTGAACTCAATTGATAGTTATCGTATCTGCCATAGTATAGATCATAGTTAGAGATTCCGTCCAGGATCGGGTCGCGCAGCCGCGTCGACGCGTGAAAGTCCGCGGCGGGCTGCGCGGGAGCAAGGGCAGTACCGGTAAGTGATGCCACCAGCCCCTCATCCCCCAACTGAAGCTGATGCACGATAAGCGCGCCGCCCTGATCGACATAGGACCTGAGAACGCCCTTGTATGCAGCCAACTCCTCCATCGCCGGGCGGTTGGACCCGTCGACAATAAGGCAGGAGAAATCGTCGAGCTTCGATTCGCCAAGCTTATCCGGTAGGTTCTTAGATACAACGCCGATCTTGTCCAGGAACGCCGGCATCCGGGAAGATCCACCGGCGAGAACTCCAACTGCTCGCAGGTCTGCTGGTTCGAAGCCCGCGCAATAGCCCAATATGTTGCGCGCAAGAATGCCGGCGGCCGGTTCTCTTCCACACTTATTTGTCAGTTCCATCTGATTGAACACGACCACGCCTCGGCCAAGCCTCAACGTAAATAGGTTACTCAGGTTCAGCCCCTGGCCCGTGCCGGCCTCGATCAGGGTCTTGACGTTCCCCCGCGAGGGTTTTATCAGCGATACGCCGGAAACGATGTTGTCGCCCCGCCAGAATTTCAGATCGTCCGGAGTGAGGCCCTGGGTGATCGGGTGATTCGGGGCGACGTTGAATGTGATAGTGGCGCCCGTATTGCGAGTTTCCAACCGCAGTCCGAGGAAATCGGAAGGAAACTTGGACTGCTCCATCACGATCACTCGGCCGCCATCACGAACGAACCCAGTAAGTTCTTCCTGGCCCGCGCCGCCGGCGGCGTCGATAAGCTGGTCTTTCCCGATTATCACAACGTCGAACTTGCCGTTGGACACCTGGCTCAGATCGGTTATGGCGGTGCTCTCGATTCCCATGGACTTCAAGACCGCCCGCATACTGTTCCCGGATTCAAGAACGGCCGCCCTCACCCTGGTCGCAAGGAGCGCGCCGCCTTTGGGAAAGACCGTGTTAATCTTTCGCGCAGGTGTACCTGTTCAAGGCGCCCGGCTCACTGACCGTCACTCTGAATTGGATTGGCGTTCGCGTCGCCACCACGGGCATCGTAATCGTGATCTTGCGTCTAAGGCTCTCCCCTGCCTTGAGAACCAACGATGCGCGGCTATATTTAATCGTCTTGCCATCGCGGACCGTGCGCCATTCCAACAGCAGCCTGGCGTCGTGGAACATGTCGTTATAGACAGGAAGCTCACGGGGAACTTGCTCACCGGAGTAGAAGTTGTGGTCGTATTCCTTCACGAACACGGCGAGCGGCGCGCAGGCGGAAGCGCTGGCCTTAACGAAAGGAGCGCCTTCGGTATTGTACGTGGACCAATGCCAATAAGAAAACGCCGCGTGGTTTACACCCTGATAGCGATACGCTTCTATGTTCATGCGCGCCGACTCCGCGGTCGCGAAAGCAACTATGCCATTATCCAAATGTTCGCAATCATCCGGAACGCGCACGTAGGTGTCTTCACCGGCGATAATCGAAACGGGATTCAGGTCGGTGAGTTCAGGATTGGAAAGAGTCTCTCCGTTCCACAGCGGTTTGGCGCGGGACCACGAGGGTTCTTCCTTAGAATTGTCCAGCCAGTAGTATGTATTGGGAATTGAGCCCAGGCCAGTTAAGATTGTTCAATCGTAATGCCAGACATGTCGCATCTGTCGGACCCATCGTGCCGTCATCATTATACAACCGGCCCGAAAGCTCACCATCGCCTTCGAAGATAATAGGCCTGGTGGGGTCCAGTTTTTTTAGGAAGCTATTCGCATTCTTTAGCAATTTGCAGGCGGCAGCCGCATACTGAGGGGCGTGGTAGACTTTCATCAGCAGATATTCGTTCTCGGCGGACCACACGATAACCGATGGATGATTTCGATTCTCCTTCACCCACTCCGTATACTGCCCAAATCCATATTTCTCCAGATTCTCGGCACTCGGCGCCCCATTACCCCACGCCCAATGGTATTCGGGCTCCAACATCCAGCCAACTTCATCGGCGGTGTCCAAGAAAAGGCGCGTAGTCGCATCGCGATGAGGCCGGTTATAATTGAGACCCAGCGACTTCCTGTAAAGGAAGCCCTCTTTGTAAGTCTTCGCCATAAGCTCGCTGGCGTGTCCCGACTCCCAAACTTTGCGACAGTCGACGAAACTAGTATCGATAGAGTCGTACGGAAACATAGACCGAATCTCGGAACTATCGCCTCGCAGGTTCAGCCAGCCAGCCGTTAAGGACGAAATGGTCGCCCTCGATCCATATCTCCCTGAAACCAAATCTTACCTGTGTCTTATCTGTCAGGCTGCCGGTTCTGCTCAATATTCTTGACTGCAGAGAAGACAGATTTGGGTCTCGGGGTTCCACGGCTTCGCATCTTGCCAAGGGAATGAGAGTTTTAGCACGGCCCGTTTTGCGGCCTTTACTCTGAAAACGGTCGGGGTGAAGCGCTTTGCAATCGCCTTTCCATCTATCGCATCGCACGCGAGGCTTCCGGTGAAGTCCGTGTTGGATTCGTTGGCGATAGTAACCTCGAGGTCCAATGCGCGTTTGCGGTAGGACGGCTCGCACCAGATATCCTCGATGTAGACCTTTGGATAGGCGGCAAGAGTGACATCACCCCATATACCGTTCCAAGTCATCTTCCAGGTAATATCGCAGAGCTTTCCGTTTTGTGTGGCCGTGTTACCATCGGTGACTCCCACCAGCAGTTCGTTAGAAGCACCGAACTTGGCAACTTTGGTGATATCGACTTCAAATGGCGTTTCCGGACCAAAGTGACCACCCACCTTGACACCGTTCACATAAACCACTGCCTTGAACGTTACCCGCTCGAATTTGAGCTTGATTCGTTTTCCGGCCATGGACGACGGAACGGAAAACTCTCGTTTCCACCAAGCACACGGCATACTTTCAAACGCGTTGGGCACGTCCGTGCTCTGCCACTTGGCTGCCGCCAAATCCGGCTTACCCTCGCCGATGGAATCGACCGCGCATACCTGCCAGTCTCCATTGAGGGTTGCCTCCGGCCTGACATCTCCGAAACATATCGTGGCGGCCACGAATAACCAAATAAGCACTGCGTGACGGATTGCCTTCATCGAATATTACCTTTCCGGCGATGGGTACGCCTCCTCCTAAGAAAACCGTTCCGCCCTGATACTTCGCGGGCGTATGCCCCGAAGGGTAACCGCGAAGAGGTAATCCACCGCGAGACCTCCCGAGAAACCTCGCCTGCCGGGGGCTTCGGGGCGTACGCCCGCGAAGCATAGCCAACACCGGGGGGTGGGTTTCTTTGCGAGACTCCGCGGCTGGGCCGCGTTAGGGGGTTATATCAATTAGAGAACTGGGCTCCAAGGTTGACCGGAGCTGATCGATGTATTCCGTCGCGCGCGCCTGCTGATACGCGTTTGCCGGTAAGAATGCAGAGTCCCAAAGAACCTGGTCGAAGATGATCCGTCCGCTCCACGCGCTGACAGCCAGCAGCGCGGGCGGATTGCGTGAAGACCTTTAAGTAGCTCGCATTGCCCGATAGAGCCGTGGAAATAATCGGAGCCGAACTCGGGGTCGGGCCACTCCAGATGCTGGGTTGATACCAGCAAGTCTGATAGTGACTTATGCCCCGCAAGATTGGGTCGTATTGGGGTTGTGGCAGAAGCCACAGCGGCCACGGCGTGGTCGTGGTCTGATACCACATCCAGTTCTCCACACTAGTGCTGGTCGGCAGCAGAAGCAGTCTATCGGCGCTGGTCGCCGTTCCGGTAAGCTGAAAAAAGGACCACTGCCCATTCACAACCGCGCAATTACTTGGGGTGAGATTGTGGATGTACAGGCGGCCGCCTCCTTGTAGAAAGGTGATAATAGCCGAAATGTTGGTGGTGAAAATAGTCCCGAAGCTGCTCGAGCTTCCGTCCATGAGCACAGCCGATGTCGTGGAGGCCGACAGGTTGCTCCAGGTCGTGGTGCTTAGACTGATCGCCGACGGCAGCGTGAGGTTCGCGTTTACCACGGGAAGAGGAGCGGTCGCGGTGGTGTTCAGATAGCCCAGTATCCGGCTTAGCAGCAAAGCATCCACCGCCTCGGCGACGGCCTTCTCAAAAAGCGGGACTTGCGTAACTATGACGTGTCCAGTCCCGGCATTTATCTCTATCATCGGAGTGGCGGTCATACCCGGTCCCGGCATATTCGGGTCGTCCACGTCCATAATCGAGCTGTAACTGGTGTCCAATAACGTCGTGAAGCTGCCATAGGCGGGCCTCTGCAAGCAGTTGCTCGCCATCCTGTAGTCCGGAGCCCAGAAACGAACGTCCTGAGGCTGCAGGCTGCTGAAGATCGTGTGATCCGTTGCATCGATGTGGACAGTGTTGGTCTGTAGATCGGTCATGGTCAGCGGGACCCCGCAGAAACTCGAAGGCAGATTCGTGGTGCAAATCAGCGCGGAGTTGCCGCTGTTTTTCACATAGTTCTGAAGGGTGGTCCACTGGGATGAGCTGAGGCTCGCCCCCGTCGCGACAACTATCACCTTGCCGGGAGGCGAACCGGAGGTAGTGTAATTGAAGCCCAGCGACGTGAGCAAGTTTGTGAATGTCTGATTGGCGCCCATCACCAGGAACTCCGGCACCGAGATGAAGCTCGGCCTCTGCGTAACCGTATAAGGCAGTGTGTCCGAATAAAGCTGGTTTCCACTCTGGTCGTAGAGTATGACGTTCAAGTCCATGTGGTTAACTCCGGTCATTACCGGAAGAGTCGCCGTGATATTCACCGGCAGGTGCTCGCCCGCGGTCAACGAGAGCGGAGTCGAGCTGGTGTAGACCACCAATCCGCCATGATAGGACAAGCTCCACCACAAAGTGACGGTAATGGAATACGAGTGGTCGTTCATCACTATGAACGGCTTGGAGAACGGTTGGGCCGCGTCCTGACCGGCAAACCAATCAGCCGGAACAACGACAAGCTCCTGGAAGTTCTTGTGGAGAAGCGTTGTCATATCCGTTGTGCTTGTCTGTCCGCCGTTGGGCAGCGAGTTGTAGCTCGTCTGGTCACCCAGCACTATCGCGCCCGCCAGACCGCTCAGTTTCCTTTCTTCCGCCATCCCCATATATCCCGAATAACCGTGCTCGTATATCTGCCAGATGGGACGCACGGTGATATTATCCGCAACCGCATACACCAGGTCGCCCACCAGAGTTGCCGAACCGGGCATATTCTGCTCGTCCATCCACTCGTCGAACATCCAGGGATATTTCGTGTTGTCCCAGGTGTTTCCCGGCGACTGCTCTATGGGATATCTGTAGCTCCTGAATTGCCGGATGTAGTCCGGCAGTAGATTGTAACACGAATAGTTGGAGCCGAAATACTGGTCATAGAAGCTGCTGTGTCCCTGCATGGTAAGGTCGTGCGCTTCACTTCCCGGCCTTGTGGGGTCTATCAGCTTAGTCTGATCGAGCATGGCCTCGAGGTACGGGACAGACGGCGCGCTCATGTTGGATACTCCACCCGGACCGAAAGTTCCCTCGTTGCCCACATCCCAAATCAGAATTGAAGGGTGATTCCGATGGGCCTTCACGTACAGCATACCACACGTTTTCCTGATTCTGCCAGTAGGTCGCATTCGTTACAGTTGCATCACCGGCGTCTATTGACGACTGCTGCAGGAGCGCTATCCCGGCCTGGTCGCAGTAGTAGTGGAGCGGCTGCGGAACCGGATCGAGATGAAAACGCATGGCATTGCCGTTGCATGCTGTGTGCACGGGGCCGATGTCGGCGGCGGCTTGGGTGGAAGTCTCATCGATAGGTATTATGCTGTCGCCCCGCAGCATGAACGGCTGGCCGTTAAGATACGTATTGTCGGCGGATAACGTATACTCGCGCCAGCCGAAAGAGTCGGTCCACGTCTGAAGGATATTTCCGGCGGAATCCTCCAGATATACGCACAGATTATACAGATACGGATTATCAGGCCACCAGAGGCGTCCGCTGGTCCATTGATTTTGAAGCGTCTGGGTGAGGGTCGATGCGGCGGGAATAGTGACTTCCACCGTGGGAAGGCTCAGAACCGGCGTCACTCCGTCCATAACCTGGGCGTATACTTGCACCGAGCTCGCGGAGTTCGCCGCGTTGGTAAGCTGAACGTCCGCTTCAAGTGTGCCTGCGCCGACGTGCGGCTGAATGAACACGGAGTTGATATAGCTCTTATTGTAGATTTTTAACCAGGCCGACTGCGGCAATCCCATGGACCACGTCACCGGGCCGCCAAGGAAACCGCTGTATACCCAGTGCCTCTTACCAAAATGATATGGGGCCGAAGTCTGCGGGAATTGCGCTTGCCATATAACCGGGTTGGAATTCGCGACAATCACCTGAAGCGTGTTTGTTCCGGCGACAATCGCCGAAGTCGCATCCAGATCAAACGGCGCCCAATCACCCATGTGATCGGCGATATATGTCCCGTTTACATACACTTTCCCGTAGAAAGCCACGCTCTCGAAGTGAAGAAGTATCTCCATGCCGATATCGGCGGCGGGTACGTTGAACGTCGTGCCAAACCATGCATAGTTGTGCGTTCCCGCATCGCCCCACACCCCCGGGATCGCGATACTGCTCCAGGTCCCGTTGATTGGCGGAGGGGATCCGCTCGTGATCATCGCGGTCGCGGGCAGATAGCTCCATTGGCCGTCCAGCGAAACCTCTGCCGCCTGGCTGCCTTGAATCGTTGTCGTTATCGCGCTGGAGTTCGCCACGCGAAGAAGGCGTTGAAGTTGAGCGTTTGTGCCGCTGCCCTCGCTCCAGCAGGAACTTATGCCGGTGACGCTGACGAATGAGTTCGCGTTGGGAACACCTCCGGTCTCAACGGATACTTTCAGACTCACGCCCGATCCGTCGTTCAGGAAAAAGGCGCCGCTCTGGGAATCCGGCTGCGACACCGTGCCGAATGTGGTCACCAGAAGTCCTATGTTATTGGGGCCCACCGCTCCCGCTACGCCCATTTGCCCCGCGCCGGAGCTCTGGACGTATTGCAACGCGCTTCCGCCCAAATACATGTTGTCATGGCCAGTGGAGTAACAGTTCCGGCGCTATTAGGCTCGGTCACCTGAGATAAGGAGGCTGAGACGTATCGTTCCATATCCGAATTGGTCTCTACCGTGCCGTTTATAGTGATTCGCATTCCGGCTGAAAATCCGCTTGCTCCCTCCACGCAAATTCCCATCGCGCGGTCGTCGGTCTCTATATATAACAAGTCGGAGAACACAGCCGATACAATAGCCCCGGATACCTGGACCGTCGAACCATTGGGGCTCAGCTTTATACTCTCGATTGTTTGCGACTGCCCATGCGCAACAGATCCGATACCCAGTATCATCGCGCACGCGGCAAAAAGCGCTTTCGTCCTGATCATGTCGATTGTTGCTCCCTTCTTGCGGATGTTTCGGGATTTTGGCTTGGCCTGGCTCACCGGACCTGATCGGCCCGAAATCCCGAAACATCTCCGATGGTCCGGCGTTTCCGAACGCCGGACCCAGTTCCCCGGGTTTGCAACCCGTGAGCACACGCTCTCATTTTGGTGTTTGGTGTTTCGGGATTTGAGGAGCGGACCACGATTGTTTATGTACGACACAGACGTCGTATTCGCTCCGGAAATCCCGAAACGGCCCAAGGTAGGATGTTTCGGGATTCTCACCTGGGTGGCGATTTCCGAATCGCCATCCCGCCGGATTTCCGAATCCGGCAAACCCCGCCACCAGTTCAGAAACCGGAAGCAGGACCGAAACCCCTCTGGCTAACCTTACCTCTAAGCGAAACGCGGGATTCGGAAATCCCTTATTCCAGGACCGGGTGGCGATTCGGAAATCGCCACCCAGAAAAGACTCCCTCATTGCCTGTCAGTTGGTGGGCGCCACGGGGATGGTCCAACCGGGCGTCCAGGGGACCACCCAATATCCGGCTGTCATTTCCGTATTGAGTTCCGTTTTGCTCTTGAAGGCCGCGTGACCATCACAATAACCCACTGTCGTTCCATCGTAGTGAATGTTGCTGGGCGTATCATCGCCGTATCCCCAGCGGAACTTGCCGTCGTTGATGGTATTGCGCGACTCGTGTATCAAAAGCAGGCATTTGGACTGTCCAGCTTTAGTGTGCATACTGTCGAGTTTAACGTGGTTGAGAAGGAAGTTGACGGAATACGAAAGCGGGTAATTGCGCTGCACATTGGCATTTGCCGCTATCGCCGTCGCGGGCGCTCCTTGGTCGACCGGGCACAAATACGTTTTGATACTGTTGACGTAAGGCCATAGACTGCCCTTATACGGGTAGCACATCATCCCCAGGGTAATCCCCCGGGGCAAGCTCGGAACAGACCCAGTCCAATCCGGGGGGTTCAACGGGGTCGTTGTATGCCGTTATCTTTGGAAGGCAGCCGCCGTTGTCCAGCGCATATTGCTGAAAAGCCGATGAAAGCTGCTTCAGGTTGTTGAGGCAGGTTGCCATTTGCGCTCGCTGCTTGGCGGCTAGAAACACCGGAAACAGTATAGCCGCCAGGATCGCTATGATGGCAATAACCACCAGCAATTCGATTAACGTAAACCCTTTTCTGTTATTCATCCTCTTCATCTTCACGCGCCTCTCTTTCGAAGTACTTCCACCGGCAATACACATTTGTTTTCACGCAGCGTGCCGGCGGCTTGCTCGACGAGCATTTGCATCGCGCGGCGTCCATCTCCCGGAGCGGCTTCTGAACGACGATCCGCCGGGCACTTCAAAGCCGTCACCGTATATGAACAAATCGATGTCCTTTCCGACAGACAGCCTCTTCTCTTGCATGCGGCTGATGGTATGTTTCGCGGTCCAATTGCCGTCCGCTATGACCGCGGTCGCTTCATCGAGCATACGATCTACTCGTTCGGTAAGATTGCCGAGCGAATCGCCATGACCGATTTTCTCCTTATGGATCGCGCAACTCCAGCTCAAGCCGAGTTCTTGAAGCCTGGAAGTGTAGACTTCGTGCATGTCGATGTTTCTATCGCGCGTATAAGCGGCGGCCTGCGTATATGAGTTTGTCATCAAAGCGATCTTCTTGTGCCCCTTGTCAGTCAGTATCCTGACGGCGTCGGCGGTCACCTTACGATCATCGAGGCGAACAAACGGCACATCCAGGTTGACGTAATCGTTGTCTATCACGACAAATGGGCAGCCTGTTTCCTGGAGCGCTCTGAGCTCGACTTCACGCCAATGAGCGAGCAAGAGCAAACCGCCGATTGTCTTCTCGGCTATACTGTGGAAGAGCATATCGTTTCCATTCAGGATACTGCGATCCTTGGTTGCAAACAGATGAATGTTGTAACCCAGCTCGGTCGCAACTTCGCTCGAACCGTTCATTATCCTGTACATATACTCTTCACCGTGCACGCTGACCGTATCGTACAACAGAACTCCGACCTCTCTGCTGCTATGATATGATTTTGGCGACGGCACCGACTTAGCCACAAACGTACCCCCCATGGGACCAGGTTTTCGTATCAAAATACCTTCTCTGACAAGCTCTCTATACGCCCACTGCACAGTCCCGGTCCCAACGCCCAGCTCGCTGCACACTTCGGCGTCCGAAGGGAGCTTCAC
This sequence comes from uncultured bacterium, assembly GCA_963823885.1. Taxonomy (GTDB): domain Bacteria; phylum Armatimonadota; class UBA5829; order UBA5829; family UBA5829; genus CAWGNL01. The sequence goes on from CAWGNL010000041.1 coordinate 34,869, forward strand.
CCCGGCCGTAAGATCGCCGGATATAATTCTCTGCCTCAGCCCGTCCCTTATTTGTTTGTAGAGCGGTCTTCCGCCCACCGTTTCAATATCCAGCATAAATGCAGTTCACCTCGAATCATTTCGAAAGATTTGTATTAATACATTCTCCCAATCGGAAGACTTGTCCTTCCGTTCGGACAGCCTGTTTGCCCTGCACTTTGTGCTCCCCTCGCCCTCACGGGAGAGGGGTTCGGGGTGAGGGTGGAACGCCGCACTCGAAGAGTTTGTGCCTGACTATGGCGTTTCCCCCTCACCCCAGCCCTCTCCCATCCGGGAGAGGGAGCACGTGGGCGCCTGAACCAAGGGCTCGTCTAGGCTAACCGAATCGGATTCTTGCTGTCGACGTCGCAAGATTGCTCACCCGCTGCAACCGCGGGACCACGGGTCTTCGCTCTCGCGCCGCAGGAATCCCTGACAAGCAGCTTGGGGAAGATATTGATTCTTCTATGCGTCGCTTCCTGGCTTCCGCTCGATTCCAGCAACAACAATCTCTCGACTGCCAGTCTTCCCATCTCTTCTCTGTCGACATCGACCGTGGTCAGCGCCGGGTATAGCGCCTCCCCAAGAGCAAGATTTCCGACACCGGCAACCGCTACATCGTCTGGCGCCACCAATCCGGCTTCCTTGACGGCCTTGACAGCCCCGAATGCCAGTTCATCGTTGGCGAAGACGGCATCGAAATCGATGCCGGACTCGATAGCTCGCTTAGCCGCGAGATAGCCGCCGTTGAGGTCGAGTTCGGTGACGATCACCAGTTCTTCGTCGAAGTCGATGTCGCGCTCTTCAAGCGCCTGCTTATAGCCCGCAAGCAAATCGTCCGAAAGATAACTGCCTTCCGGCCCATTTATCAGGAGGATTCTTCGCCGGTCGAGGTTCAGAAGATGCCTCACCGCAAGGGCGCAGCCATACGCATATTCACAGCTAATCGCATTATATGGATGGATCAGTCCGGGACCGCCGGCATTATCCACAAGGACCACGTTCGTAAAACTATCTGTAAGAGCATTGATGTACTCTCTTGATACAGGACCCGCCAGGATCACTCCGTCGGCTCTTCTGGAGTGAAGCATATCGAGCAGCCGCAAAAACTCGGCGTAGACATCCGCTATCGCTGCGAAAGAACAATTCCTGCCCTGCCTGAACAATTCCCGCTGGACGCTCCGGCTTATCTCACCGGTGAACGCCTGTGCCATCGTGGCTCCGTCCTGATAAAGCACATAGTATTCGCGGGCGATACTCTGCGAAACGCTATTTCCGTTTCGGGAACGAGCCGGAAGATAGTTTTCTCTTTCCGCCACTTCCAATATACGCTCCCGATTCTCCCCGGATACATTCGGATCGTTCCTGAGGGCGCGGCTGACCGTCATAACGCTGACTCCGCACGCGGTCGCGATATCTTTGAGTGTTACAGATTTGCGTTTCCTGAGTTCCATATAGTATTAATACCACCAAAAAGTGTTAATGTCAACTGGTGCTTACCATTTATTTTTGGTTATTTTAGCGGGAAACGGCAGGCCTGATCGAGTGCTTATTCTTGAACGCACGCGTGTACTACTTATGATGTCCCACTCATTATGGGTTGATTCGTCTTCAAAAACTAGTACAATTACCTGATTTCAAAATTTGGGGTTGACAACCGATAATTAGCATGGTATCTTACCATTGTAGATTGGTAAGCTAGCAATGTGGCCGGATGAGAAGCGCCAAAGAGCGCCGCTACCAAATTACATCACAACGCGGGGTAAACCCCCAAACTCAAAAGGAGTAGAAAAAGATGAATGCAAGAATGTTTCGAATCGTCATCGCGCTCGCCGCAAGTATTTTATTGGCCGGCGGAATAGCGCAAGCGCAGACTAATGTGTTCAGTGACACATTCAACGCCGGAAACGAAAGCGGCCCGGGGTACGTGAGAGACTTAACGACGAATTCGAGCGCCAGGGAGTCAGGCACGATCCTGACCGGGTACGCCCCTACCAACTCGTCCACTGGTGGTGGGATGACCTATGACGCGTCTGACTTCAATTCTCCTTATTTCGAGGCGCTGCTCACCGGCCTCACCGCCTACGACTATGATTACTGTTTGTACGTGGGCAACGCGTCGTATTCTTCGGAGCAAAACAGTACATATCTGGATTACTATTATATTGCGCCGACCGCCAACTTCGTCGACCCCAATACCGGCAACTTCTACACCGGATTGACTACGATCAGTTACAACGTCGACCCTGAACCCGGAAACTCGAACACGTCCGCGGTGCTGTTCGGTTCAAACATTGCGCCGGACGGCACTGCAGCGGGCGGTCAAAACGCCTACACCCGGGCGCAGTTCGGGGTGAATATGACCCCAGACGGCAACGTCCTCTACGTAAACAACAGTGGCTGGACGCTCGCAACGTGCGAATACGGCTCCAGTACTGCCCAGTGGCTGAGCGGCGCGTTCTCCACTACCGCGGACCAGTATATCAACGTGAAGATAGGCATAAATTACACCGGCTCCGCCACCTACCTCAGCGTCTGGCTCAACGGCAGCGAGGTGCTTACCAATTGGCTCGATGTCGACGTATATGGCAATCCCGCCAACTTTCCGGGCAACTATGTATATCTCGGATCCCAGGTCGGTTATAGTTCGGCGCAGCCTTGTACGCTGTATGACAATCTCAGCATCACTAATGCTCCCGTTCCGGAGCCGTCATCGTTGGTGTCGCTGCTGTCGGGGTGCTTGCTCGGCGGGCTGACACTCATTCGCAGACGAGTGAGACGCTAGGAGAGTTACAGCCGTAAGATCGGCATGACGAGGTGGAAAGCCCCTTCGACAACCGAAGACCGACGACCTGGAGGGGCTTTCACACATAGCGATTAAAGTAAGAGTTCAGAAACAATGAGAATACGTCACCCTGAACTCGATTCAGGGTCTCATGCGGGATGCTGAATCCCCTGAATCAAGTTCAGGGTCAGCATGACGTGTGCCCACTCTTACCGATTAGAACATAAGGGGGTATCTGAATGAAAGCAAGATTAATGATTGCGCTGATCGCGGCAGGCCTGCTTCTCTTTGCAGGCATGGCGCACGCGCAGAGTGTGCTGTTCGACGACAGCTTCAATGTTACGGCGCCGCAAGGCCAAACTATTACTGTGTTCAGCGACACATTCAACGCTGGCACCGTTAACAACCCCCCGGGTACGTGAGGGACTTAACGACGAACTATAGCACCAGGGAGTCAGGCACGATCCTGGCCGGTTTTACCGGTACGTACTCCAGTGGGATGCCCTATAGTTTCTCTGACTTCAATTCCCCTAATTTCGAGGCGCTGCTCACCGGCCTCACCGCCTGCGACTATGATTACTGTTTGTACGTGGGCAACGCGTCGTATTCTTCGGAGCAAAACAGTACATATCTGGATTACTATTATATTGCGCCGACCGCCAACTTCGTCGACCCCAATACCGGCAACTTCTACACCGGATTGACTACGATCAGTTACAACGTCGACCCTGAACCCGGAAACTCGAACACGTCCGCGGTGCTGTTCGGTTCAAACATTGCGCCGGACGGCACTGCAGCGGGCGGTCAAAACGCCTACACCCGGGCGCAGTTCGGGGTGAATATGACCCCAGACGGTAACGTCCTCTACGTAAACAACAGTGGCTGGACGCTCGCAACGTGCGAATACGGCTCCGGTCCTGCCCAGTGGCTGAGCGGCGCATTCCCCACTACTCCGGACCAGTATATCAACGTGGAGATAGGCATAAATTACACCGGCTCCGCCACCTATCTGAGCATCTGGCTTAACGGTACCGAGGTGCTTACCAATTGGCCCGATGTCGACGTATTTGGCAATCCCGCCAACTTTCCGGGCAACTATGTATATCTCGGATCCCAGGTCGGTTACAGTGGGGCGCAGCCTTGTACGCTGTATGACAATCTCAGCATCACCAATACCCCTGCCCCTGCCTTCACAACCGCTCAGCTAGAGGATCTATCCCTTCAGGCCGCAACCCGGCAGAGCGGTTCCCTGGCTCCGCTTACCTATACCGTGTGGAACGACACTCCGCTCGATAGGCATTGGGTGCGGCTCACTGACGGCAGCCCCCCGCATACACAAGCTCTGTGGATGAATACGGGCAACTATTACCCCTCCGACATGGGATCGGGTTACGCCGAGAGCGAACTGCAGTGGTGCTCCCCGAACTACGACTTTCTAAATGCCGGCCTCACGGTGATCACTTATGATGTGGACCCCCAACTGGTCACCGGCACAGACACAGGCACTACTCCGCCTACTGCTTATTTCAATGATTCGGCAGTGCTGTTCGGCTCGGACTACCGGGGCACATACTTCGGCTACACCCGGGCGCTGTATGGAGACTCGGCCGGCAACGCGGACGGCAACCTGCTGTATATCGACCACAATGGGTGGGCCCTGTACTATGACAGTCCTCAGCCCAATACCTATTGGAACAACGAAAGCGGCTCATTCCCCACTCCCGCCGACACATACATCCATGTGGAGATCGGACATGACCAACGCCGGGACCGCGACAACACTCAGCATCAAGCTAAACGGTACCACGGTGCTGAACAACTGGCCCAGAGTCAACAGGTACGGCACGGTTGTTGGTTACTCGCACAACTATATCACCCTGGGATGTCTCTGCGAGCAGAACATGCAGGCCAGCACATACTATGACAACTTCTCCGTGAGCACGGGTCCGCCCGCGCCGGTATGCACAATCGAACAGGCCAAGATGCAGCCCGACGGCACCGTGGTGAATATCGAGAACGCCGAAGTTTCGGTTAACGCCGGACTGTTCTTCTATATCGAGTCCGCCGACAGATCGAGCGGCCTTCGAATAAACCAGGCCAACGCCCCCTACACGCCCGGGTACTATCGTAAGCATAATCGGAAATATGGATACCGCCATCCCTTACAACCATCCCGATCGGATGCTCGATCCGGTAGGCCCCATCACCCAGGTGTCCACGGGCAACCCGCCCATCAAGCCGCTGGCTATGAGAAATAGTTCACTGGGCGGCGCAAGCTGGAACTACACTTCCATGGGCACAGCCGACAGCAACGGCAACATTCCAACATCTTCCGGCCAGCTCGGCGTGACGAACGGCGTCGGCGTCAATAACATCGGACTTCTTGTCACAGCCTTTGGTAAGGCTGTCGCAATGACCGACTCGACTGGGATGTCCCTGAACACAATCGAGTTTCAGTTGCAAGATGGAAGCACATACTCCGGCTCAACGATACCGGATGTGCGAGTCATGTATCCGCCCGGCGAGTACATCCCTACCAATAACGAAGCGACCATCTTTCTTCTAAATGGCGACTACGTTTGTGTGACAGGAGCAATGGGAACGGAGCATAACGCGAATGGTTCCATCACTCCCCAGATATATATTCATGACATGACGGATGTCGTGGATTTTACCAACCCATCCGCTAACTATCAGTAATAACGAGACATCCCGGATGCGGTTCCGTTGGGAGTTGTTTTTCTCCTTTCTCAGCGGGCAACAGGCAATACGGCCTGGCGGCACATATTTGCCGCCAGGCCGTATTCATTATAAGCAGGTCGTCGGTTGAAACCGGGGCTGCGCGCACAAAGTCGGCCTTCGCCGACTGAGGCCCCAGTCCCCGGAGGGGGACTTCGTGACGTAGTAGCCGCGAATTCATTCGCCAGGTCACTTACCACCCAGAGGAAATAAACCCAACTCTCGGTAACAGCTCAGTCTTCCTAGTTTTTTTGGGGTGCGGAGAAAAATCAGCAAAAAAGATAGAAGGATTTTGCTTCAGTTGTCTAAGTGGGATATATGGACGAGCGAACCCGCGAGGAACTGATAGCGCAAAACAGAGCGTTGTGTGCAGAGAATACAGATCTCAAGAGGCAGTTGGTTGATTTGTCTGCTGAGATCGAGATGCTGCGAGATAAGCTTTCTGGCGGTGGTGGGGGTAGCAGTGCTGCTCCATTCGTCAAGCCGAGTCGCCAGCAGCGCCGTGCGGCGGAGCGTGCCGAGCGCAAGAAGCGTAAGCAGTCTTTTGCGCGCAGGCGCGATGTGGCGACTGAGGAAGTATTCCACGCTGTAGAGCATTGTCCTGATTGCGGCAAGAAGCTCTCTGGAGGTTATGAGCAGAGCCGCCACCAGGTATTAGAGATACCGCGTGCGCCCGTGAGGATAATCGATCACGTGATCATCGCTCGCAGATGCGGCTACTGCGGTAAGGTTCACGTTCCAAAGCTTGCGATATCCGACGGTGTGGTGGGGAAAATGCGGCTTGGCGTAGGGCTAATGAGTCTAATCACAACGCTCTCAGTTGCCAAGCGGATGCCTCAGCGTGCGATTCAGAAGCTCTTGGAAGGGCTTTACGGCCTGCATATATCGATTGGCGAGATAAACGAGGTGCTTCACCGGGTTTGCGAATGGGCGAAGCCGACTGTTCTCGGGATTTTGGGAAAGATTCGGGGAAGCCCCGATGCGAACGCGGACGAAACCGGTTGGCGTGAGGACGGAATTAATGGCTATTTGTGGAGCGTGTCGACGGGAGCAGAGCGGTTCTACTACTTCCATCGCCGCCGCGAGGGTCGCATCATCCGGCACATCTTGGGCGGTAAGTTCGAGGGCGTGCTTGGCTGCGACTTCTACGCCGGCTATGATTGGTATTTGGGTCCCAAGCAGCGCTGCTGGGTACATCTATTTCGCCTCATAGACAAGGTTGTGCAAACGCATCCGAGTGTGAAAGTGTGGGCTGACAAGGTACACGATATTTATAAGGCGGCCAAGAAAGCTAGTCGGCGTGAGGCCAACAGGTCGACTCGTGTGCTTTTGCGGGAGGCACTGCAAGAGAAGTTGCTGCCCATTGCCGAGCCTTATCTAAAGGATAAGAATGCGCCCGAGCACAGGCCGGCGAAATTGATATGCCGGTATTTGCCGGAGCTATTCACATTCGTTGAGCATCCCAACGTTGCGTCCAGCAACAACGCGGCGGAGCGGGCTATAGGCCAGCGGTGATATCGCGCAAGATAAGCGGCGGAACTCGCTCAGCAAGAGGCAGCCAAACAAAGACCAGACTGATGAGTGTCTTTGCTACCTGGAAACTCCAGGGTAAGGAGTCGATTGCGGCTTGCGCAGATATGATAGTCGCGGCAAACACGCCGGTCGCAACCTGCCCTCAGTAAGTCATACCAGGAAGAGTGAGCA
>CAWGNL010000042.1:0-43937 GCA_963823885.1 uncultured bacterium
CTTGTTCCCGAAACGGATAAGCACCACCTCCAGCAGGGATATCCGGCAAGTGCGCCTAATATGACGTTGTGAAATGGAAGAACATCGACGTTGGGGCAAGTTGCTACTATATAACGGGAACGTTTGTAGAGTGGTTGCCCTTGCTCAACAATGCAACCGTGCGGGATATCGTCGGTGTTTCGGGAACTTGTTCCCGAAACGGATAAGCACCACCTCCAGCAGGGATATCCGGCAAGTGCGGCTAATATGACGTTGTGAAATGGAAGAACATCGACGTTGGGGCAAGTTACTACTACATAACGGGAACGTTTGTAGAGTGGTTGCCCTTGCTCAACAATGCAACCGTGCGGGATATCGTGTGCGACGAGATTCGCAGGGCGCTGGCCGAGTGCGTTGGGTACGTGTCGGCGTTTGTGCTGATGCCGGATCACGTTCATCTGCTGGTGTTCCTGCCTGACGGCGGCCAACTGCACCGGTTCAACCGGTTATGGCGCGGAAGGTCTGCACAGACGATAATAGCGCACGCCAAGGATATGAACGCGGCGAAGGTCTTGGAGACGATGGCGGGTCACGCCAACGGCAAGGCGCGCTTCGCCGTGTGGAAGGAACAAGCGCGAGCCCTCGCAATCTATAGCGAGGAGAAGCTCTACGCGAAGGTGAACTATATTCATGCCAATCCCGTTTCGAAAGGGACTGGTCACCCTTCCAGAGCAGTGGCCATTCTCCAGTTGGCGTTTTTACGAGTTTGGTGAAAAGGTCGGGCTTGATGTGCGGCCTTTGATCGTCTAAGGCGGGGCAGTTGGTTTCGGGAACAAGATTCCCGAAACACCGGAATCCAAATGATTGTTTTGGGGGATTACAACCCCATTCGGGCGGCACATCTGTATGCCTGTCAGTCCGCAAGATACTCAGTTTCGGTGTTTCGGTGTTTCGGGAACTTGTTCCCGAAACGGATAAGCACCACCTCCAGCAGGGATATCCGGCAAGTGCGGCTAATATGACGTTGTGAAATGGAAGAACATCGACGTTGGGGCAAGTTACTACTACATAACGGGAACGTTTGTAGAGTGGTTGCCCTTGCTCAACAATGCAACCGTGCGGGATATCGTGTGCGACGAGATTCGCAGGGCGCTGGCCGAGTGCGTTGGGTACGTGTCGGCGTTTGTGCTGATGCCGGATCACGTTCATCTGCTGGTGTTCCTGCCTGACGGCGGCCAACTGCACCGGTTCAACCGGTTATGGCGCGGAAGGTCTGCACAGAGGATAATAGCGCACGCCAAGGATATGAACGCGGCGAAGGTCTTGGAGACGATGGCGGGTCACGCCAACGGCAAGGCGCGCTTCGCCGTGTGGAAGGAACAAGCGCGAGCCCTCGCAATCTATAGCGAGGAGAAGCTCTACGCGAAGGTGAACTATATTCATGCCAATCCCGTTTCGAAGGGGACTGGTCACCCTTCCAGAGCAGTGGCCATTCTCCAGTTGGCGTTTTTACGAGTTTGGTGAAAAGGTCGGGCTTGATGTGCGGCCTTTGATCGTCTAAGGCGGGGCAGTTGGTTTCGGGAACAAGATTCCCGAAACACCGGAAAGCGTGGGATCAGTCCTTCTCAGTGTTTCGGGAACCTGGAAGCTGTCCCCGGAAGCGTTTTTTTTGTGTTATTCGGGATTTGAGGAGCGGCCACACCGTGATGGTGAGGACGCGCGTTGACCGTCCGCTCCGGAAATCCCGAAACGAGGCGACGTAAGGCGCAGGGAACACCGGGCCGAGCCAACGCTGCGACATACGACGAAATGGAGAACGTCGACACAGGGCCGGGATATTCCTGTAGCGAAAGGCCGCTTCGTTTCGGGATTTCCGGAGCGAATGAGATGTCTGTGCCCTACTCGAACGATTGTGCTCGCTCCTCAAATCCCGAAACACCAACAAAACGACACTTAATCGGGTTCTCTCTCATGCACACAGTATAGCATGTTACAAGCAATCGTTACAAAAATTGTTTTACGAGCCCTTAGCATTCTTATGAGTGCGGGGGAATGGTTGGGCTTGATGTGCGACCTTTGGCGCTTTGAGGTGAGTGAGTTCGTTTCGGGAACAAGTTCCCGAAACACCGACACCGAGCCCGACCCCGATCTGGATCTAAGGTGGCGATTCTCAAGATCGCCACCTATCGGGCTGTCACTTGCGACTCGCTCGTTCAATGTTGCTCGCATCTCTCTATGGCCGCGGGCTGTGCCGTGATGGCTCTGATTACAGCCGGGTCGAATTTCGGTCCGCGGTCATAAGTATACAAGCCATTTACTTCCTGCTCGACATCGGTAAGTTGAGTGTAGCAGAACCCGCACATTTTCGGATGATCCAGCAAGACCTGGGTAAGCCCTCGGTAACGCTCGATGAACTCCTCTTCGCTCTTGGGCCTGTCGCCGTATCCCCAGCTTTGTTCGTCCGACTGCCCGGGATTCCACCAGATTCCCCCATATTCGCTCACGAAATATGGCTGACCTCGGTACCGCGCCTCCCTGTCGGGGAAGTTGACGAACGGAGAGCCGCCCGATGCGAAAGGAGCATAGCGCTCGGCGAGGGTAACCGGATCCTGGTCATAATCGTGCACGTCATATACCTGGGTGCAGTCGGTGTGAATATAGCCGCTGGTGTCGATTATGGGGCGAGTCGGGTCGAAGAGCTTTGTCATACGGACCACGTTTCGCAGCATATTATCGTTCGAAGCCGGATATGTCTCATTGAACGGACACCAGCCGACTATTGCCGGGTGGTTGTAGTCGCGCCCGATGATTTCCATCCACTCGGCCGTGAAGTTTTCGCGCGCCTCCCCACTGCCGTGATCGACACCCCAGTTTCCGGCTTCTCCCCACACGATATATCCGAGTTTGTCCGCCCAATAGAGAAACCGCTCTTCGAAGACCTTTTGATGCAAGCGAGCGCCGTTAAAGCCCATGGCCATGGATCGCTCGATGTCTCCACGAAGCTCGTCATCGGTTGGCGCCGTGTAGATACCATCCGGGTAGAATCCCTGGTCGAGTATCAACCTCTGGAAGAAGGGCCTGCCGTTAAGAAGGAGCGCGCTGCCTCGCCATCCAAGCGAACGAAGACCAAAATAACTTTCAACCTGGTCTAAGGTATTGTTCTCTTCGGAGAGCGTCAGCTTCAGATCGTAGAGAACGGGACTGCCGGGTTCCCAGGCTCTTATGTTGTTCGGATCGATGGTGACAGTGAGTTGGGCAAGGCCCCCCGCCACCTTAACGCAGTCCGAACCGACCGCGGAGCCATCCAAGACGGCATCCGCCGAAAGCTTCAGCCCGTCGGGTTCGCCATCGATTGACGCCACAATCCGCACCCGGCCGTTTTCTAGATCGGGAGTGATCCGCACTCCGGAGATGTAGACCCGCGGCACGCACTCGAGCCATACCGTCTGCCATATCCCGGTCGTACGCGTATAGTGGCAGCCCTGTGAATGATAGAGCGGGCACTGCTTTCCGCTCGGTTGCAATCCCGACCGAACATCGTCTTCGGCGCAGACGCCTACCGCGTTCTCTCCCGGTCTTAGGGCTTTCGTGATTTCGAAGGCAAACGAGCTATAGCCTCCGCGATGAACCCCTATCGATTCGCCATTTACCCAGACTTGGGCGTCGTAATCCACCGCTCCGAAATGCAGCAGCACGCGCCGCCCGCCCCAGTTGTCAGGCAGGTGAAACGTGCGTCGATACCAGACGGCAGGCATGAAGTCGGTATATCCCACTGCGGAGAGTTTGCTCTCCGGACAGAACGGCACTGTTATCCGACCATCCATCTCGCTCGCTTGCAAGCCCCGTTGGCGCCCGCTCTTGCCGAAGTCGAACGCGAATTGCCATTCGCCATTAAGATTGATCCAGTCTTTGCGCGCCAACTGTGGGCGCGGGTACTCGGGTCTCGGAATTGGCATTTGAAGTTTCTCCCAGGTAACCATGTGGTTATAGGCATAACGCATGGATTATAGTTATCGCTGGGCAGTTAGTCAACACGGAAGTAGGAAGGGAAGTCGAAAGTGGAAAGTGGAAATCGGCCTATGCGGGGGGAACGACAAATCGAGATGACCTCCGGAATAAAGCCCTGTTGTTTCGGGAAACCCTTTTCCCGAAACGGGCGGCACAAACGCTATGCGGCGACGCACTCGGTCTCCATGTCCAGCGCGGGTGCCAGGCGTGCGGCGGGAACTCGAAGGACTCTATCCCAAGAGCTACCTCGGCTTGTCGTTCCGCCGCACAGCGGTGGCTGCGGTCGAACCTCTAGCCGCCTTACTTGTTCAATAGAGCATTTTGGATTACGACGTTGGTTGCCTTATTGGCGGTAGCCATTGCGGGAATGCTTATTATTGCGCTTCCCGAAGCCGTCCCGGTGGAAGAGGCATAAAGCACGCTGATGGTCTGTGCGTCGGTCCACCTGTAGCGGCAGGCCGTCGTCGAGGGCAGCGCGGCCACCGCGACTGATTTTCCGCCGATCATTTGGCCGGCTATCGGCTGGAACTCTCCGGCATCGAAGTGGACCAGAAAGCTGGCGTTGGTGACGGTGCCGCTGCCGGCCACATTGACGGGAATACTCACCTGAGATCCCGCCTTGCCGGTAAGGTCGGGAGCCGTCACGGCAAGGTTGAGGGCTTGGGACGTTCCTCCGCCTCCTCCGCCGCATCCGGCGCAGCACGCCGCCACAGCCAGCCCCAGCAGGATTCTTGGTCATCGCAGGTGGCGATCTCCGTGCCACCCGCCGCATAATCGATCAGTCAACATTGCAATTACCTCCGGAAGGGAAGGATTAATAGGGTCTTAGTCATTTCTTTACGAGTCACGTTCTGAACAGCCTGTATAGGAAAATTCACGTCGCGCCATCGGTGGAATCGCAACGGCCATGTCATTCTGAGCAACTGACCCCACGGCGTGGGGTCACATTGAGAAAGAAACTCACCCCGGCAGGCTATGCTTCGCGGGCGACTGCCCCGAAGCCGCCGGCATGGGAGGTTTCTTAGGAGCAACTGACGGCGACGCTGTCCCAGTCACATTGGAAAGAAACGCATGCCGGACGTGTCTGTTGCCTGGCAAGCACGCGGCGCTCTTGCCACCAACGCTGCAAACACGTCATTCTGAGCAAGTGACGGCGACGCTGTCGCCGTTACATTGGAAAGAAACCCACCCCCCGGTGTTTCGGGATTTCGGGTGATCAGGTCCGACGAGCCGGGCTAGGCCAAAATCCCGAAACATCTGCAAGAAACCGACCCCACGGTGTTTCGGGAATCTTGTTCCCGAAACTGGGGAGTTTCTTAGGAGGAACGAAGAATCTGCTTTTAGCTCCCGCGTGGATCTATGCCGTAACGTAAAAGCAGATCCTTCGCCGGAGTTTACCCTGAGCGAAGCCGAAGGGCTCAGGATGACGTAATCGTTGTGCTAGTGCCCTCTGCATTAAGCAGCTTCCGCGCTCTTCCGAAGAGAGTTTCTTAGGAGCAACTGACTGCGACCCCGCGCCGCGGGGTGAGCCGCTCCTAAGAAACCTCCCATGCCGGCGGCTTCGGGGCAGTCGCCCGCGAAGCATAGCCTGCCGGGGGGTTCTTTAGGAAATTACCGTGTGCCTGTCCCACGGTCGGGCGCTCCTAAGAAACGCCCCCTGTTTCGGGATTTCCGTTCCGCGTTCGCTTCACTCAAATCCCGAAACACCGGGGGTGGGTTTCTTTCCAATGTGACTGCGACAACGTCGCCGTCACTTGCTCCTAAGAAACTCCCCAGTTTCGGGAACAAGATTCCCGAAACACCGGGCGTCGGTTTCTTTCCAATGTAACGGCGACAACGTCGCCGTCACTTGCTCCTAAGAAACTCCCCAGTTTCGGGAACAAGATTCCCGAAACACCGGGGGTGGGTTTCTTTCCAATGTGACTGCGACAACGTCGCCGTCACTTGCTCCTAAGAAACTCCCCAGTTTCGGGAACAAGATTCCCGAAACACCGGGGGCTGGTTTCTTTCCAATGTGACTGCGACAACGTCGAGGTCACTTGCTCCTAAGAAACTCCCCAGTTTCGGGAACAAGATTCCCGAAACACCGGGCGTCGGTTTCTTTCCAATGTAACGGCGACAGCGTCGAGGTCACTTGCTCCTAAGAAACTCCCCAGTTTCGGGAACAAGATTCCCGAAACACCGGGGGTCGGTTTCTTTCCAATGTAACGGCGACAGCGTCGAGGTCACTTGCTCCTAAGAAACTCCCCAGTTTCGGGAACAAGATTCCCGAAACACCGGGGGCTGGTTTCTTTCTAATGTAACCGCGGCAACGCCGCGGGGTCACTTGCTCAGAATGACATAATTGCAACGTTTGTTGGCGGAACTACTACGCGTTTGCATTTCAGACACTTTGGCGTTTTCGCGATTAAGTCTGGTTCCGGCTCTGCCAGTTTAGGGTTGTGGGGGGCAAGGAAGCCATGCGCTGCAACCCGGAACCTCAACCCTAGCCGCCAGTCCCCAGCCCCTATTAATAGACGTGGTCGAGTATCCACTGCGCGTCCCTGACATCCACGTTTCCGTCCTGATTTACATCCATCTGGGGCGTCTCGGAAATATCTCCGAACACCGCCTGCAGGATAATGTCGGCGTCGAGGTTGTTCACGTGTCCATCGCTATTGAGATCTCCCACCAGCCCGACAAAGACTGCTTGGGCCTGCCCGGCTGGCTGTACTCATAGTGACCGAGAGCGCGCGTGTGCCTTGCGGCTGGCTGACTCCGTCGAGCACCCAGTGGTCGAACCACATCGGGTGAGTCGCGCGGTCGGTGGTCGGCGCCGTCAGCGTTACTTGAACAGAGCCGGTAGTGGTGTTGTACTGGAGCGTGCACGGGGCAGCCTGCGGGGTCGCATGGCCCGAGGAGTCCGGAGACGGGCTGAAAGCAATGGACGCGCCGGCATTCGGCGAACTTGTGACCGCGAGCCCCTCGACCAGGGTGGGGTGCACCGTGAGCGCGACGGTCCCGGTCGCGTTGACGGCCGCATTTTTGGAGTCGGTCACCTTGCACGAGAGCGTGACGGTCAGGTTACTGCCGCTGGAGTTCCTCGGCGCGGTGTAGGTCGGGTTGGTGACGGCGCCCGAACTGAAAGATCCGCCCGCGCCGCCGTCCGACCACTGATATGTCATCGTGTTGCCCAGCGAGTCCGTGGCGCTTACGCTGCACTGGGCGATCCCACCCGGGATGACTGCGGACGGGCTTACGGTCGTTCCCGTTCCCGATGCGATGGTGATCGAGTGATGGTAGACTGTGAGGGGCACGGTGGCCGTGGCTTTGACCGACGGCGACGCGACCGAAGCCGCTGTGCAGGAAAGAGTCACGGTGATATCACTGGCGCTGGCGTCGTCGGGTGCGGTGTAAACCGGGTTTTGCGCGGTGCTCGAGCTGAACGATCCGCCTGCTCCACCAGCCGACCAACTGTAGCTGACAGTCCCGCCCCAGGAATCTGACGCGCTTGCCGAGCACTGCGTGGTTGCAAGGGACTTGACGGCATTCGGCTGCACCGCCGGCTGCGCGGCGAAGGTCACGGCGTGCGGCGTGACAGTGAGCGTCCCGAATGCGGGCGTTTGCGAACCGCCGGTGAGGCTGCCGCTCATCGTGATGGTGACCGGAGAAGTGGCGCTGCAAGTGAACGCGATCGAGTGAACCACTTCCATCGGGTCCGTCCCGCTGAGGCTGGTCGTTACACTAATGGTGTTAGTGGCCGCGTTCCATTCGGAGAAAAACAGCCCGGCATTCGCGCCAACCGTCAGGCAGTTGAGGTTCCCGGTTGATGAGTTGGTGCTGGTGTCGATCGTAATTCCGGCGGGGATGACGACGTTCAGAGTTATCGAAGTCACGCCCGTACCGCCTTGAACTACGATCGGCGGCGTGCTGGCTGCCGCGCCTGTTGTCACTTTCAGGGTGCTGGGGTTAAAGACGACCGATGGGCTGGCCCAGGTGGCTGCAATCGAGGCCACCGCCAGCGCGGCCGCAATTCCCGGAATCGCAGGTAGCTTCACTGCAAGGATCCCTCCTAGAAGTTAGAATCCGAACACTTCGCCTGGGTGGCGCTTTCCGAATCGCGACCCAGAGGAAAATAGCTTATAGCTGAGAGCAGAGGGCAGAACCCGAAACTTCCGCTGCTTGTTGATCTGGGCTGGGTGCGGTGCTCTCCTACGATAAGTATCGGCGGATTCTGCGGCGTTGGTTACCCTGAAGATCGGCTTTCTAGTGGTTAGTTGGGAGGTAGGAGGAAGGATAGATTCGAAGGCGGCGGCCGGCTGGCCTCGTCCAACTTCTTACCTCTTACCTCTAAGTTTGACATGCCCGACTGGCGGGTAAACTCTCGGTGCCTACGGGACGGTGCAACCTGGCACGGTAGCCGTCCTCTATTGCCCCAAGCAGGTGGTATCTGACCATACCACCTGCTTTTTTGTGGCGTGGATTCCGCCCCGATAGAGATATCGGGGCGGAAATGGTCTATTTGCCACTTGGAGCGGGCGCTGCCGGCGCCCCAGGCGCTCCGGGCGGCGCGGGAGCGCTCGGGCCTCCGGGAGCCGCCGGTCCTGGCATCGCTCCGGGAGGCATTGGCCCTGGAGGCCGCGGGCCCGTGGGTCCGACTGGTCCGACTGGTCCAGGCGGCATGGTCGGGGGTGCGCCGGCAGGTCGGTTGTTGATCATCCACCATACGCCCCCGAGGATAGCAATAACCACCACGATGACGATGACAGCTACCACGGGATTGATTTCGGCTTTCGCGTCAACCATATTCTCACCTCACAAGTATTACTGTGAAAACCATACGCAATTATACGCCAGTTGCAGCGAAAAGTCCTTCTCATTCCGCCAAGAATTCGTATTTCAAGGTTAAAAGGAGACGATGAGACGAGGGAATGAGGCAACGAGGGGACACGGCTAGGCTTGGATGGATCCCTTCCCCTAAAGCGGCGTAGCCGCAACCAAGAGGGCCATCGCCGGAAAATCAATACGGCCTTTCCGTAATTCGGAAGGTCGGTGGTTTCTTCTTACGTATCTTACAACTGAAATCCGAGGCGACATATCAAAGTTCAGTACAGCTTGTATAGGATTTCAGTTGTAAGATACTAAATACAGCGTTTCGCAACTTCGATGACGTATTCAGCATTCAGTGCCGCCCAGGAAGCACGTGGCGTTCTTGCCACAGAGCCCCCGAGTCATGTCATTCCGAGCAATTGACGGCGACGCTGTCGCAGTCACATTGGAAAGAAACCCACCCCCGGTGTTTCGGGAATCTTGTTCCCGAAACTGGGGAGTTTCTTAGGAACGAACGTGAGGAATGACATGGCCGCCGCGCCTGTGCCGTATCCGCGGGGCTGCGCGCTTCTGACGGGCAGTACCCACAATGTCGGGACGGATCTTGCCCGAACGGACGAGGCACGTCACCGAATTTATGAAACGAGGCGCTAAGCGCCTAAAACCCTGAAACCCTAGATCCCTACTCCGGTTCGTCCCCATCCGGTATCAGACGGCACCGGTCGACAAGCTCGTCTACCAGAGCAAAGCCCAAGCAGATGCACGTGTCCGATGCGCCGTAATAGATCTTGAGCCTGCCGCCATCCTCCTCAATAGCTCCGCACGAGAAGACGACGTTGCCCATATCTCCGACCCGTTCGTAGTACTCTTCTGGGGGTGAGGATTGGCACGCTGCTCCGGCAGAGCACTCTCGCGGGGTTGTCCAGGTCCAGAAGTGCAGCTCCCATTCGGTAGATGGGTCCGCCGCTGGTGTTCTTGACCCCATGATAGATCTCCAGCCATCCTTGGTCGGTCTCGATCGGAGGTACCGACGAGCCGATCCGGTCGGAGTCCCAGAACCCGCCGCGAGTAGTCATCACCACCTCGGAGTCCCCCCAGTGGAGCAAATCGTCCGAGTAGGAAATCCAAATATTGCCGACTCCGCCGCCATAGGGCCGATCCAACCTGGCATATCTGCCGCCCACTCTTCGTGGGAACAGACACCCGTCCTTATTCTCCGGCTCGGATATCAGCCCCAGCCGCTCAAAGGTCTTGAAATCCGTGGTCTTTGCGAGGGCCAATCTAGCCCCGTAGCGCGAGTACGCTGTATACATGAATAGGTCACTCGCCCTCCAGACAGGTGATGCGCGGGTCTTCGATCCCTCGCCGCTCGTACTGCCGGAATGGTTCTTCTTTTGAGGGTTCCATCGCCAGCGTCGGGTCCACATGAAAGTGGTAGCCGTCTTCGCTCCTGGCAAGGGCAAACACCGAGCGCCCCGCCAGGTCTTCCACTCGCATCAGAAGAATATACTCGTCGCCCAACCTCGTGGGGGCCGCATTAAAAACGGTATTACAAGGGAAAGGAACGCTCTCGAGGGTTATAATGGGGTTTTTGTCACCATCGCTCGACGATGTCTCTGCCCAATCGTCTTGACATTCACTCCTCCGAACGTGGATATCACTACTACAATTATATCGGGAACGACGCGAGGTATGTAGAGGGTAGCGCCATATTTTAGAAAATCGTTGACCTTTTTTCAAGGCGCCCGTTACTCCCCGAGCGCCCGGTTTTTTGTGCACCCCTGCATGGGTATCACCTATGCGTGAGCAGCCCAATCGACGATAGACACACCGATCTCTACGTAGAGGCCCTGACCGCGCTGGAGGAGTACGGCGTGGAGTTCATGCTGGGCGGGGCCTTTGCCGTCTATCACTATACCGGCTGGTGGCGCAACACACACGATATGGATATCTATGTGATGCCGGAAGACGTGCCCGAGGTGCTGCAGGTTCTTTCCCACGCTGGGTTCATCGACCAGGGCGAGCAGGCGCCGGGGGATATGGAGTGGATTCGACACACGAGCAAGGAGACAATCAGCGTGGATGTCATCTGGCGATTTGCGAATCTTTCGAACTTTGTCTGCCGGGAGTGGTTCGAACGCGCGTCGCAGGGACAGTTTCTGGGGGTCTCCACGGCCTTTATCCCCCTGGAGGAACTCGTGTGGGTGAAGCTATTTGTCATCAACCGGCACCGCTGCGATTGGCCCGACCTGTTGCGCGTGCTCAAGGCCCAGTGCGGCAATCTGAACTATTGGAGGCTGGTGGAGGTGCTGGGCGAGCACTGGCTGCTGCTCGCGGCGCTCATTACCGTGTTCGACTGGCAGTACCCGAATTGCATGGAGTGCATTCCGGACTCGCTGCGGGACGAGTTTGTCAGGCGGTACGAAATCTATCGAGAGCATCCAGTCAATATCGACAGGGAGAACCTGCTCGATCCCTGGCTGCATTTAAGGGCGGACAAATATGCTATTTGGCGCAATGAATAACCCGATGGTGGATATATACGAAGAGATCGAGATAATCGCGGAACTGGGTTTCGATTTTATCGATCTCACCCTTGAACCGGAGCAAACTTATTCGGCGGCTGTAGATGCGGGCAAGATCGCTAAGGCGCTCGCCAGGGCGGGGCTCGCGGGGGTGGGGCATACGGCCTGGTATCTGCCGATTGCCTCGCCGTTTCCGGAGATGCGCCTCGTTGCTCTTAATGAGCTGCGGCGGTGCTTGCTGGTGTTTCGCGACCTGGGATTCCGGAAAATGAACGTCCACCCGCAGACCAGAGTCCCGCTGCACGAGGAAGATTGGATTACCGCGCAGAACGTGGAGTCGCTGGCGAGCCTGGCTGACCTTGCCAAAACGATGGGAATGAAGATTATGCTGGAGAATACGCCCCACTTCAGTCGCGTTGGGCAGCTCAAGCCTATTCTGGACGCAGTGCCCGATGTGGAGCTTCTTCTCGACGTTGGTCATTCGAACGTCGGTCAGCCATTCCTGCGCGCGGAGGAAATCCTGGCGAACTTCGGCGATAGGCTGGGTCACGTGCATCTGTCGGACAATCGCGGCGGCCTGGACGACCAGCACCTTCCGCTGGGGGTCGGCAACATAAACTGGCTGAAGGTGGCTCGGCTATTCAGGCAGGTCGGCTACGACGGCACGGCGACAATCGAGGTCTTCGGCGATGACGACGACTATCTCGTGATGAGCAGGGAGAAGTTCAAACGACAAATGGCCAGTGTAGAAGGGAGCAACGAGTAACGAGTAACGAGAAGGGGCGCTTAGCGCCCTCCTAGAAACAATTTGTTGTCGCTAAGGCGGATTCGACGGCCTGCCTTGGTCAACTGCCACCGTGAGGTGGCCACTTTTCCCCAGCGAAGTCCGGGGAAAAGCCTAGTGTCTACTTGCATAAATAGCTAATAGTATTCTTGCCGGTGTATCGGGAATCTTGTTCCCGATACGCACTTAGTCTCGGGAACAAGATTCCCGAAACACCCGTTACAGCATTCTATCAATCAATTATGCAACTAAGCACTAGCCTGCATTATTCGTGAATTGATAGACAAGCCTCTTGATGCCGGTGTATCGGGAATCTTGTTCCCGATACGCACTTAAGGTGGCTCGGCTATTCAGGCAGGTCGGCTACGACGGCACGGCGACAATCGAGGTCTTCGGCGATGACGACGACTATCTCGTGATGAGCAGGGAGAAGTTCAAACGACAAATGGCCAGTGTAGAAGGGAGCAACGAGTAACGAGTAACGAGAAGGGGCGCTTAGCGCCCTCCTAGTGTCTACTTGCATAAATAACTGATAGCATTCTTGCCCGGCGTATCGGTAATCTTGTTCCCGATACGCACTTAGTCTCGGGAACAAGATTCCCGAAACACCCGTTACAGCATTCTATCAATCAATTATGCAACTAAGCACTAGATCCCTTGCTATGCGGCGGGAACGACAATCCGCGGCAATCTTTGGGGTCAAATCCTTCGAGTTCCCGCTGCACGCCTGGCGCCTGCGCCGTTACCCGTTACTCAGCACTCATTACTCTTCTAAGCCGGCATGTCCCTCACTCTAGCCGCCACCTTTGCGACGCGGGAGCCTGGATTGCGCGCGGTCAGGAGCTCGCTCTCGATGGGTTGGCGCGAACCATCGGGCCCCGCGAGAGTGCTCGGTCCGTAAGGCGACCCGCCGATGCCGTCGGTAACCAGTATATGTGGGTTTCGGCCACGCTCTCGGCGGCCTTCGACGACGGCCTTCGCCATCGTGAAAATGTGACCGTAGGAAGAGTAATAGACCACCAAAATATTTGCCGGTGTATCGGGAATCTTGTTCCCGATACGCACTTAGTTTCGGGAACAAGATTCCCGAAACACCCGTTACAGCATTCTATCAATCAATTATGCAACTAAGCACTAGATCCCTTGCTATGCGGCGGGAACGACAATCCGCGGCAATCTTTGGGGTCAAATCCTTCGAGTTCCCGCTGCACGCCTGGCGCCTGCGCCGTTACCCGTTACTCAGCACTCATTACTCTTCTAAGCCGGCATGTCCCTCACTCTAGCCGCCACCTTTGCGACGCGGGAGCCTAGATTGCGCGCGGTCAGGAGCTCGCTCTCGATGGGTTGGCGCGAACCATCGGGCCCCGCGAGAGTGCTCGGTCCGTAAGGCGACCCGCCGATGCCGTCGGTAACCAGTATATGTGGGTTTCGGCCACGCTCTCGGCGCCTTCGACGACGGCCTTCGCCATCGTGAAAATGTGACCGTAGGAAGAGTAATAGACCACCAAAATATTTGCCATTTGCAAAGCTCCATTCTCGGGTTAAAGGTTGGGAAGGGACGCTCCGCAACCCTCGTGTTGTTTCGGGAAAGGGGTTTCCCGAAACAACGGAACCTTTAGCTTTCAACCTTCAACCTCCCCTCCCCAACCTTTAACCTCCCTAGCCATGGCCGCTATGTGGTCGGGGTTTGTGCCGCAGCATCCGCCTATGATGGATGCGCCTGCCGCGATCAGTTCTTTGACGCGGGAGGCCATATCAGCAGGGGTGTCCCTGAAGACGGTCCTGCCTCCTTCGAGGACCGGCATGCCGGCGTTGGCGTGGATCAGGATAGGGGTATGCCCAACGGCCGCGCGGATCTGCCTGGTGATCTCGATCATGTCGGCGATGCCGTTGCCGCAATTCGCGCCGACAATATCCGCCCCGGCTTCAACGAGCCGCTTTCGCCGCCGTCTCGGGATCAACACCCATCATCGTTCGAAAGCCCCGCGCGCCGGGTTCGAATGTGAATGTGCAGATTACCGGCAGATTCGTATTTTCCCTGGCCGCCTGGATGGCCTGCACGGCTTCCGCAAGCGATGACATCGTCTCGATGCACAGCGCATCGGCTCCGCCTTCGGCGAGGGCGACTACCTGCTCTCGAAAGGCGTCGTATAAATCGTGCTCGGTGACGCTTCCGCCCTCATCCTCGACGATCTGACCGGTGGGACCGACCGAGGCGGCAACGTACCGATTCGGGCCGGCGGCTTCCTTGGCGAGCCTTGCGGCCGCTTTGTTGAACTCCGCCGTCCTATCGGCCAGGCCGAACTCCCTGAGCTTGTAGCTCGATGCGCCGAATGAATTGGTCTGGACTATGTCGCTGCCGGCGGCAAGATAGCTTCGCGCGATGCTTTTTACGGCGTCGGGATGCGAGACACACCAGACCTCCGGGCACTCGCCGGGCTGCAAACCCTTCTCCTGTAGAAACGTGCCCATAGCACCGTCGGAGATCAGGACCTCCCCACCGGCTATTCGTTCCAGGATAGTCTTCAAATTGTGCTCCTTGTGACCTGGATGGCTACCGCGGACCAAATTGTGGTATAATCTAGGCGATAGTAAAACTATATCGCATTCGATAGTGCTGGAGTAAAACCATGCCGGTAGTCCGGACATCATCTAAGTATCAAATCGCGATACCCAAAACCATTCGCACCAGACTGCACATCAAACCAGGGCAGAAGCTGAGCGTGTCCGAAGCAGACGGGTCAATCGTCATAACACCAATTCCACCTGATCCCGTGGAATTCCTCTACGGCATCCTTGAGGGTGGACCCTCCATGACCGAGGCACTTCTGCGGGAAAGAAAACGAGATCTCGAGCATGAGTAGATACGTCCTCGATGCCTACGCTATAATGACTTTCCTTCAGCGCGAAAAGGGATCGGAACGTGTAAGAGACATCGTCCGAGATGCCGGCGAGGGCAAAGTCGAACTTCATGTGTCCCTTATTAATCTGATCGAAGTGGGCTACATGGTCGCTCGGCAAACCAAGCGCTCGGAGCAACTGATGGCCGCAGTCCGAGACTTGCCTCTCACCATAGCTTCGGCGGACGAATATGCGGAGCAGGTAACTCGGCTCAAGACCAGTTACGCGATCTCGCTGGGCGACTGCTTCTGCGCGGCTCTTGCCATCGAACTCGGTTGCCCGGTTCTCACGGGCGATCCTGAGTTCAGGAAGCTGGAGAGCGTGGTTCAGGTCGAGTGGCTTGGGATCAGTGGCGGGGCTTGATGGCTTGCGGCGCATATTGGCCAGGAATACGGAGCCTGCATTCGGGTGAATGCCATAGCGCCGGGGTTTTTCCTCACCGAGCAAAACAGGTTTCTTCTGACGGATGTGCAGACAGGCGAACTCACCGAACGAGGGCGGCAGATCCATAGCGCATACGCCGATGGCCCGCTTCGGCACGCCCGAGGACCTCATCGGCCCCGTTCTGCTGCTGCTATCCGAAGCAGGTTCATTCGGTGCTTCGGGATTTGAGAAGCGAGCACAATCGTTCGGACAGGGCGCAAACGTCTCAGTCGCTTCGGAAATCCCGAAACGAAGCGGCCTTTCGCTACAGCATCAAATGTTCCAGGTCTAGTCCATCCGATTCCCGCGCTCATAGAACCGGCGAGATGTAATGATATCCCGGCCCTATGTCGACGTTCTTCCATTTCATCGCATGTCGTAGCCTCGCCTCGGTCTGGTGTTCCCTGTGCGGTACGTCGCCTCGTTTCGGGATTTCCGGAGCGGACGGTAAATGCGCTTCCTCATCACCACGCCGTGCCCGCTCCTCAAATCCCGAAACACCGAATCCCGAAACGAAGCGGCCTTGCCGGTGTATCGGGAATCTTGTTCCCGATACGCACTTAGTTTCGGGAACAAGATTCCCGAAACACCCGTTACAGCATTCTATCAATCAATTATGCAACTAAGCGCTAGGAGGGCGCTAGGCGCCTAAGAAACTCCCCCTGTTTCGGGATTTGCCGGTGTATCGGGAATCTTGTTCCCGATACGCACTTAGTTTCGGGAACAAGATTCCCGAAACACCCGTTACAGCATTCTATCAATCAATTATGCAACTAAGCGCTAGGAGGGCGCTGAGCGCCTAAGAAACTCCCCCTGTTTCGGGATTTGCCGGTGTATCGGGAAATCTGTCCCGATACGCACTTAGTTTCGGGAACAAGATTCCCGAAACACCCGTTACAGCATTCTATCAATCAATTATGCAACTAAGCGCTAGGAGGGCGCTAAGCGCCTAAGAAACTCCCCCTGTTTCGGGATTTGCCGGTGTATCGGGAATCTTGTTCCCGATACGCACTTAGTTTCGGGAACAAGATTCCCGAAACACCCGTTACAGCATTCTATCAATCAATTATGCAACTAAGCGCTAGGAGGGCGCTAAGCGCCTAAGAAACTCCCCCTGTTTCGGGATTTCCGTTCCGCGTTCGCTTCACTCAAATCCCGAAACACCAAAATCACCTATGTTATTGATGTGAGAAGACTTATGCCAGGGTTAACAGTAGTCTTGAGGTTTCTCGCTGAGGGGCTTGAGCACGTACCTCGATATCGGCGCCATTGCAAGGGCCAGCACGGCCGTCACCGCAAATGCCATGTGATAGTGTAGCCTTGCACAGAGTGTTCCCGCGAGAACGGGGCCTATGGTCATACCCACATAACCGGCAAGATTTTGGAAAGTAAAATGCCCCGCTCTGTTCTCGGGCGAGGGCAAGCCGTAGCACAAAGCATTAAAGGCCGCCTGCTGCCCACAGTAATAAGCCAGGGCAATTCCCGACGCAATGAAGACTCCGTACTCTGTTGCGCAGCACAAGCAGCGCCATCATCGCCACAACCACTACAAGAGGCCAGTAGGTAAGAAAACGTTTCGGGCTGTACTTTGTCGACCGCATGACCCAGAAACGAACTCGTCGCCAGCCCCGTCAGTCTCTGAACCAGCCCTATTACCGCCGCCATCACCGGTAACATGCGCAAATCGGTAAACCCATACAACGGTACAAAGTTAATGAGCATGGGCGTGAAAAGTACACCATAACAGACGTTGAGCAGCAATACGCGCATGTAAGGCTTGTCATATAGCACAGCCTTGACCATTGTCTTGGACCAGGGTTTGGGACACCTCTCCACCGGTGTCGGTCTTTCTCTGCCGAACATCGCGAGCATATACCCGCATTGGATGATGAACCAGGTGAGGACGTATAGATATCCAAAGGACATCGGCCTGGCGATGTGCCAGAGTATCCATCCTCCCAAGAGGTTCGAGAAAACTCCCAGCCCCTGACCAATCGTGTAAGAGTATCCGGAGAACCGGCCTCTATGACTCATTGGAATGCATGCCGCCACGTACTCGTTGTGCGGCAGGGCTGTGAAACCCTGGAAGAAACAATTTGCCGCGCTCATCACGATGACGAAATTGAGCAGCCATTGCCTGCCGAGGCCGAATCTGTGAGACAGTACCAGACCCAGACCGATTATCCCCCACGCGCCCAGGAAAGGAATATGGACGGCAAGCAGGTAAAATTTCTTCACTCTGAATTTCACGGTGATGAACGGCGAGAAGAACCATCCAATCATCCCAACGCCCGCAAGTGAGGTTATCAGCCCGACTAACTGCGGAGAGGCATGGACAGATAGGCGTACAACGGGCTTATCGCCATGACCAAATCCGTGGCCCCTATAGTCCAGATGGCGTCTATCATGACCATTACGATCATATTATGCCTGACATCAGCCATCGAAAAGCGGTGACCGTCTCTGGTCTCGATGCCTTTCGGTTCCAGTTGGGCCTCGCCGCGGATCGGTTGAGCAAACCTGTTGGTTTCCTCATCCTGGGTTTCCACAATCGCTTGAGTTATGTCGTCGGGCACAAAGTCCTCTCTTCCAGACAGCCCAGTGAGTCGAGTTTGGCTAGCGCTTTTCGCTACCGGATACCGCGCCCGCGGCGCAAACGGAGTCGGTGAACAATGGAGGCGAAAACTGGCTCTGGACTATTGCCAAAGGCGCCAGGTCAAGTACTATGTTCCGTCCGCCCACCGCAATCTCCTCGTGAACGTGGTGTCTGTAAGGGTTAAGCACGTATAGCCGCATGGATCCATCCCTGCCTTGACGGACCTGGCCTCTAAGTTCCTTTGAGTCAACCAGGCGCTTCACGCCGAGTGAAGACAGCACAGTATTCAGATAGATGAACTGGGACTGCATCATATACTTCATATCGAAAGGCGCGATCACAACCTGCCCTCGACCGTATGCGAGCCAGACAAGCGACGGATCGCCCTGCAAATTGGCGCCCAGAACCTCTTCCCCGCCGGAGATAATGCCTGGCTCCGCGCCGATTGGGATCTCATTGTTCCCTATCTTGAGCAGGCGGGTCCTGTCGTTGCCGCGTCTGATCGATACTCCCAGCGCCTCGGAGATAATGGGCGCGCTGTCGTGATTCGCGTCTTTGGACGGAACCGTCTGATCGATCAGCAGTTTGCCTCCTTGAGAGACATATTCGAGCAGTCTTTCCTGGGTTTTCGCGTCCATCTCTTCGCGGCCGCGCAGCCAAATGAATGGATGCTCGGCCATTTTCTGCACGGACGAGTGCCGCACATCGATTACATTGTATGAGATCGAACCAAGAAACAAAAGATGAGCGAGCGCATCGACCCTTTCTCTCGCGTAAATGCCGATCGAGAGATCGCAGACCCTGTCGCTCTCAAGAATCCAGGGATCGGCGCCGATGTCGCTGAATGCTCGCTGGATCGCGTAGTAGTGCGGTTTCAGGGACCCGTCGGCGCCGATGGGGGCCTGGTAATCGTGATATGTGCCGTGGCAGCCCAGTCCGGGCCGATTGTCGCCGCCCGCGAACAGATACAAGCTCTGGCCTTTGAAGCCGCTGATGTACGACCACATAAGGGACAGGTAGATATCGTCCGGTTCGAGTCGCGGGTAATCGAGACAGTACCCGCATTGGGCTTCCCATATCGTCGCCGGCTCGGAAAAGCACTCCGCGGTTAGGGATGCCCCAAGCTCGCCGTAGCTCAGGCCGACGGTCCCGATGGCCGTTTCCGCGTGGGCATAGTAACAGTCCACGCCGAAGAGCACATTCGGGTTCCTGAGCGCGGACTCTCTGAGAACGGTTGCTTCGTTTGCCTGACCGCTATTTGTTGTCAGTGGCACATCAATACCAGCGTTACGCACTGTCGCTTCCAACCACTGAACATAGGCAGGTAGATATACCTCGTGGTAAAATGTGGAGTAGTCCAGTTCGACCAGTTCAACATTGGCTTTCGCAAGGAACTCCCACGTCAAATCCGCAATACTTGCGCACTGCACACCATAAGCCTCGGACAGTTTCTCGGCGGTGCGATAGATGCCCTTAAGGAACGTGGGGTAGAGTCCGTCATCGCGTCCCATCCCGATGGCATCGGGCGATCTATCCATTCCGGCAAGCCACGCTTGCATACCTGGAATCTCGTTGCACAGTTGCCAGAGGGCGATCGGCCCGCCCGAGGTTTGCAGGTAAGGCTTGAGGAAATCGGCGGCGGCGCGCAGCCACGTGCCCGCTTTCTCGAGAAACACCGGATGAATGTAAGACGGAGCGGCAAGCAGCGGATCGACCAGTTCCGAGCCCTTTGTCAGCCTTCCGTCGTGAAGGACCAGGCTCTCGACCTCCGGATAGTTGCGGTGAAGCCAGACCGGCCAGCCTCCGTTTACTATCTCCGATACACCAGCGGTCCAGGTCTGATGAACAGGGCCATCCCGCTTTGGGCAACCAGTTCGATCCAGGCTCTAAGATTGCGCCGGGAATCGCTGGAACCCTCGAAGTCGAAAACGCCTTCCTCGAACTCGTGGACTTCCCAGGGGACATAAGTCGCCACTGTGTTGCATCCGGCATCTTTTATTTTATTCAGCCTGTCGCGCCAGGTTGAACGATCCATTCTGAAATGGTGCGCTTCCGCTGCCAGGAGAGGAGCAATATGACCATCGATATCTGTCAATGGTTCTGGGCTATGTGCAGCAAAGTTTCTTCCTCCTCGATCTTTGTGACCATTCACGCCGAGTTGCATGTGGAACGTCACACACTCAGTTTGACATGCCGAATCGAAAGCTGTCAACAGGTAATTTGACAATAAAAGTCCAGTTGACGGGTGCGGAAGTAAGTGCTCAGGAATCGCGAATACCGAGCGCATGGCTGTCATTCCGAACGAATGTGAGGAATCTCGACCTCTCGGACGAGTCTCAAGCACCGGAACAAGAATGCAGGCGCGGCGTTGAGATTCCTCGCTACCCGCTCCTAAGAAACCTTCCATGCCGCCGGCTTCGGGGCAGTCGCCCGCGAAGCATAGCCTGCCGGGGTGAGGTTTTTTTAATGTGACCCCGCGGCGCGGGGTCCGACGCTCCTAGGAAACCCCCCAGTTTCGGGAACAAGATTCCCGAAACACCGGGGGTGGGTTTCTTTCCAATGTAACGGCGACAACGCCGAGGTCACTTGCTCCTAAGAAACTCCCCAGTTTCGGGAACAAGATTCCCGAAACACCGGGGGGTGGGCTTCTTTCCAATGTAACGGCGACAACGCCGAGGTCACTTGCTCCTAGGAAACTCCCCCGTTTCGGGAACAAGATTCCCGAAACACCGGGGGTGGGTTTCTTTGCAATGTAACGGCGACAACGCCGAGGTCACTTGCTCCTAGGAAACTCCCCAGTTTCGGGAACAAGATTCCCGAAACACCGGGGGTGGGTTTCTTTCCAATGTAACGGCGACAACGCCGAGGTCACTTGCTCCTAGGAAACTCCCCCTGTTTCGGGAACAAGATTCCCGAAACACCGGGGGGTGGGCTTCTTTCCAATGTAACGGCGACAACGCCGAGGTCACTTGCTCCTAGGAAACTCCCCCGTTTCGGGAACAAGATTCCCGAAACACCGGGGGTGGGTTTCTTTCCAATGTAACGGCGACAACGCCGAGGTCACTTGCTCCTAGGAAACTCCCCCTGTTTCGGGAACAAGATTCCCGAAACACCGGGGGTGGGTTTCTTTCCAATGTAACGGCGACAGCGTCGCCGTCACTTGCTCCTAAGAAACTCCCCAGTTTCGGGAACAAGATTCCCGAAACACCGGGGGGTGGGCTTCTTTCCAATGTAACGGCGACAGCGTCGCCGTCACTTGCTCGGAATGACATATGCCGTGACTTGTACCCATAATCCGTGAGGCCTCTAAGAAACTCCCCAGTTTCGGGAACAAGATTCCCGAAACACCGGGGGTCGGTTTCTTTCCAATGTAACGGCGACAGCGTCGCCGTCACTTGCTCCTAAGAACCCCCCCCGTTTCGGGAACAAGATTCCCGAAACACCGGGGGTGGGTTTCTTTCCAATGTAACGGCGACAACGCCGAGGTCACTTGCTCCTAAGAAACTCCCCAGTTTCGGGAACAAGATTCCCGAAACACCGGGGGTGGGTTTCTTTCCAATGTAACGGCGACAGCGTCGCCGTCACTTGCTCGGAATGACATATGCCGTGACTTGTACCCATAATCCGTGAGCTCCTAAGAAACTCCCCAGTTTCGGGAACAAGATTCCCGAAACACCGGGGGTGGGTTTCTTTCCAATGTAACGGCGACAACGCCGAGGTCACTTGCTCCTAAGAAACTCCCCCGTTTCGGGAACAAGATTCCCGAAACACCGGGGTCGGTTTCTTTCCAATGTAACGGCGACAACGCCGAGGTCACTTGCTCCTAAGAAACTCCCCAGTTTCGGGAACAAGATTCCCGAAACACCGGGGGTGGGTTTCTTTCCAATGTAACGGCGACAGCGCCGAGGTCACTTGCTCCTAAGAAACTCCCCCGTTTCGGGAACAAGATTCCCGAAACACCGGGGGTGGGTTTCTTTCCAATGTAACGGCGACAACGCCGAGGTCACTTGCTCCTAAGAAACCCCCCCGTTTCGGGAACAAGATTCCCGAAACACCGGGGGTGGGTTTCTTTCCAATGTAACGGCGACAACGTCGCCGTCACTTGCTCCTAAGAAACTCCCCAGTTTCGGGAACAAGATTCCCGAAACACCGGGGGTGGGTTTCTTTCCAATGTAACGGCGACAGCGTCGCCGTCACTTGCTCGGAATGACATATGCGGTGACATGTACTCACGATCCGTGAGTCTGTTACGAAGCATGTCTTGACAGTTTCCTCGGTCTGAGGTATCTTGTCATTGTGAAACGTAACACATCCACCAAAAGACAGTCAAATACTATTGTTGGCTGTTGGACTATTGATTGTGAAGTACGCAAGGCATGAGAGTAAAAATGATCGCGATCGCGCTGCTGTGGACGGCCGTGTTTATCGGCGCCACCTGTCACGCCGGGCCTAAAGCCAAGCCGGGCAATCCTTTATATCAACGTGCACTACCCCGGGCACGTAGACATGGAACCGCAGTACCGGCACGAACTGCAAGCGGCGGGCTACGAAGTTTGCCGGTGCAGGTATTCGGATATTACCCCGGATCTGCTGCGGCGGTTTAATGTAGTGATAATGGACTGGGCGCCTCAGGCAAGCGACAAATCCGGCTGCGATAACTTCCTGTCCAAGCGATCCCTGATCCGGGATTTCATGAAACAAGGTGGCGGCGTATTGCTGCTCTACGAGAACAGCTACGACATGAACTACCAGGCCCCTAACGAGTTTCTGAAAGAATATGGAGCCGGAATCATTAACGAGGGATTGGTGGATCCGGCGCAATCAGTACCACCAGAGTGGTTATCTAGGTTATTACTGGTCCCGAACGGCCAACATTGCGCCGCATCCGATCACCAGTAATGTTCATAATATCTGGTATCCCATAGGCTGTCTGCCGCGATTTGACAGGCATACGGCCACGATGACCGTCGATTCCAACTGGCAAGTCATTGTGCGCGGCGAGGCCACGGCCTACTCTTATAACAATGATACGGGTCATAAGACCTACGCGTCCGCGCCGCCTATTCTGGCTGTGAGACCGGTGGGCAAAGGCAGGCTGGTTCTTTTTCCATCCTACTCTACCGAGACGGTGGTCAACGGTCGCGCACCCCGCGCTTCAGGAAATCACCTGGACCCGTGGCGACGGCGTCACGCCAAGCGATGTCTACCGGATGTTCTTTAATATCTACAACTGGCTTGCGGCTCCGTCGCTGGGCGGCGGGGTGCTCGGCGGCTATGTCGCTCCGCCCGATCCCAAACCCCAGAGATTGCAGTGCCCGGAGTTGTCCACCACGGGAAAAGTGCCGGGGACTGCTTACAAGGCTCTGATCGGAGCACATTCCGCATACTCCGACGGGTCCGGCAGTGTCGCCGAGTGGGCAAGCGCGGCCAAGGCCAAAGGTTACTCCATTTTGGTCTTTGCCGAGAACCTGGCCCTTATGTCCGAAGCGAAGTGGAACCGGGAGAAAGCCGATTGCGCCGCGGTTACCGATTCGACGTTCAAAGCGGTTGCGGGCATAGACTACATGGACAATATGCGTTCCGCCGATTCGGTTGGAACCCATCGGATTACATACGATCTCCAGAGGTGGTTCGACCCGGCTTGGTTGAGTCCTGATGGAAAAAAAGTGTGCAACAACGGGTCTGTTATGTTCGGAAACAACTATCCCGGCACGATTCTTACAAACTGCGCGACCAACCCCATGCCCGCCTGGTACAACAAGTTTTACCAGGCATTCTCGATATACACCTACAACCACAATACCCTTGAGGAGCCGGCGTGGAAAGAGTATTTGCAGTTGATACGCGACTGCTATCTCGAGCGTCCACACGCCGTGCACCGGCTCTACTCGCCTTCGGAGTTTGCGGGCGTGTCGGGGTTCGACGTTTATGTCAAAGGAACAAGCCTGGACACCGCCTATACGAACCTGAAGCCTTATGCGTGGAACGCGCCGCGTCACGGGTGCATACAGGCCAGTTACATCTCGGAAGGCCCCAGGATTATAGACTGGTACATCGAGAACGGTTGGTTTGCCCCCACCGACTGTGGCGGGGTGGCTGGAAACCAGTGGACCCTTCACATAAACGTGAGCGCCGAGGCAGGGATCTCGGAAGTGATGATATATGACGGGCTCGATGTGTTCAGGCGGTTCAAGCCCTCCGGGAGATCGTTTGAGACCACCGTCAAAGGATTGCACGATAAGCAGCACGGCTTTGTAATGATCGTGACGGACCGGCATGGTAAGAAAGCCGTGAGCGCCGGCCTCAATACATCCAGCCGCGAAGCTGTAATGGACATGTGCGAGGACGAACAGAACACGCAAAGCTTCGTTAACGCGCCGGATGCAACCAACACCCGTATGCTCGCCTTCGGCTCCTATGGCAGCGCGGACACCGGCTGCGATGGCGGCTTTCTGGTCCGAATGGGGTTTACCACGGCGGACATGGCGCGCCTGCTGGCTTCGATATGGCTTTCAATGGTTTTCAATACGAAACTTCTCATCGACTGAAAACAACCACGGGTTTGGAAAGCAGCGTTTCGCGGCGGGTTTTCCACCACGAGTCTCGGGACGTATTCGTAGTGGACAACCCGTACAAGGGATATTGGGTCGTTGATGGTCAGACGGTGACGTGCTATCCGAACACCGAATATGCGGATACGGATGCCAAATATACTTGTTTCACGCCGTCATACAGCGGCATCGACATAATGCGGATCGACCTCACCACCACGTTCAAGAAGACCTGTGTCCTTGCTGGCGGCCCGGGGTTCGAGTTTTCGATATTAAGAGTGCCGTTTCCCGCCGATAGTTTTCCGAACTATGCGTTCGTGGATTCCAGCGGGTCGAAAGTGACGGGCGCGCGCGGTTCCGATCCTGTCGAGCAAGAGCTTCAGCCGAGAGGATACGTTGCGTTGTATCCCGACTTCTACGGCTCGTGCGCGGTGTTTGCGCTAAACGGCGGGCTGAAGGCTCGCATCGAGTCCAAGCCTTATGCGGTCATCGACGTGGGCTACGATATGCCCAACCAAACAATCAAGGCAGGCTCGGTCTTCAAAAACAGTCTGCTGCTGGTGCGCGACATCTACGGCGCGACCGATCTTGCCAACTTCGACAACATACGAAGCTACTTCGGGGCAACCGGCGCACCCGAGTATAATCCGCGGATGATTGCCGGCGGCATTTCGTCAGGCAGCTTTTGTCCGCTGGAGATGAACGCGACCGGTTCCCAGGCGGAGTTGACAACATCAGCGGCAGGCTCTTTTTCGAACGACCTGCCGACCGAGGTCAGCGGTCTCAGCGGAAAGTGGGACGCGGGGATCTATGACATGGATACCCATGCTCTGAAACCCATCGGAGTGACCGATGGCATAGGCTACACGCGTTTCAGCACCAAAACGGCCCGCCACATGTGGGTGGGCAATCTGCTCGCCGCGGATAATGAGGACGTCTGGGTTCAGTTGAAGGATATGGACTGGCGCAGGCCGGTGGTCAGGCTGCATAACCCGACCGACGCCGCCATAACCACGCGAGTCACCGGGCTGCTGCCTCCGCTTGCCGGGCGGACGGGCACATTTACCGTGCCGGCGGGGACGACGGTCGAGTTCTCTGTTCCTTGATCGCCAAAAATTTCAGGCGGTATTTTTCAAAAGGGGGTTGACAAGCAGATAAATCTGTGCTATTAATACAATGTCAAACGTTACACACCACAGCACACCCGCCGGGGCGCACGTCGTGTTATCGAGCGCTGTATTTGAATCAGAGTTTGAATAACTGCCGGCAATGCGCAATCCGCGCGGAAATCCATTCAGGAAAAGGAGAAAATGGAATGAAGTTCAAAATCTGTCTGATCACTGCTATGTTGCTCGTGGCCGCGCTTGCCGCGGGCGCCGACACCATTACTCTGGTGAACGGAACGAACGGTTACGACGGATGCGAAGCGGCCACCATAACAGACTATGATGGTTACGCGGCCGTCAACAACGAGTATGGCAACTATTACAGCGATGCCGTTGGCACGTGGGCGGGTAATTGGGCAAGCCTAATCAAGTTCGACGGCTTGTCCGCCCTTGTTCCCACCGGTTCCACTATCAACAGCGCCACGCTAAACCTTTACGGCGCCAACTGGAGCGGCATCTCCAGCACGACTTCGACCACGCAGACCCACAGCTTACTTAAGGACTGGTACGAGGGAACGCACCAGGGGGACGGTGTGTCGAATGGCGAAGTGACCTGGTACTATGCCACGTACAGTGAGGTTGCATGGGATACGCCGGGCGCCCTGGCCGCGACCGACCAGGCAGCGGCTGTTGACCCACAGTGTTCCGGATGGACCGGCGTCTGGGGCTGGGTTTCAATGGATGTCACTGCGTCTTTGCAGCAGCAGGCTACCAGCGGAAACTATTACGGTTGGGCTATTCGCTATGTCAGCGGATACAACCAGATGTGGTTCTACCACCCGATAAATGGATGGACCGATACCATCACTATAGACTACACGCCGGCAGCAGTGCCCGAACCGGGCAGCCTGATTGCTCTGTGCACGGGTATTTGCGGTCTGGCTGGTTTGGGCGTTCGACGAAGGAGGTAATAGAAACCCGATTACCAGTCTCGCGAAGAGGCATCCGGCCGGTGCCGGATGCCTCTTGCCTTGCCAAATCCTCCCTGTTGAAGTAAACTATTGAAGGAGACTTACCCCATGTGAATAGCTCTTTGCATTTGCAGCCCCTCGAGGTATCCGTGATGAAAGCAAGAAAGGTGACTCTGACGGATGTGGCTGAAGCGGCGGCGTGTCGTGCTCGACTGCGTCTTATATTCTAGGCAAGACACGCGGAGGTTTCGCCAAGGACACGGTCGAAAAAGTCGTCAGAACGGCCAAGGAGATGGGCTTCAGGCATAATGCCCTTGCCCGCGCCTTTCGCACAGGCAGGTCGCGAATCATAGGCCTGCTCTCCGACGACAACGTGGAGACCGGCCCGCACTGGTACGCCTATCAGTTCGAGCTGGGGGCTTGTATTGAAGCCAGAACGCATAGAATGGACGTCCTGAAGGTGATTCTGCGACGTGACCCCGAGATGGATGCAGATCGAGTCAGCGAAGTCCTCAGCACGAAGCTTGTAGATGGCATTATATTGCACGATCAACCGGGAATGGGTTCACTGTTTGAGTGGCTTAAGGAAGAAAACGCGACGTTCGTTGTCGTGGGCAATCCCGGTGATCCGGAGCTTTACACCGTGGATGTCGATGATGTATCTGTCGGGATGGTTATGGCGCGGCACCTCATAGACTTGGGCCACAAGCACTTGGCGTTCATCGCTCCCCCCGAGGCATGGTCCTTTGGGGTCGACCGGGTGAAAGGCTTTTTGGATGCTTGCGCCGTGGCCGGTATTCGAAAGGATGCATGTGTTGTCGTTCGCACGGACCGTTACATGGCTGGCGGAAGCGCCGGAATGCAGGAACTGCTCAAGAATCACCCCGACGTAACGGGAGTGTGCGCGGCGGATGACCAGTTGGCTCTCGGCGCCATCATGGCCGCCACCAATGCCGCGTTGTCGGTGCCCGAAGACATCTCGGTTGTCGGCTGCAACAACGATCCGTTCCTTGGCGCCCCCCCCGATTTTCTCACTACCGTGGATATCAACTTCGTGGAACTTGGGTCCTTGGCCGCTGCTAATCTGGTTCGTCTCACCAATGGCGAGCCTGTCTCCCACCGGGATACGATTGGTTTTCGTCTGATTCCGCGCAAGTCATCCGGCCCCGCCAAGAATCGTTCCAAAGCTCGTTCTTCCTCCCGTACACCCCGAAATGCATAGCTGCTGGTAGCAACATGCAGTTATTTTTCACTTGACGGAAAAAAAGCACTTGACAAGCCCCGGAAAACATGGTAGAACTCATGTGTGACGTTTGACATGCTCCATTTCCGAACCGGACCGCGGGGATTCGGCGTCGCATCTCATCATACGGGTACTGCCGCCGTTTTCGTGGCCGGAGGCGGCGGCAAGTCAAGCGCAAGCCGGCTGATGGTGATGCAACGAATTCGAGTCCCCCCGGCAATCCAATGCTTCTCAATCGAAAGGAGAGAACGTAAAGTGAAACTCAAAATTGTAATGCTCTTGGCACTTGCGTTGGCCGCCGCGTCGGCCGGCGCCGACACCATTACTCTGGTGAACGGAACGAACGGTTACGACGGATGCGAAGCGGCCACCATAACGGACTATGACGGTTACGCGGCCGTCAACAACGAGTATGGCAACTATTACAAGGATGCCGTTGGCGCGTGGGCGGGTAATTGGGTAAGCCTAATCAAGTTCGACGGCCTGTCCGCCCTGGTTCCCACCGGTTCCACCATCAACAGCGCCACGCTTGCTCTCTACGGCGCCAACTGGAGCAGTGACGCCGGCACGACTTCGACTACGCAGACCTACAGCTTGCTCAAAGACTGGTACGAGGGAACGCACCAGGGGGACGGTGTGTCCAATGGCGAAGTGACCTGGGACCATGCCACGTACGGTGAGGTTGCGTGGGATACGCCGGGCGCCCTGGCCGCGACCGACCAGGCGGCGGCTCTTGACCCACAATGTTCCGGATGGACTGGAGCCTGGGGCTGGGTGTCAATGGACGTCACTGCGTCTCTACAGCAGCAGGCTACCAGCGGAAACTATGACGGCTGGGCTATTCGTTATGTCAGCGGATACAACCAGATGTGGTTCTGGCACCCGGTTAACGGATGGCCCGATACCATCACCATAGACTACACTCCGCCTGTGAATGCCATAACAGTCTCGAACGTCTCAGCCTCTTTCCAGGGCACGACAATGACCGTAACCTGGACCACGGACCAGGCGTCGGACAGCACCGTGAGCTATGGCGCTACTTCGATGTACGGCAGCACGGCGTCCGACGGCAGCCTGGTGACTAGTCACTCGGTCAGCATTTCCGGCTTCGCTCCGAACATTCTGTCGGGCAATTTGCACTACATGGTCGCCTCGAATGCTCCGGGCTACGCCGCCGGGACCTCGCCGGACACGGTTGCCCCTACTCTCTACATTTATCCTCAGAGTGTCTACGCGCTTCCGCTCGCTCCGAATTCGGAGGTGGTGTACTGGGATTACAGAGACGGTCGCGATGCGCCTACCACGGGCTCAGGCACCCGCCAGTGCTATTACGGCCTCACCAGCGGCTACGGCAGCGAGGTAATAGGCTCGAGTCTGACTTGGCAGAACACCGATCACTATGCCATTATCGGCGGTCTCCAGCCGAATACTACTTACCACTTTATGGTAAGAGAGCAGCAGAGCGACAGCGCCGCCGCCAACACCTATTTGTATGCCCAATCACCGGATAACACATTTACGACCATCGGTCCTAACGACGTTGTCCAGCAGTTCCAGCAATCCGCTGGCGGCTACGCAGGCTGCTCGACCACCTGCATTAGCGCCCAACAACCCACCACGGTATTGTGGAACAGTTGGGCCATGGACGTCTTCACGAATGGTCCATATCAGGGTTATTACGGAGGGCTGGTCAACTTCACCAATCTGAACTTGCCGGCGGGAGCCCCGGTCAAGGCCGCATACCTGCGGCTGTATGGAGCTGTGTACTCCGAGGGGACACAGACGATTACTGCCCAGGGTCTGCTTACGAATTGGGATCAGGACACATGCACCTACGACAGCGCGTCCAACGTGGTGGCGTGGGCCGATTCCACGGGAGGGCCCGGGCCGACTGACCTTGCGGCGACAATTGACGATACCACTGTTGTCACATACATGTGGTCGGCCAGAGTCTGGAACATTACACCTTCATTCCTGAGCCAGCAAGCCAGCGGCAATACCTTCGGCTGGTTCCTGAATCCGACCGCGTACACTCCTGCCGGCGCTAACTCGCCTGACACCGTGTTCGTCGGCCAAGAGGGCAGTACCAGTTACACCGACCCTCAGTGCCGGCCGCAACTGACAGTGGTATACACGTACACTCCGCCTCCGGGATCCCAAAAAATCGGTGATATCCAGAAGCTGCCGGATGGCGCAAACGTCAGCCTCTACAATAAGATTGTCACCCTCGAGGACCTGTGGGGCATCCAGCAGGGCTGGTATGTTGAAGAGGACGATCGATCGAGTGGTATCGAGGTCAATAGCACGGACATTTTGCCCGCGGGCATCAGAGTCTCCGTGACGGGCGTAATGGCTACGCTGCCTGTAACTGGAGAGAGATACATCGACGTCACAAATGGAGGCTATCAGGTGCTTACAACGATGTCGGCGCTCCCGGCGCCGTTGGCAATGACCGGCAAGTCCTTAGGCAAATCAACTACGGGCTTCTCGTGAAGGTGACCGGCAGCGTTATCGACATGCCCGACCAGCTATGGCCCGATGTATCTGGATGACGGCTCAGCCTTGACCGCGGACTCCGGTAACAAAGGACTCAAGGTGGTCGACGAAGATAACAATCCGTGGGGTGTAGTCCAGGGAGACTTCGTCAGTTTCGTGGGGGTCTCCAGCGCGGATGTGGACCCCTCCACGGGCGATGCTTACAAGGAAGTAAAGATGCCTGGAATTAGCAACGTGACCGTATATATCAAGGCGCCTACCAGCGACTAGTGCCTACTTGCATAAATGGCTGATAGTATTCTTGCCGGTGTATCGGGAATCTTGTTCCCGATACGCACTTAGTTTCGGGAACAAGATTCCCGAAACACCTGCTACAGCGTTATGTCGATCGATTATGCAACTAAGCACTAGGTAAGCGACGTTCTAACATGACTAGACCAGGACCGAGGAAGTGCGAGGCCGCACTTCCTTGATCCTGCCTCGCTTTTCTTATTACACTATTTCACAAATTCGGTGACGTATTCGCCCGTAGGGGCAGGCCGCCGTGCCTGCCCTGGAAGCGAAGTACCCCTTCGGGCAACCACGGCGGGTTGCCCCTACGAAACACACGAAATGTCATCGAGGTACAGCCTTGGTTGCGAGGTCCCTTCTAACCTCGAACCTCTAACTTCGATGGTCTATTTCGGAGAGTTTCGGGATTTCCGGAGCGAATAGAACGTTTGTGCTGTACATAAACAATGGTGCTCGCTCCTCAAATCCCGAAACACCGGGGGTGGGGCTTGGTGCGGGGTTGGAGGTCCGGATTCTAACTTCTAACTTCTAACTCCTAAAGGGGCTAACTTCTATTTTCACAGGAGGTTGAACATGAACCGGATGGGGAAGATTTCCGGATTGTTTGTGGCGGCTCTGGTGATTGGGGCATCTCTCGGGAGGCCAGCCCTGGCGGCCAACCCCGCCATTCTGTACGTGGCCTACAATTATCCGACCGTTTCCATGGAGCCACAGGTACGTGCGGGAACTCGATTCGGCCGGCTATCAAGTAGACGAGTGCGCCTACAATGCCCTGACGTGGAATCTGATGAAACAGTTTAACCTAATTATCATGGATTGGGTGCGGACAGCTCAGTGACACGAAGAACTACAACACTTACGTCAACAAGTTTTCCCTCATCAACCAGTTCCTGGACAGTGGCGGCGGGGTCATGGCGCTCTACGAGAACGGCTACGACATGAACTACCAGGCCCCAAGTCAGTTCCTCGGCCAGTATGGAGGAAGCATTGTCAACGAAGGCCTGGTGGACACGAGCCATCAGTACCAGCAAGCCGGCTATCTGGGTTATTACTGGAGCATGACAAACAACATAACAGCTCACCCCGTCACCAGCAATGTACACAACATCTGGTATCCAATCGGCACGGCGCCGGCGGTGGACAGGATGACCGCGACGATGACCGTCGATAGTAACTGGCAGGTGATTGTGAGCGGCGAGTCCACGGCATACTCTTACAACAACGAAACGGGCAGCATCACTTACCCGTCCGCGCCCCCCATCGTGGCCGTGCGCTCCGTGGGAGCGGGAAGAATAGTCCTTTTCCCATCCCACTCGACTTTCACCGTAGTGAACGGCGATCATCCGGCATTGCAGGAGATTACGTGGACCCGTGGCAACGGGGTGACCGGCAGCGACGTCTACCAGATGTTCCTCAATGCCTTCAACTGGCTCGCCGCTCCCTCCCTTAACGGCGGCGTGCTGGGCGGTTACGTTGCTCCTCCCCCTCCCACGCCGCAGCCATTGCAGTGCCCGGGCATCTTCACGGGGGGCCAGGTGAGCGGAACCGCCTACAAAGTGCTGATCGGAGTTCACTCGGCCTATTCCGATGGTTCCGGCACCGTAGCCCAGTGGGCGGCCGCGGCACAGGCTCAGGGCTATTCGATATTGATCTTTGCCGAGAATCTGGTCGACATGACCCAGGCCAAATGGACCCAGGAGACGGCGGACTGCGCGGCCGTGACCACCTCCTCATTTAAGGCCGTTGCGGGAATAGACTACATAGATAATATTTACTCCGCCACCTCGCCGGGAACTCCCCATATTACTTTCGATCTTGAGCAATGGTTTGACCCATCGTGGCTCAGTTCCAACGGCGCCGTGGTCTACAGCAATTCGAGCGTGATATTCGGCAACAACTGGAACGGCATGGTTCTCACCAACTCCACGACCAATCCCGAACCGCCCTGGTATGACAAGTTCTACAGGGGATTTGCCATCTACACTTACAGCCATGATACACTTCAAGACTCCTCCTATAACAACTACCTGGAGTTGGCGCGCGATTGCTACGATGTGACCCCTTATGTCGTGCGGAGAATGTACTCGCCCTCGGAGGTTGCCGGTGTTTCAGGAATGGACATGTTACACCGTGGGGACCAGCCTGGCCAACGCCTACACCAGCATCAAGCCCTATGGGTGGGTCTGGGGGTGCTACGTGTCCTCGGGCCCCACGATTAACGATTGGCACATCGACAATGGCACTCAGGCCCCCACGGATTGCGGCGGAATCGATGGAAATCAGTGGACGCTTCACGTGAGCGTGGGCGCCGCGGCGGGCATATCCAACGTGACGATATATGACGGGCCGAACTTGTTCAGGTGCTTCATGCCCGGTGGCACGTCGTTTTCGACGACGATTGTCGGGCTGCAGGACAAGCAGCATAGCTTCGTGATGGTGGTTACGGACCAGCAGGGCCGGCAGGCCATAAGCGGGGAACTCGATACGTCGAGCCGCGAGCAGGGCATGGGCATGTGTTTCGATCTGCAAAACGTTATCAGCGGTGTCAACGCCCCCGATCCCACCAACACCGAGTTGCTCAGCTACGGATGCATAGGAACGGCCGATACGGGATGCGACAGCGGCTACCTGACGGTAATGGGGATGACGACCGAAAACATAGTCCCCACCGGCTTAGATCCCGCGACTTTAGCTGGCTTCAAGCATGCCACATCGCACCTGTTGACAACGAACACGGGAACCGAGTCCAGCGTGGCACAACGGGCGTTCTACGACGCGTCGAGGGACGTCTCAGTCATCGATAACATTTACCAGGGTTATTGGACCGTCACCGGCTCTACTGTACATATGCACCGCCAATACGCATTATGCTGATACGGATGCCAAGTATACGTGCTTTACACCGAAATACGGCGGCGTAAACATAATGCGCATCGACTTGACTACCACTTTCAAGAATAATTGCCTTCTTACCACCAATCCGGATTTTGAGTACTCCGTTCTCAGGATATATTTTCCGTCCGCTAGCTTCCCGAACTACGCGTACACAAACGCGAACGGATCTACTATGACCGGCACTCGCGGGTCCAGCGCGGTGCAAGCGGCACTTCAGGCCAACGGATATGTTGCATTGTACCCGGACTTCTACGGCTCGTGCGGCGTCTTCGCATTGAACTCAGGACTGCAATTCCGAATCGAAACGAACGGGACGCTCTATGTTGGTTACAGTATGCCCAATAAACCGATCCGCGCGGGCGCTGTCTACACTAACAGTCTGCTTCTAGTTCGGGACTCCTATGGCGCCAGTGACCTCACCGATTTTGACACCATCCGAAGCTACTTCGGAGCCGCGAGCGCTCCCGCGTTCGCTCCGGCAATGGTGACGGGCAGCATTACCGCCGGCAGCTTTTGCCCGCTTGACCTGACGGCAAGCGGCTCCAGGGTCGAGTTCACAACCTCCGCTGCTAGTTTCTCCGATGATCTGCCGGTTATAGTAAGGGGTCTTAATGGGCAATGTGATGCTGGTATCTTCGATATGAATACCCAGACCCTCATACCCATCGGAGTGACCAGTGGGGTGGGCTATACTCGCTTCGACACCGGGACTCCTCGACATATCTGGATCGGCAACCTGCTTGTAGCGGATAACCCGAATGTGTGGGCGCAGTTGGTGGACCTGAACTGGCAGACGCCTATGATCAGACTCCACAACCCGACCAATTCACCTATAACCACTACCGTGACTGGGCTTCTGCCTCCGCTTTTGCAGCACGCGGGAACGTACACCGTGCCGGCCGGGACGACAATAGAGGTCCCGTTCGATACCACCATCGGAGATATCCAAAATCAGCCGGATGGTACGGAAGTCAGCCTTTATGGTCAGATGGTCACCCTTCAGGATACACAGAGCAGCCGGCCGGGCTTCTATGTGGAAGAAAGCGATCGCTCGAGTGGTATCAAGGTCAAGAGCAATGACGTTGTGCCCGCGGGCTGCACGGTAAGCGCGACGGGTGTAATGGCTACAGTGCCCGGTACTGGAGAGAGATACATCGACACCACAAAGGGCGGAAGCTGCCAGGAGATCACAACGACGCCGGCGGCGCTCCCGGCGCCGTTAGCAATTACCGGCACGTCCTTGGGCAAAATCAGCTACGGCCTGCTTGTGAAGGTGTTCGGCAAGGTTGTTGGCATGACGACCGATGGTACCGACACGACGTATCTGGACGACGGCTCGGGCTTGATTGCCGACTCGGGTAACAAAGGACTCAAGGTTGTCGACGAAGACGAAAATCTATGGGGCGTGGCCGAGGGAGACTACGTCTGTTACGTGGGGATCTCCAGCGCGGATGTAGACCCCTCCACAGGCGATGCTTACAAGGAAGTAAAGATCACGGGAATGAACGCAACGACCATCTGTGCGCGGTAGCTGGAGTAATGCAAAATAATCTGCAAATGGCCCTTGACAAGAGGACTTTTGCAGGACATAATATATATGTGTAACGTTTGACACGTTGCCGGTTCGCGTCAGCGCGTGCGTTGGGAGGAGATGGGAAAAATGAGAATGACAAGACGCAATGGCTTCACGCTGATAGAATTGCTGGTGGTGATCGCGATTATCGCGATCCTGGCGGCGATCCTGTTCCCGGTGTTCGCGCGGGCAAAGGATGCCGCGCAATGTACCACGTGCCAGTCGAACCTCCAGCAGTTAGGCGTGGCAATGCAGTTGTATCTGGACAGCGACGACGGGCGCTTTCCCCCGTGCAGTTGGTATGTGAAGACCTTCCGGACTCAGCCCGGCATGACCCCGTCCACTTTGGACTGGAAGTGCTGGAGGGACTGCCTGTTTCCATATTTGAGGACTTACACGGCCATGTATTGTCCGTTGCGTGCGCGCTACGGGGAATGGTGGACATATGCTAACGGCAAATGTACCTGTGACGCGCAGCAAGCAGCCATGTGGCAGTACGGAATATTCGTTTGCAGTTATGGACTGAGCGCGGCGTTGGTATATAACCAGGTGGATCCATCGACAAACGGCACCAATCCGGGCAGTTACTGTTCACCCCCGTCGGCTTTGGTCTCTCAAGTGCAAAGCACCAGCCGGGGCGTGCTCTTGGGCGAAACCGGCGAAAATGGCGACACCGAGGTACTGACATTCAGCGACCCGAACAACCTTGCCGGCGCGCCGGCGAGTATGGCTAACTACCAGAACGGGATATGGACTTACAGCCCGGATGCGACGGAACTTCACGGCGGTGGCGGCAACCTTTCCTTCGTCGACGGTCACGTGCAGTTCGTCCGTTTCGGCGCCTGGGTTGGGCTCTGCAACGCTCTGTTGAGCCGGAATACAAACGACCCCCTTTGCCAAAAGGCACGAATTATGGCCGAGTATAATATATGCCACACGGGTTATTGAAATCCGAGGTGACATATCAAAGTTCAGTACCGGCTTGTATAGGATTTCAGTTGTAAGATACTAGCCCATCAGATCATTTTTCCCATTCAATCATCTACCGACTGCTTGGCCGCGAGGCTGTTGGAAAAATACGGAAGCGTGCTTATCTTTAGGAGGAACCATGTCGAGATTCACATTTACGCTAGTGCTTGTTTTCTTTGCTCTGGCCGCCTCAGTCATGCCGCCGGCGTTCAGTTCGGAAGAGTCCTCGGTTCTCGTAGTGAGCGGATGGGCTCTGAACAGATTCATCGATGACACCTACAAACAGAAGATGGAGGCCGAGGGGTATCGCATGGACTCCTGCCGGTTCCAGGAGCTTACATGGGAGCGTATGAAGCAGTTCAATGTGCTAGTCATCGAACGAGTCCCGATGATGAGCGAGGCCGCGAATGTGGAAAGTTACAAGGCTGCGTTCCCACTCTTGAAGAAATTCCTCGATCAGGGCGGCGGTATTCTCCTGTTCAGCGATCCTTTCCATTCCGAGACGCATTCGGTAATGAATTTGCTCACCAAGGACTATGGCTTGGAGATGCTCGATGAGTACGTCACCGATCCCAACCCGAAACATCGGTTCCAGCAGCAGCATTTTCTTCAGAAGCAGTTCTTTACGACCAGGCAAATCACCGATCACCCCACCACGCGCGGGATTTCTGAACTCATGCTGCCGGATCTGCCGTATGCCCCAAATCCATTCATTGTGGATTCCAACTGGAAAGTGCTCGTAACCGGTGAAGATTCGGCATATTCGTCCAACCCATGGACCACTAAGGCAAGCAGCTTCAAAACCAGGCCGCCTCTGTTTGCCGTTCGCGATACTCCCAA
The DNA here is from genome assembly GCA_963823885.1 of uncultured bacterium. Classification (GTDB taxonomy): domain Bacteria; phylum Armatimonadota; class UBA5829; order UBA5829; family UBA5829; genus CAWGNL01. The sequence goes on from CAWGNL010000042.1 coordinate 36,961, forward strand.
AGCCAGGATGGCGATGTTTCCCGTTATGTCCACGTGGACCGTGCAGGCGGGTTATCACGAAATATGGCAGGGTTTGGTTCTCGACAAAGGCAATGTCTACACGCTTCTCAAGAACACTTACGATTGGCTTGGGCAGCCATCGATGAAGTCTCAATCTCTGGGGGGATTCGATGGCAAGAGCATCGCCAGCGCGATCCGGGAAGAGGACAGATACAATCCTTTCCGAATGGACTATCAGACAGCGCCCAAGCATCTGTATCGGGGCCTGATAGGAGCGCATTCCAATATTATCGAAGGCAGAGACTCCGTGGCCGACTTGTGTGCGGCGGCAAGAAAACTCGGGCTGAATTTCCTGGCTTTTACCGAGCCGATGACTAAAATGAACAAGGTCCTTTGGCAGAAGCTCGCCACCGAGTGCGCGAGAGAGAGCTACGGAGATTTCGTTGCCCTTCCGGGCTTCGAATACACGGAGATCAACGACAACACCCATCGAATAGTCTTCGGCAACAAAGACTGGCTCCCGGATTATTGCCTCACCAAGGAGGGCCTGCCCAATTATCCGAACCGCCCGCTCTTTGACCTGGACTACCCGACGGTGGCATTTATCGACTCGCACCACCCTTATTCCACAGGCAGCATATATCATAATATCAGGCTCTATATCGATTTCGGGCTATTCACCTATGACGGGACACGGCTGGTGGATGACTCGGCGGACCGGTTCAAGACCCTGACCCAGGACACGTATAACATCAAGCCGCTCACCTATCATAAGATGGACTCCGTCGCCGATCTGGTTGCGGTCGCGAAGAGCGACACTTACAAGACCTGGGCAATGGCTCCGTCAATCAAGGAAGTTCCCGAAGCTATGCAGTGCCAGAGGGAGTTGCAGCAGCAGTTCTTCGGCAATTCGTGCTTCGTCACTAACGGTCCACTTATCAAGGATTTCAGGCTGGTCGGCAAGAACGGGACAATCGACCGGTGGGAATCCTACTGGCTGTTCGAGGCGGGGGACAAGGCGCGGGTGTGGATAGATGTCGCCTCCGACAGCCCCATCACGGATATAGTCGTCTACAACGGTCCCGACGTGTGGTGGCACTTCCGCCCTTCGGCAAAGGAGTTCAATATCAAGTTGCCGTACGCTCTATACACAAGGTGGAAACCTGTGGATGGAGGTCAGGGACTCAAAACGGCGGAAGGCGTATTCTTACTCGATAATGACTCGCCACAATACTTGGTGGAGCATGGTGTTACCGATCTCAACAACATATACCAGTACGGCTATTATCCGACGGATAAGGGTGGTATTCTCTTCAGAGGTGGCCGGCGAGCAGTCCGCGGCGGAATGGGCATGCACTGGTATGGATCCAACATCCGGACTACCTCGCCGATAAGCACAAGGGAACTTACGCCCGACGGTCTCGACATCATATATGGCGGCTCTACTTTGGACACCAGTTCCACTGTGTGGGTCGACAACCGCGCCGTCAACCCCCAGGAGATCAGACACACATTTGCGCACGCGAGCGGCAACGTGTCTGTTCTTGACTCCTATGGGGATACCATGGCGCATTTGAACGGAGATGTCATGTTTGCCGCCGTATACCATTGGCTGCCCGCCAAGGATATCGTCTTTACGAGTCGCAATATCACCTCGCCGTGCAGGCCGGACGGCTACAGCGTGATCGAACTCGACCAGAAGATTACATTCTTGAGAGACTTGACAACATCCGGAGCCGGCAAAGGATTGCCCATTAGTTTCCTGAGCGTTCGGATCGACAAGAAACTCTTCCCCAAGGTATCTCTCGATTCGGGGGGCAAGATCGAGCGTTTTGACAATGGGGAAGCTCCGATAACGGCAAGGCTGGATAAGTTCGGTGGAGTCTATTTCTACCCTCAATACTTCGGTTCCGGGTGTGTGGTTTCCCTGGACCCAAATCAGTATGACGTCAAGGTGCGGGACGGCAATTTGTATGTCGGCCTGGACGAACCCGGGCGCGCTTTCAAGAAGGGCGAAACGCTCAGGGCTAGATTCCTCGTCATCAACGATTCCGGAGAGAACCCTGATGACGCCGGCTTGCGCGCGCTTGTCGCAAGCTATGGGGTCGGCGGCAAACCTGCCTACAAGTTGTCCGCGCCGGCCAGGGTGATACCGGACTACAGCCCGGTGGTTCTGGCGTCGAACAACGCCGTGGACTTCAAAGTCGGCAAGGCTCAGCTCGCCAACGATTTGGTGGTGCGGGTCAAGGGACTCGAGCCGAACTGGTCCGCCGCGCGATACGATGCTTGCGGCAAGAAGCTGGAACTGTTGGATGTTTTTGAAAGAACAGCTTATGTATCCGTGGATACCCGGGCAAAGGACACAAGCCTGTTCGTCGGCAACGTCCTGACTTGTGGCTCGGCGAATGTCAAGCTCACACTCGTCGATTGGAGCCCGAAAGCGGCTGTCTTCCAGGCTCACAATCTCTCCGATAAGCCGGTCAGCACGGTTGTCAACAGCGCGGGCGCGCGCGCTGGTCTGCCCGGCGTTCAGTCGCCGCGTTTCGCTAAGACCTGGACAGTTGATCACGGTAAAAGTTAAGGCCGGAGAATAGAGGGTGGGAGAATGGCAATGAGACCAAGTCGGGGGCATTTTGGACCAACGGTTGATCGGCGGCTACATGTTTCTCCGCGCGTTGGTCGGTCCCGAGGACTTGTTGTATATGTTTTACGATCAACCCGATGTCATCCATTACTACCGGAATCGCGTTTGCGAACTCGACCATTCGCACGCATCGTCCGCGTTATTTTGATATGGACATCAGATGAGGAGGACGCCTTGGCTGGTGTGGTTTTGCCTGTCGAAGAAAGCAGGCGGTTCTTAGCGGACTTGTTTAATGGTCCATTTCGCGGTCACGCCTTCATTTTTGAGCCGGAATGGCGTGAGCGTGACTGGACTGATGGTGATGTGGCTGTTTCGGACCGTCCAGTCAAGGAATGGATGCCGTCGCTAGTGGGGCTTTACGAGGCGCGGCTGAAATTGCACGAAGCGCTTGACGACGACAGCGTTCCGTATGCTTCCGTCAAGACGGGAACGGAACTGTTTGCCTCGGCATTCGGGTGCTCGACCCACGTCTACGAAAACGATGTCCCGTGCGCGCTGCCTGCGATAACGACCGTCGAGGAAGCTGACAGGCTGCCGCTGCCGGACTTGAATTCGCGCCCGTTTGCCCGTGTCTTTGAAGCCGGACACTTGCTGAGAGACCGACTTGGCTCCGATGTGCCCATCGGCATTCCGGACATCCAGAGCCCGTTCGACATCGCGGCGCTGGTCTGGAGAAAACAGGACATTTTAATCGCAATGATCGAACAGCCTGACGCAGTGCACAGGCTGGTTGAAAAGTGCACTATACTGCTCAAGAGTTTCATCAGCGAGTTCCCGCGGCAATTCCCTAATTGCAACTTGTGTCACTGCCCGATGGCTTATGCCCCTGGATGAGGCCAAGAGGACTCTGGATCGGCTGCGGAAGCGGTCTCCAAGGAACTGATAACCATACCGAAGGAGTGAATATGAACTCGAGAGAAAGATGGCTTGCCTGTATGCGTTTCCAGGCGGTGGACCACGTGCCGGATGAAGAGTTCGGGTATGGGATGAGACATTTCCAACCTGGCACGCCCAGGGATTGCCGGAATATATTGACTGCAATTGGAAAGCGGACATCTTCTTTGGCTTTGAAACCCACGCGATGCTGCCTATACACGGAGATATCTTGCCCGGTTTCGAGTACAAGGTCCTGGCGGAAGACGAAAACCATCTCACTGTACTGGATTGCGACGGCGCAACGAAGTTGATTCACAAGACCGGAGCATCGACCATTCCGCGAATTTTGAAATTTCCTATAGAGACCAGACAGGATTGGGACGAGTTCAAGAAACGTCTGAATCCAGCCGATCCGGGGCGTTATCCAAATGAGCCGGAATGGACCAGGCTCAAGACATCAATTGCGGAAGGCGACCGGGTGGTGAAGCTCTACTGTGGAAGCCTGCTCGGCAAACTTCGGGACTGGATGGGGTTTGAGAACATTGCCATCGCCTGTATGGACGATCCTGTGTGGGTGGAGGAAATGATCGATTATATTGCTGAGTTCCACTGTCGCACAGTCGAGCGCGCCCTTAGGGAGGTAAAGGTAGACTTGGGGCTCTACTGGGAAGATATAGCGTTCGATCATGGCCCCATTATCTCGCCCACTCTGTTCAAAAAATGGCTTACGCCTCGCTATAGGAAGATCAGTGACCTGTTGGCGGCCAATGGTTGTGAGTTCTCGGTGGTGGACTGCGACGGCGATATCAATTCCATTGTGGAGCATTATCTGGATGGCGGGGTCAACGTGATGTTTCCCGTGGAGATTCGCGGACATACCGACCCGTATTCGCTTCGTGAGGAATTTCGGACGGCGCGTGCTTTTTTCGGGCGGCGTGGACAAAACGCGGCTGATCGCAGGCAAGGACGCGATCGACGCCGAGATAGAACGCATCAAGCCGCTGGTGGAAGAAGGCGGCTACGTGCCGCACGTGGATCATCGGTGTCCGCCGGACGTGACCTATGAGAACTACCTCTACTACCTCAAGCATAAGCGCGAAGTTTTCGGAATCCCGGAACCACCACCCTGGGATGAGCGCAAAGAGGCCTACGATTGGGTGAAAGCGTGAAACGAGTTCAGAGGCGACCAGGATATGAACAGATCAACGCTGCCGCGGCGCGCGGGGTTGGCTGACCCGAAGCCGGACTGGACATACTACGATTTTGTGCGGATGGCAAAAAAACTCACTGTTCGCGACCACCGCGGCAGTGGAATCCTACCGGAGAGCGCGGGGTCCACGGCGTCGGTCGGAGGCTTATCTGGGCGTAGTCAGACCCGGCGAGCGATTGGGAGTAATGCCGGCGGCAGAGGACCAGACTGGTAACGCTCAAGGGTCTCTGTTCGATGATGCGGACCCCGCAGCGCAAACGAATCATGCGAGGAGGCTTTGTCTTATGGCAGGTCTACTTTTGCCGAAGAACCCCGAGAACGCGAAAGTGTCCGAAATGGAAGCTCGTAGCAGTTCTGCCAGCAACGTTGTAATCATGTCATTCCGAGCAAGTGACGGCGACGCTGTCGCCGTTACATTGGAAAGAAACCCACCCCCGGTGTTTCGGGAATCTTGTTCCCGAAACTGGGGAGTTTCTTAGGAGTTTCTTAGGAGCACGTGACGCCGCGTTGCGGAGTCACATTATAAAGAAACTCACCCCGGCAGGCTATGCTTCGCGGGCGACTGCCCCGAAGCCGCCGGCATGGGAAGTTTCTTAGGAGGAGAAACGACGAAGAATCTGCTTTTTGCCGGTGTATCGGGAATCTTGTTCCCGATACGTAGTCAGTTTCGGGAACAAGATTCCCGAAACACCCTCAACAGATCAACGCTGCCGCGGCGCGCGGGGTTGGCTGACCCGAAGCCGGACTGGACATACTACGATTTTGTGCGGATGGCAAAAAAACTCACTGTTCGCGACCACCGCGGCAGTGGAATCCTACCGGAGAGCGCGGGGTCCACGGCGTCGGTCGGAGGCTTATCTGGGCGTAGTCAGACCCGGCGAGCGACTGGGAGCAATGCCGGCGGCAGAGGACCAGACTGGTAACACTCAAGGGTCTCTGTTCGATGATGCGGACCCGGCGCAGCGCAAACGAATCATGCGAGGAGGCTTTGTCTTATGGCAGGTCTACTTTTGCCGAAGAACCCCGAGAACGCGAAAGTGTCCGAAATGGAAGCTCGTAGCAGTTCTGCCAGCAACGTTGTAATCATGTCATTCCGAGCAAGTGACGGCGACGCTGTCGCCGTTACATTGGAAAGAAACCCACCCCCGGTGTTTCGGGAATCTTGTTCCCGAAACTGGGGAGTTTCTTAGGAGCGCCCGACCGTGGGACAGGCACACGGTAATTTCCTAAAGAACCCCCCCGGCAGGCTATGCTTCGCGGGCGACTGCCCCGAAGCCGCCGGGCATGGGAAGTTTCTTAGGAGGAGAAACGACGAAGAATCTGCTTTTTCGGTGCTTCGGGATTTGAGAAGCGAGCACAATCGTTCGGACAGGGCGCAAACGTCTCAGTCGCTTCGGAAATCCCGAAACGAAGCGGCCTTTCGCTACAGCATCAAATGTTCCAGGTTTAGTCCATCCGACTCCCGCGCTCATAGAACCGCCGAGATGTAATAATATCCCGGCCCTATGTCGACGTTCTTCCATTTCATCGTATGTCGTAGCCTCGCCTCGGTCTGGTGTTCCCTGTGCGGTACGTCGCCTCGTTTCGGCCCTGAACTGGATTCAGGGTCCGGAGCGGACGGTAAATGCGCTTCCTCATCACCACGCCGTGCCCGCTCCTCAAATCCCGAAACACCGAAGTCCCAGAACGACCAAAGCGGAAAACCACCTCAGAGATGTTGCCGGTGTATCGGGAATCTTGTTCCCGATACGTAGTCAGTTTCGGGAACAAGATTCCCGAAACACCCTCAACAGATCAACGCTGCCGCGGCGCGCGGGGTTGGCTGACCCGAAGCCGGACTGGACATACTACGATTTTGTGCGGATGGCAAAAAAACTCACTGTTCGCGACCACCGCGGCAGTGGAATCCTACCGGAGAGCGCGGGGTCCACGGCGTCGGTCGGAGGCTTATCTGGGCGTAGTCAGACCCGGCGAGCGACTGGGAGCAATGCCGGCGGCAGAGGACCAGACTGGTAACACTCAAGGGTCTCTGTTCGATGATGCGGACCCGGCGCAGCGCAAACGAATAGTGCGAGAGGCTTTGTCTTATGGCAGGTCTACTTGCCGAAGAACCCGAGAACGCGAAAGTGTCCGAAATGGAAGCTCGTAGCAGTTCTGCCAGCAACGTTGTAATCATGTCATTCCGAGCAAGTGACGGCGACGCTGTCGCCTTTACAGTGGAAAGAAACCCACCCCAGCAGTATTGTT
>CAWGNL010000043.1:0-25466 GCA_963823885.1 uncultured bacterium
TTCCCGAAACGGATAAGCACCACCTCCAGCAGGGATATCCGGCAAGTGCGGCTAAGATGACGTTGTGAAATGGAAGAACATCGACGTTGGGGCAAGTTACTACACATATATAACGGGAACGTTTGTAGAATGGTTGCCCTTGCTCAACAATGCAACCGTGCGGGATATCGTGTGCGACGAGATTCGCAGGGCGCTGGCCGAGTGCGTTCGGTACGTGTCGGCGTTTGTGCTGATGCCGGATCACGTCTATCTGCTGGTGTTCCTGCCTGACGGCGGCCAACTGCACCGGTTCAACCGGTTATGGCGCGGAAGGTCTGCACAGAGGATAATAGCGCACGCCAAGGATATGAACGCGGCGAAGGTCTTGGAGACGATGGCGGGTCACGCCAACGGCAAGGCGCGCTTCGCCGTGTGGAAGGAACAGGCGCGAGCCCTCGCAATCTATAGCGAGGAGAAGCTCTACGCGAAGGTGAATATATTCATGCCAATCCCGTTTCGAAGGGGACTGGTCACCCTTCCAGAGCAGTGGCCATTCTCCAGTTGGCGTTTTTACGAGTTTGGTGAAAAGGTCGGGCTTGATGTGCGGCCTTTGATCGTCTAAGGCGGGGCAGTTGGTTTCGGGAACAAGATTCCCGAAACACCGGAAATGGAAGAACATCGACATAGGGGCAAGTTCGGTGTTTCGGGAACTTGTTCCCGAAACGGATAAGCACCACCTCCAGCAGGGATATCCGGCAAGTGCGGCTAATATGACGTTGTGAAATGGAAGAACATCGACATAGGGGCAAGTTACTACTATATAACGGGAACGTTTGTAGAGTGGTTGCCCTTGCTCAACAATGCAACCGTGCGGGATATCGTGTGCGACGAGATTCGCAGGGCGCTGGCCGAGTGCGTTGGTTACGTGTCGGCGTTTGTGCTGATGCCGGATCACGTCTATCTGCTGGTGTTCCTGCCTGACGGCGGCCAACTGCACCGGTTTAACCGGTTATGGCGCGGAAGGTCTGCACAGAGGATAATAGCGCACGCCAAGGATATGAACGCGGCGAAGGTCTTGGAGACGATGGCGGGTCACGCCAACGGCAAGGCGCGCTTCGCCGTGTGGAAGGAACAAGCGCGAGCCCTCGCAATCTATAGCGAGGAGAAGCTCTACGCGAAGGTGAACTATATTCATGCCAATCCCGTTTCGAAGGGGACTGGTCACCCTTCCAGAGCAGTGGCCATTCTCCAGTTGGCGTTTTTACGAGTTTGGTGAAAAGGTCGGGCTTGATGTGCAGCCTTTGATCGTCTAAGGCGGGGCAGTTGGTTTCGGGAACAAGATTCCCGAAACACCGGAAAAGGTCGGGCTTGATGTGCGGCCTTTGATCGTCTAAGGCGGGGCAGTTGGTTTCGGGAACAAGATTCCCGAAACACCGGACACCGGAATTTGGCCCGGCTCGCGCGCCGTTGGCCGTTGACAGCCTGCTAAACGTTTCGGTGTTCGGTGTTTCGGGAACTTGTTCCCGAAACGGATAAGCACCACCTCCAGCAGGGATATCCGGCAAGTGCGGCTAATATGATACCGTGAAATGGAAAAACATCGACATAGGGGCAAGCTACTACTAGATAACGGGAACGTTTGTAGAGTGGTTGCCCTTGCTCAACAATGCAACCGTGCGGGATATCGTGCGCGACGAGATCGCCAGGGCGCTGGCCGAGTGCGGCGGGTACGTGTCGGCGTTTGTGCTGATGCCGGATCACGTTCACCTGCTGGTGTACCTGCCAGACGGCGGTCAACTGCACCGGTTCAACAGGCTATGGCGCGGACGGTCTGCTCAGAGGATAATAGCGCACGCCAAGGATGTGAACGCGGCAAGGGTCTTGGAGACCATGGCGCGTCACGCCAACGGCAAGGCCCGCTTCGCCGTGTGGAAGGAACAGGCGCGAGCCCTCGCAATCTATAGCGAGGAGAAGCTCTACGCGAAGGTGAACTATATTCATGCCAATCCCGTTTCGAAGGGGACTGGTCACCCTTCCAGAGCAGTGGCCATTCTCCAGTTGGCGTTTTTACGAGTTTGGTGAAAAGGTCGGGCTTGATGTGCAGCCTTTGATCGTCTAAGGCGGGGCAGTTGGTTTCGGGAACAAGATTCCCGAAACACCGGAATTGTTCTCCCCGGTGCTGGTGGCGATCCCGCTGCAGTTGATGGCCTATTTCGGTGTTTCGGGAACTTGTTCCCGAAACGGATAAGCACCACCTCCAGCAGGGATATCCGGCAAGTGCGGCTAAGATGACGTTGTGAAATGGAAGAACATCGACATAGGGGCAAGTTACTACTATATAACGGGAACGTTTGTAGAGTGGTTGCCCTTGCTCAACAATGCAACCGTGCGGGATATCGTGTGCGACGAGATTCGCAGGGCGCTGGCCGAGTGCGTTGGTTACGTGTCGGCGTTTGTGCTGATGCCGGATCACGTCTATCTGCTGGTGTTCCTGCCTGACGGCGGCCAACTGCACCGGTTAACCGGTTATGGCGCGGAAGGTCTGCACAGAGGATAATAGCGCACGCCAAGGATATGAACGCGGCGAAGGTCTTGGAGACGATGGCGGGTCACGCCAACGGCAAGGCGCGCTTCGCCGTGTGGAAGGAACAAGCGCGAGCCCTCGCAATCTATAGCGAGGAGAAGCTCTACGCGAAGGTGAACTATATTCATGCCAATCCCGTTCGAAGGGGACTGGTCACCCTTCCACAGCAGTGGCCATTCTCCAGTTGGCGTTTTTACGAGTTTGGTGAAAAGGTCGGGCTTGATGTGCGGCCTTTGATCGTCTAAGGCGGGGCAGTTGGTTTCGGGAACAAGATTCCCGAAACACCGGAAAAAGGTCGGGCTTGATGTGCAGCCTTTGATCGTCTAAGGCGGGGCAGTTGGTTTCGGGAACTTGTTCCCGAAACGGATAAGCACCACCTCCAGCAGGGATATCCGGCAAGTGCGGCTAAGATGACGTTGTGAAATGGAAGAACATCGACGTTGGGGCAAGTTACTACACATATATAACGGGAACGTTTGTAGAATGGTTGCCCTTGCTCAACAATGCAACCGTGCGGGATATCGTGTGCGACGAGATTCGCAGGGCGCTGGCCGAGTGCGTTGGGTACGTGTCGGCGTTTGTGCTGATGCCGGATCACGTCTATCTGCTGGTGTTCCTGCCTGACGGCGGTCAACTGCACCGGTTCAACAGGCTATGGCGCGGACGGTCTGCTCAGAGGATAATAGCGCACGCCAAGGATGTGAACGCGGCAAGGGTCTTGGAGACGATGGCGGGTCACGCCAACGGCAAGGCGCGCTTCGCCGTGTGGAAGGAACAAGCGCGAGCCCTCGCAATCTATAGCGAGGAGAAGCTCTACGCGAAGGTGAACTATATTCATGCCAATCCCGTTCGAAGGGGACTGGTCACCCTTCCACAGCAGTGGCCATTCTCCAGTTGGCGTTTTTACGAGTTTGGTGAAAAGGTCGGGCTTGATGTGCGGCCTTTGATCGTCTAAGGCGGGGCAGTTGGTTTCGGGAACAAGATTCCCGAAACACCGGAAAGGTCGGGCTTGATGTGCGGCCTTTGATCGTCTAAGGTGAGGTAGTTCGTTTCGGGAACAAGTTCCCGAAACACCGGAAGGCGGGGCAGTTGGTTTCGGGAACAAGATTCCCGAAACACCGGAAACGGGAACGTTTGTAGAGTGGTTGCCCTTGCTCAACAATGCAACCGTGCGGGATATCGTGTGCGACGAGATTCGCAGGGCGCTGGCCGAGTGCGTTGGGTACGTGTCGGCGTTTGTGCTGATGCCGGATCACGTCTATCTGCTGGTGTTCCTGCCTGACGGCGGCCAACTGCACCGGTTCAACAGGCTATGGCGCGGACGGTCTGCTCAGAGGATAATAGCGCACGCCAAGGATGTGAACGCGGCAAGGGTCTTGGAGACCATGGCGCGTCACGCCAACGGCAAGGCCCGCTTCGCCGTATGGAAGGAACAGGCGCGAGCCCTCGCAATCTATAGCGAGGAGAAGCTCTACGCGAAGGTGAATGATATTCATGCCAATCCCGTTTCGAAGGGGACTGGTCACCCTTCCAGAGCAGTGGCCATTCTCCAGTTGGCGTTTTTACGAGTTTGGTGAAAAGGTCGGGCTTGATGTGCGGCCTTTGATCGTCTAAGGCGGGGCAGTTGGTTTCGGGAACAAGATTCCCGAAACACCGGAAGGAACAAGCGCCAGCCCTCGCAATCTATAGCGAGGAGAAGCTCTACGCGAAGGTGACGATATTCAGTGCCAATCCCGTTTCGAAGGGGCTGGTCACCCTTCCAGAGCAGTGGCCATTCTCCAGTTGGCGTTTTTACGAGTTTGGTGAAAAGGTCGGGCTTGATGTGCGGCCTTTGATCGTCTAAGGCGGGGCAGTTGGTTTCGGGAACAAGATTCCCGAAACACCGGAAGGTCAAGGAAACACCTGTTTCCTTGCGGGGTGCAGGGGCAGAGCCCTTGCCGGGAGTATGAGGGCGGAGCCCTCATATTTCTTTATACGCTCGTAGAGCGCCCACAAGCAGGGCTTTCCAAATATGCATAATGACCAGAGGTGTTCGATGTCGCATTACAAGCTGCGTTTCCGCCAGGTCCACCTGGACTTTCACACTTCGCCGAAAATTCCCGAGATCGGCGCTAAGTTCGATAGGGCCCAGTGGCAGGAGGCGCTGCGGACGGGGCACGTGAATTCGATTACCTGCTTCTCCAAGTGCCACCATGGTTGGAGCTACCATCCCACCAGCGTCGGGAAAATGCACCCGCATCTGGGCTTCGACTTGCTGCGCGCGCAGATGGATGCGAGCAGAGAAATCGGTGTCAATGTGCCCGTATACTTATCAGCGGGCCTCGACAACGCGATGGCAGAGGAGCGCCCCGACTGGCGCGAGATCACAGTGGAAGGCTGTTACGGGGGCTGGAACAGCAAGATCACCGACGCCGCGTTCATGAAAATGTGCTTCAACTCGCCTTACCTCGATTATCTATGCGATCAGATCGAGGAGGCGGTCCGGCTGTTTCCCGAGGCAAACGGCATCTTTCTGGACATCGTGAGCCAGGGCGAGTGCTGCTGCAAGTGGTGCCTTGCCTATATGGAAGAGCACGGCCTGGATGCCGGCAGCCAGGAAGATCGCAAAGTCTGCTCGGCGGCGGCTCTGGATCGCTACTATCGCGAGACCACGGCGGCCTGCCGGCGCCAGAGTCCGGAGATGCCCGTTTTCCACAACAGCGGTCACGTCGCTAAGGACAATCGAGGCGTGCTCAAGTTACTTCAGCCACCTGGAACTGGAGTCGCTTCCCACCGGCGGTTGGGGTTACGATCACTTTCCGATGTCGGCCAAGTACGCCCAGCAGACGGGTATGGATTTCCTCGGAATGACCGGCAAATTCCACACCACCTGGGGCGAGTTCGGCGGCTACAAGCACCCGAATGCCCTGCGCTACGAGTGCGCCGAGATGATGGCTAATGGCGCCAAATGCTCGATAGGCGATCAACTTCATCCGAGCGGCGCGATGGACCCCAGCACCTACTCTTCGATCGGCGCCGCATACTCCGAGGTGGAAAGCAAAGAGCCGTGGTGCGATGATGCCGAGAGCGTTGCCGATATCGCGGTTCTCTCGAGCGAGGCCGAATCGGGCGAGAGGAATCCCGATACCGGAGCGGGCCGTGTGTTGCTGGAGGGCCATTTTCTTTTCGATCTCATCGACCGGGAATCGGATCTGGCGCGGTACAAGCTCGTGATCCTGCCGGATGTCATTGGGATCGACGACGCGCTCAAAGTGAAGATCGACGCGTTCCTTGCCTTCGGAGGCAAGCTGCTTATAACGGGCAAGAGCGGCCTCCTGAAAGACGGATCCGGTTTCGCGTTCGATATCGGCGCCCTCTTCGACGGGGAAAGCCCGTTTCAGCCGGATTATGTGGATTTTGGCGACGGGAAGCGCATCCTGGCCCCATCGTTTGTTTCGAGCCCGCTGGTGATGTATATGCGCTCGCAGCGGATTCGAGCAACCACCGGCGAGGTGCTTGCCCGGATTTGCGAGCCATACTTCAATCGGACCTGGAAGCACTTCTGCAGCCATCAGCACGCTCCGGCGGCAGGGCTTTCCGGCTGCGCGGCGGCCGTTCGCAAGGGCAGCATAATCTATCTCGCCCATCCGGTGTTTTCCAATTATTATGCCCTGGGGGCCGTGGCTTACAAGGACTACCCAGTAAATGCCATCCGGCTGCTCCTGGGCGATTCGGAAAGCCTGGCGACCAAGCCTGCCCTCGATGGCGCGGGTATCGCTAATGCACCAGTCGGACCGGAAACGCTACGTGTTGCACATGCTTTATGCGAACACGATCTCCAGAGGCGCGACCGTAGTGCTTTCGCCGGAAAAGTTCGTGTGCGATTCGAAGCCCATCGAGGTCATCGAAGATCTCGTGGCGCTGCGTGATGTGGAAGTCTCGTTGAGGCTCCCGAAGGCGGCGACCATGGCAACCCTGGAGCCACAGGGCAAGGAAATCCCTCTGACGATGCAGGGCGACCGGGTCAAACTGCGGCTCGACGAGTTCACTTGCCACCAGATGGTGGTGTTTCATTACTAATAGCTGAAAGTTATGGCCCGGCCTGAGGTTGTCGTTCGTCCCGTAATCAGGCCGGGCCTGAGGCCATATTCTGTTGTCTACACGCATTTGCCACTACGAAATCACTCGCCGTACATTGTGCTATCTTTAGCCACCACCTCCTAGCTCACAGCGCTGATGCTGGTCACCTTGTCCAGCCAAATGTCTTCGATATCGCCGACGAGGCATCCACCATACAAAGGGACGAATGTCACATCATGAACGTGCATAGTCGTCGTGTGGGGATCGCCGTGCCGGTCCCGAAAAGTAATGGATACGTTTCTTCCCAGATATTGCTTTGCTTCAGGGATCTGCATCTCAGGCCTCCTCGTCGCGTATAACGCAAATAAACCGAGCCACCAAGTCGAATTGCAAGCAATCAGCGGTCTCCGTGCGCCCAGGGCCTCTATTTGCGGCCCATTCACCGGACGACTTCTTTCGCCGGTGGTCGCTGTAAATTGCCGGCAACTCCTACTTCGGCGGCTCGGCTGACGTCCCGGGATAAAGATAAATCCCGGCTTAGTCCCGTTAGCTTTGCGTCCCCACCTTTCGGTGAGTTTGCTATTGTCGGTAGTTGCTTCCAATGAGGTTATGCCTTAGTCGAGGAGAAGACAACGCTGGGTAGATTACCGGTTTAATTTAGGACCTTGATCTCCGCGCCCCAACAATTACCGACTCATAGAATCTCTCGTAGTCGGAGACCATGCGCTCTATCGAAAATTGTGCCGATTTGGCTCGGGCGCGCTCGCCCATCCGCCGCCGCTCGGCTTCGTGGGAGATCAGGAAGCTAATGCGCCCGGCAAACTCGCGGGGATCATTGTTGGTGAGGAAGCCGTCCACGCCGTCATCTACATCTTCGGGTATCCCGCCGGCGTTGACGGCGACTACCGGCAACCCGGCGCTCATTGCCTCGCAGATAGCAATGCCCTGGGTCTCGGTGGTCGACGGGAAGACGAACGCATCCGCGGCTGCGTAAATGGGGTCTATCTCGCGCCTGGTGAGCATGCCGGTAAACTCCAGAGCGTCCCCTAGACCCAGAGCTTGCGCGTATCTCCGGGTCTCGCCGAGCGCCGGACCGCCGCCCACCACCAGCAGCCGGGCGCGGGCGTGCGCGGACGCGACTGCCTGGAACGCCGTGAGCAGCATCCGCAAGTTCTTTTCCCGGGCCACCCTTCCGACGTAAAGCAGCAGGAACCCCTCACTGTCTATCCCATACTTGCGCCTGACAACACCGCGATCTTCCACGCTCACCGGCGCTAGGACCCCGGTCTTGATGACCTCCACGCGCGTCTTCACCCCGTAAGAGCGCAGGACATCCCTCGCCGGGCCTGACGGCGCCACCACCGCGTCGCAGCCGCTGTAGTACCACCTCATCAGTCTCGTCAGGAAAAACCTCGTAAGCTGCTTGGGCCGGACGGGGACGTAGTGGGCATACTCGATGTAGAGCGTATGATTGGTGGACACCAGAGGCACGCGGCAGTTCCTGGCCCATGCCGGCGCCCAGCACCCCCAGCAGAAACGGAGTCTGCGTGTGGACCACATCGAGCTTGAGCGACGAGAACGAGCGGCGAACCTTCGGGGCAAAAGGGATCGGAAAGGGATAATCGCGCATCAGGAAAGTATGGGCGGACGGCAGCCGGAATATGTTGTCGTGCTGGTCGGTATGCCCACCGAAGGCGGGAGCAAATATGAATACCTCATGCCCCCGCCTGGTCAGCTCATCGCGCAGCGTGCTTACCGACACGCTCACCCCATTGACGATGGGCTCGTAACTTTCCGTGAATATGCCGATTCGCATATATCTATTACTGGGCTTCCACGCGACCGGTGCTTTCCATAAAACCCAAAACATCCGAAAGCTTGAACCTGCGCTGGTTGCCGGCGGTTCGGAAGTGTTGGAGCACGCCGCGGTTTGTGTACCTTCTCACGGTGGTCGGGCAGACGTTGAGAATTCTGGCGGCCTCTTCCAGAGTGACGGACGGGTCCAGCAGACGATGGATCAGTTCCTCGCGGGTCTCTTTGAAAGTCCTGTAGGAGTTCTGAGCCACTTCGTCCTCGGGTGTGCTGAACAGGACCTGCAGATGGCGCGGCATTCGCTCCCAACCCGCCTCTTGCTGATCGACAAGGGCATCCGGCTCGGCTTCCGCGGCCGGGGGCGTGAAGCCACCCCGCGGCGGCGATTGGACATCGGCGTCGGGAGCGGATAGCCCCTCCGGCGCCGTGAAAGTCCGCGGCTTGGCAATCGGCCGGGGCTCGCCGGTGCCTTCGGATAGGTTCAACAGCCGCTGATCCCTCGGCGCCTCGACAAGAGGCTCCCGAGGCTCTTCGGGCTCTTCCGAGCGACTCAGGAACGAGAAGAAATCCTCCACAGGCGGGAGGTCGGAATCGTCGAAGAGAACGTGGTTCCCGCCCCCGTCTCTGGTCACCGGACGGGGAGTGCCTGTCCCCAATTCCTCCTGCAACTCCGGCCCAACTTCCGCGGCGCGCGAGTCGTCTTCTTCCATAGTGGCAACGGTTGATGCGGGGACGGGCGGTTCGGGCGACTCCTGACTTTGGGCGCCGGCGGCCTCTTTTTCGCGAGACACCGCCGCCGGCCTCTTTTTCGCCTTCACTTCCTGCTCCAGTTTTTCGACCTGCTTGAACCATTCGCCTAGTTTGTTATCATAACCTGCCATTAGATAATCACCTCAGCAAACCAACATTGCATCGCCAAAACTCAGGAATCTGTATCTTTCGCGCAGGGCTTGGCTATACGCCCGCTTCACCAGAGATGCGCCCGCAAACGCGCTGACGAGAATCAGCAGCGTCGATTTGGGCATGTGAAAGTTCGTCACAAGTGCCTCGACTATCTTGAAATCGTAACCAGGGGTGATGAAAAGGTTGGTCTGAGCCCTCCCGGCGGCCACTCGGCGCTTGCCGGCGGCGGCAGCCTCCAGAGCGCGCGCGGTGGTCGTGCCTACGCAGACAATCCTCCCCTTTGCCGAATTGACGACCTCGGCGCTCTGCTCGCTGATCTCGAACTCCTCCGTGTGCATTTCATGCTCGGCGATATTCTCGGTCCTTACAGGCCGAAATGTCGCGATGCCCACGTGAAGGGTCACGAAAACAGTCCCAATCCCTCTTTCCCTTATCCGTTCCAGCAGTTCCGGCGTAAAATGCAGCCCCGCGGTCGGCGCGGCAGCCGAGCCATCATTGGCGGCATACACCGTCTGATAGCGCTCGCGGTCCTCCAGCCTCCGATGAATGTACGGAGGAAGCGCAACTTCCCCCGCGGCCGCAATAATCTCGTCCGGGGACTTCCCCTCCCCGGCACTGAAACTAAGCACTCGCCCGCCTTCGTCTGTCCTCTCGATCACCTCTGCCCGCAGCCCCTCATCGAAGATCAGCTTCGTCCCCACCATGACACGCCTGCCCGGCTTGACCATTGCGCGCCAGAGCCCGGTCCGCAGCCGCCTCATCGAGCAGGGCTTCGACCTTGCCACCGGTCTCTTTGCGCCCGTATAAACGCGCCGCGGAGACCCTGGTGTCGTTGAAGATCATCAGGTCATCATCTCGCAGGTAATCGAGAATATCAAGGAACGTCCTGTGCTCTATCGCCTGCCTGGCTCGATCCGCCACAAGCAACCTCGACTGATCGCGGCGCTCCAGCGGCCGCTGCGCTATCAGCTCTTGAGGAAGCACGTAGTTAAAATCGTTAAGGCGCATGGACAACAACTGAAAGTTGAAAGTTAAAGGTTCAAGGTTAAAGGTTACAAAGGGCGCGTTCGCAAACCGATGAGTGAGTCCAGTTCTCCGGGAACAAAACTCCGCCAGTGCTGAGTAGGCCGGTCTGTTGCCGTATCGAAGCACGGTCGCACGAGAAACCGCCCTTCGATACACCCGCTCCTGCTCGGCACTCAGGGCTGGCGGGTTCCAAATTCCCGCAAGTCTGAACTCTCGCAAACCGACGAACTTTAACCTTTAACCTTCGGACCTTGAACTCCCCCGGGGGTGTCCAATTTCTCTCGCCCAAACCTATACGCGCGGGGTTTCTTCTGGCCATGATTCTATCCGTTAGACGCGCGGATGTCAAGGGATTTTTTGCTCGCCAAGTCAAAAGTCGAAAGTCGGGACGGGACCGCGCTCGACTTGCCTGGCTGACAATTCCGGTAGATGAGCAGAGGATTTTTTCGAAGAAGGGCGAACCATACCTCATGGCAGAGGCGCTCTTGAAGTGATGGCCGCGGCTATCGGCGCTCTGCCCACCGCTGCAAATAACGGGATGCCGCCTTGAGACGCGAATTCAGCTTAATTAGGCGCTTAGCGCCCTCCTAGAAACAATTTGTTGTCGCTAAGGCGGATTCGACGGCGCACCGCCTTTGGGTTTTCCGCTTTATGGTTGTTAAGGGATGGCCGATGAGCTATACTTGCTTTGCCTGGGCGGAGGGTAGGGCAACGCTGGGGAGCTCTCCCGAGCGCCGACTCAGGTGTTGTTCAAGGGATGGGGGTGGAAATCTCCGCCCCCTCCAAATCATCCCTTAACAACCGAAAAGCGAAAAACCCGACCGCCTGCCTTGGTCAACTGCCACCGTAAGGTGGCCACTTTTCCCCAGCGAAGTCTGGGGAAAAGCGTAGGACCTATCCGGACGAAGCGCTGCTTGAAGAAGTGCGGCGAGTGGCTGAGATCGTGCGGAAGCCCGTGCTGACACACAACGACTTCGACAGGCACTCAAAGATAAGCTCCAGCACCCTGGTGCGTCGATTTGGCAAATGGCGGACCACATTGGAGCGCGCCGGACTGGCCAGCCTGTACCCCGGATTGAGAGGCGAGCTTGTCGTTCGGCATCCCCGTCCCAAATACTCCGACGAGGCTATGTTGGAAGAGATCCGACGAGTGTCGGAGCTGACACGAGTGCCTGGCTTGCTCACGATGACCGACTTCGAGAGCCATTCGTCTATTTCCCATCGTGTCGTTAGAAGACGATTCGGGGACTGGCGCACGGGACTGGAGCACGCGCGGTTGGGCCATTTGTACTCCGGGTGGCGCATGCCCGGATACAGACCGTACGGCTCTATCTACGCGGATGACTTCGTGCTCGATGAACTGCGACGAGTGGCCAGACTTGTGCAAAAGGACGCGCTGACGCGACGCGACTTCGACAGGCATTCCCAGATCTGCTCCGAGACCGTTGTCCAGCGATTCAAAGGGTGGCGGCCTGCCTTGGAGCAGGCTGGTATAGGCCGCATGTACGTGGCGGACGCGCGTGCCAGCCGTGAGCCTTCCGATGAAGACGTCTATGGCATGATAAGCCAGCTTGCCGCCCGGATCGGCCGAGATGATCCTCCTCGCCGGGAGTTCTCAGCCGCAACGGGCATATCCGTGGAAGTCATCAGGCGTCGGTTTGGAAGCTGGGCCAACGCGCTTGCCAAAGCTGGGCTGTCGACGCCGAGAACAGCCCGGCGGTACAGCACTGAGCAGTGCTTGGAGAATGTCGCAAAGTTGTGGATGCATTTCGGGACTCCTCCGAGTTGGACACGTCTGGGCACTCCACCGTCGTCGGTCGGTTCCAAGGCCTACCAGACGCGCTGGGGGGCAATGAGCAAGGTGCTGGAAGCATTCCGCGAATGGCTGGATAGCCAGCAGCAGCCCACCGAAGATAAACGGTCGCTGGAACCATCCGATACGGAACGACCCGAGGCGGAAATCGTCACCAGGTTCCTGGTTATGAGGCGGGATGGCTTCCGATGCGCAGCCCGCGGACGAGGTCCGGCGGGACGGGATGGCGTCGAACTGCACGTCGAGCGCGCAATTCCCTTATCCGACGGTGGAAAGAACCCCTTGGCGGGTCTGCGAACCCGGTGTCGCAACTGCGACGGGTCCAAAGATGCCGAGGGCACAGTTCCAGCGCGCAGGGTTCGCCTCCCGGGCAACTGTTCGGATGAGGTGTTATTGGACGAAGTCCGTCGAGTCGCGCGGCTCGTGGGAAACCACGAACTTACGCAGGCCGAGTTCGGAAGGCTGAGTGGCTTTAGCTCCGGCGTCCTCAAACGGCGGTTCGGAGATTGGGGTTCCGTGCTGAAACGCGCCGGAGTGCGACGCGACCCATCGAAGCCGGGAGCTAACCGATCAGTTCGCTGATTGTCTCCACCCCACACTTCATCCAAGTCAACCCGGAAGTACGCATCGTTCGATCTTCTCGATTGCCTCCAGGATGTCGAATAGCCTGGCTCGATCGTCTCTCATATCGGTATGGCCTCTTCAAGGACTCTGTCTCTGATTTGCTCTTTAAGCATCTTCTCGGGAGCGACGTCTACGCGGCGACCGAGCAGCTCCTCCAGATCTGCAATCATCGCGGCGTGCCGCAGCAGGCTTGTTCCCGGCTCGAACTCCACCAAAAAGTCCACGTCGCTGGTTTCGCCTGCCTCGCCGCGCGCCACTGAACCGAAGACACGCACCTTCCGCGCGCCATGCGCATCGGCTATTCAAGGAAAAAGAGGCCGATTGTGTGGGGCAGAGCGTCGTTAAAACACCGATCGATCTGGTACTTCGCGGGCGTATGCCCCGAAGGGCCGTATGAGGAGGTGACGCGACGTCTTTTGTCTTCTTTTGGGAGTTCGTTTGGCAATTCGACGGTATTTCTACTGGCTGGTGATTATACTGGGTTACCATCTTGTGTGGCGGGGCGCTGCCTGGACGGTGCTATAAATCTATGGTCGGTACGGTAGCATTACCGGAGTGCGTCCCCCGGGGGCCGCTATGTTTGGTTAGCCCCCATGACTTCGCCCATACGAACGGCGCGGTGTGTATCGGCGTCGATGACGGTTGGGGTCAAATGCGTCCCGCGGTGCGCGATTGCATCACCCATTGGCGATTCGATGATGCTCGCCATGGTCGATGCCTTGCTACTCACGGACGCCTCCGTCCCCCAGGATGATCCTCCGCGGACGTTGCTCTCCTAATCCGATTAGAAGAGAATCGGCGCTGTGCCCGCTCGATAAAGTGACGACATTCAGGTTGTGGTCTTTGAGCTCGTGACATAGTGCCTCGATTGAACCCGAGGGCGACGCATACGGCACCAGCACAACGTCCGATATGGCCGCCACCATTCGGTTCCGCTCTTTCGCGCTCTCTCGGGTATTGCGGTTGCAAGTGTCACTGAATGCAGACATAAGTAGCAGTCGGCCTGATTCCAGCGGCTGGCGGTAGCCGGATGGAATCTGCATCCCGACCAGGCTGCGAGCCGGGCATACAATCAGGCCGCAAGAGCCTTTCAGTAGCACCTTGAGGCATTCCTGCTCCATCGGTGAGTGGAAGCCGCTGACAACACAGCAGTCAGCGTCTCGGATGCTTGTCACCAAATCGAGCGTCTTGAGAATAATGTCGCCAGGACACTGGATGGAGCATAGCAGGCCTATCTTGTGGCGGTTGACGAGATCGGGATTGCCGATGCCATGAAAGCGGTCTGTAATTGTTTCGCAGCCGCTGGGCACGATGATCTCTCCTATACAGTCTGCCGGGGTTCCAACCATTGCTCTTCCTCGATCCTCAATCACACTTCAGCCGTCGTGCAAACTCGTCAATGCGTTTCTGCCAATAGCGTGTTTTGCGCATCCTCCTACTAGCCGCAGGCAGTCGAGGGTGTCCGATAACGACTTCAAAGCGTCCGATACCTATCTTGCTGAGTAGTAGCGCCGCCCTCGCTTATCCCCCTCTGGTCTTAGCCAGCCCAACTTCACAAGAGCATCAGCAACCCGTGTAGCCTGTCTCCTGTCGATACCGAGTGCCTGTCGTATACTGGCACTCGTGAGATAGCCTTCGCGAACGAGGAGTGGTTCGAGTACGGCATAATTGTCCGGTTTCTTCGCGCCTTGCTCATCAATACTCCGCACTACCTCGTACAGGCGACCGCCTTTCGTGGGCATCCAAACGATTTCCTTTCGGTGTTTCGGGATTTGAGAAGCGAGCACAATCGTTCGAAGAGGGCGCAAGCACCTCAGTCGCTTCGGAAATCCCGAAACGAAGCGACCTTCCACTACAGGATCAAAGGCTCCAAGTCTAGCCCGACCGGTTCCCCACGCTCGTAGAACCGCCAACTCGAATGCTCCCAGTCTCCGGGATGCGCGACCAGGTTGCGCCTCACGGGATTGGCGTGGATGTAGTCGATCTTGGCATAGAGCTTCGGCTCGCTCCATATCGCCAGCGCCCGCACTTGTTCCTTCCACGCGGCATACTTGCAGCCGCCGTTAGCACGTGCGGCAAGGATTTCAAGCGTGTGGGTATCGCCCTGTTTCTCCAGTAGCGCTGGGATGTGCCTGCCCGAGCGGCCACGCCACAGTTTGTTGAACCTGTGCGGCAGACCACTTTCGGGCAGATTCGCGAGCAGATGCGGATGCTCCGGCATTATCACAAAGGCCGTGATCGACGCGCCGCGGACTCGCGCCGCCGCGGCGATATCATCATATACCATCTGACGGATATCCGGCCTATTCAGCAGCGGCAGCCATTGGGTGATCGTCCCGGTTATGTAGTAATACCCCGGCCATAATGTTGACGTTCTTCCATTTCATGGCATGTGCAGCCTCACCTCGGTCTGGTGTTTTCCCTGTGCGTTACGTCGCCTCGTTTCGGGATTTCCGGAGCGGACGGTAAGTACGCATCCTCATCATCACGCCGTGGCCGCTCCTCAAATCCCGAAACACCGACTGGTAAGCTCCCATATCGGTCGTGCCATTCGGACCCGGCCTGGCCTTACCGTCCATGTCCCAGGTGGGTACAAGTGGATTCCGTGCAGGATTCGTGCGCCCCGCCCCGGCCCCAAAAAGGAAAAGGGAGCCTTTCAGCCCCCCTTGTCTTATCTTCTCTTCCGCACCGCCGCCCCCGCCAGGGGCACCAGCCCAAATGCCAGCGCAAGCAGCGAGGAGGGTTCGGGAACTACGTTTTCCCAGAGGATCGCGTCAGTCTGGCCCGTCGCAATGTTGGTGGCGTACCCCACGACCCAGACGCTTCCGCCCGACGCGTAGACGCCGGTGGCGTAGGAGTAGTTGTACACGCCCGACGGCAGAAACGCGCTCAGGTCCACCCAACTCGCCGCCGTTCCGCTCCACAAGCCGGCGTGATTCAAGTTTGCGAAGTCCGCCCAGCCTGCCTGAATGCCGTCATAGACGGCAAACACGCCCGATGCGGCCGCCCCAGCCGGATTGAGGTCAACGTAGCTTGCGGCGGTTCCGCTCCACAGGGCCGCCGTCTCATTGACGCTTCCGACCTCCTGGCCGCCCGAGATGGCGTAGGCCTCCGACTGCCGCGCCCCCGCGGGGTTGAGGTCCACCCAGCTTGCCGCAGTCCCGCTCCACATGCCTGCGTGCATCCCGCTGGGGAGAGTGGCCCAGCCCACCTGCTGGCCGCCCGAGACACCCAGGGCTTCGGATATGCGAGCGCCCGCAGGGTTGAGGGCGACCCAGCTCGCGGCGGTCCCACTCCACAGCGCGGCATACGGCTCGCCGTAGTAGCCCGTCACGCCCACCTGCTGGCCGCCCGCGACTCCATAGGCGCAGGACCCAACTGCCCCGGCGGGGTTCAAGTCTACCCAACTCGACGCGCTGCCCGTCCACAAGCCGGCGTGCGTCCCGTTGGGGACCGTGGCGAAGCCAACCTCCTGGCCGCCGGAGATCCCGTAAGCGCCCGAGCCGGACGCCCCGGCGGGGTTGAGGTCTACCCATCCCGCGGCGGTCCCGCTCCAGAGGGCCGCGTCAGGGCCGGCGTAACCAACCTGCTGGCCACCTGAGACACCGTAGGCCCACGCGCCGGCGACAGTCCCGGCAGGTCTCAGGTCTACAGCCGTCCAGTCGGCCAGCGCCGGCCCGGTCGCAAGCGCGACCGCCAGAATGATAATCATAACTTTCAGTGAATGTCTAATGTACTGCATAATATCCTCCTCATTGGTTCGGGTTCGGCGCCCGATCGCACTGGTAAGCTCCCATGTCGGTCGTGCCGTTCGGACCGGGTCTGGCATTATGGTCCATGTCCCAGGTGGGTACAAGTGGATTCTGTGCAGGATTCGTGCCAGTTCCGCGTGCGGCGGAAGAAGTTGGCGCGGGCCGCAGCCAGAATGGGTTGGCCCAGGTCCCGCCCAGTTCAAGGTACAGCGCCGGGTCGCCGTACGAGCATCCGGCGCCGGGCGTAACCCCATAGTAATAGTAGGATGCGACCCCATTGCCCGTCGAGTCGTACGCATCGCAGTAGGCGAGCGTTGGGGAGGTGGCGACTGAGAACGCCACGCTGTTCCCCCCTCCGGCCAGGTTGTCGTAGAAGATGTCGTTCAGCACGACGGCGTTCGTAGCCGGGCTGGTGTCGCCGACAATGTCTATCGCGCCGCCGTAGGCGTTGGCTGCCTTGGTGAAAGTGGAGGGGTCCGCCGGGTCGCCCGAGCCGCTGCCATTGCAGGCGAACGTGTTGTTGACGATCACGGGCGCGGCGCCGCTGTCGGTCTGGGTCACACCGTACGGAGGGTACGCGGCGGCGAAGATCGCGCCTCCGCCGCCGCCCGCGTCCGAGGCGCCGTTCGTCACGTTGTAGGCGAAGACGTTGTTGGTGACAATCGGGCTGGCGCAGCACCACATCGACAGGCCGCCGCCCACCGGGTTGTCCTGACTCGCGCAGTAGTTGCCCTCGATGAAGTTCGAGTCTATGGCCGGCGTGACGCCCGCTAGGAAGATCCCGCCGCCGTCGAACGGGGCGCTGTTGGCCACGCTGTCGGTTGGGCCTCCGATGGTGTTGTTCAGGATGCTCACCGTACACCCGGAGACCATGTTGCCGGTGTCCGAGGTGAGGTCGTCGCAGTAGATGCCGCCGCCGCCGTCATCCGAGTCTTGATCGTCATCGGTATTTATCGGGATGGCGTAGTAGTTGCCGGTTATGGTGTTGCCGGATATCACAGCCGTGGGACACGCCCGTCACGCCAATTACCCAGCCTACCTCCGGCGGTATTATCGCGGGACTGCCCAAACTGGTGAGGTCCACCATGAGTCCGCCCACCGATTCGCCGCTGCCGTTCGCAGCGCCGCTGCCGTCATCCATGAGGAAGAATGTGGAGCCGGGATCCACATAGACCACCTTTCCCCAGGTCCTTACCAGCCAGCCAAGGTTGATCGGGCCGACGCTATACGTCACGCCCTCGCCGAGGGTACTATTGAACTTTCCGCCCACGTCCTTGTTCGTCATCCCGTGGACGCCCGGTGGCGGGCCATTGCTGGAATCGACTGTTAGACCGCTGTTAGAGTTAGTCGACTGCGTGGCGTCGATGTACCACTCACCGTCGGAGTCCACGCCCGTTTGACCGGTGACGTCGATAGTATCACCAACGTAGGCGCTGGCATCGGAGGAGTCACAGAGGATTTTGCAGCCCACAAACATGCCGGGGCTTTCACAATATAGTGTGTTAGGAAACATAGTCTGGTCGGCACACACCTGCATACCCTGGACCGTGACCTCCGTCCCAAGCTGACATGTCCGGGCGTAGGGAAGAGCGACAGTCTGTGGAATGTCTTGTATGTAACCGGCAGGCTGATCCTGTGACAAACTATCGACAGCAATGGAGTAATTGGAGGCGGAATCGCACTGGATTGCGCCCACGGTAATATTCAGGCGATCGCCAGTGGAAATGGAGCTGGAGTTCGCATAGATCACGGGAATTTGATCGCTGCTCGTATCCTCCGTGAGGATAAAATCCGGCGCCGGCCCCGACCCCTGCCACTGCTGGTCCGCTTCTTGCGGATGAGCGTCGATCTCCACCATTATAGGTTCGGATGCGTTAGGGTCGTAGCAAGCAATCGCATCGTTAATGGTGTCGCAGTATGTGGCTGTATAGCCCGCCGCCGAATCCGTGCCACCGGGTGGGTCCCCCGGATCGCCATCGTCCATAGCTCGGACCATCCCAAAGGACTGCGCCGACACGCTATGCGGAACCTGAAGCTCCAGCGTATAAGGCCAGGGTTCAGTCAGCAGCCCGCGAAAATACGGGAAATCCTTTTGGTAAAGAATGTTGCCTGCCGAGTCTGTGTAAGCCCAGCAGCGGACGTTGGTTAAAAATGGCCTACCGTCTGCCCAGTACAGAGTCCCCTGGACATCAACGGTCTGCCTTAACTTCAGCAAGGATGGTACGCCATCGACTATCCTTATGGCTATCGGTTCCTCGGTGTCCCTTACGGTCCACCAAAACACGCCGCCGCGAACGTGGATTCGGCTGACTTCAACGGCGGGCAAGAAAATGACACTGCCGCTGAGCGCCGGGGTTTCGCCGGGCGCGATGCCTATGGCATCGTCAATCGCGGGACCTATGCCTGGCAACTGAGCGGTCAGCCAGTCGGCATGGGCGTTCGTTGCAAACCCGAACGCCGCAACTGAAATCACAAACACAGCGGACGTTGCCGCCAAACTACGAAATTTCATCTTGGTTCCTCCTTCTTTAGTTCGGGCGGATTTTCAATCCCCGAACCAGCCAGTCAAACTATAACGTTGGTCAGGGCATCAGAGATGCCCGGGTTGCTCCCTACGGGCCGGATTGCAAATCCGCCCGAACGGAACGTAAGCGTTTCCAAACGGGTCAGTTTATAATGCTCACCTCCAATTTACCAGTTATTGTGTTGGGCGTTGTTCGAACCGCGGGCGGCAATTCCCGCCACGGGTCCAGCGGCCGCAAAAAATTCAAATCGAAGCCAATCGGCGGCTTATCTCTATACCGAATTGAGCTTGATTACGCAGTTCAGCCCGGTATTGCGCTCCATCAAAAGAGACTTACGACGAGAAATCGAAGTCAATATAAGTCATCTATCCACGAGCGAGAAGGCCGGTAAAAACCAATCGAAGCCAATTCAATGGCCCCAATCGAGTCCCCTCTCACAATATCATCTGCTGTTTCCGGGGTTCTGCCCATGCTTGGCGGCCTGCAGGATCCGAAGCTCGCGCAAAGCTCGATAGATGGCGCGGTCGAGGTCCGCCTCGTACCTCGAAAGCTTGGCGCGGGCGTCCTCCGTGGCGCCGGTTTCCGCCTCACTCCGGCCGTCGCTGTGAGGCTGCCCATTTCCCATCGCGAGCACACGCCGCAATTTCCACACGCAGGACACAACACGGTCTACAAGCAACTTTTCCACCGCTCCGTCCGGCTGATATTGGGCGTAAAGTTCTTTTTCAAGGTCGAGGAGCTCCGCTTCGGATTCGCCGGGGGCCAGGACCGCGCTGGAGAACAGCCCATGCTTCCTGGCGTTCTGCGATGCACGGGCCTTGCCTTCCGGCGACCTCGGGCCGCAGCTCCGTCGTGAGTTGGCGCGGTTCGCTGCCGCTTGCCTTTCACTCGCCATATTTCAACCTCCTCGATTGCCGAGCATTCGTTCCTGATAATACAGACTGCATTTCCCGCCCGCTTGTTCCACTGGTGGGCAAACGAACTCCCTGTCTTCCGTTTCGCTGCACGCAAGGCGACCCCGTACGAGAAGACGACTCTGGAGAGCTGACCCGTCGCGCCGGGAAACGCCGCATTGCGAGCTTGGCGGCCACTTCGCAGGCATTATACTATGGTGTGCCCTCTGTGTCAAGCATTGTTATGATTGTGCTCAGTATGTCTATTGAACGGTCATTTGTCAGGATGTACAGTTTCCTATGATGATTGAAACTGTCGAGTTGTCGAAAGTACTATCAACAATCGGGGAGCGGATAGCGCGGCGGCGAAGAAGCCTGAAGATGAGCCAAGAGCGACTTGCCGAGTTCGCCGGGCTGAGCAGGGACCACGTGGCGAAAATCGAGCTTGCTCTGAGATCGCCGTCTCTCGCCGCGGCGATAAGCCTCGCCAGGGCGTTGGATATGCAACTGTCTGAGTTGTTCGCGGACCAAAAAGCCGAGACGGATGCCGTGGCTCAAGGAATCGCCGATCTCCTGAATACCCTGACGACCTCCGAGGCGCAGTTCATCATGACGCTTCTTTGCGAAACGGCTGATTACCCTGAAGCGACATCGGCAAGCTGATATTTCTGGCCATCGGTGAGGATATTCTTGGCGGCAGGTTCAGGCGAGGCGGATCCCGGTGGGTGCACCTATGGGTAGGGATCTCCGGCTCTGGGCGGCGATTCGGAAATCGCCGCCCAGGAAGTGACCATGTCCCCTCTCGCGGCGGAAGACGCCACGCGTGCAGCGGGAACTCGAAGGTCTCCATTCCAAGAATCATCTCGGCTTGTCGTTCCCGCCGCATAGTAGGTTGCCCCCTGTCGGACGGATTTGCAATCCGGCCCACCCCCCTCGTACTAATGCCGTTTTTATCAGTGTTAAACCTGGGCCGGCACGTGGAAAAACTCATAGTGAAAAGATTAGGAGCATCTCGGCGTGGGTATCTCTTCAACAAGTTTGCGCCTTCTCCGGCTGCTCGTCCGCGCTTCGCCCACGGGCGCGAAGCAGCCGATTCATGCGGGATTCAGAAAGGTTCGCATCACAAACTTATTGACTTGGCGCACTGTGAATGGTAGAGTTTATTCCGCCAGGCAAGCGCATCGCGTTAAGAGGTGGGAGATGACAAGCAGGCAGCTTGTCCGTGTTTTACTGCTAATAGTGGCCCTACTTGCTCTGGGCACAAGCGCGCCGGCTGATACCCGCGTGCCCGCCGCGGTGCCCGAAGCCTCGGTATTTGTCCTGGCCCCTATGGGAATTGCCGCCGTGCTCGCCGCGGAGAAAAGACGCAGGCTGGCCCGCATTCGCAGCGGTGTGGGAGCAGCCTACTTCGCCGTAAAGCGGACAATCGACGTGGTCCTTGCCGCTGCGTTTCTGCTTGCATGCTTTCCATTGGCAATGATGGTCGCCCTGCTCGTGAGGTTCGACAGCCCCGGTCCTATCGTCTACAAACGACGCGTGATCGGAAAAGGCGGCCGTTGCTTCGACATGTACAAATTCCTGCTCCATGATCGATGGTGCGGAAGGTATGCTGCAGCAGGATGAACAGCTCAAGAAGCTCTACTACGTGAACTGCAAGCTCAATAGGGACCCAAGGATAACCAAACTGGGCGCCTTTCTGCGTAAGAGCAGTTTCGACGAACTGCCACAGTTGGTAAACGTGATTCTCGGGAACATGACATTCGTGGGGCCCCGGCCTATCGCCGAGGACGAAATCGATATCTACGGCCCCTGCGTCGAGCGCTTCAAGACCGTCACCCCGGGGATCACAGGCCTTTGGCAAACAAGCGGACGATGCGATACCTCCTACGAAAAACGCGTGAAGATGGATATGGACTACATCGAACAGCGGAGCATCCTCGTGGACATGGGGATCCTGCTGTCCACACTGCCTGCCGTCGTGCGCAAGCGTGGGGCGATGTGAGGAACCGGACGGATGGTTTGCGCGTATTGGCAAAAATGGGTGTTAGGTGTTAGGTGATGGGTGTTGGCCCGGAAGGGACTGCCCGTTCGTCACCGATCCTCTGTCACCTAACGCTGTCCAAGGACGATAGGTATCGGCTCAGACAGGGATTCCCTTCCATCACCTATCCCCCATTACCTATCACCCATAAGGAGAGAGCAATGAGTTTTTGGCATCTGCTCAAAGTAGTCAGGTCGAGAGCCCTGATGATTCTGGGCGTGGTTTTGATAACTCTGCTGGTCGTATGGATAGCGGCCCCCAGACCTAAGAACCTGTTTGAAGCTTCCACGTATATGAAGCCCACGGAACAGGTTATGCAGGGGGGCGCGACTACGACCAGAGACGATAACGAGGCGCAGAGGCCGGACCGGGGCGTCATGCTGAGTAACCTCATCATCCTGGCCCAGGGCGGGGACGTTTATAACCGCGCTTTGGACTTCCTCGCGCTTCCGGTTGAACGTCAAAAGAAAGAAGAGCCCGGCCTGCCCGCCTACAAGCAGTTGTCGCGGGTCGAAGTGAGCAAGGGTCAAGTGCTTACCTTCGCCGACTGGGCGAATATATTGGAGGTCCTGCCCGTCCAGAACCAAAGCGTCGGCGATCGAGGCACCACCACCGATGTGATTCGTGTTTCGGTCAAGCTGGCGGACCCGGACATTGCGCCGTTTCTGGCCAACGCGGTCGGCCATGCTTTCTCGCAAGAGTTCCAGGAGAAGAGCCAGGAGGACTCTCGAAAGTATGAAAAGTTCCTTTCGACCTCGCTCGATTCGGCGAAAGGGGACCTTCGGCGTCTGCAGGACCAGATCGCCGCGTTTAAGGAACAGCACAACGTTGTCTCCGTTGATTCGGAGACGCAGCTCACCGCCCAGGCCCTGCAGGAGGTGGACACCGAGAGAAATGAGGCCGAGGGCGCCGTCAGGCAGGCGCGGGCCGCTCTAACCGATGTGGAGGCCCAGCTCAAGACCCAGCCTCTGGTGGAAGCGCAGGTGCTGCCGGGCGATATGAACCCAGCCGTGCAAAAGTTGAAGACCCAGCTCGATGAAGAAGAAGCCAACTTCCGGTTGCTCGCAACGCGCTATACCCCGTCTCACCAGACTTACAAGCTGGCACAGGCCCGCATAGCAGACCTGAAAAGGCGCATCGCAGCCGAGAGCAAGAACTATTCGCCTCCTTCCATCAACGAAATCCACAAACAGCTCGTGCAGAAGAAATCCGACGCGCTGTATGCGTTGGCCACGGCTCAAGCCAAGCTTGCGGCCACAAATGCCAACGCGGGCCGCGCCCACGCCAAGATGCTGAACCTCTCGGTGGCGGAGCCTAAGCTGGCCGAGCTGATGACCGATAGGGCTCAGGTCGAGAACAACTACAAAACCATCTCCGATAAGCTCACGCAGGCCCGGATTGCGGAAGAGGAGTTTACCAGGACCGGTTCCATCAGCGCGCTGGACTGGTCGCGCGAGGCCAACCCTCTGCCTACGGGTCCGAGCCTGCCGGCGCTCCTGCTCTACGGGCTTGCGCTCTCGCTGATTGTCGGTGTGGTGTTTGCCGTGTGGCTGGATTCCATCGACACGAGAATGCGCAACGCGGCGGATGTGGAGAAACTCCTCGAGCTGCCAGTCCTGGGACTGACGCCGCAGCTCACTGGCCGCGACGGAATGCTGCCCAAGCTGACGCACATGTATCCGCTGTCGCCAATGGCGGAGTCTTACAGGATACTGCGGACCAATATCCTCTTCGAGCTGCGCGATCAGCCCTTCAGGACGCTCATGGTTGCCACGGGCCGTCCGGGGCAGGGAGGCACGACGTCGATCTGCAACCTGGCAATAGCGCTTGCGCAGATCGGCAAGCGAATCATATTGATCGACGCCGACATGCGCCGGCCAAGCCTGCACAAGTTTTTCGGAGTATCCAACGAATCGGGGCTGAGCACGCTGCTTCAAGGCAGAGGCAACGTAACGGAGGCGTTTCGCAAGACCGGAATAGATAACCTCATCGTGCTGCCCGCCGGCCCGCAGCCGATGAACCCGTCGGAATTGCTGGGTTCGGAGCGGATGCACGAAATAGTGCAGAGGCTGGAGGAACATTGCGACCTGGTCCTCTTCGATACCCCGAGCACTGTCGTCTTCAGCGACGGTCCGATGCTGGCGAGCTCGGATAGACGCCGTGATTATGGTCGTATCGGCCAACCAGTCACCCAGGGGCACGGAAGTGCAGACTCGGGATCTCTTGAGGAGAGCCAAGGCCAATATACTCGGGGTAGTGGTGAACCGGATGCAGCCGGATGCGGTCGACAGTTGTTACTTCTACTCGCATTACTACGGGGATTCCGCGCCCAAGGAGCAAGGCATGGCAATTGGGCCGCCGCGGGACTCCGGCAACGGTAACGGGCACGGCTCTCCAAAGCCGATCTCCGCGTCGTCCCAAAAGCAAGCAGCCGAGGTGACGGCGTCGGTCGATGGGGACGATAACCCATTCCCAGACTAGAGTCAGGAGCTAGTGCCTACTTGCATAAATGGCTGATAGTATTCTTGCCGGTGTATCGGGAATCTTGTTCCCGATACGCACTTAATCTTGTTCCCGATACGCACTTAATCTTGTTCCCGATACGCACTTAATCTTGTTCCCGATACGCACTTAGTTTCGGGAACAAGATTCCCGAAACACCGGCAACACCGGCAGCAACCACCGACCTTCCGAATCACGGAAAGGCCGTATTGATTTTCCGGCGATGGCCTTCTTGGTTGCGGCTACGCCGCTTTAGGAGTTAGGAGTTAGAATCCGGATCTCCAACCCGCCAGTCGTGAGACAGCCGCGGGGGGTGGTTCCCGCGTCAGCCATCATGCATCAAACATTGGCCGAGATTGCAAAATGCAGGATAACATCCAAGAACCCACCACCAACCAACCCGCTCGGCGCATCGTGATCGAAGCCGGGCGCGCTGACAACCATTACTGGGCGGACCTGTGGCGTTACAGGGAGTTGTTCTACTTTCTTTCGTGGCGCGATATCCTCGTGCGCTACAAGCAGACGGCCATAGGAGTGGCATGGAGCGTGATCCGGCCTTTCCTGACGATGGTGGTGTTCACGGTCGTCTTCGGCAAGCTCGGCAAGATGCCCTCGTATGGAGTGCCCTATCCCGTGCTCGTGTTTGTAGGCCTGCTGCCCTGGCAGCTCTTCTCGGGCGCATTCGCCGCATCCGGGGTCAGCCTGGTCGGCAATGCGCAGCTTATCTCCAAGATTTACTTCCCCAGGATGATCGTTCCGGCGAGTGCGGTCATCGTCTACCTTGTGGATTTTCTGATCTCGTGCGTCATCCTGGGGGGCTTGATGGTATGTTACCGCTACACTCCGGACTGGCGAATCGTGACTCTGCCGGCTTTCCTGGCGCTCGCCATGCTTGCGGCTTTCGGAGCGGGCGTGTGGGTTTGCGCGCTCAACGTGCGCTTAAACTGGGCGGT
>CAWGNL010000044.1:0-14492 GCA_963823885.1 uncultured bacterium
AACAAGTTCCCGAAACACCGAAACACCGAAACGTCATATTAGCCGCACCTGCCGGATATCCCTGCTGGAGGTGGTGCTTATCCGTTTCGGGAACAAGTTCCCGAAACACCGACTGCCCCGCCTTAGACGATCAAAGGCCGCACATCAAGCCCGACCTTTTTCCGGTGTTTCGGGAATCTTGTTCCCGAAACCAACTGCCCCGCCTTAGACGATCAAAGGCCGCACATCAAGCCCGACCTTTTCACCAAACTCGTAAAAACGCCAACTGGAGAATGGCCACTGCTCTGGAAGGGTGACCAGTCCCCTTCGAACGGGATTGGCATGAATATAGTTCACCTTCGCGTAGAGCTTCTCCTCGCTATAGATTGCGAGGGCTCGCGCTTGTTCCTTCCACACGGCGAAGCGCGCCTTGCCGTTGGCGTGACCCGCCATCGTCTCCAAGACCTTCGCCGCGTTCATATCCTTGGCGTGCGCTATTATCCTCTGTGCAGACCTTCCGCGCCATAACCGGTTGAACCGGTGCAGTTGGCCGCCGTCAGGCAGGAACACCAGCAGATGGACGTGATCCGGCATCAGCACAGACGCCGACACGTACCCAACGCACTCGGCCAGCGCCCTGCGAATCTCGTCGCACACGATATCCCGCACGGTTGCAT
The DNA here is from genome assembly GCA_963823885.1 of uncultured bacterium. GTDB lineage: Bacteria > Armatimonadota > UBA5829 > UBA5829 > UBA5829 > CAWGNL01. Next base: position 657 of record CAWGNL010000044.1, read on the forward strand.
TGTTGAGCAAGGGCAACCACTCTACAAACGTTCCCGTTATATAGTAGTAACTTGCCCCTATGTCGATGTTCTTCCATTTCACAACGTCATATTAGCCGCACTTGCCGGATATCTCTGCTGGAGGTGGTGCTTATCCGTTTCGGGTACAAGTTCCCGAAACACCGAACTCTAAAACGTTCCCGTTATATAGTAGTAACTTGCCCCTATGTCGATGTTCTTCCATTTCACAACGTCATATTAGCCGCACTTGCCGGATATCCCTGCTGGAGGTGGTGCTTATCCGTTTCGGGAACAAGTTCCCGAAACACCGAATGGCAACCACTCTACAAAGTTCCCGTTATATAGTAGTAACTTGCCCCTATGTCGATGTTCTTCCATTTCACAACGTCATATTAGCCGCACTTGCCGGATATCCCTGCTGGAGGTGGTGCTTATCCGTTTCGGGAACAAGTTCCCAAACACCGAACTTGCCCCTGATGTCGATGTTTTTGATTTCACAACTTCATATTAGCCGCACTTGCCGGATATCCCTGCTGGAGGTGGTGCTTATCCGTTTCGGGAACAAGTTCCCGAAACACCGAACAAGTTCCCGAAACACCGAACTCTACAAACGTTCCCGTTATATTCTAGTAACTTGCCCCTATGTCATGTTCTTCCATTTCACAACGTCATATTAGCCGGACTTGCCTGATATCCCTGCTGGAGGTGTGCTTATCCGTTTCGGGAACAAGTTCCCGAAACACTGAACACGCCGGGCGCAACCTGCCCTCAGTAAGTCATACCAGGAAGACTGAGCACTTACTTTGACTTCCCTTCGTTGACACTCGCGCCGCGAATGTGCTAAACTTTATCCGCTCAAAAAGAGCCTTCGAAAGGAGTTCCACGCGTAATGTTGATAAATGTAAAGGGCAAGAACCTCGAGGTCACCGATGCCCTGCGCAGTTATGTAGATAAGAAACTCCAGAAGCTGGAGAAGTATTTCCAGGATATAAAGGAAGCTACCGTCATCATGAGCGTCCAGCGAGGGATGCACATGGTGGAGGTTCAGCCCGAGGGCGATGGCGTCGTGCTGCGGGGCGAGGAGCGCCGGGGGACGGACATTACGGCTCGATCGACCACGTGGTCGAGAAGCTGGAGACCCGCGTAAAGAAGTTCAAGGGCAAACTCTATGGCAAGACCAGGAGGAGGGCCAAAGCATAAGGAAGCAATCAAGGGGCAGGTCATGACCCAGGCCTACGGAATACCCGAGGAGGGCGAGTTCGACGAAATGCCGACCCTCGTGCGGACCAAGCGCTTCCCCTTGAGGCCGATGAGCCCGGAGGAAGCGGCCCAGCAGATGGAGCTTCTGCACCACGATTTCTTCGTGTTCCGCAACGCGCGCACGGAGGAAGTCAACGTAGTATACAAGCGTGAGGACGGAAACTACGGTCTGATAGAACCCGTCTGATCCATTAGGCGCTTAGCGCCCGGTCAGAAAGAATTTGTTGTCGCTAGGCCGGATTCACGGCGCACCGCCTTTGGGTTTTCCGCTTTATGGTTGTTAAGGGATGGCGGAATTATCTATACTTGCTTTGCCTGGGCGGAGGGTAGGGTAACGCTGGCAAAATCTCCCGAGCGCCCCACTCAGGTGTTGTTCAAGGGATGGGGGTGGAAATAACACCTCTCGCCCCCTCCAAATCATCCCTTAACAACCGAAAAGCGAAAAACCCGACCGCCTGCCTTGGTCAACTGCCACCGTAAGGTGGCCACTTTTCCCCAGCGAAGTCTGGGGAAAGCGTAGGATCTTACAACTGAAATCCTATACAAGCTGGACCGAACTTTGATATGCCACCTCGGATTTCAGTTGTAAGATACGCCAAAAGAAACCACCGACCCTCCGAACCGCGGAAAGGCCGTATTGATTTTCCGGCGATGGCCTTCTTGGTTGCGGCTGCGCCGCTTTAGGGTTGGTAGGGGATGAAACCCCGCTCGACTCCCCTACTAACTTCTGTTGTACGGCGGGTAATAGCTCCGGTTGTTTCGGAAAACCCTTTTCCCGAAACGCGCCCTTGGGCCGTTTCGGGATTTCCGGAGCGAATACGACATTTTTGCCCGAGATCAGCGGTCGTGGCCGCTCCTCAAATCCCGAAACACCAAGCACGATGCCACCGGTTGGCAGTCCCGACTTTCTGACTTTTGACTTTCGACTTTGGACTATTTCCACAGGAGACAGCAATGATCGTTACAACCGAAGAACTTTTCCATCAGGCTTATGGCAAGTATGCCCTCGGCGCATACAACATCAACAATGCCGAGCAGACAATGGGGCTTTTCAAGGGCACCATAGCTTCGAAGGCGCCGTTCATCATTCAGATTTCCAAGGGAGCCAGGTCCTACACCGACAAATTGATGCTCGAGGGCATGATCCGCGCCGCCGACGAGATATTCCCTGAGGCTGTATTCGCGGTGCATCTGGACCACGGCGATGAACCCACCTGCTACGACTGCATCGACTCGGGATTCTACTCCTCCGTTATGATCGACGCCAGCCACGAGTCATTCGAGGGGAACATCGCGACCACCAGGCGAGTGGCGGATCGCGCTCACGAGAAGGGCATCAGCGTCGAGGCGGAACTGGGGCAACTGGGTGGAGTGGAGGAAGACATAGCGGTTTCCGAGGACAAGGCCCACCTCACAGACCCCAACCAGGCAGCGGAGTTCATCGAGAAGAGCGGCTGCGACAGCCTCGCGTGCGCGATCGGGACCAGCCACGGCGCGTTCAAGTTTTCAGGCAGCCAGGGACTGCACTTCGAAGTGGTCGAGGCCATCGGCAAGCTCGTGCCGGGCTTCCCGCTTGTGCTGCACGGATCGAGCAGCGTCCCGCAGGACGAAGTCGCCAGGATCAACGCCGCCGGGGGCGCTCTCAAGGGAGCCAAGGGCGTGGATCCCGCGCAGGACCTGCCTGGCTGCCAAGCTGGGAGTCTGCAAGATCAATATCGACACTGATGGGCGCCTGGTCTGGACGAGGGTCCACCGGGAGTTCTTCCGCGACAAGCCCGAGGTCTTCGACTTCCGGCCCGTGGGCAAGGTATTCATCGAGGAGTATTCGAAGTTCATCGCCAGCCGAAACGAGCTCCTCGGCTCGGCCGGCCAGCTCGACGCAGTCCGCGAGGCGCTGAGGAAGTAGTTAGCGGGTGTTGGGCGCTTGTTGGGTGTTGGGTGTTGGAAGGGAACCTCCTCCCTTGAAAATGGAAGTTAGGCGCTTAGCGCCCTGTTAGAAACAATTTGTTGTCGCTAAGGCGGATTCGACGGCGCACCGCCTTTGGGTTTTCCGCTTTATGGTTGTTAAGGGATGGCGGATGAGCTATACTTGCTTTGCCTGGGCGGAGGGTAGGGCAACGCTGGGGAGCTCTCCCGAGCCGACTCAGGTGTTGTTCAAGGGATGGGGGTGGAAATCTCCGCCCCCTCCAAATCATCCCTTAACAACCGAAAAGCGAAAAACCCGACCGCCTGCCTTGGTCAACTGCCACCGTAAGGTGGCCACTTTTCCCCGGCGAAGTCCGGGGAAAAGCGTTAGTATCTTACAACTGAAATCCTATACAAGCTGTACCTGAATTTTGATATGTCACCTCGGATTTCAGTTGTAAGATACGTAAGAAGAAACCACCGACCTTCCGAATTACGAAAAGGCCGTATTGATTTTCCGGCGATGGCCTTCTTGGTTGCGGCTGCGCCGCGTTAGGAGTTAGGCGTTGTCCTATGCGGCGGGAACGACAAGGCGAGACAATCACAAGGCACAAAGCCCTTCGAGTTCCCGCCGCATACATGGGTCTGTACTCACGAAGATTGAGCACTTAACATGACGCCCGCTGGCTTGACCCAAACCTCCCCACGGAGTATAATAATATAGTTCACTTTTGGGAGAGGACCTCAGGTTTTGAGTAGCATCGCTCGGGAAGTAATTCCTGTCAATATCGAAGATGAGCTGAAGCGCTCGTATATGGATTACGCGATGAGTGTGATCCTGGCGCGAGCGTTTCCTGATGTTAGGGACGGCCTCAAGCCCGTTCAAAGGCGGATTTTGGTCGCAATGAACGATCTCCATCTTGGGCCGAGCGCGCAGCACCGCAAGTCCGCGAAGATTGCCGGCGACACCTCCGGCAACTACCACCCACACGGTGAACAGGTCATTTACCCGACCATGGTCCGCATGGCGCAAGATTTCAGCTCGAGATATCCGCTCATCGACGGCCAGGGCAACATGGGCTCCATCGATGGAGACCCGGCCGCGGCCATGCGATATACCGAGATGCGAATGTCGCCGTTTGCGATGGAGCTGCTCGAGGACCTCGAAAAGGACACCGTCGACTGGCAGCCAAACTACGATCAGACCCGCGAGGAACCCCTGGTCCTGCCGTCGAAGTTTCCGAACCTGCTGGCGAACGGCACCGAAGGCATCGCGGTCGGGATGGCGACCAAGATTCCGCCGCACAACCTCGGCGAACTCTGCGATGGCTTTGCGTACCTCATCGACCACCCCGAGGCCAGTATCACGGAGCTGATGCAGTTCGTAAAGGGACCGGACTTTCCCACGTCGGCGCTGATCCTGGGGACCAAGGGGATTCGCTCCGCCTACGAGACAGGCCGCGGGCAGATCACAATCCAGGCCCAAAGCCACATCGAGACTCTCGACGCCGGTAAGGCCGCCATCATCATCACCGAAATTCCCTACCAGGTCAACAAGCAGACACTGCAGGAGAAGATCGGGGCGCTGGTGCGGGAGAAGAAGGTCGACGGCATAACCGCTATGTACGACTACTCCGACCGCCACGGAATCCGAATCCAGATCGAGCTGCGGCGGGACGCCCACCCGAAGAAGGTCCTAAACCACCTCTTGAAGCACACCGAATTGCGGAAGACTTTCGGCGTGATCATGCTCGCGCTGGTGGACGGCGTGCCGAGGGTCCTGAACATTCGTCAGGTGATGCAGCACTGGATCGACCACCGCGTCGAGATCGTCGTGCGTCGCACCAAATACGAATTGCAAAAAGCTCTGCACCGCGCGCACATCCTCGAGGGCTTGCGAATCGCAATCGAGTTCCTCGACGAGATCATTCGCATCATTCGCGGGGCGTCCAACCCCGAAGAGGCGCGAAACCATTTGATGAGCCGCTTTCACCTTTCGCAAATCCAGGCCACCGCGATCCTGGACATGCAGCTCCGGCAGCTCACGGCTCTGGAACGAGAGAAGATCGAGGAGGAGTTCAAGGGCCTGCTGAAGAGAATCGCGGCCCTGGAAGACCTGCTCTCCGACCCGATCAAGATTCTGGGAGTCATCAAGGACGAGCTGAAGTTCATCAAGGACAAGTACGGCGATCAGCGCAAGACCCGCATCGTGCCGATGGAAGCCAACGAGATCGGAGACGAAGACCTGATCCCGGACGAACAGACCATTATCACCATCACCCGCGACGGCTACATCAAGCGCGTGCCGATCGACACTTATAGGGCGCAGCGGCGCGGGGGCAAGGGGATAATCGGGGCCACTTCCAAGGAAGAGGATAAGATGGCGCAGCTCTTCGTCGCGACGACCCATCACTACATCCTATTCTTCACGGACAGAGGCCGGGTCTACCGCCTGAAAGCCTATGAAATCCCGCAGACCTCGCGGCAGGCCATGGGCACGGCTATAATCAACCTCATCAACATCGAGCCGGGCGATAAGATCACCGCGACCGTGGCTCTGCGCGACATGGACCGCGACGGCTGCGTGGTGATGGCCACCGAATTGGGCGAGGTCAAGAAGACCGACCTCTCGGAGTTCCACAACCTGCGCTCCAACGGTTTGAGGGCGTTCGACATAGAGGAAGGCGACGCTCTCAGGTGGGTGAGCATCTCCCGCGTCGGCGACCAGATCATCCTGGTCACGCGCAAGGGGATGTCGATCAGGTTCAGCGAGAAGGACCTCAGAAGCGCGGGGCGAGCCGCCGGCGGGGTGCGGGGCATCAGGCTGGTGGGCGACGACAAGGTGGTCGGGATGACCCTCGTCCGCCCGGACTGCGAGCTTCTGGTGGCCACCGAGAAGGGCTTCGGCAAGCGGACGACCCTCGACAGCTATCGCGGCCAGACGAGGGGCGGCAAGGGCATCAAAACGATGAACCTGAGCGATAAGACCGGCAGGATCGTCGAGACCGCCGTGGTGGACAACACCGACAAGATAGTCATCATCACCACCAACGGGATCATGCTCAAGATCCGCGTCTGCGAGATCAGGTCGTGCGGTCGAAGCACGCAGGGAGTGAAGCTGATAAACGTAACCCCCGGCGATTCGGTCGGCAGCCTCGCGCGCATCCCCAAGGCGGAGGCGCCCGAACAGCCGGCCGTCCCTCAGAAGCCGAAGAATGGCACGCTCGAGGATACCGTGGCCCCCGATGGGGACGAATCCGAAGAGGAGTTCGTCGAAGACCTCGAAGAGGATTTCGAGGACGAGGATATCGACGAAGGCCCCGGCGAGGAAGAATAGCATAGTCAGATAGCTAGTGCTTAGTTGCATAATTGATTGATAGAATGCTGTAACGGGTGTTTCGGGAATCTTGTTCCCGAAACTAAGTGCGTATCGGGAACAAGATTCCCGATACACCGGCAAGAATACTATTAGCTATTTATGCAAGTAGACACTAGATAGTCTGATAGCAGATAGGAATAGAGCGCGGCCCTCGCGAGGGCCGCGCTCTTCTCATTTCGGAGTGCCTCCCCCTGCGCTGCAGCCTGTGCTATACTTGTAGTGTGGCATGAAAGGAGGCGCGATCGTGAAGGTAGAACGGGTATCCATTGCAATCATCGCGATTGCGGTGCTGCTCGCGCTGGCGGCGCCAGCCTCGCGCATGTTCGCGATTGCCGGTCTGGTGAACCCTGGCCCCGAGGCGAAAAGACTATCTGGAATGGCAAAATGGATACAGCCATACCGGGCCGCGTCACCGACCGGATTGCAAATCCGCCCGAACAGAGCGACTCGTTGCTCGTTACTCGTTACCTCCCAGCGCCCGTGAGCTCAGAAAACCGCGTCTGGTGGAGGGAATACGCGCTTCAAGCAGGTTTCTTAGGGTGTCGGCGATTCCCGATGCCGACATTCCGAGCTTGTCCCTGAGGGCCTCGGGAGAGTCGTGCTCGACGAACGAGTCCGGTATGCCGAGGCGTCTGATCGTATCCACCGAGACTCCCCGGCTCGACGCAAGCTCCATGACCGCCGAGCCGAACCCTCCGACAATGGAATTGTCCTCCACGACCACTACCGGCATCCGGCGGTCGAGGACCGAGCCGATCAACTGCTCGTCCAGAGGTTTCACGAATCTGGCATTCACCACTTGCGCGCTTATGCCCCACTCCCGGAGCATCCGGGCCGCCGCGATCGCGGGATAGACAGTGGAACCTATCGCGATAATAGCGCCATCTTCTCCCTCGGATATCAGCTCGCCTGAACCGATAGACAAAATATTCATCGCGGTGGGCCTGTAGGCAATCGGCCCCCCACCCCTCGGGTATCTGATCGCCATCGGACCGTCGTGTTTGAACGCGGTCGCCAGGAGGTCGCGCAGTTCCACCGTGTCTTTGGGCGCGGCCACCACGAGCCTGGGTATGTGACGCAGGAAAGAGAGGTCGAATGCGCCATGGTGGGTAGGCCCGTCCTCGCCGACAAGCCCCGCCCGGTCTATCGCGAAGACCACGGGAAGGTTCTGCAGGCAGACGTCGTGAATTATCTGATCGTATGCGCGCTGCAGGAACGTCGAGGTACAGCGCCACCACCGGCCGCAAGCCCCCGGCGGCAAGCCCGGCGGCAAAGGTTACCGCGTGCTCCTCGGCTATGCCCACGTCGAAGAACCGGTCCGGGTAGGTCTCGGCGAACTTGGCCAACCCGGTGCCGTCCGGCATCGCGGCGGTGATGGCGACGATACGCTTGTCTTGGGCCGCAAGCTCGAGGAGCGTCTCGGAAAACGCCTTGGTGTAAGTGACGTGACCGTTCGCCCGCTCGATATTGCCCTCGGTTACGTCGAAACCGGCGATGCCGTGGAAGACCCTGGCGTTGTTCTCGGCAAACTCGTAGCCCTTGCCCTTTTGGGTGAGCACGTGCACCAGCAGCGGGCCTTTGATCTTCTTGCAGTTTTCCAGGACCTCGATTAGAAGCTCCATGTTGTGGCCGTCGATCGGCCCCAGATAAGTGAAGCCCAGTTCCTCGAAAAGCACCCCTGCCTTGGATCCCAAAAGCCTGATCACACCGTGGCTGATCCCCTCGGCGGTCCGGCTGAGGGTCTTACCCGCCGGCATCCTGCCGACCACTTCCTTGGCGCGCGACTCCACGCGCTGGTATAACGGCTTCATCCGCAGCTTGCTCAGGTGGAGCGAAAGCGCGCCGACATTCTCCGAGATCGACATCTTGTTGTCGTTCAAGATGACGGTGACATCCGTCTTGAGCGGCTCCGCGTTGTTCATACCTTCGAGCGCAAGACCACCCGTAAGCGCGCCGTCGCCGATCACGGCCAGCACGTGCCCGCCTGTGCCGCGTAAGTCCCTGGCCTTCGCCAGGCCCAGCGCGGCGGAGATGGACGTGCTCGCGTGCCCCGCGCCCATCGGGTCGTGATCGCTCTCTTCTCTCTTGGTGAAGCCCGATATGCCCCCGCCCTGCCGCAGCGTGAAAAAGCTGTCCCTGCGGCCCGTGAGAAGCTTATGGGCATAGCACTGATGACCCACATCCCAGACGATCTTGTCTCTGGGAGAACCGTAAACGGTGTGCAGCGCGATCGCCAACTCCACCACGCCCAAGCTGGAGGCCAAATGCCCTCCATTCTTGGCCACCGTATCGATAATAGTGGCCCGAATCTCGTCCGCGAGCTGCTTTCGATCCTTCTCGGTCAATCTCTTGAGATCGGGCCGGGGAGTCTATGCGCTCGATAACGCTATGCTGACCGTCCAGTGTGCATCCTCCATCCAAAATAGAAGTTAGAAATTGGAGATTAGAAGTTAGAATCAGACCTCCAACCCGTAACTTCTCCCTCCGATGGTCCGGGGTTCCCCAACGCCGGACCCGGCGCGCGGTTTACCCTGAAGTCGAAGGGCTTGCTATCCAGGGCTAGCGGGTTCCTAAATGTCACGAGCTCGAGCCATGCTCCAGAATCTTGCGAACGGCCTCGAGGTCCTCGGGATTATCCACATCCTCGCCGATTTCCGGATACGCGCTTACCACCGCCGCCACTTTCACGCGCAGCATCCTCGAAACGGCTCCTTCAAGCGTCGACACTTTGAGCGCCGAGGCAAACACGCGGGCCGCGATCAACCGGACAAGCACGCTCATTCCTATCATGTCGGGCCAGCACTGAAAGGAGATTTTCGGGCTGCGTAAGCCCGTGAAATGATCTCCCAGTTCCCCGCGATAAACTCCCGGCTCACGAGCAGGATATTGCCTCCCGTAAACACCCCGTCGGATGTGCTTACGTAGGTCCGCCGGAGAGTCGGGTATGAGGCCTCGCAGCGCCCCCTCGGGATGATCGGATAGGCCATCCCGGCATCGAGCGGCCGGGTCTGCTCGATGAAATCCTCCACGGCCTCCGGCGTCAGCAGAGGGATATCCGAGCTGACGATCAAAACGTGCGATTTCGCCTCGCCCACATCCGGACCGCCGAGACTATCTATGCCCAGCTTGATATTCGCCACCAGGTCCTCGCCCGGCTCCACGACCGAATCGAGCCCCTCGGCCTCGACCCGGCCGACCGCGACTATGCGACCGATCAGCGACGAGGCCCGCAGCGCATCCACCACCCACGCGAGCATGGTCTTATCCCCCAGCCGAACCATCGCCCTGCTCATGTCCGGGGGCCTCCGGGCTCATCCGTGCGCCCGCGCGCGCGCCCGCCAGAATTATCGCATCGACTTTACTCATAATCTGCCCCCCGCCGCATAGTGGCATTCCCTTCCTCCAATTCAAAATTCAAAATTTAGAATTTGATCCTGCCTCGTCCAGCATCAGCGCCGATTCGGCTCTCGTCAGGGTGCGAGTCACAAACACCCGGTGAAACGCCGTCCGCACAGCGATAGCGGCTCTCTCGGCGCCGCGCCGGTCGCCGAAAACCCCGGCTACCGCCGAGCCAGACCCGGCAAGCAAAACATTCTCGGCCCCCAAGTCGAGCAGCCGGCGCCGCGCGAGCTCTCATCTGTCGAATTCGGTGAACGCCACCGCGCCAAAATCGCTTCCGAGGCTACTGACCAGCGCCTCTCGGTCTCCCGATATCACCGCGCTCTGAGCACGGTCGCTTGCTTCGCTCCCCATGCGCCGGTCGAGTTTGTCCAATTCGGAATAAGCCAATGCGGTCGATACTCCGACATCGGGCTTGACGATCACCAGATCGAGACGAGGCGCGTCCGGCAGGTCTTCTATGATCTCGCCCCTCCCGCGCATTCGCACGGTCCCGCCGTGCACGAACAACGCCGCGTCCGAGCTGACCGATGCGGCTATCTCCGCGATCTGCCGCCTGCTCAGACCGGTGCCGTGGAGCCGGTCCAACGCCGCCACCGCCGCCGCTGCGTTCCCACTGCCTCCACCGAGCCCAGCCCGGATTGGAATCCTCTTCCTGATCAGGCACTTGACCCCCACTTTGACACCCGTGACCGCAAAGAAGGCCTTGCACGCGTGATAGACCAGGTTGTCCCTGCCGCCAGGGACGTCCGGCGCATCGGTGGTCACCCGTATCACATTGGCCGACCCCCGGCAGACCGTCAGGCTGTCGGCAATATCGATTACCGACACGACGCTGTCTATGTCATGAAAGCCGTCCGGCCGCAAGCCCAAGACATCGAGCGTAAGGTTCAATTTCGCGCGCGAGAAAAGCTTTACTATCATAAGCTGTGTGGAAGCGCCCTGAATCCTTGAGATAGTCTAGCAGTGGGCCACATGGTATGTCAAATCGGCGTTGCGGCGAAGGGAGGAGTTAAAGGTTGGGAAGGGACGCACTTTCGGTTTTCGCGGGTGTGCAGCCCCGCGGACATGGCACAAAAGCGGCGGCTATATAATTCCAAAGCGACATGATTTGCGAACGGCTGTGGCGGAACCAGCACCGCGCCTCACTGTGGGATGGTAGTGAACTCGACTTGCGCATCTCCTTAGCAGCTACGAGATCCTGAACTTCACATGTTATTCCTATGCTATTAGCACGCTGTCAAGACCAAGAAGTCCATCAAATCGGCGAATTTGATCTCCGATTCAGCGCGGCACCCTACATTAGTGTACAAAAACCGCCGAATAAAACTGATATAGGAATTTATTATTTTGCCACTTGACAGCGGAAACATGTCATGTTACACTGCATGTATTAGGAATAACTGCATGTAGTTCCTAACCGGAAAGGAAGAGACAATGAAATCATCTTTGGGAAATCATATAGCGGATATGGTTCTCAGGGACTATATTACCAACGGTATCGTCAGACCAGGCGAGCGATTGCCGACTATTCTCGAGCTGAAACGAGAATACTGCACATCCGATACCACTATTCAGCGAGCACTCACTATTCTGGAATTGAGGGGGGTTGTCGACAAGCGACACGGTAGCGGCTGTTATGTATCCGAGGCTGACAATGCAGAGGCTGCGCCCAAACTCGCCAAGATGATAGGTTACGTATTGTCATTTCAGGACATTGGCAGTTCCGAAACAATCGAGCGCGTATGTAGTAAGCACGACTACAGCTTGGTCGTGGCTTATACACAGGACGACTACGACACCGAGCAAGCCCAGGTGAAAAGACTCATAGGTATAGGATGCAAAGCAATCATCGTTTATCCCGCTCCTCGCACCCAAAAGCAATTGCGGCAAGACTACCTGAAATCGGAACACCGAGACTTTCCTATAGTTCTGTTGGATACTGGATATCCTGAGCAGCAGCGCCCTATGGTGGTATTCGACAACTATCTTGCCGGATACCACATGACCAGGTTTTTGATAAGCGAAGGACATCGCCGGATTGCTTTCATGGATTATGACCACGTAGATGATGAGATGCTTATCAGCCCGGTCAAGGAGCGCTATCGTGGATTTTTGGATGCGCTCGATTCCGCGGGCATACGTTTTGACCCCAAGGATACCTGGCGGATCAGCGGGCTTCCGAGCAACAGGCACGGCAATGACATATGGGAGCCAGCATATCGCAGATCACACAAAGACATGGAGAATTATCTGACTCCAATCCTGGCCAACTGGCGCGAGCAACACGAACATCCAACGGCGCTTATTGCCATTGAAGATTCGTACACGTGCCATGCTATAAGGCTTGCGAGGAAGCTCGGGATAGCGGTGCCGGGCGAACTGTGCGTGGCTGGTTTCGACAACCGGCCGACGGACGACTCACCCTTTGCCCATTTCCCGACAACCACACCGGACGCCATTCGAGCAGCCCAGATAGCGACGGAAATGGCGATAAGCTACGCAAAAGGCGAACTGCCGATCGCGTATGCGTATGTGTTGCCAGCCACTATTCGGCAAGGGCTTTACAACGAATTCGAGTCCAAGACAGACCTCGGGAGTGAAGACTTGCGTGCGGGATGGGGGCTGTCCTGTCAACGGAAAATGTGATTTTCTGCGTAGGCAGATATACGGTTACAATTTTTGGGCTCTCACGCTAAAGGATGCGAACAATTACTATAATTGGCCGGGGCCATTTCCGACTGAAACTGAATTGGACAACACAAACGGCCTTCATTACGTAGCGGCGCAAGAAAGTATATTGACAAGCAGGGCGGCGTGTGGCCGGATTCGGAGGTGATGCAACAGTCCATTATTATCTGCTACACCGATCTTAGAGAAAAAGAACACAAACACAAAAGGAGGAAAAAATACATGTTTAGAAAGCAAATGTTTCTGTTGGTAATTGCGCTTGCATTGTTTGTCGCCATGCCGGCTTGTGCTCTGACCTGGAACCTGGCTGCTAACGCCATAAATGGGATCGGGACCAGCGAGCGCCGGGCAGTACAGCACTAACGGGGCCTGGAGCTATGGGTGGGCCTACACCCCCACCGCGACATGGACGTTTAATCTGGACGATACCAGTATCTTGGATACGCCCGTTAGTGGTGTCAGTGATAATTGCGGCCGATGGTATTACTCGGCGTCAGCCGACGGCGGCAGCTATACTCTGCAGCCGGAGTGGTTGGTCAACTATGGGCCCGCTACCGAGTACGGATGGATCCCCGCAGGGGCTTTCGAGGTGTGCCCGGGGGTTTACTCCACGTGGAACGGGGGAGCTAACGGCAACCACACGACACACCCGTCATACGCCGTGGAGCGATGGACAGCGCCGTCTCCCGGCACCTACCCATGTATCGGCCGCATTTGGCTACGCTGATAACAACGCGATGCCTTGGTCCGTGGTATGCCAGGTTCTTCTAAATGGCGTTAGCTACTATGACCAAGACTGGGGCACGAGTGCAGGCAATGGGTTGGTGAAGCCTACGGGTGGTGTGAGCTACACGGGAACATTCACCTGCAACGCGGGGGATGTGATTGACGTGGCCGTCGGTCCGGGTACTGTGTCACAAAATGGTAGTTGGACCTCCGTATCGGAGCAAATCACGGAGGTTCCTGAACCAGGCAGCCTGCTTGCCTTCGGCAGCGGACTGATCGGTCTGGCCGGGATTAGCATTCCGCCGCAGAAGTAGATATCAGCGGCCGTGCTGAGCGCCGGGTGTATGCGTGCACAATGCCCCCCCCGGTCAAGACCCAGGCTACAAGGGCGCAAGGTGGCCTTCACCGGCTGAGATCCTAGCCTCCGGGGGGGCATGCGCATGCTCACGGAATGTATTCGTCCGCTGGCTCAGGGT
>CAWGNL010000045.1:0-50540 GCA_963823885.1 uncultured bacterium
ATGTATTGCTAACGCTCGCGATGATGTTCTTCTGGCTTCTTTGGGGGGATTTCTGCTTAATGTGCATGGAGATGGTGCATCCTACGGTACTGCCCTTAATGCTCAAGCATCTTGGAGCTTCGAATCTGATTATCTCCCTTTACGTCACGACCGCAATCAGTGCGATAAGTTTCGTGATAAACCCGATAATGAGCTTCAAGAGCGACCGGCATAGGAGTAAGTGGGGAAGAAGACGCCCGTTTCTCCTTGCCTCCACTCCGTTTGTCACGCTTTTTATGATCCTTACGGCGTTTAGCAGGGAGATCGGTGTCTGGCTGCACAAGGTGTTTCTCTCAGGCAGTAGTATACCTATCGGCGCGGTTACGATTGGGCTTATCGGGTTGCTGGTGCTAGCATACCAGTTCTTCCACATAATAAATGGCAGTGCTTATTACTATCTCTTTAATGATGTTGTACCCGAAGAGCTTCTGGGCCGGTTTTTGGCGGCGTTTCGCGTTGTTCTGACCTGCGCGGTGGGCCTGTACCAATTCTTTGTTTACAAGTATGCTGAAGCTTACGGCAAAGAGATATTCATCATATTTGCAGTCATCTATCTTGTTGGTTTCTATTGCATGGGTCTTCTTGTGAAGGAGGGCGAGTATCCTCCTCCGCCCCAGAACATCGATTCAAAAGAAGGTTGGCTCCCGTCCGTCAAGACTTTTTTCAAGGAGTCATTTCTTACCAACTCGTTCTACTGGAAGTTTTACGCGGTCGAATCTTGCATGCTGTCCGGCGTGTGCATCACCACATTCAATGTGTTCTGGTTCAAGTCCATGGGTGTCAGTATCGACCACTTCGGAAAGATCATGGGAGTTACTCAGATTGCCGGAATGCTCTTTCTTTTCCCTGCGGGAATCCTATCCGACAGGAGACATCCGGTAAGGGTTATCCTGCTCAGCGTAGTAGTGATGGCCATATGCACTCCTATGGGCTTCATATTTCTGAACACTCATTTGGCCCCAAAGATGGTCCAGATTTTAGCTATAGCATACCTAGCGGTGCAGATTCCGGGACAGATTCTCTATTACGCAAGCATTATGCCATTTTTCATGAGGATTCTTCCTCAGGACCGCTACGGACAGTTCTGTGCCGCGAACTCGATGGTGCGGTCGATTGCCTTGATAATTGCGGGCGCGTTATCCGGAATGCTTCTCGACAAGCTGAAAGTGGCGTTCCCCGCGCACGATTATTACTATAGGTTCATTCCTTTTTGGGTGTTATTCTTCCAGATACTCACACTTGTCGCGATCTGGCGGCTGTTCAAAGCGTGGAAGAAACTGGGCGGAGACAGTCACTATACGCCGCCGGCTCTTGGAAGAGAACTCGAAAATAAGTTGCTGGAAGTCGAGAGCGCTTTATAGCCCCCTCGCTGATTTGGAGTAAGAAATGCGCGTGTCTCTAAGAACGATAGCAGGGATACTGGTATTGATTTGGTGCATACAGCCTTTGTGCCTGGCTCAGACCTCGCCGACCACACCGGCTGCTCCGAGCGTCCAGGGCGCCTTCACTGGCTCTACGTCGGTGGTGTTTACCTGGACAGCCGCAAGTGATGCAGGATCGGGAATATCGGGTTACAACTGCCGGGTTGGCACCAGCCCCAATGGCAGCGACGTATTCAGTGCAAACGTAGGCAATGTATTGTCGACGACAATAACGGGTGTTTACGGGCTATGCTACTACTGCAGCGTGCAGGCGGTAGATAATGCCGGAAACTCAAGCAACTGGTCCGCAAGCAGTAACGGGATCACCGTGGTGCAGTGGCCGAATCTCACCTTGGATGTGGTTAAGGGTCTTAGCGATAATAGCTCCGTCGGCATTTCGTCCGAGACTGTCTCCGCGATTTTCGCAACGGGCTTTTATGTGGAGGAGCAAGATAGGTCGTCCGGGCTTTTAGTTGTGCCCTCCGCGGGTGTTCCCGCGTCAATTGCCATAGGAAGCTCGGTGACGCTCGGCGGAGTGCTGCGGACGAATCCGGCGGGCGAACGTTATCTGGCCGTTTCAGGGCATCTGGACGGCACTTGGACATACGCACAGCAGAACTGGAACTCGGCATTCGGCCTAAATGACAATTATGACGCGGTAACGAATGGGATTGGTGGGCTTGGTAACAACAAAGTGACAACGCTTGGAATTGGCTGGCTGCGATGTGGTGGAGGGGTCAGTGACCTTTGCAATTGGGGAATGGTAGAACCTACAAAAGGAAACTACACATGGACGAGTTCGGATGCCGATCTGGCGTGCAACACCGCGATGGGCGCGTCCTCACTGCCAAATCTTGGATATAGCCCAGCCTGGGCATCATCGGGTGGTGACTATCCTCCCAGCAATCTGCTCGATTACGCTGGTTTTGTAACCAATGCGGTCACTCGCTACCAGTACGACGTAAAAGCCTACGAAATATGGAACGAGCCAGACGGTGGTTTCTTCAACGGAAACATCAATCAGTACACCAATGTTCTGAAGACTGCTTATACGGCCGCAAAGCTTGCCGACCCCACATGCAAAGTGCTTTTGGCAGGCTTGGCAGGTGTCGACTACAATTACCTCAGATACGTCTATGAGCGCGGAGGCAGGGAGTACTTTGACATAATGAACTGCCATCCCTATCAATGGGGCACCGTGCTGGACGACTCGTCGTTCATCAGCGATCTGACGAGTCTTCGAAATACTATGAATGCGGCCGGGGATACCTATAAACCGATATGGCTTACCGAGTTCGGTTGGTCTACCAATCCGGGAGGAGTTACCGATACTGATCAGGCCCAGCTCTTGGCGCAGACATTTGTGACAGCCCTCACTCTAAAGAGCATGGGTGTCACCGAATCATTTTGGTATAGCTGCCAAGACTGCGGTCTCGGGTATGGACTAATCGATGACGATTCGTCCCCAAAACTCTCTCACACCGCATATGGAACGGTAATCCGCATGCTTTCAAGCACTACTTATATGGGTGTGATTACGCTCGCCAGCGGCGTCAGATGCCATGCATTCCAGGCGGCCGATGGGACCTGCACTCTCGCGATCTGGGCGCCAACGTCCACCAGCATAACTCTGCCCTTTGCTCTGGTTGGAACAGGCGTTAACTTTAAGAACTACCTTGGGGGAAACCTAATAATAAGCAGTGATTCAACGAATTACTATCCGTTAGCAAACGCATACATGCTGTATGTAACCAACTGCTCATCAAGCGCATTCAGCAGCGCTGTAATGCCTTCTTACCCGGCATACACTCCCGGCTCATCGAATGTTACGCCTAATGCCGTTTGGGCATCGATAATGAATCCGACAACCACCGAGCGAGCGTATTTGCTAACCGGCACGTCATCGACACTCCAAGTGTACGTCCAAAACCAGGGCACAACATTGGCAAGCGGCCAAATTACCTGCGCTGTGTCGGGAGTGAACACCCCGGCAGTCGAGCTACACCCTGGCCGCGGGAACGAGCACAACGCTCACATTTACATACTACGTTCCGTCGACAAAGACAGGGCTGCTTGCCGCGACGGTCACAGGCGCCGCCAATGGCGCCGCAATCGAAGCGAGCACCGCTCAGGTGAGGATGACCAAGAAGAACTCGATTGAGTTTGCTCCGAATAGCGGCAACATAGAGCCCATGTACCTATTCGACGCGGCCGGGAGCGGGTGCTCGAACTGCATGCGCTTCAGCCAAGCCAGCAGCTACTTTACATACAAGTTCAACATGACAGGCACGACTCATGCCACTCTATACACAGACTTCGGAGGAAATGGGGGGTGTGCGTGGACAATCCAAGCCTCAAGGGACAATATCAATTACGCAACGGTTGCATCGGGAACCGGCTGGCCGGATTGGCGTACCGTCACCCTGGACTCTTACACAGGTGGCAATATGTACAGTAAAAGGACATTGACCTGTCAGGAACCGGATTAGGGGTGCAGATGTACTATCTGTCCCTGACTTCATACTAACTGAATGCGACACTCTGTAGATTATCTTGCTAAACTGACTATTCGTCCCTGGGAAGAGACTCAATCACCATGAATATCCAAAACCTTATAGCATCCCTCCTTATATGTCTTTGCGTAATGGTGAGTCCCATTGCCGCAAACGATGGCGCACAGTCCGCGGACAAGTGTACAGTCTTCCCATAACAACCGACGCCAATTCCTGGCGACCAATAGGCAACACGAAGATTCGACTTGCTCAGGACGTCAAGAAAGCCCCGTACTTCACTCTTGGTGTCGATTTCATCATAAGTAAAGCCGCTAACAACGTCCACGGTATTTATCGGAGTGGTCTGAACTTGCCTCTGCCAAAGGAGATACGTTTCTGGGCTTGCGCCGAAAATCCATATTTATGGGTTGCTGTCACCGATAAGGCCGGGCAGAATTTCACAAGTAAAGCGCCAGTGTCTCTGAAGTCGTCGGAGTGGTCACAAGCTATTATATCTGTACCTAAAGACGCCGCAAGAGATCTGGATTCAATAGCCGTCTTAACTGTGGACGCTTTGGGTGAGAATCAAAACTCCGGGCCTAAGGAGTATAAGTTCGGCCAGTTCGAGTTAGTTTATCCGGCAGGTGAAGGTCCGATAAACAAAACGTTTACTAAGCAGGACTTGGAAGACATGCTTAGGCCGCTGGACCCCAGCATAATCCGCATCGATAAACTGATCGAGCAGGCTCAGGCCAAGGGCGCCGAAACCAGATACTTCAGGTCATCTCTTGCCGTTCTGAAAAGATACAGCAAGGAAGTCTATGATATGATCCCTGAATCGGATCCAATGCTTGCCGAGCGGTCGGCGAGCTTCCTTCTGGATTGCGCGCAGCGGACGGAGGCGGGTCTCAATGAGGCCATCCGTCATCCTGAAAACTCAATTCGCGTGCCAAATGTCGACCTTATGAACCTGAGTGTCCGTGAGGCCAGTTTCTTTGCAGGCAAACGTCCTGTGGTGCTCGCGGGCGAATACGGTTGGTTTGCTCAGGAGGACTTTGATTACCTGTCAAATGTTGGCTTCACCCTCTTAGGCGAGGAAGTGGGGCCGTCTCATTCCCTTACTCAAGGTGTGCAGCGCCGGTCTCCGTACGACGGGGCGATGATTGATTACCTCAAAACGAAGTTAGGGAATCTGGATGCCGCCGCGAACCACAACATGAAAATCGAAGAGCAGCTTTCACCGCATGACATGCCCGAAAGTATATACGACAAGTGGCCTGATCTGGACCCTGAGAATCGCAGGGCGAATAATCCGTTCATGCCGTGGGATGTCAGGAGCGAGCACCTACGAGAGATTATATCAAGACATATAGAGACAACTATCCCATTACTCAAAGATAAACCGGCTCTTCTTTCGTACAACCTTGTCAACGAAGCCTGGTATCGTCCGTTTTACGGGGCTGATATGACAGTGAAATACACCACTGACAAAGTTGATGAGTTTTTCAAGTGGTATCTCGATGAGGTCCAAACGTACGATAAGAGTCATCCAATCTACTGCAAGGTTTTTGGGTCAGAAGAAGTTTTATGCATGGATAGAGAAGCATTGGGGGATATGATGCCGGCGAATGGCATGGACGGCTATCCTATGTATCCTGATTTTACAGGTGAACTTGCGGCCGATTTTGCCTGGACGCTTCTTCGTCTTGACTTCCATAGATCGCTCACCCCTGATAAACCGATTTTGGACGGTGAATACCACGTTTCTAACGGTATGTATGATGCACCAGACAACTACTTCCGGACGGCGCTTTGGGACGCGGCTCTGCACGGAAAGGACTCGATGACCTTGTGGGCATATGGGCGTGCCGATCAAGTCAGCGTCGACTGCCACCCGAACTGTGTCGAGGTCTTGGGGCATACCGCGCTGGATTTTCTGCGCCTGGGACCTGAAATTCACGCTTTCCAGAGGCAGCGCGGCAAGCTTGCGATCTTCTACGGCGGCGCGGGTACGCGCGAAGCCTATCTTGCAAGCCTGTTCCAGGACTGCGATGTGAGCATAGTTACAAAGAAACGTGCTCTTGGTGGCGCTCTAAGCAAGTATAAGCTGCTCATAATTCCTTCAGGGAGCGAGATTACCCCGGACGTGACGGCTAGAATTGAGGCATTCAGGAAAGCTGGAGGAATGGTCTTTAACTGCATTGATGGCGTGGACGCTCCTGACCTTTGGCCCCAGATTCATCAAGCTGTGATCGCCGCTAAGATTCCGCGACTCGTCTGTGCAGACAAATGGGGAGTAGAGTGCCGCGGTGTCCGCATTGGCAATAGGAAGCTGTTTTACCTTATCAATCATAATAAGAAGCCTGTTTGCACCGCTTTGAAATCAGGCTGGAAGTTGGATCACGGCCTTGAACTGCGCAGCATGACAAAACAGAGCGCCAAAGAAGTGGATTTGGAGCCGTTGGAGATGAAGATCATCGAAGTCATCTGACCGTGCGTGGAGGAAGCGAAGAAGACCGCGTTATGTTACGTCAACAAGAGCACTCACGGCCACACCCGGTTGCCTGTGAGATAGCTCGTGCGGCGTCCATCACGGCGCGCGCGATATCTTGGCGCCGTTCACTTGTGATGCGTGCGGCAGGTCCCGATATGCCGACTGTGGCAACCGTATCTCCGCTTGCGTTTCGGACTGGAGCGGCTATGCACCTTATGCCGATCTCGTTCTCTTCCCAATCCAGGGCGTATCCCTGCTTGGCAATCCGCGCGAGATCGTTTCTCAGATTTGATACCGTGGAAATCGTGTGCTCGGTGAACCTCGTGAGTTCGAGGCGCGCAAGTAGCTTTTCCCGCTGCTCGGCCGAAAGATAGGCCATCAGACACTTTCCGACAGCGGTGGAGTGCAGAGCCTGACGTTCACCAATGCGCGAATCGACGAGATTACGCTGGCTCGAAAGCACCGACTCCACCGTAAGCGCGTAGTCGCCTTCGAGGACAACCAGGTGCGAACTCTCTCCGGTTAGCTCGCGCAGTTGCCTGAGGTGCGGGAGTGCCTCTTCTCGCAAATCTCTGCCGACCACTGCTCGACTCCCTATATCGAGCATCTTGCCGGTGAGTCGGTAGATGCCATTGGAGACATCCTGCCTGACATAGCCGGCCTGCGAGAGTGTCTGCAGGATCCTGTGCGCGGTGCTGGGCGGGAGCTTGGTCTCCTCAGCAAGCTGCAGGATTCCTTTGCCCCTGGGATCTCCCGAGAGGCTTTCTATAAGCTGGAACGCCCTTTGAAGGACGTTTATGCCCTTTTTAGTGTCTGTCATTTTTATCTCTGTGGGACATCATTCTACCTGACGATTATGCCATGTGCGGGCCGATATGTCAAACAAGCGGTGAATACCTGCCGATGCTCTTGACAGGCTGTCGACTACGGGGTATACTACCCATGTCAGATAATCGGAATGGTATTCCGCATCTTGGAACACAGAGAGGCGAAAAGTGTCGGTGGAACCAATAAGCATTCAAGAACTGGAAGACATCGCCAGGCAGATCCGCCGATTGGTGCTGACTACCGTGCATAAGGCGGGTGCGGGGCACACGGGCGGGGCGCTGTCTATCGCGGAGATACTGAGCGTTCTCTATTTCCATTCGATGGCAATCGATCCGAACCGACCGGATCGGCCCGATCGCGACAGGTTCATCCTTTCAAAAGGCCACGCGTCGGTGGGACTTTACACGGCGCTGTGCCTGAGGGGCTACTTCGGCAAAGAATGCATGTGCGAGTTCGACCACATCGACGGTCGCCTGCAGGGCCATCCCGATATGCGCAAGACGCCGGGGATCGACATGTCCACCGGCTCGCTTGGGCAGGGCCTGTCGGTCGCCATAGGAATGGCGCTGGGACGTGATCGGCTGGGGAAGGACTTTCATGTCTTTGTCCTGATGGGCGACGGTGAAACTCAGGAGGGGCAGGTTTGGGAAGCAGCGATGTACGCAGGATTCAATAGAGTCAGGAAGCTTATTGCGGTGGTCGATTGCAATCAACTCCAACTCTCGGGATACACCGCGGAGACCCTATGCTTGGAGCCGCTTGAAGATAAATGGAGGTCATTTGGCTGGAATGTGCTTTCTTGCGACGGGCACAGCGTGCGAGAACTTATCGATGCCATCAGCACGGCTAAGTCTGTGGACAGTGGCCCAGTGGTAGTGATCGCGAAGACGCTGAAAGGTAACGGAGTATCATTCATCGCAGGCCAAGTCCCGTGGCATGCCAAGGCGCCTACTGACGCGGAGCTTGAGCTGGCGCTCGCTGAACTCGGAGATGGGAAATGAAAGTAGGAGATCAGATTGCTCTCAGAAAGGCCTTCGGCGATGCGCTGGTGGAACTCGGAGGCATAGACCAAAACTTACTCGTTTTGGATGCCGATGTGGCTACATCCACCCAGACATCTCTATTCAGAGACGCCTTCCCGGACCGATTCTACCAGGTTGGGATAGCCGAGCAGAACATGATCGGGATTGCGGCAGGGCTTGCAACTATGGGCTTTACACCGTTTGTCTCGACGTTCGCTGCGTTTCTCGCAAGAAGAGCAGCGGATCAGATAGCCATCTCGGTGGCTTATCCTCGGCTCAACGTGAAAATCAACGGCGGCTATGGGGGGCTTCCTACCGGCAAGGCCGGAGCAACCCACGCCGCGTTCGAGGACATCGCCATAATGCGCTCGATTCCCAATATGCGAAGTACTGGTTCCGGCGGATGCGGTCGAGACCAGGCAGGCGGTTTTCGCCGCAGCCCAGATCGATGGTCCGGTCTACATAAGAACTGTTCGGTGCGAGGTGCCGGTTATCTTCGATGAATCATACAAGTTCGTGCTGGGCAAGGCGGTGACGCTGCGCGAGGGGAGTGACGTAACAATCATCTCCACCGGCATGATGACCCCGAAAGCCCTCGACGCAGTTGAACAGCTCGCAAAGCACGGGGTATCGGCGGAACTGATTCACATGCCGACCATTAAGCCTATCGACGAGGATGCCATAGTCGCGGCCGCCCGGAAGACCAGGCAGATAGTGACGGTTGAGAACCACAGCATCATCGGCGGGCTCGGAGGAGCAGTTGCCGAGGTGCTTTCGGAGCAGTGTCCAGCGCGACTCAGGCGAGTCGGGTTTCGGGATGTCTTCGCCGAGAGCGGGGACGATGAGAAGGTCTTCTCAAAGTATGGTGTCAACACCGAACATATCGTCGCTGCCGCGTTGGATGTGTTATATATCAAGGAGAACTCGTTATGAAAGTGGCCGAAGAGTTGAGCCTTGGCAGGCCTTATACGCTTGGACCTAATGGTGTCGGGCGGTTGAGGATGTTCATTGGGGGCGAGTGGAAGGCGTCCAGGACTAACGTTTACTCGCCGGTCTACAACCCGAGCACGGGCGAAGTCATAAACGAGGCCCCAAGATGCCTTGTAGAGGAAGTAAACGATGCCGTCGCGGCGGCAAAGAGCGCGTTCGAGCCGTGGCGGCAGACCCCTGTGCAGCAAAGGGTGCAGGTCCTTTTCAGGTTCAAGGCTCTTCTCGACCAGCGCCTCGACGAGATCGCCACGATACTCGCGACGGAAAACGGTAAGACTCACGCTGAAGCCGTCGGATCGATCCAACGTGGGATCGAGATTACCGAGTTCGCGTGCGGCGCTCCCACTTTACTAATGGGTGAGTCGCTCGAGAACGTATCTCGCGGGCTGGACGTCGTCACGTGGAGGCAGCCGCTGGGAGTTTGCGCGGGGATAGTGCCATTCAACTTCCCCGCGATGATCCCCATGTGGATGTTCCCGATTGCGATTGCCTGCGGGAACACGTTTGTTCTAAAGGCCGCGAGCATGGTCCCGAACACCGCCGCGAGGCTGATGGAGCTTTTGCAGCAGGCCGGGCTGCCGGATGGGGTCGTGAATATGATCACGTGCGGCAGGGAATCTGTCAAACTCTTGCTTGAACACCCGGATGTGAAGGCGATCAGCTTTGTTGGCTCGACCAGCGTTGGGCGCGAGATATACCAGACGGCAGCGGCAAACGGCAAGCGCGTTCAGGCGTTGACCGAGGCAAAGAACCACGCGCTCGTGATGCCGGACTGTGTCTTGGCAAGAGCCGCGCAGGGCATAATCAACGCGGCCTTTGGCTGTGCCGGAGAGCGGTGCATGGCTCTGCCCGTTGTGGTCGCTCACGAGTCGATTGCAGACGAATTGGTCGAGTTGGTCGTGAAAGCCGCAAAACAGATAAAAGTGGCCGATGCCCGCGCCCCCGATTGCGGAATGGGTCCGCTGATATCGGCTGAGCACAAGGCGAGCGTTACCGGCTGGATAGAAAAAGGAATCGAAGAGGGCGCGAAACTCGTGCTGGACGGACGCGGGGTGCGTGTCGATGGCTGCGGCGGCGGGTTCTTTGTCGGTCCGACCATATTCGACCAAGTCACCGAAGATATGAGCATTGGCCGAGAGGAAATCTTCGGCCCGGTGCTGGGCATCAAGCGGGCGAAATCGTTCGAGGAGGGGCTGGCGATCATCAACGCAAGCCCGTTCGGGAATGGCTCGGCGATCTACACCCAGAGTGGGAGATATGCGCGAGAGTTTGCACATAGGGTCGGCGCGGGGATGGTGGGAGTAAACGTGGGAATCCCTGTTCCGCTTGGGTTCTTCAGCTTCACCGGATGGAAGCAGTCGTTCTTTGGCGACCTGCATAGTCATGGCAAGGACGGGTTGCTCTTTTTCACCGAGAAGAAGTCGGTGAGCTATCGGTGGTTTCGAAGAATCTGACGCCAGCGTCGGAAAAGTGAGCACGTGGGACTGATGAAGATCGCGTTCGCATCGGAAGTCTGCTCGTTTGAGCTTATGAAACAAGTCAAGGAGCATTTGATCGAGCAGGGGCACGAGGTGATCGATGTTGGAATGCAGTCGCCTGACGAGCCGGATATCTTCTACAAGACCGCGCCGAGAGTGGCGAAGGCTGTTCTGAACGGGACGGCGGATCGCGGAATTCTGGCCTGCGGCACAGGTATGGGCGTGTGTCTCGTTTCAAATAAGTTCAAGGGGATCTACGCGGGGGTTGCTGAGTCCGCAACAACGGCGCGGCTGCACTATGTGATCAACCGGGCGAATATCCTCTGCCTGGGAGCGTGGGTAGTGGGACGGTTGCAGGCGTTTGACATTGTGGATGCGTATCTTGGCGCAAAGATAGGTGAGGGAATGCCCGAGGAGCGATGCAAGGCTCAGGCTGACGGCTTCGCCCGGATAAAGGACATTGAGAATGAAAACTTCAAAGATAGAAACTTCAAATAGACTTTCGGAATGTCCGGCCAGAGCCGCCCGCGTCGAGGCGCTGGCTACGTATAGAACGATAGCTCGCGCAGTCGCTGCCGCGCGCGCTGGAGCAGTTCCAGGATATCTCGCTATCCGAAGCGCTCGTGCTGGGTCTGTATAATCAAGGCGTGACCAAATATGTGGGCGTATTCGGACACGGCATTACAGACGTCGCCGAAGTGCTGCGCGTATACGAATCGGCGAGGCTCGTGCGTACTCTGGAACGTTCGCAACGAGATTGCGGCGGCCCACGCGGTAACGGCTCTGAAGTGGCAAACGGGTGAGACGGCGGCGGTTATCACATCGATCGGCCCGGGCGCGATGCAGGCGTTTGCAGGCTCACTTGCAGCGGCCTCGAACGGCCTCGGTGTATACCATATATACGGCGATGAAACGACCCACGACGAGGGTTTCAACATGCAGCAGATACCCAAAAGTGAGCAGGGGCTGTTTGCGAGAATGTACGCTACGATGGGCAATGCTTATGGTCTCGGTGAGCCTAACTCGATATTCAGCGCACTGCGCAGAGGCGCGGTGCACATTGGGTCGAGTGGCTTCAGTGGACCATTCTTTTTGCTTGCGCCTATGAACGCACAGCCTGCAACTATTCGAGCGTGCAACCTGCTGGAACTCCCCGAGGCGTTTCGACCGGCCGCAACCGCATGCGCTCATGATGAAGGTGTCTTCGAGGAAGCCACGCAGGCCGGCTTCTTCCTCGCGGAGGATAACGATTAAGCTGGGTGGGGGCAGTCGCGGTTGTGGAGTTGAAATCGCGGATCTCGCGGAAATCCTCGACGCGGCGATTGTTGCGGGGGCCGGGTGCTCTGGGGTCGTTGACTACTCCAACCCCAGGTTCATGTCCGTTGGCGGCTCCAAGGGCTCCCTGTGCGGCAACTTCGCGATGAACGAAGCCGACCTGGCCATTGTGATCGGAGCAAGGGGGGTTTGCCAGTGGGACTCATCGGGCACTGCGTGGAAAAAGGGGCCGCACATCATCAACTTCAACATCGACTCTCAGCACGCGGGCCACTACAACCGGACACTACCCATCTTGGGCGACGCAAAGACAAATCTCCGGCGTTGGATTGAGCATCTCAAGCGCGAAGAGGTGAACATCTCCGATGAAAGTTCCGAATGGTTCCGAACGCTATCGGCGAAGAAGGCGGATTGGGAAGCATATAAGCGAGCGCGTTATGAGTGCCCGGTGCTTTGGGACGCGGTTTGGGGGGAGCAGGTGCTCACTGAGCCCGCGGCTATTAAGACCGCTTGTGATTTTGCGGACTCAGTGGGCGCGGTGAAGTACTTCGATGCCGGGGATGTGCAGGCAAACGGTTTTCAGATAGTCGAAGATGTGCGGGAGGGTCAGACAATCTCGGAAACCGGGGCCTCATACATGGGTTTCGCCGCTTCGGCCCTGATGGTCACCGCCCTTAGCAGCGATGCGCCATATGGAATATCGTTCTGCGGCGATGGTTGCTTTACGATGAACCCGCAGATACTGATAGACGGCGTCGAGCACGGCGCTCGGGGTTGCATCATCGTGTTTGACAACCGCTGCATGTCAGCGATAAGTGGGTTGCAGAAGGAGCAGTACGGCGTGGACTACAAGACCAACGATTCAGTCGTCGTGGACTACGTCGCTTGGGCGAACGCTGTCCGTGGAGTGAAAGGAATCTCCGGCGGTACCAGCGTTGACAGTCTTCGTTGTGCCCTTCAAGAAGCTTACAAATACGATGGCGTGTCGCTCATTCACGTTCCAGTCTATTCTGGCCCGGTTGAACTGGGTGGGATGGGAGTCTTCGGCGATTGGAACATCGGCAACTCGTGCGAAAGAGTGCAGGCGGAGCATCATCGGATTGGCCTGTGAGGGCAGGTATCTTCGTGCCGCGGAAGCGCTGGTTCTTTTGAGCGTGTGAAATATGACGAAACAAGTGGTAGGAGATTCACTATGGGAATTGAACAGAACAGACGTTTTCTAGCCGACCTTTTCAGCGGCCCGTTTCGTGGCCACGCTATTACCCTGACTCCCGATTTCGAGCCTCCCTGGGAGATGGGAGACTATGCCATAACCGACAGACCTGTCGCTGATTGGGTGCCCTGGGCACTGAGAAACTACGAGAAGGCGGTAAAATGGCAAGAGGAAATTGGTGACGACAGCGTGCCCTATGTCCAGCTTAATGGCACGACAGGATTCTTTGCGTCCGCTTTCGGCTGCCCGATGCACGTCTTTGCAGACAATCAGGCCTGCGCCGGGCCATTGGTTACGACGGTCGAGGAAGCCGACCGTTTGCCGCGGCCGAGCTTGGATTCTCCGTCCATCAGCCGCTTTTTTGAGCTGGCCGAACGGGTTCGCGAGGAACTGGGGCCGGATGCGCCCATCAGCGTGCCGGACATCCAAACCCCGTTTGATATCGGAGCCTTGGTTTGGCGGAAAGAAGACTTCTACCGAGCTATCATCGATGATCCTGATGCTGTCCGCCGGCTGGTGGACAAGTGCCACATACTGCTCATCAGTTTTCTCGACGAGTTTCTGTCGCGGTTCCCGGAGTGTAATCTCTGCCAGTGCGTGTATGGCTGGGCCCCACCCAAGCTGGGATGTTGGTTTTCCGAGGATGAGGCCGGCGCCATTTCCGCACGGATGTACGAGGAGTTTTGTTTGCCGACGACCATTGACTTGAGCGAGCATTACGGAGGCATGTTCCATGCACTGCTGCGCCACGGCGGACCATCAGTACGGCAATTTTTGGCAAGATTCCAAACCTGCGCGGCCTTAATAGAGCGTTCCAGGAGCCGGGCCCGCGACCGGCTTTCGAGGCGTTTTCGGGCAAGACGGTCTTTATGGTGGCGTGGATTCCACTGGAAGAGGTACGTATAAAATGCTGGAAATGGCGCTGCCGAACACTCGTTTCTTGTTCAACCTGCAGGCGTCAAGTATCGATGAAGCTAAAGGGATCTATGAACAACTCAGAACCCTGTGTCCCAGAAGCTAAGTAAATCACACTTGATCGCACGTACACATCACCCTGAACTTTAGGAGGTTTATGACAATGGGGCTGAATATAGGAATCATCGGAGCCGGTTCGGTTGCCCGGCAGCATGCGTTTGGCTTTATCGGGCATGGCTCCGTCTCATCGGTGTGCGTTGCCGATACAAGCGATCGGGCGTTGCAGAGTATGCGCGAGGAATGCGGCATCAGCCGCACCGAGACCGACTACCGCGCATTGCTCTCTGATACAAATATCGATACTGTCGATATCTGCCTGCCTCATTGGCTGCATCACAGGGTTTGCCTGCAGGCGTTTACCGCGGGCAAGAATGTGATCATCGAGAAGCCCATAGCTATGACCCTTGCCGAGGCGGACGAAATGATTGCAGCCGGCGAGCGTGCCGGCAAGCGATTCTATGTCTCGATGAACGATCTCTTTCTGCCCGCGCACAAGCTGGCCAGGAAGATGATAGACGCCGGTGAGATAGGCGATCTGATGATGGCTGTCTTCAAGGTTCTGGGCAACGAGCTTGAGCGATTAAACGACCCTTTGAGCTGGAAAGGCACCTGGGACAAAGCCGGGGGCGGCGCACTGATAGATACCGGAATGCATCTAATCTACCTCACGGAGCACTATTTCGGCAGGCCGGAGCGGGTCACGGCGATTACTCGCCAATTGGCTATGACTCTCAAAGACAAGGCGGAGGACACGACAACGTTTGTAATGGAATATCCATCGGCTATCGTCACCCACGTTCTGACATACGCGTCCACCGGCACCGAATGGGAAGAAAGCTGGGAGATTGTCGGGACAAACGGGTCGATCAAGGGCTGGCACGATATGACGTCCCCGCTGGTTGTGACGAGGGCCGGAAAGACGACGCTGACCCCGTTGCCCCGTCTGGGGGACAACTGGTGGAACGAGAGCCTGCGTTTGAGCGTGCAACACGCGGTGGACTGCATCATCAGCGCTAGGCCCTTCGATTTTACCCCGGAGCAGGCGAAGAGCGCCCTTGCAGTGGCTCTCGCTGCTTACGAGTCGGCAAAGTCAGATGCCGTTGTCAGGTTGCCAGTGTTGGAGGCAGGCAGATGAAAGCAAGTCAGATCGGGTTTATGGCATCGCTTGGTTATGCAAGAATGGACCCTCAAGAGGTTGTGAGTAGTCTTTCGAGTATCGGTTACACGGGTGTCGGCTGGACGCTCGCGCATTTCAACCCCCGCGTTAAGACCGCGGCCGAGCGAGCGCGGCTTGTCGAGTCTGACGCACGACGCCGGGATGCAGGTAAGCGAGGTCGTCGTTCAGCAGGACTATGTGTCGACTTCAGACTCCACTCGCGCGGACCGGATCAGTTTCACAAGTGAGTGCATCGAGGCCGCGGCGGCTGCCGGGGTAGGTAACATCAACCTCTTCACCGGACCGGAGCCTTGGAATCCATCCGCTGCCGTGCTCGGGCGGGATGTTTTGGAAGAGACTGCATGGCAGATGGTCTTTGATGCGTTCGACACGTTGACACCCGTGGCTGAATCAAGTGGTGTCGACCTTGCTGTTGAACCGGTGCTGTGCATGCTTGTCCATGACCTTCCTTCGGTCACACCGCTTCTGGAGAGATACGACTCATCTCGGCTGTCGGTCAACCTCGACCCCTCCCACCTGGCATTATACAGAAATGACATCCCCCAAGCCATAAGGTCGCTTGGCCCAAGGATAAGGCATGTCCATCTCAAGGATGCCGTGGGAGAGCCCAGTTTCACCAGAGAAGGCGAGTTCCTATTCCCGCTGTTGGGCGAGGGGCTCGTCAACTGGTCCGAGTTCTTTGCCGCACTCGACGACGTCGGCTATTCAGGCTTCATGTCTGTGGAGTTCGAGTCATTCAAGTACCTCGACACCGTGCTGGGAGGCAACATCGAGGAGGCTGCGAGAGTGTCCTATGACGCGGTGTTGACTCTGGCGGGCTGCTAGTGCCTACTTGCATAAATAGGTAATAGTATTCTTGCCGGTGTATCGGGAATCTTGTTCCCGATACGCACTTAGTTTCGGGAACAAGATTCCCGAAACACCCGGTACAGCGTTATACCAATCAATTATGCAACTAAGCACTAGCTTCGGTGTTTCGGGATTTGAGAAGCGAGCACAATCGTTCGAAGAGGGCGCAAACGTCTCAGTCGCTCCGGAAATCCCGAAACGAACCTGCCTTTCGCTACAGCACCAAAGGCTCCAAGTCTAGTCCGACCGGTTCCCCGGGCTCATAAAACCGCCAACTGGAATTCGGTGTTTCGGTGTTTCGGGAATCTTGTTCCCGAAACCAACTGCCCCGCCTTAGACGATCAAAGGCCGCACATCAAGCCCGACCTTTTCACCAAACTCGTAAAAACGCCAACTGGAGAATGGCCACTGCTCTGGAAGGGTGACCAGTCCCCTCGAAACGGGATTGGCATGAATACAGTCACCTTCGCGTAGAGCTTCTCCTCGCTATAGATTGCGAGGGCTCGCGCTTGTTCCTTCCACACGGCGAAGCGCGCCTTGCCGTTGGCGTGACCCGCCATCGTCTCCAAGACCTTCGCCGCGTTCATATCCTTTCGGTGTTTCGGGATTTGAGGAGCGAGCACAATCGTTCGAGTAGGGCACAAACGTCTCAGTCGCTCCGGAAATCCCGAAACGAAGCGGCCTTTCGCTACAGGATCAAAGGCTCCAAGTCTAGTCCGACCGGCTCCCCGCGCTCATAAGACCGCCAACTGGAATTCGGTGTTTCGGTGTTTCGGGAATCTTGTTCCCGAAACCAACTGCCCCGCCTTAGACGATCAAAGGCCGCACATCAAGCCCGACCTTTTCACCAAACTCGTCCGGTGTTTCGGGAATCTTGTTCCCGAAACCAACTGCCCCGCCTTAGACGATCAAAGGCCGCACATCAAGCCCGACCTTTTCACCAAACTCGTAAAAACGCCAACTGGAGAATGGCCACTGCTCTGGAAGGGTGACCAATTCCCCTCGAAACGGGATTGGCACTGATATAGTTCACCTTCGCGTAGAGCTTCTCCTCGCTATAGATTGCGAGGGCTCGCGCTTGTTCCTTCCACACGGCGAAGCGCGCCTTGACGTTGGCGTGACCCGCCATCGTCTCCAAGACATTCGCCGCGTTCATATCCTTGGCGTGCGCTATTATCCTCTGTGCAGACCTTCCGCGCCATAACCGGTTAAACCGGTGCAGTTGGCCGCCGTCAGGCAGGAACACGAGCAGGCGAACGTGATCCGGCATCAGGACAAACGCCGACACGAACCCGCTGCACTCAGCCAATGCCCTGCCGATCTCATCGCACATGATGTCCCGCACAATTGCATTGTTGAGCAGGAGCAGCCACTTCACAAATGTTCCCATTATGTAGTAGTAGCTTGCCCCTGTCGATGTCCTTGCATTTCATAGTATCACATTAGCCGCACTTGCCGGATATCCCTGCTCGACGGTACGCCTGCTCGTTTCGGGAACAAGTTCCCGAAACACTGACTGCCTGCTTTTTATCGCGGGGCGGGACTGGCGCTAACGTGACCATCAAGATGATATACAAAACGGTGACTACCATGAAATTCTTTTTCGCAAAGCAAAGCCGTGTCCGCCTTCTTGTCGTCTGGTATACTCCCAAATGAATGGTCTGAGAAACCAGGGCATATCTCGTAGCTCACATATGAACCAGAGCGATCGTTCGGACATTTCAGCGTATTTCTGTCGGGCCTTTGGCGCTCCAATGGTGCACGGTATTTGTTTAGGCAGCCTATCCAAAGGTGTTCAGTTCCGGAACCGTTGGGAATTCCCGGTGGCAGATGGCCCGAATAGTCGCTAACATACATTTGCAGAGAACGCCCCAACATCAACATATTCTCCCGACACTCTGCATATGCCGAGCGATGCGGCAGTTTCGCAAGCATTGGAAAAATCAATCCAACTGCGATCACCACCAAAACGATAACTGCCAGCGCCGCGCGCTCGATATTAGTCATGGCCCGTGCATTCCTTTCCTCACCTAAAGCCCCAGGGCATAAGCCTGTCCTGTAGTCCCCACTGTCGTAAATCGTCCTTCCCGTTATCGAAGACGTCCTGGTGGACTTCACCAAGTCCGCGCATTCGTTGCCTCAGCACATCCCCTGTACCCCAGAAAGAGGGACCGTCCTGTTCAATCGCGTCCTCTATTTCGGTGTTTCGGGATTTGAGAAGCGAGCACAATCGTTCGAAGAGGGCGCAAACGTCTCAGTCGCTTCGGAAATCCCGAAACGAAGCGGCCTTTCGCTACAGGAATATCCCGGCCCTGTGTCGACGTTCTTCCACTTCACCGTATGTGGCAGGCTTGGGTCGGTCTGGTGTTCCTTGCGCGTTGCGTCACCTCGTTTCGGGATTTCCGGAGCGGACGGTGAATGCGCGCCCTCATCATCACGCCGTGCCCGCTCCTCAAATCCCGAAACACCGGAAGCTCGTCGCACACGATATCCCGCACGGTTGCATTGTTGAGCAAGGGCAACCACTCTTGTCGATGTTCTTCCATTTCACAACGTCATGTTAGCCGCACTTGCCGGATATCCCTGCTGGAGGTGGTGCTTATCCGTTTCGGGAACAGGTTCCCGAAACACCGAACTCGTAAAAACGCCAACTGGAGAATGGCCACTGCTCTGGAAGGGTGACCAGTCCCCTTCGAAGGGGATTGGCATGAATATAGTTCACCTTCGCGTAGAGCTTCTCCTCGCTATAGATTGCGAGGGCTCGCGCTTGTTCTTTCCACACGGCGAAGCGCGCCTTGACGTTGGCGTGACGCGCCATCGTCTCCAGCACCATTGCCGCGTTCACATCCTTTGCGTGCGCTATTATCTTCTGTGCAGACATTCCTCGCCATAGTTTGTTGAACCGGTGCATCTGGCCGCCGTCAGGTAGGTACACGAGCAGGCGAACGTGATCCGGCATCAGGACGAACGCCGACACGTAACCAACGCACTCGGCCAGCGCCCTGCGAATCTCGTCGCACACGATATCCCGCACGGTTGCATTGTTGAGCAAGGGCAGCCACTCTACAAACGTTCCCGTTATATAGTAGTAACTTGCCCCTATGTCGATGTTCTTCCATTTCACAACGTCATATTAGCCGCACTTGCCGGATATCCCTGCTGGAGGTGGTGCTTATCCGTTTCGGGAACAAGTTCCCGAAACACCGACATTTTGAAGATGGCCGCGCCAGTAACCCCAACCCTCCAAGTCATTCTTCCAAAAGATCTGCCCGCCGTTCCATAGGCTGGATCGTTCGCCCAGATGGTTGATATCCTTTGGATTGAGGCGATACGTACCGGGGGCGATGGAAGGCTGCTCGGGCGGCCTACCCGATACTGCCGCATACGACAGCCACGTACTTCCATTGTCGTGATAAAGGGTCAATCTCGATCCATCATACGTCATGTACGCATCCCCAGTCGGGTCTATATTCCGCACCGGGTTGTCCGCCGCATACTCGTCCGGTGTTTCGGGAATCTTGTTCCCGAAACCAACTGCCCCGCCTTAGACGATCAAAGGCCGCACATCAAGCCCGACCTTTTCACCAAACTCGTAAAAACGCCAACTGGAGAATGGCCACTGCTCTGGAAGGGTGACCAGTCCCCTTCGAAGGGGATTGGCATTGATATAGTTCACCTTCGCGTAGAGCTTCTCCTCGCTATAGATTGCGAGGGCTCGCGCTTGTTCCTTCCACACGGCGAAGCGCGCCTTGACGTTGGCGTGACCCGCCATCGTCTCCAAGACCTTCGCCGCGTTCATATCCTTGGCGTGCGCTATTATCCTCTGTGCAGACCTTCCGCGCCATAACCGGTTAAACCGGTGCAGTTGGCCGCCGTCAGGCAGGAACACGAGCAGGCGAACGTGATCCGGCGTCAGCACAAACGCCGACACGTAACCAACGCACTCGGCCAGCGCCCTGGCGAATCTCGTCGCACACGATATCCCGCACGGTTGCATTGTTGAGCAAGGGCAACCACTCTACAAACGTTCCCGTTATGTAGTAGTAGCTTGCCCCTATGTCGATGTTTTTCCATTTCACGGTATCATGTTAGCCGCACTTGCCGGATATCCCTGCTGGAGGTGGTGCTTATCCGTTTCGGGAACAAGTTCCCGAAACGGACTCCCTCACTTCGAAGCATCAAAGGCTGCGCGTCATGCCCAACCCTTCCGCCACGCTCACAGAAACGCCGAAAACGTTCAGGTTACGCAGTAGTAGCTTGCCCCTGTATCGATGTTCTTCCATCTTACGGTGTCATATTAGCCGCACTTGCCGGCTGTTCCTACCCGGCATGGCACTTGTTCCGGTGTTTCGGGAATCTTGTTCCCGAAACCAACTGCCCCGCCTTAGACGATCAAAGGCCGCACATCAAGCCCGACCTTTTCACCAAACTCGTAAAAACGCCAACTGGAGAATGGCCACTGCTCTGGAAGGGTGACCAGTCCCCTTCGAACGGGATTGGCATGAATATAGTTCACCTTCGCGTAGAGCTTCTCCTCGCTATAGATTGCGAGGGCTCGCGCTTGTTCCTTCCACACGGCGAAGCGGGCCTTGCCGTTGCCGTGACGCGCCATGGTCTCCAAGACCCTTGCCGCGTTCACATCCTTGGCGTGCGCTATTATCCTCTGAGCAGACCGTCCGCGCCATAGCCTGTTGAACCGGTGCAGTTGACCGCCGTCTGGCAGGTACACCAGCAGGTGAACGTGATCCGGCATCAGCACAAACGCCGACACGTACCCAACGCACTCGGCCAGCGCCCTGCGAATCTCGTCGCACACGATATCCCGCACGGTTGCATTGTTGAGCAGGGGCAGCCACTCCACAAACGTTCCCGTTATGTAGTAGTAGCTTGCCCCTATGTCGATGTTTTTCCATTTCACGGTATCATGTTAGCCGCACTTGCCGGATATCCCTGCTGGAGGTGGTGCTTATCCGTTTCGGGAACAAGTTCCCGAAACACCGAACACCGAAATGTGTTCCGGCTCGGGCCGGGTTTCATGTTGATTTCATCCGGTGTTTCGGGAATCTTGTTCCCGAAACCAACTGCCCCGCCTTAGACGATCAAAGGCTGCACATCAAGCCCAACCTTTTCACCGCACTCGTAGAAACGCCAACTGGAGGATGACCACTCCTCTGGCAGCATGACCAGCCCCCTTCGAAACGGGATTGGCATGGATATAGTTCACCATCGCGTAGAGCTTCTTCTCGCTGTAGATTGCAAGG
Source organism: uncultured bacterium (assembly GCA_963823885.1). Taxonomy (GTDB): domain Bacteria; phylum Armatimonadota; class UBA5829; order UBA5829; family UBA5829; genus CAWGNL01. The sequence continues at coordinate 21,515 of CAWGNL010000045.1, forward strand.
GCTCGCACCTGCTCTTTCCATACGGCGAAGCGGGCCTTGCCGTTGGCGTGACGCGCCATGGTCTCCAAGACCCTTGCCGCGTTCACATCCTTGGCGTGCGCTATTATCCTCTGAGCAGACCGTCCGCGCCATAGCCTGTTGAACCGGTGCAGTTGACCGCCGTCTGGCAGGTACACCAGCAGGTGAACGTGATCCGGCGTCAGCACAAACGCCGACACGTACCCGCCGCACTCGGCCAGCGCCCTGGCGATCTCGTCGCGCACGATATCCCGCACGATCGCATTGTTGAGCAGGGGCAGCCACTCTACGAACGTTCCCGTTATATAGTAGTAACTTGCCCCTATGTCGATGTTCTTCCATTTCACAACGTCATATTAGCCGCACTTGCCGGATATCCCTGCTGGAGGTGGTGCTTATCCGTTTCGGGAACAAGTTCCCGAAACACCGACTCGTCAAGAGTGAACTTGTCAGCAACTTGGGATTAGCGGATGTCGCTTCTGGAGGCGTGCTTGGACAGCGTCGCGTTTTGCACGGGACGCTCTTGGCAAGCAGGCGCGATTCCAAGTCCTTACGCCACGGCCGGTATAACCTCGAAACCCAGGCGTCGGGCATTCTTCTGTAGTGAAGCAATCTGCCGCTTTAGATATTTCTCTTCGTATGCCATCTCACCCAACTCGATATAGGCCCTGCCCTCGAGCATTAGGTGATAGTACATGCGGGCGATCTTGTACACGGTAGCCGTGAGCGCTTTGGCCTTGCCGATCCTGACCGCCAAGCGCCGGTAGAATGCGCCCAGGGCCGAATCCGTCTGGATCACAGCCACGGCAGCTTGCCGAAACAGGGCAGCAGCCGGATGCGACCCTCGGCGCGTCCGGCTTGAGAGTATCTTCCCACCGCTGATCTTTTGCTGGGGTGCAAGCGACAAGAATGAGCCAAGGTGTCTATCTGTTAGCCATTTCGTCATGTCAGTGCCCAACTCTGAGAGCAGACCGAATGAGATTTGTGGACCTATGCCGGGAAGACAAGTCGGATCACGTCCGGTAAATACATCCACATACGCCGCTACGTTATACTCTGGCGCGTGCTTTCCTTTCGGAAGGTCCTGTGTAGCGGCCGCGATCTTAGCGGCAATGTCCTCATCGGGCAGTGGGATAAGCCCCTTCAGGTATGCCTCGATCTCCATGTCCAGTTTGGCAATTTGAGCTACCTGGAAATCGTATCTCTCAAGCGATTGCTTGAGCGCAAAGATCTCTTGCGGTTGGTAATAACCCGTCAACGCCTGGACTAATTCCTCGTCGCTGCACTTACAGCGAGGATCCCGCATGGTAGCGAGAACCACCGGGTCACGTTCCCCAGCAACGATTGCGCGAACGATGCGCTGACCGGTGACCCCGCACAGGTCACTGATCGCTTTGTGAACGCGCACGTTCATCACATCCAGCGCCTTCTGCATACGCCTGACCTCATCGGCGGCCAACTCAACCAACGTTTTGCGTTGTCGATAGAAACTGCGCAGCGGGCGAATCTCTTCGCTCGGGCGAAACGAGGCCGAGAGCAAGCCATATTTGTGCAGTTTATATAGCCAACGGGAATCCAGCTTGTCATCTTTTGGGCGACCAGGCACATTCTTTACATGCGAAGCGTTAACGAGGTACACCTCGATCCCCACCACCTCCAGCATATCGTAGAGAGGCATCCAGTACACCCCAGTCGATTCCATGGCTACTGTCGTAACTCCATGCGTCTTCAGATACCCTACCAACTCACAAAGCTCGGGTGTCATTCCTCCGAACTCGCGTACTTCCAACTCATCACCCACTTCTATGCCGACAAAGTGCGAAATATCGCCACCCAGATCGATACCCGCCGCATGGCGATTGATAACCGGCATGTCCTCTATTCGAGAATACCGCTTGCAGAACTTCGCGCGGCCAAACGCCTTGCCGCGAGATGATGATTTACACGAAGACTTAGCCATGATATACTGACCTCACGAGACAAGATGGCGTGTTCCGCGCCGGGAAGGGTACAAGACCGAAAGACTTGTCAACGGGAAAACGCGCTGTTTCGCCAAGCGCGTATCACCAATGCCCAGAACGCCACCCTCCCGTGCCATGCTCTTACACGGGCAATTATGCACCAAGATCAGGGTCGGCAACACTGTCGTGGAACACGCCCTTGTAGTCTATCACATGCCATCATCAGTTGCACCCCGGTCAGCCGAGCCCCCCGAGCTTTGCTCTTACGCTTGACGCCGGTTCGACACCCGCGATACAGATTGTTATAATCTGGATATGCGTGCGGCCGTGGATGGTCCGGGATCTCTGCCCTCTGCTATTTTCTAAGGAATCGACCATGAAGCCTTTGGCTTCACCACTATAGCGTGAAAAAGAACCCGGCGTAACGCTGGGCGGGCCCTCTGGGCCCGTTCGGAGCGCGGCGCTTCGCTCCGCGTCCGCAGCAACAAATCGTCAGCGAGATGCGCCGACTGCCGACTGACGACTATTTTCACAGGAGTGAATCCAATGGCTGACAAACTGACGTCTCGAGAACGGGTCCAACTGGTGCTTAACGGCGGCAGACCCGACCGATTGCCGTTTAACTTCTGGATGGACCGGGATAAGATGGCCGAATACGATGCCCGGTGGGGAGCGGACTTTCGACTGACCCATTATGGCGCGGATGTCATCGAGGCGTTTGTCATGCTGGGGTTCTGGGCCGGGCTCGAAGCTGAGACGATCAACGACGGCAAGACCGCGTGGCAGACCCGAGGCCTGGTCGAGTCCATGTCGGACGCGGTCGGCATGGCTATGCCCGACCCCTCGGACGCGAGCGTCTACGCCGACATAGAGGCCAAGCGCGCCGCCAATCCCGACAAGGCGATTTTCGCGATGATGGCGGCCCCGCTCGGCATTCTCGAACCGCTAAGATTGGCACAGGACCTGTATCTCGATCTCTACGATAGCGCCGATGAGACGCACGTGCTGCTGCGGCGCATCGAGCCGGTATTGACCGAAGCCGCACGCAGAGTGTGTGCCATGGATATCGATGCATTGTATCTGGCGGCCGATATCTGCGGCCGCGACGGGGCGATGGTTTCTCCGAAGCAGCTTAGGGAGTTTCATTTCGATTACGTGAAAGAGGTCATAAACATCGCCCACGAGGCCGGCAAGAAGGTGTTTTACCACTCGGACGGTCTCATCCTGCCCGTGCTCGATGTCTACGTGGAGTACGGAATCGACGGCTGCAACCCCCTGGAACCCAGATACAACGACTCGCGTGAGTTTGCCGACCGCTTCGGTGACAAGCTCATGCTTTATGGCGGCGGGGATAACTGCCGGATCATCCCCGACGGCGCCGTCGACGACGTGCGCGCTCACGTCAGAAGTCAGTTCGAGACGCTCGGAAAAAACGCCCGCTTCATATACTCGACTCACGACATTCCGGGCCACTGTCCCCAGGAGAATCTGGACGCGATGGTCGAGACGATCAAGTCGTGCCGCTATTATTAGTTTCGCGCGTCGATCAGAGCTTGTGCCCTGTCGCAGTCACAATCCGAACGGCACCGCAGGCGCCGCAAACACTGATCGGTCTGATACTTCGCGGGCGTATGCCCCGAAGTGCCGTATGAGGAGGCGAGTAAGGGGTAGAATTGATAATCGATGATTGATAATGGCTGTTGGCTGAAGCGCGCTGCCTTTGTGGCCAGCAACAATTGCTCTGGGATGCCCGCGGGATGCATCATTCTTGTCTATTTTCCGGATGCCGTCTCGTAATTTGCAGGTATTTCTACTGGCTGGTAATTCTACCGGCTTACGATTGTGGGTACGGCGCTGGTTGGATGGGGCTAACGCTCTATGTGCGCCTGGTACAATTACCGCGGTGTGTCCCCCATGTCCGGCCTGTTCAGCAGCGACAGCCATTCCGGTGTTTCGGGAATCTTGTTCCCGAAACCAACTGCCCCGCCTTAGACGATCAAAGGCCGCACATCAAGCCCGACCTTTTCACCAAACTCGTAAAAACGCCAACTGGAGAATGGCCACTGCTCTGGAAGGGTGACCAGTCCCCTTCGAACGCGATTGGCATGAATATAGTTCCGGTGTTTCGGGAATCTTGTTCCCGAAACCAACTGCCCCGCCTTAGACGATCAAAGGCCGCACATCAAGCCCGACCTTTTCACCAAACTCGTAAAAACGCCAACTGGAGAATGGCCACTGCTCTGGAAGGGTGACCAGTCCCCTTCGAAACGGGATTGGCATGAATATAGTTCACCTTCGCGTAGAGCTTCTCCTCGCTATAGATTGCGAGGGCTCGCGCCTGTTCCTTCCACACGGCGAAGCGCGCCTTGCCGTTGGCGTGACCCGCCATCGTCTCCAAGACCTTCGCCGCGTTCATATCCTTGGCGTGCGCTATTATCCTCTGTGCAGACCTTCCGCGCCATAACCGGTTAAACCGGTGCAGTTGGCCGCCGTCAGGCAGGAACACCAGCAGATGGACGTGATCCGGCATCAGCACAAACGCCGACACATACCCAACGCACTCGGCCAGCGCCCTGCGAATCTCGTCGCACACGATATCCCGCACGGTTGCATTGTTGAGCAAGGGCAACCACTCTTGTCGATGTTCTTCCATTTCACAACGTCATATTAGCCGCACTTGCCGGATATCCCTGCTGGAGGTGGTGCTTATCCGTTTCGGGAACAAGTTCCCGAAACACCGACATTTTGAAGATGGCCGCGCCAGTAACCCCAACCCTCCAAGTCATTCTTCCAAAAGATCTGCCCGCCGTTCCATAGGCTGGATCGTTCGCCCAGATGGTTGATATCCTTTGGATTGAGGCGATACGTACCGGGGGCGATGGAAGGCTGCTCGGGCGGCCTACCCGATACTGCCGCATACGACAGCCACGTACTTCCATTGTCGTGATAAAGGGTCAATCTCGATCCATCATACGTCATGTACGCATCCCCAGTCGGGTCTATATTCCGCACCGGGTTGTCCGCCGCATACTCGTCCGGTGTTTCGGGAATCTTGTTCCCGAAACCAACTGCCCCGCCTTAGACGATCAAAGGCCGCACATCAAGCCCGACCTTTTCACCAAACTCGTAAAAACGCCAACTGGAGAATGGCCACTGCTCTGGAAGGGTGACCAGTCCCCTTCGAAGGGGATTGGCATGAATATAGTTCACCTTCGCGTAGAGCTTCTCCTCGCTATAGATTGCGAGGGCTCGCGCTTGTTCTTTCCACACGGCGAAGCGCGCCTTGACGTTGGCGTGACGCGCCATCGTCTCCAGCACCATTGCCGCGTTCACATCCTTTGCGTGCGCTATTATCTTCTGTGCAGACCTTCCTCGCCATAGCCTGTTGAACCGGTGCATCTGGCCGCCGTCAGGTAGGTACACGAGCAGGCGAACGTGATCCGGCATCAGGACAAACGCCGACACATACCCAACGCACTCGGCCAGCGCCCTGCGAATCTCGTCGCACACGATATCCCGCACGGTTGCATTGTTGAGCAAGGGCAACCACTCTTGTCGATGTTCTTCCATTTCACAACGTCATATTAGCCGCACTTGCCGGATATCCCTGCTGGAGGTGGTGCTTATCCGTTTCGGGAACAAGTTCCCGAAACACCGAAACACCGACTCCCCACACCGGGGGGTCGGTTTCTTGCAGATGTTCCGGTGTTTCGGGAATCTTGTTCCCGAAACCAACTGCCCCGCCTTAGACGATCAAAGGCCGCACATCAAGCCCGACCTTTTCACCAAACTCGTAAAAACGCCAACTGGAGAATGGCCACTGCTCTGGAAGGGTGACCAGTCCCCTTCGAACGGGATTGGCATGAATATAGTTCACCTTCGCGTAGAGCTTCTCCTCGCTATAGATTGCGAGGGCTCGCGCCTGTTCCTTCCACACGGCGAAGCGCGCCTTGCCGTTGGCGTGACCCGCCATCGTCTCCAAGACCTTCGCCGCGTTCATATCCTTGGCGTGCGCTATTATCCTCTGTGCAGACCTTCCGCGCCATAACCGGTTGAACCGGTGCATCTGGCCGCCGTCAGGCAGGAACACCAGCAGATGGACGTGATCCGGCATCAGCACAGACGCCGACACGTACCCAACGCACTCGGCCAGCGCCCTGCGAATCTCGTCGCACACGATATCCCGCACGGTTGCATTGTTGAGCAAGGGCAACCACTCTACAAACGTTCCCGTTATATAGTAGTAACTTGCCCCTATGTCGATGTTCTTCCATTTCACAACGTCATATTAGCCGCACTTGCCGGATATCCCTGCTGGAGGTGGTGCTTATCCGTTTCGGGAACAAGTTCCCGAAACACCGAAACTCCCCAGTTTCGGGAACAAGATTCCCGAAACACCGACACCGACTCCCCACACCGGGGGGTCGGTTTCTTGCAGATGTTTCGGGATTTCCGGAGCGGACGGTGAATGCGCGTCCTCATCAGCGCGCTGTGCCCGCTCCTCAGATCCCGAAACACCGGGCGTGTGCTATTCCCGCGCTATATCGCCGACTCCGACTCGGTATCTATCGGAGCGTCTTCCTCCACGTCTTCCTCGTCCTCGGACTCTTCCTCGGACGCCTCGACCACCTCGACAGGCGCCACCGGCAGGCCGACCACGTCATCTTCCTGCTCGTCCTCCTCGACTGCCTCTTCCGTGGCGTAGTCGTCAATTAGGATCTCCTCGGACGGAGCCTCGAAGATATCGGCGATCAGATCGACGTCCTCATCGGGAATCAGGCCCTCTTCCTCATCCTCTTCCTCGGTGGGCCGCAGGAACGAGCGCACCGCGGTGATCGGGTTGTTCTCTTCGTCGAGCACCTCGATCTGCTTGTACCGCGGCAGGCCGGTGCCCGCCGGGATCAGCCGGCCTATGATGACGTTTTCCTTGAGGCCGATCAGGTTGTCTCGCTTGCCCTTTACCGCGGCGTCGGTGAGCACCCTGGTCGTTTTCTGGAACGACGCGGCCGAGAGGAAGCTGTCCGTCGCAAGGGATGCCTCGGTGATTCCAAGCAGCACCCACTCAGCCGTTGCTTCCGTGCCCCCGATGCTTCTGACGCGAGCGTTTTCGTCCTCGAAATCGAACTTGTCCACAACCTGCCCGGGCAGGAATCGACAGTCACCCGACTCCACGACCTTGCGCTTTCGCAGCATCTGGCGAACGATGATCTCGACGTGTTTGTCGTTGATATCGACACCCTGCGACTTGTAAACGTTCTGGATCTCGCGCACCAGATATTCCATCACACCCCGCACTCCCTGAAGCTCGAGGACCTTGTGCGGGTCCAACGGGCCTTCCGTGAGACGGTCACCCGCCTGCACATCCATGCCCTTGTCGACTTCCAGGTTTCCGCGGTAAGGGACCAGGTGAGTCTTGCGCAGCTTGACGATCTGAACGCCCGAGTCCTTGATCTTGCGGGCCAGCTTCTCCGTCGACCTCCGTCCCGGCCTCTATCAGCGTGTCTCCACTCTTGGGGTTCACCACGTCGTCGACCAGGATTTCACCGGCGATAGCCGAGGTATCGTAAGTGGGCATCTCGGTGTGTATGACCACCCGCTTGAGACCCCTGGTCTCGATGTCCACGACGTGCCCCGCCACCTCGGTGATAATCGCCTGGCCCTTGGGTCGTCGGGCCTCAAAGAGTTCCACGACCCTCAGCAGACCACGCACCTGGTCTTCCAGCACCTTAAGAACAGCCTGAACGGCCCTTGCGCGCTCTCGCTCCATGCCCTCGACCCCGTCCTCGATCGAGACCAGGCCTCGGCGGATATCCTCGTGCAAGTCGCGCAGAGATTCCTGCTTCTTCTTCTTGACCTCGGCGACCCGGGTCAGATACTTCCCGGCGACGCCTCCGGTGTGGAAGGTCCTCATCGTAAGCTGCGTGCCCGGCTCGCCAATCGACTGCGCGGCGATGATGCCCACCGCGGTGCCCGCCTCGGCGGTCTTGTTGGTGGCCATATCGCGCCCGTAGCAGGCGGAGCAAATCCCCATCCGCAGACTCGCACGTGAGCGGCGACCTCACCCCGACCTTCGTAAGGCCGGCGGCCTCGATCTCCTTGGCCTCGTTGTCCTCGATGATCTTGCCCGCCTGGACAATCGGGTCACTCTGCCCCGGAAGATAGATATCCTCCAGAGCGGTCCTGCCACGGAGCCGGTCGCCGATGGTCTCTATGACCTCTCCGCCCTCTTCGATGGTGGAGACATAAACCCCATTGACCGTTCCGCAGTCGTCGCCCCGGACTATCACGTCCTGCGCAACATCAACCACCTTCTGGTCAGGTATCCGGCGTCCGCGGTCCGCAAGGCCGTGTCCGCCAATCCCTTTCGAGCGCCGTGCGTCGAGATGAAGTATTCGAGAACGCTCAGGCCCTCGTGGAAGTTCGACTTGATGGGCAGGTCTTCGATCAGGTTGCCGAACGGGTCGCTCATCAGACCGCGCATCCCGGCAAGCTGAGTGATCTGCCTCTGAGAACCTCTGGCCCCCGAGGTCGTGATGATCGAGATAGGATTGAACGTGTCGAGCCCGCTCAGCAGCGCCTCCGCCACTTCCTCGGAAGCCCTGGTCCAGAGTTCCAGGACCTGCTGCTTGCGCTCGGCCTGCGTGATCAGACCCCGGTGGTATTCGCGGTTCTTCCTGGTGACCTCCTGCTGCGTCCGCTCGACAATCTCGTCCCGCTTGGACGGAATATCCATGTCGGTCATCGAGATCGTGATCCCGGAGAACGTCGCATACCGGAATCCTATATCCTTGAGATCGTCAAGAAGCCGAACCGTGCGCTCGTGCCCGTTTCTCTCCATGCACTCAGTCACGAGCCTCGCCATCGTTTTCTTGTCGATCTCCTGGTCCTTGAAGCGCATGTTCGGAGGCAGAATCTCGTTGAAGATCAGCCGCCCGACCGTGAGCTCGCGCAGCGCCAGCGTTTCATCCTCGACGGACTTCGGCAGCCGAACGCGAATCGGTTCGTGAATATCCAACTGCCCGCTGCGATACGCAAGCAGCGCGTCTTCCGCGCTCGCGAACACGCTGGGTTCGAAGCCTTCGGGCATGTCGGCCTTCATGGTGAGATAGAACGAGCCTAGAACGATGTCCTGAATCGGCGCGACAACCGGCCTGCCGTCGGCGGGCGAGAAAAGGTTGTGCGTGGCCAGCATCAGGATGCGGGCCTCCGCCTGCGCCGATGCCGACAACGGCACGTGCACCGCCATCTGGTCACCGTCGAAGTCCGCGTTGAACGCATGGCAGACGAGCGGGTGAAGCTGAATAGCCTTGCCGCTGACCAGCTTAGGCTCGAACGCCTGAATACCCAGACGGTGGAGCGTCGGGGCACGGTTGAGCATAACCGGGTGCTCGCTGACCACTTCTTCCAGCGCATCCCACACCTCCGGCTTCATCCGGTCGATCATCCGCTTGGCGGTCTTGATGTTCGATGTGTATTTCTTCTCCACAAGCGTCTTCATCACGAACGGCTTGAACAGTTCCAAAGCCATCTCGCGCGGAAGCCCGCACTGGTGCAGCTTAAGGTCAGGCCCCACCACGATAACCGAGCGGCCCGAGTAGTCGACGCGCTTGCCGAGCAGGTTCTTTCTGAAGCGGCCCTCTTTGCCCTTGAGCATGTCCGAAAGCGACTTCAAAGGCCGGTTATTGGAACCCACCACGGGCCTTGTCCGCCTGCCGTTATCGATCAGGGCGTCCACCGCCTCCTGCAGGAGCCTTTTCTCGTGATTGATGATCGACTCCGGCGCCCGGATTTCGGTGATCTTCTTCAGGCGGTTGTTTCGATTGATGATGCGCCTGTAAAGGTCGTTGAGGTCCGATGTCGCGAACCTGCCGCCGTCGAGTTGGACCATCGGTCGAAGCTCCGGCGAGATAACAGGAATCGCCGTCAGTATCATCCACTCCGGCCGGCTCTTGGACAGGATGAACGCCTCCGCCACCTCGAGTCGCTTGATGGCCCGCGCCCTCTTGGGTCCGGTCGTCTGGGATATGTCTTTCCTGAGTTCTCTTGCGAGCTTTTCGAGGTCGATCTCGGAAAGAAGCTCCTTCACGGCGGCGCCGCCCATTGCCGCCCGGAACACGCTGTGCAGGTCCACACCGAGCTTCTCCTGGATAACTTCGAGCAGCCTCTCCAGTGCTCGGGTACTGGTCCTCGGTCACCAGTTCCTGCTTCTGAACGGATTCGAGCAGCTTGAGGCTGGCGTGCAGTTCATCGACGTGCTCGGCTGCATCCTTTTCCTCTTGCTTGATATGCTCGTTGAGCTTCTTCTGCCGTTCGTTTTTCTTCTTGTCTTCCCAGTCCGGGTTCTCTTTTTCTTCCTTGGCGGCTTCCACGCGAAGATTGGCTATCGTTTCATCTCGCTGGGCGACTACCTCCTCGGCGGCCGCGTTCACAGCGCCGCGCACCCCATCGACGTGGTCGCTGATCTTGGGTCTGTCCACGTGGACGACTATGTAAGAAGCGAAGTAAAGCACCCGCTCCAGAGGTCTGGGCGACATATCGAGAAGCAGCGCCATCGGACTCGGAACGCCCTTCAGATACCAGATATGCGATACCGGCGCGGCCAGTTGGATGTCACCCATTCGCTCTCGCCGCACCTTGGACCGAGTCACCTCGACCCCGCAGCGGTCGCAAACAACGCCCTTGAACTTGACCTTCTTGTAGCGCCCGCAGTGGCACTCCCAGTCCTTCACGGGGCCGAATATCCTCTCGCAGAAGAGTCCGTCCCTCTCGGGCTTGAACGTTCTGTAATTGATCGTTTCAGGTTTCTTGACTTCGCCGCAAGACCATGATTTTATGTCGTCCGGAGAGGCAATTCCTATTCGAATTTTATCAAACGTCACTGGCATCAGCCATTGAGATCCTCCTTCAATTCCAGAACTTTCTTGCGACGCCTCGCGGAAATGACCCCACCTTCGTGTCCTTCCGAAAGCTCCTCTTCGGCATCCTTCAGATCGATAGCCCTATCCTTGTCGTCCTCGACCGTCACCTTCAGACACAGGCTCTGAAGCTCGTTCACCAGTATCTTAAACGACTCCGGAACGCCAGGCTCCATTATACTTTCGCCTTTGACGATGGACTCGTAAGTCTTCACGCGGCCCTGGACATCGTCGGACTTGATCGTGAGGATCTCCTGAAGCGTGTATGCCGCTCCATAAGCCTCCAGCGCCCAGACTTCCATCTCACCGAAGCGCTGTCCCCCAAACTGCGCCTTGCCGCCAAGCGGCTGCTGGGTGACCAGCGAGTAAGGTCCGGTGGACCGGGCATGGATTTTGTCTTCGACCAGGTGGGCCAGCTTCATCATGTAAATATAGCCGACCGTCACGTCCTGGCTGAACTGCTGCCCGGTGCGCCCATCGAAGAGCTTGCACTTTCCGGTGTGCTCGCTGAACCCCGTTCGCTCCTGGACATTGCTTTCCAGCGCGCTAATGAGGGCCTCGTAATCGTAGCCGTCCCGGACGGACTCTCCGGCAAATGGAATCTCCACGTTCTCGAGGGATTGGGTTTCGTCCGAATCTCGATCGAGTCTCGCGTCGTTCGCAATCCTGAGCTTCTCCGAGATTGCTTCGCGCACAGCGGTCGGATCACCCACGGCAGGCGGCCCGGCAAGCTTCGCGCTCAGGCTTTCCAGCGATGCCGCGTCCATGGCCTTCAGATGCTCCCTGATCTTATCTATGCCGGTCTTATAAAGGTCCACAAGGGGTTAAACTTCACCGCGAATCTCCCGGCCGCCGATTTCGCTGAGTCTTGCCATGATGTGCCTGGCGACGTTGTCGACGGTCTTCTCCGAGGGCATCTCCACATCCAGGCCGAGTTCCTTTACATAGCCGCGCAGAACGCCCAACCTGACCTTCCACGTGAACGTCCCCAGATCGGTAGTGATCTCGTCTTCGGTCGCTCCCTGGAAGATCGGGTTCCTGAACTTGCAGTCAAGATAATGCCCGACGAGTCCCTGGTGCGTTTCGAGGATCTGCCCGATGTTCATTCGGGATGGCACCCCCAGCGGATTCAGGACTATGTCCACCGCCGTTCCATCCGGCAGGTACGGCATGTCTTCTTCGGGGAGTATCTTGGAGATGACGCCCTTATTGCCATGCCGGCCCGCCATTTTGTCGCCTTCCATGACCTTGCGCTTCTGAGCGATGTAGCAGCGCACAAGCTGGTTAACGCCCGCCGGCAGCTCGTCGCCGCCTCGCGGGTCAGTTCGGAGTCGCACCGCTCGCACAGAAGCCGCTCGGGCTTCTTGCTGAAGTCGAAAACCGCTCCGCAGCCGCTGCATTTGTACTTGAACCGCGAGAATACCTTCACATCGACCACCGTGCCGGTCTCGCCGTGCGGAACGCGCAGGGAAACGTCACGGGTCTCCTCGGCCTTCTTACCGAATATGGCTATTATCAACCTCTCTTCGGCGGTGAGCTCGCCCTGGCCCTTCGGCGCAACCTTGCCCACCAGGATATCGTCAGGCCGCACGTCCGCGCCGACACGGATGATGCCGTTGCTGTCGAGGTCCTTTAAGACATCCTCGCCGACGTTGGGAATGTCGCGAGTGATCTCTTCCGGCCCCAGCTTGGTGTCCCTTGCCTCGGTCTCGTATTTCTCGATATGAATGGATGTGAACACGTCGTCCTTGACCATTCTCTGAGAAAGCAAGACCGCATCTTCGTAGTTGTAGCCATTCCACGGCACGAATGCGACCAGTATATTCTGGCCCAGAGCCAGCTCGCCCTGGTCGGTGCATGGGCCGTCGGCGATCACGTCGCTCTGGCGCACCCGCCTGCCGGGCTTGACTATCGGCTTTTGCGTGATGCAAGTGCCCTGGTTGGAGCGGAGCAAATTGATCAGGTTGTACTCGTCGATCGTGCCGTCTTCAGCCTCGACCAGGATCTTCTCGGCGGTCGATCTCCTCACCACGCCGGCGCGCTTGGCCACGATTACAGCTCCCGAGTCTCGCGCGGCGCGGCCTTCGATACCGGTGCGCACAATCGGAGCGTCGCCGCGCAGCAGCGGAACAGCCTGCCTCTGCATGTTGGATCCCATCAGAGCGCGGTTGGCGTCGTCGTTTTCCAGGAACGGAATCATCGCCGTCGCCACGGACATAATCTGCATCGGAGAAACGTCGATGTAGGTGACCTTGTTGGAAGCCACCTGCGGATAGGTATTCTCGTGCCGGACTATCGCCGTGGAGGAGAGAATCTCTCCTGTTTCCGGGTCGATGATGGTGTTAGCCGGAGCGATATACTCCTGGCTCTCATCGTCGGCGGACATGAAAACGATCTCGTCGGTCACTTTGCCGTTCTTGACTACGCGATAAGGACTACGCAGAAAGCCGTATTCATCTATCTTGGCATGAATTGCCATCGAGCCGATAAGACCGATGTTCGGGCCTTCCGGTGTCTCGATGGGACATATCCGGCCATAGTGCGAGTGGTGAACGTCGCGAACCTCCAACTTTGCGCTCTGTCTGCTCAGACCGCCGGGCCCGAGCGCCGAAAGCCTGCGCTTGTGAGTAAGCTCGGCCAGCGGGTTGGTCTGGTCCATAAACTGCGAAAGCTGGCTGCTTCCGAAAAAGCTCTTAATGCTCGCGGAGATGGGCTTGACCGAGAGGATCACCTGCGGAATCACATTCTCCGGATCGAGACTGGTCATTCTTTCCTTGGCGACTTTTTCCATTCGCAGGAAGCCCATTCTAAGCTGGTCCTGCAACAACTCGCCGACCGATCTGACCCGCTTGTTTTCGAGGTGGTCGATGTCGTCGGTGGAGCATGCCACCAGCCTTATCGCCGTCTCGGCGTAAAGCTCGGCCGGGCTGCCCGAAACCAGCCGGTTGCCGTTGACGATCAGGTCCAGAAGCTGCCTGGTTTCCTTGAGCCTGCTTTCGGTGAACATGTCGCCGTGCCGGATGTTCCTGAGGAACTCCAAGTTCCGCCTGAACTTGTAGACCTTGCCGGTGTATGCCAGGTCGTCTTCACTCGCGGCGGCCTCCTGCGCTTCGACGGCCTTCTCCAACTCGGGTATCCTCTTCGTGAGGTTCCCGGAGTTGAGGTGTGAAACCAGCGAACCGGCCTCCGACAGACCGATTATGTAGTAGATGATCTTGATTATGTCTTCGCGAGTGACCGCCCTCACGTGCTCCGGCAAGCTCAAGCCCAACTTTTTGTTGAGCTTGTAGCGCCCCACCCTCGCCAGATCGTAGCGGCGCGTATCGAAGAAGTACGAGTTCATCAGGCTCATCGCCGAATCGTGAGTCGCCGGGTCGCCGGGCCTGATTCTGTGATAAATGTCGATCAGGGCCTCTTCGGTATTGTGGGTGCCGTCGAGCTCCAGCGTGGCGTCGATGTAACGGTTAGGTACATAAACCTCGACCTCAGGCAGCTTGAGCTTCTCGACGCGTTTGGCCACTTCATCGCTGATTCTCTCACCGGCTTTGGCAATCACCTTGTCCGACTTCGCGTCCCTGATCTCTTTCACGGGTCTGAGGCCCCGAATGGTTTCAGCCGTCGGCTCCTTGCGAATTTCCTTGGTGCTGAAGATCTCGAGGATTTCAGCCATGGCGCCGGTCTTGTGGCCCTCCACATCGACTTCCACGCCCTCGATGCGCAGGCTGTGCAGTTTTTTGGCCATCTTGTCGTCGACATCGGCGCCTTCCTCGAAGATGACTTCGCCTGTCAGCCTGTTGACGACGGGCGCGGCGGCGGTGCGTCCCATTGCTTCCGAGATTGGCAGGACCTGGGTCTCGGGCGAGGCCACGGGAAAGAGGTTAAGCGCCCGCAGCAGCGTCGTCAGTGGGAACTTCTTCGTCTGAGCGACGTGAACCGTAATCGCGTCGCTCGCGTCTGTCTCGATATCTATCCAAGCCCCGGGCTGGGAATAATCGTCGCAAAGTAGAGAACCCGGCCCGAGTAGTCCAGGGTGTCCTTGAAGTAGACGCCCGGCGAGCGGGCAAGCTGGCTTACGACCACGCGCTCCGCGCCGTTGATCACGAAAGTGCCTTTTTCGGTCATCAGTGGCAGGTCGCCGAGGTAAACTTCTGACTCGATCACTTCCCTGCCCGCAGCCGTCAGGCGCACGCGGGCTTTGATCGGCGCCTCATAGGTTGTCATGTCCCGGTAACGGCACTCTTCCACCGAGTACTTGGGATCACCCAGGATATAATCTAGAAGTTCCAGAGACAGATTACCCGTAAAGTCATAGATTGGGGAAAAACTCTGAAAACAGCTCTCTGAGACCTTCGCGCAGGAACCACCTGTACGAGTCGAGCCTGAATCTCGACCAAGTTTGGAAGGTCGACGACCTCTGGCGTCCGCTTGGTATTGTGCTGGATTTCCTTCATCTGGCCCTCCTATTTGGGTTTACACGAAATATCATTATATCAAATCGCAATTACGGGGGTCAATGGTAATTTTACCCAGCACATGCGCCTCTTCAAAATTTCCGAAGCATTTTTTGCAAACCGGCCCATCGGGTGATAGGTGTCGGGTAACAGGTGTTGGAAGGAAGTCCCTTCCAACGCCCATCGCGTAACCCCCAACACCTGGTTCTCATCCGTGAACTCATTCGACTTCCCTGCACGCGCGGCGCCTGCACGCCGCGAGATGGCAACCACCACTATGCGGCGGAACGACAACTTTAAGCATTCCCCTCGCGCCGATACATTCGAGTTCCGCTGCGCGCGTGGCACTTTCCATGCCCGCGAGATGGCGACCCGGCTTAGGGTGACGCGGCCCAGGGCGCGACCGCAATTGCAGCCGCGCCCACGATCTTCCACAGGCTGTCCCGCCGCATAGGGGGTGGCTACCGCCGCACAAGCAGGTGGTTACTTTATCTCGACACTGGCGCCTTCGGCTTCGAGCTTCGACTTAATGGCCTCGGCTTCTTCCTTGTTGACGCCCTCCCTGACCGGCTTCGGAGCGGAATCAACGAGTTCCTTGGCTTCCTTCAGGCCCAGTCCGCTCACTATCTCACGGACCACCTTGATAACCTGTATCTTCTTGTCACCCGCGGAGGTCAGCACTACGTCGAAAGTAGTCTTCTCTTCGACTTCCTCGGCAGCCGCGGCGCCACCGCCGGCCACGGCCACCGGCGCGGCCATCGCCATGGCCGAAACGCCGAACTCTTCCTGAAGAGCCTTTACCAGCTCGTTGAGTTCCAGAACTGTCATGCCCTTGACGGTATCGATAAGCTCTTGTACATTCGCCATTTACTTAAACCCTTTCTATTATGCGCGCGCCGCGGGAACAGTTCCCGACGGTCGCAAATCAGTATTCAGTATCAAATGTTCGGGCGTCCCTAGCCCCTAGTTAAGCTGCCTTCTTGTCCGCCACTGCCTGCAGCGTGAAAACAAATTGCCCGATGAGCTGCCGCAAGGTTCCCACCAGTCCGGTAATGGGGCTTTGCAGCCCGCCGACCACCATCGCATAGAGTTCCTGCTTAGGCGGGATCTTCGACAGGGCCTCCAATTGCACGGGCCCGTAAACGGCCCCATCCACCATTCCCGATTTGATCTTGATGGCCTTCGGGCCTTTCAGAAATTCCTGAAGCACCTTAGCGGCCGCCACGGGATCATCGTTCGTGTGGACAATCGCCGTCGGACCGGCCAGCTCTTCGGTGAGTGCCTTGGCGGGCAGATCGGCGGCGGCAAGCTCGAAGAGCGTGTTCTTTACGACCGTATAGCCGCTTCCGGCCTCGCGCAGCTTTCTCCTGAGGTTCGAAAGGCTCTTCACGTCCAGCCCCTGATAATCCGTAAGGATGAGCGAACCGGAAAGCAGGACCTCCCTCAGATCAGCCACGGCTTGTACCTTTTCGGGCTTGGGTTGTTTCTTCGTATAGGTCAATGTATCACCTCCTTCCGAAGGTAGTCGAAAGTCATAAAGTCGAAAGTCGAAAGTCGGGACCCCCCACATGGGCAGTCCCCTCCGCCCGGTCGCGTACTCGGCGCATGGCTGTCATTCCGAACGAACGTGAGGAATCTCAACCTAGCGGATGAGTCTCACGTACCAGAACTGGTCATGAAGACCGCCCCGCTCCGGACGTGAGCTTGGGAAAGTGGGTAGCGAACGCATTACGAATCTCCCCAAACCGCACATGATCCCGATACTTGAGGCACGAGACCTTGTTGACCTCGTAGCCAGCTCGGCACATGGCGTCAGCTAACGCCTTCTCAACAGCGGCCACTTTGTCCCTGGGTTCTGAATGCCCCCCATCATCAAAAACGGGGCTGCCTTGCTAGACAGCCCCGTTTCCGACACCGAGGCCGCGAAAGCGGCCCGGCATCTATATATCGTCAGCCTCGGCCGGCGCTCCAAAGAGCATTAAACCCCCGCGGGTACCTACTGTCTATGGCGTCATGTTATGCAATTTTGGGTGTTTCGGGAATCTTGTTCCCGAAACTGACCACGTATCGGGAACAAGATTTGACCACGTATCGGGAACAAGATTCCCGATACACCGGCACAGGGCGCTAACCGCCTAAAACCCTATTAAGCCTTGCCCGCCGCCCTCGCGGCCTCGTTGGTGTCGATATTGACACCGGGGCCCATCGTCGAGCTGACTGTGATCTTCTGCAGATACCGCCCCTTCGCCGACGATGGCTTTGGGTGTTTCGGGAATCTTGTTCCCGAAACTGACCACGTATCGGGAACAAGATTCCCGATACACCGGCTAACGCTAAAACCCTATTAAGCCTTGCCCGCCGCCCTCGCGGCCTCGTTGGTGTCGATATTGACACCGGGGCCCATCGTCGAGCTTGACTGTGATCTTCTGCAGATACCGCCCCTTCGCCGACGATGGCTTTGCTTTAATTAGAGCGTCGACGAGCGCATTCAGATTTTCCAACAACTGATCGACAGTAAACGAGCACTTCCCAAGCGGCGTGTGCACAATGCCGCTCTTCTCGACGCGGTATTCCACACGCGCGGCGCTCTTGATTTCCTTCACGACCCTGCCGATATCCGGGGCCACGGTCCCCGCCTTCTTACTCGGCATCTTCGCACGAAGAATGCTTCCCAGCTTGCCGACCATACCCATTACATCCGGCGTACACAAAAGCACATCGAAATCCGCCCAGCCGCCCTGGATATCTTTGACCAAGTCCTCGCCGCCAACTCTGTCGGCGCCCGCGGCCTCGGCCTCCCCGGCCGCGTCGCCCTGAGTAATCACGGCGACCTTGCGGACCTTGCCGGTCCCATGCGGCAGGGTGGTATTGCCGCGGACCATCTGATCGCCGTGACGTGGATCCACACCCAGCTTCACGGCTAAGTCCACGGTCTCATCGAAGCCGGCGCTGGCCGCGCCCTTCACGGCTTCCATCGCTTCAAGCGGAGTCCTCGGGGTCTTGTCGCCAACGGTCTTGGCCGCCTCGAGGTAACGCTTTCCTCTATTAGGCATGTTTTCCTCCTATGCAGGTCCCTCGCGGGATAACGGCTCTCGCCTGCCGCCTGCGAAAAATCAAGTCGAAAGTTGAAAGTCCGAAACGTCTCCCTAACCGTCAACCCTAACCCGGCAAAGCCGGAAGGGAATTTAATCACGAAAACACGAAAGGGGGAAAACACGAAAAGAGATTTCAGCGCCCCGTTGTATCGGGAAACCCCTTTCCCGATACTCCGACCGCGCAGGGTTTCGGGAAAAGAGTTTCCCGAAACAACTTTCGTGTTTTCGTACTTTCGTGCTTTCGTGATAAAAATTCAGTGCGTGCTGCCCGGAACCTAGTGCTTAGTTGCATAATTGATTGATAGAACGCTGTACGGGTGTTTCGGGAATCTTGTTCCCGAAACTAAGTGCGTATCGGGAACAAGATTCCCGATACACCGGCAATTGATTGATAGAACGCTGTACCGGGTGTTTCGGGAATCTTGTTCCCGAAACTAAGTGCGTATCGGGAACAAGATTCCCGATACACCGGCAAGAATACTATTAGCTATTTATGCAAGTAGACACTAGTTCCTAAGCGCCTAATCCACGATCTCTATTCCTGACGATCTTGCGGTGCCCTCGATGACCCTCATCGCGGCTTCGATACTGTTGGCGGTCAGGTCGGGCATCTTGGTCTCGGCTATCTGCCTGAGCTGGTCTCGAGTGACTTTTCCCTTCTTGACACGGTTAGGCTCGCCCGACGCGGTGTCGATTCCCGCCGCCTTCTTTAGAAGCTCGGCAGCCGGCGGAGTCTTCAGCACGAAGGTGAACGAGCGGTCTTCGTAGATCGTTATTTCCACGGGGATGATGCTTCCCATCTGCGGAGCAGTCTTTTCGTTGTAAGACTTGATGAACTCCATCATGTTGATCCCGGTACTGGCTCAGCGCCGGGCCAACAGGCGGAGCCGGTGTCGCTTTACCCGCGGTGATCTGCAGCTTTACGATCCCCATTGCTTTCTTAGCCATCTATTCAGTAACCTTTCCGCTTCCGAATGCACGTTGGGGCGGATTTGCGATCCCCGAAACAGCCACCCGAATTACAACGTTGCTTAGGGCATCGGAGATGCCCAGATTGCTCATCCGGGCCGGATTGCAAATCCGCCCGAACGGACTATCCTTGCCGCTTCTCTAGATTCTCTCTACCTGACTGAAGTCCAGCTCAACGGGAGTGTCCCTGCCGAAAATGGAGATCAGCACCTTGATTTTCTCTTTTTGAATGTTGATTTCTTCAATCTTGCCGGTAAAGTCGGCGAACGGTCCAGCCACGACCCTGACAACCTCTTCCTTAGACCATTTGACCTTGGGCTTGCGGTCCGGCGTCTCGACCGCCTCCAAAATCCCCTGCACTTCCTTCTCCTGCAGGGGGACCGGTTTGTTGCCGGAGCTGACGAATCCGGTCACGCCCGTCGTGCTCTTGACGAGGTGCCAAGTCGTATCGTCCAGGACCATCTCGATCAAGACGTATCCCGGAAAGACCTTTCGCTGCACTTCCTGGCGCTTTCCCGCCCTGGTTCGCAGTTCGGACTCGGTCGGGACCAGTATCCTGAAGACCTTATCCTTCAGGTTCATCGACTCCGCCCGCCGCTCGATGTTGGTCTTTACCTTATTCTCATGTCCGGAGTACGTGTGTACACGGGTACCACTGTTTCTCACTCATATCTGTTCTAAGTTACCTGCCGATTTGATTCGTGATCCAGGTCAAAATCGCATCCAGGCCACCGACCCAGACCGCGACAACCAAGACGGCGAAGATGACTACCAGAGTGAACTGCCGCAGTTCCGTCCACGTCGGCCACGACGACTTGTACCGTGTTTCCACATAGCTCTCACGGATAAACTTTATCGCGCGAGCAAAAAAGCCTTCACCTTTGAGTTTGGGCGCGGCCTTAGCCACTGTTCCGTTGGCCATTAATCCTCCAACCCCCATCCGGGGGATCTAAAACTCAAAAAATGGCAGGGGCTGCCGGGATCGAACCGACGACACCCGGTTTTGGAGACCGGTGCTCTACCAGCTGAGCTAAGCCCCTGCACGACTGATTACATCATACCTATATCAGCCCCCAGTGGGGGTTACCCACTTGTATCGATTAAGACACGGGCGCTTTCCACTACGTGTTTCTCTCATCCAGAGTGGGATACCTATATCGGCGTTCATCGGAGTGTATTATAGCACACCCTCCGCAAACGCGCAAAAGACGGGTGCTTCCGCACGGGTCATGGGTATTGGGTGATGGGTGTTGGGAGGGAACACGCGCTCCCTTCCATCACCCAATACCCAATACCCATGACCCAACACCTATTTCGTCTCTCGATGCGCCGTGTGCCCGCCACACCAGTGGCAGTACCTGCGCAGTTCCAGGCGCTCGGGGTCGTTTTTCTTGTTCTTATAGGTCGTGTAGTTCCGCCGCTTGCACGTCTCGCACGCCATATTGATCACGATGCGGGCTTCGCCGCTTTTCTTTGCCATAACTGGTGTTCTCCCAGATTTAATCGCGAAAACGCGAAAAAGACGTAACGGGTGTTACGGGAATCCTGTTCCCGAAACTAATCACGTATCGGCAACAAGGTTCCCGATACACCGGCACGCGAAAAAGACGTAACGGGTGTTTCGGGAATCTTGTTCCCGAAACTAATCACGTATCGGGAACAAGGTTCCCGATACACCGGCAAAACGCGAAAAAGACGTAACGGGTGTTTCGGGAATCCTGTTCCCGAAACTAATCACGTATCGGGAACAAGGTTCCCGATACACCGGCATTGTTTCTAACAGGGCGCTAAGCGCCTATTCTACTACCTCGGACACGACGCCGGCGCCGACGGTGTGACCACCTTCTCTGATAGCAAAGTTCAGCCCCTGCTCCAGAGCAATCGGCTGGATCAACTCCGCCGAAATCGTCACGTTATCGCCCGGCATTATCATCTCCACGCCCTCAGGCAGGTGCAACTGACCCGTTACGTCCGTCGTCCTGAAGTAGAACTGCGGCCTGTACCCCGTGAAGAACGGAGTGTCCGGCCACCCTCTTCCTTCGTCAATACGTATATCTCAGCCTTGAACTTCGTGTGCGGTTTTACGCTCCCCGGCTGAGCTATCACCATTCCACGCTCGATCATCTTCCGGTCGATCCCACGCAGCAGCAGACCCACGTTGTCACCGGCCTGGCACTCGTCCATCATCTTCCGGAACATCTCCACGCCTGTCGCCACGGTCTTGCGAGTGTCCTTGATGCCCACGATCTCCACGTCGGAGCCCAGCTTCAGCTTGCCGCGCTCCACCCTGCCCGTCGCTACCGTTCCACGACCCGTGATCGTGAAAACATCTTCCACAGGCATCAGAAACGGCCTGTCGGTCGCGCGCTCAGGAGTCGGAATATAACTGTCCACCGCTTCCAACAGCGCCCAGATCGTCTTTACGTTCGCCTCTTCCGTGTCCTTGTTGTTCAATGCCTCGAGAGCCTTCAACGAAGAACCCACTATCACGGGCAGATCGTCGCCGGGGAAGCCATACTTCGTCAGAAGCTCCCTCACCTCCAGCTCCACCAGCTCCAACAACTCCGGATCATCCACCATGTCCGCCTTGTTGAGATACACCACAATATAAGGCACGTTCACCTGACGGGCAAGCAAAATATGCTCCCTCGTCTGAGGCATCGGACCGTCCGCCGCCGATACCACCAGAATCGCCCCGTCCATCTGCGCCGCGCCCGTGATCATGTTCTTGATGTAGTCGGCATGGCCCGGGCAGTCCACGTGAGCATAGTGCCGGTGCTCCGTCTCATACTCGGCATGGAATATATTGATCGTAACACCACGCTCCCGCTCCTCCGGCGCACAGTCGATCTGGTCGTAAGGCGTATACTTCGCCAAACCCTTTGTCGCCAACGCCGCCGTAATCGCCGCGGTAAGCGTCGTCTTGCCATGGTCGACGTGACCGATGGTGCCGATGTTTACGTGCGGCTTCGTTCTCTCAAACCGCTGCTTAGCCATGTTAAAAACCTCCCTCAAAAATAGGAGTTAGAATCCGGAGCCCCAACCCGCAGCTTCCTTACCCCTGGCTCGATATCTCACTCATATTATGACGCAATGGAGCCCACGATGGGATTCGGACCCATGACCTCCTCTTTACCAAAGAGGTGCGCTACCCCTGCGCTACGTGGGCACGTTCCTGGGTATTGGGTCATGGGCATTGGGTGATGGGAAGGGAGCGCCCGTGCGGGACGAGGAGCACGTTCCCTTCCAACACCCAACACCCATCACCCGCCTTGGTGGGGAGAACTGGATTCGAACCAGTGTAGCCGTTTGGCAGCAGATTTACAGTCTGCCCCCTTTAACCACTCGGGCATCTCCCCACGAACCTAACCCAGAAGGGATTTAACCACGAAAACACGAAAGAGGGAAAACACGAAAAGAGATTTCAGCGCCCCGTTGTATCGGGAAACCCCTTTCCCGATACTCCGACCGCGCAGGGTTTCGGGAAAAGGGTTTCCCGAAACAACAAGAGATTTCCGACTTGATTTTCGTGTTTTCGCACTTTCGTGCTTTCGTGATGAAAATCCGGTGCGTCTTGCACAGAACTAGTTTCCAGGCGCTGGAATATGGAGCCGACGATGGGACTCGAACCCGCAACCTGAGGTTTACAAAACCCCTGCTCTGCCAATTGAGCTAC
Organism: uncultured bacterium; assembly: GCA_963823885.1. Classification (GTDB taxonomy): domain Bacteria; phylum Armatimonadota; class UBA5829; order UBA5829; family UBA5829; genus CAWGNL01. The sequence continues at coordinate 44,600 of CAWGNL010000045.1, forward strand.
GTCGGCGTAGCCAACTCGCCGAGCGCAGCCTCACCCGCGCTTCCGATATATTATATTCACGCTAAGGGCGGCTGTCAATACTTACTTAGAGGTTGGAAGTTACAGGTAAGAGGTTAGACTATCGTCCCCGCCCGATAGGTGGCGATCTCCGAATCGCCACCTTAGAGCCAGACAGGAGTCTCCGAACCCCGAAACCTTGGTTACAACAACCGGATTCGGAGATCCGAGACTGGCTTTGGGGTAGGGATTCGGTGTTTCGGGAACTTGTTCCCGAAACGAACGCGGTCACCTAAGAGGGTAGAAGGCTCCACATCAAGGCCAACCGGAGAATGACCGCTCCTCTGGCAGCGTGACCAGCCTCCTTCAGGATTACCCATCGCATTCGACCAGCGCCCTGCCGATCTCATCGCATACGATAGCCCGCGCAACTGCAAACGTTCCCGCCACGTAGTAGCAGCTTACGGTGTTACGGTGTTTCGGGAACCTTGTTCCCGAAACCGACCACTTACCGGAGGACGATCTTCCGGAACGCCGAAATCGCGCTCTTTAAGCAGGGGCAGCCACTCCACAAACGTTCCCGTTTGTAGTAGTAGCTTGTCCCTACGTCGATGTTCTTCCAGTTCATGGTTTCATATCGGCAGGGCACTTGCCGGCTGTCTCTGCTCGACATGGTGTTTATTCGTTTCGGGAACAAGATTCCCGAAACACCCTAACTTGTTCCCGAAACACCGAACGACGTAAGCATGTTACGGTGTTTCGGGAACCTTGTTCCCGAAACCGACCACTTACCGGAGGACGATCTTCCGGAACGCCGAAATCGCGCTCTTTAAGCAGGGGCAGCCACTCCACAAACGTTCCCGTTTGTAGTAGTAGCTTGTCCCTACGTCGATGTTCCTCCATTTCATGGTTTCATATCGGCAGGGCACTTGCCGGCTGTCTCTGCTGGACATGGTGTTACGGTGTTTCGGGAACCTTGTTCCCGAAACCGACCACTTACCGGAGGACGATCTTCCGGAACGCCGAAATCGCGCTCTTTAAGCAGGGGCAGCCACTCCACAAACGTTCCCGTTTGTAGTAGTAGCTTGCCCCTACGTCGATGTTCTTCCATTTCATGGTTTCATATCGGCAGGGCACTTGCCGGCTGTCTCTGCTCGACATGGTGTTTATTCGTTTCGGGAACAAGATTCCCGAAACACCCTAAACGTTCCCGTTTGTAGTAGTAGCTTGTCCCTACGTCGATGTTCTTCCATTTCATGGTTTCATATCGGCAGGGCACTTGCCGGCTGTCTCTGCTCGACATGGTGTTTATTCGTTTCGGGAACAAGATTCCCGAAACACCCTAACTTGTTCCCGAAACACCGAACGACGTAAGCATGTTCGCGCTATTATACCAATAGTCCTGCGTTCCGGCCGGCAGGTCGGAGATGCGGTTGCCCATCGCGTCATAAGTGTAGCTCCCGCTTCCGCCGTCGCCGTAGCTCACGCTCGTAAGCCGCGACAGCGCGTCGTAGCCGTAGGTCTCCGTGCGCTGGTTGCCGTTCTGGTCGGTGATGGTGTTCGTGATCCGGTTGCCTATGGAGTTCGGCTGGGTCGGGTTCGAGTCGCAGGTATAATTGTTTTGCGAGAGGACTTTCGACTGCCACGTGCTGCCATCCCACCAGTTGTAAGTGTTCTGGACCTCCGTCAGGTATCCTCTGGAGTTGTAAGGACCCATCGGGCTGCCTAAATACGCGTTTTCCTTCGTGTAGGCGGTTTGGCAGTAGCTGGTCGGCTCGCTGTTGGTCAGGTTGCGCCAGGCGCAAACTGCATATCGAACGATACGACGAGCCGGCGAGCCATCGTCATAGTATGCCGCGCCGCATATGGTCTGGCCCCCGCTGTCCGTCTCGCATACCAAAACGGGTTGCACCTCGTTCGGGTCGTCCAGGGGCATGCAATAATGATCGTAATCGCCCCCCAGGCCGATATCGTCCGCGTAGGTATAAGTCCAGGTGCCCACGCCCGGCAGAGTTTTGGTCGCGACCTGGCCCATTGGCGTGTAGGTGTAAGAGGAGACGCGGTCGTAGGCCATTGGGCCGGTGGCCGTTTCCGTCGCTGTCTTCACCCTGTCGCAGCCTTTTTCGTAGGTCAGAACGTCCGATATCGACTGCCCCGCGGTGCTCGCCTGGGTGACGCTGCCCAGCCGGCCTCCGGTCTGGTAAGCGTAGCCCACGCTCTGCCCGGGAGCGACCGGCGTGACGGGAAACGACGCCGTGACCGGCTGGCCGAGGCTGTTGTAACCCACGGTGCTTTCGTATCCCATCGGGTCAACGCGGTTAATTACCTGGCCCGCCGGGGTGTATTGCATAGTGGTCGTGCGGTTCAAATTTCCCGTTCCCGCGTCCTGAACCACCTGGGTCAGGTTCCCCCACTGATCGCCATAGTTGTACTGCGTCGCCACGCCGTTGTAGTTGGTTTCGCTTTCCTTCTGGCCGCACAGGCACAAACCGGTCGCGTTCGAGTCCGTCTGCTGGTAATACTGATAGGTGTAGGCGGGGGTATTGTTCACGTCTTGATGGTTTGCGTCCCGCACCCAGAGCAGATTGCCCCTGTCGCCCGCCGCGCCGTTGATATCCCCATAGCCGTAGGTCGTCGTATTGCCCGCCACATCCGTGTAGCTTGCTTTTTGGAAGTAATAGTCCTCGTCGTGGTAGGTGTATCTATCCACTCCCCACGCCGTGTCCAGGTTGAAACTTCCCGGACTCGAACTGGCGTTCGAAAACCCCGTCACCCAATGATACAGCGCGTTTCCGGACGCGCCGTAATAGTAACAATCGGTCTTTGAGTCGTTGAGATACCATCCCACGACGTTGAGGAACGCTTGTTGCTTACTCGTTACGTTGTTCTGCCCGTCATAGGTCAGCCCTGTCGCGGACCCTCCAACTGAGCCGAAGACCATTGTCGCCCTTCCGAAGCTGTCGGCTTCCACTGCCACCACAGCTTCCTGGTTAGGGTCCACAGGCTTGTAGACAATGATGCTACCATCTTCCCCCCAAGTCACCGTCCATTGCACCGGCGCTCGCTCCTGGTGGGTGGTTGGGTCTTCGCCCGCGGGCTCGTAGATGTCCTGGACCCACATCGCCGTGCCATTAACCTGGTAATCGTAGGACACCGTGGACCCGGCGGGGTCGTCCGTATTAGTGGGGGTGGTGATGCTGGCCAGCACGTTGTATTCCCAATTGCCGTTGCCATCCGTCACATTTGTGTACCCATAAGTAGTGGCGCGGTCCAGCGCGCCGTCCCTGGCGACCGGCGGTGGGCTTCCCAGATACGAGGTCACATCGAAAACGCCCGACGGATAAACATTTGCCGCGTCCAGATGCACCGCCGAGAGGTTGCCGTTCGAATCGTAACGGTACACCACTATCCGCGGGTTCGTGCCATCGCAACTGGGGCCGGTAACTTGCATGATTCGCCACGGCTGCTGAGGGGTCGCGCTCGCCCCCGCCTGTGCCCACTGGAAGGTCAGGGTCCTGCCCGCGGGGTCTGTGACCGTGGACAGGAGGCCGGTGGTGGTATCGTAGGTGAGATTCGTCCGGTTGCCGTTCCTGTCCTGGATGTAATCGCACATGCGGATGTTGCCGATGGGCACGTCGAGCGTATAGTGCTTGATGGTCCCGTCGAGGCCGGTGTCGATGTCTGAGTTCACAGCGCCGGGGCCGTTCGCGAGCACGCCATCATAGCTACTCTGCATCCAGTCGTGCAGGTACGGCGGCGGGCTGTACAGGCCGTCGGCGTCTCTGGTGTATACGTGCTTCCCGCCGAAGAAGTCCGTGCGGACGACCGCGGTATTTTGGTTTATCGGGTTGCCGTTGGAATCGGTCCAGGGTATTGCGCTGGCGACCTGTGACGCCTCCTCCATGCGGATGTCGTAAGCGTGGCTCCAGCCATGGCCGAACCCGCCTTCGCTGTCGTCATTGCTATTGTAGGTCCGCTGAAGCACCAGTCCCGCGCCGTGGCCCGGCGCGGACTGGATATCCGTAAAGCTCTTCATCAGATTGCCGGTACACAGGTTTACGTCGCGGAAAGTCCGGCGCCACGGCATCGTGCCGGAGAGATAGGCGTTCCTGAAAGGCCCAGCCGAAGCGGGGACCACGGTGGTCAAAACCAGCATAACAAGCAAGAGCCTTCGCATTCTCGTTTCCTTAGCCGCTGACGTAGTTCTGAGCTTCTCAGATGGCTCCCACCTTGCAGTCACACCTCGTTTCGGGATTTCCGGAGCGGACGGTCAGTGCGCGCCCTCATCATCACACCGTGGCCGCTCCTCAAATCCCGAAACACGGAAACAGCCCACAATTGGGACGAAGTGCACTTGCCTATGTCCCGCGTCTTCTTATCCCGATGAGCGGTATTAACCCGCAGGCTAATGCGAGAAGTGACGATGGTTCAGGAACAACCTCGGAGAGACGAAACCCGATGTCGGGGAACCCCTCTGAGGGGTCGCCCATGTTGCTAATGGAGGACTCGAAGTAGCTGCCGTTGTTGAGGTAGGTACGAGCCGCCGCGCACGATGCGAAAAAGGGGGTCGATCATGTCGTCGTTCCACTGCCAAACGTCGCCGCCCTGATCATAAGTGCCGTAGGCGCTGGGATATGGGTAGGAACCCACTGGTGTTAAGCCCCTCCCGTCGTAGTTGGCCATGGCGGTGGTGACAGTATTGCTCTGTGTGGGGTATCCCAGTAACCCACATTCGTCCCGCCGCCCATGTAATAAGCAGCCTTATACCACTCGTTTTCACCTGTAACACACCACATCGCCACCGCGTTTCGCGTGACCGTATTGTAGGTCATCCCGTCGGCGTTGAGGGTGTATGCGCCGGTCTCGGTGGCGCCTGTGCCCTCCAACCCGGTCGGTTGGCCATTTCCGACCCAGTTGGCGAACCGGCAGGCATCCCAGAAGCTAACGTAAACCGCCGGCAGGTTGACGGAGTTGCTTGCCACCGAGTACATGTAGGCGCAGGGGCTCCGGTCCGCGTGATTCCGCAGCCCGAATAGGATGACATGCTGGCATTGTAGAGCCCGTACGTGTCGGTAGCCGCCACGGCGTTAAGGAAGTCACAATACTGCGCGGCGGTGACGTTATACTTGCCGATGTTATAGGTGTAGTCCACAGAACCGTAGCCGGTAGTATCGGCGGCGTTCCCCGCGTCGCCGACCGTGACGGTTTCCAGGCTCCTAATGCCGGGGCCGAGGTTGAATACATCAGCCCCAGCGACCACGCCCGAGCAAAGCAGCGCGAGCGCCGCTGCAATTGTAAATGCCTTCTTCATCTCTTTCCTCCGTCGCTAATTTGTGGAACAACTGCCCTTCTGTGCGACTCATACCCTCCTGCACCTTCGATATATCCAATATCCAGACGCACGGCCTCATACCTCCATTATACCATGCGCTCAGAAAGTCTCCGCGCAAGCATGCTGCTGAATGCAGTTATATCTATGAAAAAGGGCTGGACGACCCCTAGAAACCCAAAAACCATGCATACCACGTTACCTGTGACACGTCCCAGCGCCCAGTAGAAAGCTGACAGGAATACGTAAAGATACAGAGGCGAATTCGACACGCGCAAACGCCGGACGCCGTCGGGATCGGTTTTCACCTGCAATACGTAAACAATACGCGGGGCTCTCTCTACCTGTAATTATCCCAATCAAGCTGGCTCACCTTCAAGGTGTCGCGCCTTCCGTCGGTGGACTGCATGTCTTTTGGCGTACGAGCTTCCCATTTGGCGTCTAGCTCAGTGGCGACATCCAGCACCCGCTCCTTGCTGATTGAAACACCGGCCGGCAGTTCCACCACTTGAGTTCTGAGGAGCGCGCGCCAGCCGGATCGCCTTATCTCCGGGAGAGTTGTGCCTCTGAGCAGGAGCAAAATCAGAAAGGATATAAGGGCCAACGAGGTCCACA
>CAWGNL010000046.1:0-10775 GCA_963823885.1 uncultured bacterium
CAAGTTCCCGAAAACACCGAAATTTACAATTCAAAATTCCAAAATTCGCCGCAGCAGGTGGGTTGTACCTATTCCACCGTCACCGTCTTTGCCAGGTTTCTGGGCTGGTCGATGGACGGACAGCGGGCGGCGGCCACGTAATAGGCCATCAACTGCAGCGGGATCGCCACCAGCACCGGGGAGAACAATTCATTTGTCTCAGGGACGCAGATCACCAGATCGGCATAGTCGTTTATCCCAGCATCGCGCGCGTTGGCGATGGCCAGCACTTCGCCGGACCTCGCCTTGACCTCCCGGATATTGCCGAGCATCTTGTCATAAGTCCTGGACTGCACCGCGATGGCTATTGTCGCAAAGTGGGGTCTATCAGGGCGATGGGGCCGTGCTTCATCTCGCCTGCCGCGTAGCCCTCGGCGTGCATATAGGAAATCTCCTTGATCTTCAGGGCGCCCTCGAGCGCGCTCGCGAGGTTTATGCCCCGACCCATATACAGGAATCCGTTGAAACAGTAATAACGCTGGGCCGCCGCGATGACCGGGGAGGGGTCGTTAAGAATCGCCTCCGCTTGTCCGGGCAGTTCCCACAGGCCTTCGCGAAGCGCCGCCCCCTGAGCAGGGTCCAGGCTGCCTCGCACCTGAGCAAAATACAGCGCACCAGGTACAGCACCATCAACTGGGTAGTGTAAGCCTTTGTGCTCGCGACCGCAATCTCCGGCCCGGCGTAGGTGTAGAGCACGCCGTCCGCTTCGCGCGCGGCCATGCTTCCGACCACGTTGGTAATTGCTATCGTTTTCGCGCCCTTGCTCTTGGCCTCGCGCAGTCCCACGATGGTATCCAGCGTCTCTCCCGACTGGCTGATTACTATGGCCAGCGTCCGATCATCGATGATGGGGTCGCGATATCGCAGCTCGGACGCCACATCGATTTCCACCGGGATCCGGCAGAGCGCCTCTATCGCGTACTTTCCCGGCCATGGAGGCGTGATATGCGGTCCCGCAGGCGACCATGGTGATCTTGTCGATTTTGCGGATGTCGTCGTCGCCGAGATTGATCCCGGCAATTCGACACGGTCCATTTCGGGAGAAAGCCTGCCGCGCATGGTCTCACGCAGCGCCGCGGCTGTCGTGGATCTCCTTGAGCATGAAGTGCTCGAAGCCCCCGCGCTCGGCCATCCCCGCGTCCCAGTCCACTTGAGACCAGCCCTTGTCGATGGGCGCCCCGTCAAGATCGGTGATAGTGACTTTGTCTCGGGTGATGACAGCGACGTTGTCATCGTCAACATAGACAACCCGGCTGGTGTAATCAAGGAACGCCGCCACATCGGATGCCAGGAAGCTTTCCCTTCGCCGAGTCCGATCACCAGCGGGTGTGCCGGCGCGCCGCGACAACGGTATCCGGTTCATTCTGGGCGATCACCACCAGACCAAACGAGCCTTCAAGTTCCTTGGCGGTGGCTCGCACAGCCGCGGCCAGGTCTCCTTTATAGCAGCGTTCTATCAGGTGCGCGATGACCTCGGTATCGGTCTCGGAGGCGAATACGTGTCCCTCCTCGATCAGGCGCTCCTTGAGGCTCATGTAGTTCTCGATTATGCCATTGTGCACCACGGTGATCGTGCCCGTGCAATCGGCATGGGGGTGCGCGTTTTCATCGGACGGCCTGCCGTGCGTTGCCCAGCGCGTGTGCCCCACTCCCACGGATCCCCTGGGCAGCTCATGCTCTATCGCCGTCTCCAGCGCGCGCAGCTTGCCCACACACTTGCGCACAACAATCGCTCCGCCATTGGTGACGGCCACGCCCGCCGAATCATATCCCCGATACTCCAGCCGCTTTAGCCCCTGCAAAAGTATCGGACACGCTTCCTGCCTGCCAATATAGCCGACTATACCGCACACTTCGCTTACCCCCGGTTTGGAAATTGGACATTGGAAATTAGAAATTAGAAAAAAACAGCCCCCCGTTATTATAACGCGCCAGGCAGCGGAAAGTCACCCTTTAGGGGTAAGAGGTCCGGGGGTCAGAAATCGGAGGTCGGAAGGGAGCGCCCTCCCTTCTAACCTCCGACCTCCGACTTCCGACCTCAAAAAAAAGCCCCCGGGGAAGACTTCCCCCGGGGGCCATGCTTGGTCTAGGTAGAGACTAGAACGTCACGCCGAACTGCACGACGCCGATACCGGCGCGGTAGTTATCGCCGTAAACGATCGAATCGCTGCCACCGCTCCAGTTGATGTACTGGTAACCGACCTTGAAGCCGGTGCTCGGGCTCAACTGATGGCCCCAGCCGATGGTCAGGTAGCTCTCGGTGCCTTCGTGTTGCCAGGTTGTTGGGATTGTACTTGATCAACTGGTAACCGAGGTCCAGGGAGTTATGCTTGGCGAAGCCCCACTGAACTCCGCCCTCTATCTTGGCGATCTTGTCGTCCTTGAGCAGAGGCTGGCCGGCCAGTCCCAAATCGAATGGGCTGGTCCCGGCCACGAGATCGATCGGCTGATCGTTGAGCGTGTTGAGATACTCGCCGTCGACGATCGCCTTCAAGCTGGGCAGAATCGGGTAGCTGATGTCGGCATAGGGGCCCTCGACGTCGACCGGGTTGGTCCACTGGCCGATCTTGTCCCACGAGCCGGCAGCGGCGAAGTTCCTGCCGATGTCCTTGTAACCAATGTCAGCCACGAGCTTGCACCAGGTTCCGGTGAACTTGCCGTCGAAGGCGGTGCAGTCCCTGTTGACGTCGGGAAGCGCAACGGTGTTGGCCGACAGAGCATTGCTCTCACTCCAATTGCCTACGAAGCTGTAGTCCTTCAGGAATGGAACAGTGAAGTCAATACCATATACCCGTGCCTGGTCGTAGAAGGGCGGGGTATTGTTGTTGAGATAGGTATCGCTAGCGGTACCGTCGACCGGGTTAGCACCCGAAGTCCACGCCTGATAGAACGTGGCGCCAACCTTGATGTTGAATGGCGCGCCCCACACGGCTCGCAAGCCGGCGGTCTGATCGATCAGGGTGTTCAAGCCGCCGACCGAGTTTCCGCCGAGGTCGTTGAACGTGCCGATGGTGTTCCTCGGCTGGCCGGTAAGGCCATTTTCCAGGTACTCGTTTTCGTCGTTCTTGACGGCAAACAGAGTCACGTCGATACCGCTGAACGCCAGCGCAAGCTTGATACCGTCCACCGGGTAGTTGCCGTCGTCGGTCTTCAAGATGCTCGAGTAGCTATCCACGTCGATCATCTTCAACGTGTAAGGTGTGAACTGCAGCGGGAATCGACCCACAGCGACGTCTCCCTTCCCCAACGCTGCATCGATGTACAGGTAGTAGGGGAAGAATGCATTGGTCAGGTTGCTGTCAATGCTCTGTTTCGCTATCGGAGCACTCACAGTCGATTTCACGGCGAGCTCCGGTTATCGAGTTGGACACCGGCCTGACGCCGCCGACATAGTCGTCGACGAAGCCGATATAGTTGAGATAGTCGCCATAGTCGATAGTCGCATTGGCGGTAGTCTTGTCTGAGACCCGACCTACGATGTTGAGGTCGAAGTCCTCAACGACACTGACGGTTCGAGCCAGAGTGGCTGTTACAGGGATTTGCCTCTGGTCGAGGTCATGCGCCGGGACAACGCCCGCGCGATAATCATCGGCATAAGCCATCACGTTGGCGTCGCCGGTGATTTTCACGCGTCTTACCTCGGCTTCCAGAGCCGTCACGCGACAGTCGAGGGCAGCGATCTGCTTCTTGAGAGTATCGACGTCCACGCCCATCTGCGCCAATTCATCCTTGAACTCGTCCACCAGTTTGCGAATGGCGTCGACATCGGCCTTTGTCGCAAACTTGGAGACGTCCGGAATGTCGCTCTTCTTGGCATAGTCCTGAAGGATGCTGTCAAGTTGAGACTGTGTAATTCCGGCAGTCGGTCCAACAGTGGGTTGCTCGCGGTTTATCATCGGGAGAATTTCGGGCGATAGCCACCGCGAACTCGTACCGGGTGAGGGTGCGCTTTCCAGCGAACGTCCCATCCGGATACCCGATCAGGATGCCGTCTTTCTGAAGCGTATTGATTGCGTCATACGCCCAGTGGTCGGCCGACCACTGGGCGTATGACGCAATCAATACGCTTCAGAAAGACGGCATCCTGATCGGGTATCCGGATGGGACGTTCGCTGGAAAGCGCACCCTCACCCGGTACGAGTTCGCGGTGGCTATCGCCCGAAATTCTCCCGATGATAAACCGCGAGCAACCCACTGTTGGACCGACTGCCGGAATTACACAGTCTCAACTTGACAGCATCCTTCAGGACTATGCCAAGAAGAGCGACATTCCGGACGTCTCCAAGTTTGCGACAAAGGCCGATGTCGACGCCATTCGCAAACTGGTGGACGAGTTCAAGGATGAATTGGCGCAGATGGGCGTGGACGTCGATACTCTCAAGAAGCAGATCGCTGCCCTCGACTGTCGCGTGACAGCTCTGGAAGCCGAGGTAAGACGCGTGAAAATCACCGGCGACGCCAACGTGATGGCTTATGCCGATGATTATCGCGCGGGCGTTGTCCCGGCGCATGACCTCGACCAGAGGCAAATCCCTGTAACAGCCACTCTGGCTCGAACCGTCAGTGTGGTTAAGGACTTCGACCTCAACATCGTAGGTCGGGTCTCAGACAAGACTACCGCCAATGCGACTATCGACTATGGCGACTATCTCAACTATATCGGCTTCGTCGACGACTATGTCGGCGGCGTCAGGCCGGTGTCCAACTCGATAACCGGGACTGCCGTGAAATCGACTGTGAGTGCTCCGATAGCGAAACAGAGCATTGACAGCAACCTGACCAATGCATTCTTCCCCTACTACCTGTACATCGATGCAGCGTTGGGGAAGGGAGACGTCGCTGTGGGTCGATTCCCGCTGCCAGTTCACACCTTACACGTTGAAGATGATCGACGTGGATAGCTACTCAAGCATCTTGAAGACCGACGACGGCAACTACCCGGTGGACGGTATCAAGCTTGCGCTGGCGTTCAGCGGTATCGACGTGACTCTGTTTGCCGTCAAGAACGACGAAAACGAGTACCTGGAAAATGGCCTTACCGGCCAGCCGAGGAACACCATCGGCACGTTCAACGACCTCGGCGGAAACTCGGTCGGCGGCTTGAACACCCTGATCGATCAGACCGCCGGCTTGCGAGCCGTGTGGGGCGCGCCATTCAACATCAAGGTTGGCGCCACGTTCTATCAGGCGTGGACTTCGGGTGCTAACCCGGTCAACGGTACCGCTAGCGATACCTATCTCAACAACAATACCCCGCCCTTCTACGACCAGGCACGGGTATATGGTATTGACTTCACTGTTCCATTCCTGAAGGACTACAGCTTCGTAGGCAATTGGAGTGAGAGCAATGCTCTGTCGGCCAACACCGTTGCGCTTCCCGACGTCAACAGGGACTGCACCGCCTTCGACGGCAAGTTCACCGGAACCTGGTGCAAGCTCGTGGCTGACATTGGTTACAAGGACATCGGCAGGAACTTCGCCGCTGCCGGCTCGTGGGACAAGATCGGCCAGTGGACCAACCCGGTCGACGTCGAGGGCCCCTATGCCGACATCAGCTACCCGATTCTGCCCAGCTTGAAGGCGATCGTCGACGGCGAGTATCTCAACACGCTCAACGATCAGCCGATCGATCTCGTGGCCGGGACCAGCCCATTCGATTTGGGACTGGCCGGCCAGCCTCTGCTCAAGGACGACAAGATCGCCAAGATAGAGGGCGGAGTTCAGTGGGGCTTCGCCAAGCATAACTCCCTGGACCTCGGTTACCAGTTGATCAAGTACAATCCCAACAACCTGGCAACCGACGGCACCGAGAGCTACCTGACCATCGGCTGGGGCCATCAGTTGAGCCCGAGCACCGGCTTCAAGGTCGGTTACCAGTACATCAACTGGAGCGGTGGCAGCGATTCGATCGTTTACGGCGATAACTACCGCGCCGGTATCGGCGTCGTGCAGTTCGGCGTGACGTTCTAGTCTCTACCTAGACCAAGCATGGCCCCCGGGGGAAGTCTTCCCCGGGGGCTTTTTTTTGAGGTCGGAAGTCGGAGGTCGGAGGTTAGAAGGGAGGGCGCTCCCTTCCGACCTCCGATTTCTGACCTCGGACCTCTTACCCCTAAAGGGTGACTTTCCGCTGCCTGGCGCGTTATAATAACGGGGGGGCTGTTTTTTTCTAATTTCTAATTTCCAATGTCCAATTTCCAAACCGGGGGTAAGCGAAGTGTGCGGTATAGTCGGCTATATTGGCAGGCAGGAAGCGTGTCCGATACTTTTGCAGGGGCTAAAGCGGCTGGAGTATCGGGGATATGATTCGGCGGGCGTGGCCGTCACCAATGGCGGAGCGATTGTTGTGCGCAAGTGTGTGGGCAAGCTGCGCGCGCTGGAGACGGCGATAGAGCATGAGCTGCCCAGGGGATCCGTGGGAGTGGGGCACACGCGCTGGGCAACGCACGGCAGGCCGTCCGATGAAAACGCGCACCCCCATGCCGATTGCACGGGCACGATCACCGTGGTGCACAATGGCATAATCGAGAACTACATGAGCCTCAAGGAGCGCCTGATCGAGGAGGGACACGTATTCGCCTCCGAGACCGATACCGAGGTCATCGCGCACCTGATAGAACGCTGCTATAAAGGAGACCTGGCCGCGGCTGTGCGAGCCACCGCCAAGGAACTTGAAGGCTCGTTCGGTCTGGTGGTGATCGCCCAGAATGAACCGGATACCGTTGTCGCGGCGCGCCGGCACAGCCCGCTGGTGATCGGACTCGGCGAAGGTGAAAACTTCCTGGCATCCGATGTGGCGGCGTTCCTTGATTACACCCGCCGGGTGATCTACGTTGACGATGACAACGTCGCCGTCATCACCCGAGACAAAGTCACTATCACCGATCTGGACGGGGCGCCCATCGACAAGGGCTGGTCTCAAGTGGACTGGGACGCGGGGATGGCCGAGCGCGGGGGCTTCGAGCACTTCATGCTCAAGGAGATCCACGAACAGCCGCGCGCGCTGCGTGAGACCATGCGCGGCAGGCTTTCTCCCGAAATGGACCGTGTCGAATTGCCGGGCATCAATCTCGGCGACGACGACATCCGCAAAATCGACAAGATCACCATGGTTGCCTGCGGGACCGCATATCACGCCTCCATGGCCGGAAAGTACGCGATAGAGGCGCTCTGCCGGATCCCGGTGGAAATCGATGTGGCGTCCGAGCTGCGATATCGCGACCCCATCATCGATGATCGGACGCTGGCCATAGTAATCAGCCAGTCGGGAGAGACGCTGGATACCATCGTGGGACTGCGCGAGGCCAAGAGCAAGGGCGCGAAAACGATAGCAATTACCAACGTGGTCGGAAGCATGGCGGCGCGCGAAGCGGACGGCGTGCTCTACACCTACGCCGGGCCGGAGATCGCGGTCGCGAGCACAAAGGCTTACACTACCCAGTTGATGGTGCTGTATCTGGTCGCGCTGTATTTTGCTCAGGTGCGAGGCAGCCTGGACCCTGCTCAGGGGGCGGCGCTTCGCGAAGGCCTGTGGGAACTGCCCGGACAAGCGGAGGCGATTCTTAACGACCCCTCCCCGGTCATCGCGGCGGCCCAGCGTTATTACTGTTTCAACGGATTCCTGTATATGGGTCGGGGCATAAACCTCGCGAGCGCGCTGGAGGGCGCCCTGAAGATCAAGGAGATTTCCTATATGCACGCCGAGGGCTACGCGGCAGGCGAGATGAAGCACGGCCCCATCGCCCTGATAGACCCCACTTTTGCGACAATAGCCATCGCGGTGCAGTCCAGGACTTATGACAAGATGCTCGGCAATATCCGGGAGGTCAAGGCGAGGTCCGGCGAAGTGCTGGCCATCGCCAACGCGCGCGATGCTGGGATAAACGACTATGCCGATCTGGTGATCTGCGTCCCTGAGACAAATGAATTGTTCTCCCCGGTGCTGGTGGCGATCCCGCTGCAGTTGATGGCCTATTACGTGGCCGCCGCCCGCTGTCCGTCCATCGACCAGCCCAGAAACCTGGCAAAGACGGTGACGGTGGAATAGATACAACCCACCTGCTGCGGCGAATTTTGAATTTTGAAATTGTAAATTTCGGTGTTTCGGGAACTTGTTCCCGAAACGGATAAGCACCACCTCCAGCAGGGATATCCGGCAAGTGCGGCTAAGATGACGTTGTGAAATGGAAGAACATCGACGTTGGGGCAAGTTACTACACATATATAACGGGAACGTTTGTAGAATGGTTGCCCTTGCTCAACAATGCAACCGTGCGGGATATCGTGTGCGACGAGATTCGCAGGGCGCTGGCCGAGTGCGTTGGGTACGTGTCGGCGTTTGTGCTGATGCCGGATCACGTCTATCTGCTGGTGTTCCTGCCTGACGGCGGCCAACTGCACCGGTTCAACCGGTTATGGCGCGGAAGGTCTGCACAGAGGATAATAGCGCACGCCAAGGATATGAACGCGGCGAAGGTCTTGGAGACGATGGCGGGTCACGCCAACGGCAAGGCGCGCTTCGCCGTGTGGAAGGAACAGGCGCGAGCCCTCGCAATCTATAGCGAGGAGAAGCTCTACGCGAAGGTGAACTATATTCATGCCAATCCCGTTCGAAGGGGACTGGTCACCCTTCCAGAGCAGTGGCCATTCTCCAGTTGGCGTTTTTACGAGTTTGGTGAAAAGGTCGGGCTTGATGTGCGGCCTTTGATCGTCTAAGGCGGGGCAGTTGGTTTCGGGAACAAGATTCCCGAAACACCGGAAATGGAAGAACATCGACATAGGGGCAAGTTCGGTGTTTCGGGAACTTGTTCCCGAAACGGATAAGCACCACCTCCAGCAGGGATATCCGGCAAGTGCGGCTAATATGACGTTGTGAAATGGAAGAACATCGACATAGGGGCAAGTTACTACTATATAACGGGAACGTTTGTAGAGTGGTTGCCCTTGCTCAACAATGCAACCGTGCGGGATATCGTGTGCGACGAGATTCGCAGGGCGCTGGCCGAGTGCGTTGGTTACGTGTCGGCGTTTGTGCTGATGCCGGATCACGTCTATCTGCTGGTGTTCCTGCCTGACGGCGGCCAACTGCACCGGTTCAACCGGTTATGGCGCGGAAGGTCTGCACAGAGGATAATAGCGCACGCCAAGGATATGAACGCGGCGAAGGTCTTGGAGACGATGGCGGGTCACGCCAACGGCAAGGCGCGCTTCGCCGTGTGGAAGGAACAAGCGCGAGCCCTCGCAATCTATAGCGAGGAGAAGCTCTACGCGAAGGTGAACTATATCATGCCAATCCCGTTTCGAAGGGGACTGGTGCACCCTTCCAGAGCAGTGGCCATTCTCCAGTTGGCGTTTTTACGAGTTTGGTGAAAAGGTCGGGCTTGATGTGCAGCCTTTGATCGTCTAAGGCGGGGCAGTTGGTTTCGGGAACAAGATTCCCGAAACACCGGAAAAGGTCGGGCTTGATGTGCGGCCTTTGATCGTCTAAGGCGGGGCAGTTGGTTTCGGGAACAAGATTCCCGAAACACCGGACACCGGAATTTGGCCCGGCTCGCGCGCCGTTGGCCGTTGACAGCCTGCTAAACGTTTCGGTGTTCGGTGTTTCGGGAACTTGTTCCCGAAACGGATAAGCACCACCTCCAGCAGGGATATCCGGCAAGTGCGGCTAATATGATACCGTGAAATGGAAAAACATCGACATAGGGGCAAGCTACTACTAGATAACGGGAACGTTTGTAGAGTGGTTGCCCTTGCTCAACAATGCAACCGTGCGGGATATCGTGCGCGACGAGATCGCCAGGGCGCTGGCCGAGTGCGGCGGGGACGTGTCGGCGTTTGTGCTGATGCCGGATCACGTTCACCTGCTGGTGTACCTGCCAGACGGCGGTCAACTGCACCGGTTCAACAGGCTATGGCGCGGACGGTCTGCTCAGAGGATAATAGCGCACGCCAAGGATGTGAACGCGGCAAGGGTCTTGGAGACCATGGCGCGTCACGCCAACGGCAAGGCCCGCTTCGCCGGTGGAGGAACAGGCGCGAGCCCTCGCAATCTATAGCGAGGAGAAGCTCTACGCGAAGGTGAATGATATCATGCCAATCCCGTTTCGAGGGACTTAGCCACCCTTCCAGAGCAGTGGCCATTCTCCAGTTGGCGTTTTTACGAGTTTGGTGAAAAGGTCGGGCTTGATGTGCAGCCTTTGATCGTCTAAGGCGGGGCAGTCGGTTCGGGAACAAGATTCCCGAAACACCGGAATTGTTCTCCCCGGTGCTGGTGGCGATCCCGCTGCAGTTGATGGCCTATTTCGGTGTTTCGGGAACTTGTTCCCGAAACGGATAAGCACCACCTCCAGCAGGGATATCCGGCAAGTGCGGCTAAGATGACGTTGTGAAATGGAAGAACATCGACATAGGGGCAAGTTACTACTATATAACGGGAACGTTGTAGAGTCGTTGCCTTTGCTCAACAATGCAACCGTGCGGGATATCGTGTGCGACGAGATCGCAGGGCGCTGGCCGAGTGCGTTGGTTATGTTCGGCGTTTGTGCTGATGCCGGATCACGTCTATCTGCTGGTGTTCCTGCCTGACGGCGGCCAACCGCACCGGTTCAACCGGTTATGGCGCGGAAGGTCTGCCAGAGGATAATAGCGCCCGCCAAGGATATGAACGCGGCGAAGGTCTTGGAGACGATGCGCATACTACGCCGACGGGCAAGGCGCACTTCGCCGTGTGGAAGACCAAT
>CAWGNL010000047.1:0-5479 GCA_963823885.1 uncultured bacterium
CCAGGTCGTGTTGCTCCCGAAAGAGATAGTCGCCGCCGCCGTCGAGTCAACTGTCTGGAGGTCGTTTGCGTCGCGCATGAGGAGCAGGCGCCTAAGCACGGTCCCATCCGCGTAACAGGAACTCACGCCGGTCACCATCACCTGGCCGCCCGACGAAGGCAGACTTACCCCCGCCGCGCGAGGACCCACACCCCGGCGCCGGAACCATCGTCGATGCCGAAGCCCGATGAATCCACTTCGACCACGTTGCCGAAGGTCCTTACCAGAAGGCCGATGTTGTTCCAGCCGATGGCCGCGGCGCCCCGGAATCGGTCACGCCGGTTTGACAGGCATACGCGCCGCCGCCCACGGTCTCGTTGTTCATTCCCAGCGGCTGGACTTCCACGCCGCCGCTATCCACCGTGACCGTGCCGGCGGCGATGTAACGCTCGCCATCCGAGTCGGTCGCCGCCGTCCCGGTTATATCCACCCGGCACGGCAGCGAGAGACCGTTTTGGGGATCGGCGACCCGGACCCCGCAGGAGCGATCATCCGACTCGATGTAGAAATAGTCGGGGAATGCGGCTGATACTATCGCCCCGGTGATGGCCACGGGCTCGCCGTCGGGCGTGAATTTGCCGTTGGCGAGATAACTCGCTTCCGCCGCGCCGATATCCACGTGCGCGCCTTGTATACGCGGGTTGCCGTAGAGGTCGGTCTCGCCCGGCTGCGCGGCGCTGTCGTCACCGGCATCTATGCATGGCGAGCCGGCCTGGAGATGGCAGTCCTGCCCCGTTATGTCCACGAGCATGGGATCGACCGATATGTTGCCGTCGGTCCCCGTCGGATCGGTTGCCAGGTAGTTGCTCACGTTGGGGTTGTAGACATCGTTGTGGCTGAAGGTGACATCGCCGGAGACGTCCATGCCGCAGAAGTTGTTGAACGCGCAGAGGTTGTTGGCGACGGTACAGGGCGGGATTCCCATCACGGAAGAATCGATGATGATGCCGTAGGTACTGCCGACCGACGTGTTGTTGGCGACCGACCCGACCAGGTCTACACACGCGATGCCCAGGAAACCGCACATGAACGCGAAGTTGTCCGAGACATCCGCGTAGGCATTTTCCACCACGATTCCGTCATTATGGCCCGTAACGGTATTGCATTTGACAACGGGCATCGCCGGCGCGAGAGGCCAAAGCTGTACGCGATGATCGCGTTGCACAGTGTCGTGCCGTACGAGTCCACGATGTTGTTGGTTATGGTGGGAGACGACCACCACGCGGAAACGCCGTTGGCCCCGTTCGGGATTATTACGCCGTCCACGACGGTCGACTGGCCGCAGCCGCAGTCGAAAGACACGACAGTGCCGTTGTAGGCGAGGACAGTCTGGTTGACCCTCGGGTTCGCCTGGCCGCGCTGGGTCTCGCCGCCCGCAAACCCGCCGTAGAGCGCAATTCCCGAATGAATCTCGGCCTGCTCGTTATACGTGCCGGCGGCGGCCCACACCTCGTCGCCGGTACTGGCTATGCCGAGGCCTCCGCCTATCGTCTGCTTCGCGGTGGACCACGACAGGCCGTCATTGCTGTCGCTGCCGGATGCGGCGGAGACGAAGACGGTCTTCGATGGGCTGCCGGTGTAGGCGACCCCGTCATCGAGGCTCGTCGATGCGAGGTTTGCGTTTCCGGCCGAGTCGTGCACCACGCCGGCGGGAATACTCAGCGTGACCTGGCAGTTCCCCCGCATCCCGCACACGCCCACCGAATAGGTCGTGTGGTCGCCGCTGTCGAAGAGGTCCGCCCTCGCGCATCCGGCGCTGTCCGCGCTTATCGCGAGCTTATTCACCCGGAAATCCACAACGGGCCGGTCGAATGTGACGGTGAACATTACCGGCTGGCTGGAAGCCGGGTTCGCCTGGCCGGACGCAGTGGATATCGTGACACCGATCGAGCCGGTGTAGTCCATCGCTCTGGCGGAGCTGACGCCCCCGTTGTTTCGGGAAACCCCTTTCCCGAAACCCTCTTGGGAAACCCTTTTCCGGAAACTCCTCGGTGGCGCGCCTTGGTTTGGCGGGAGTCCCGGGAGCAGGCCGGGGCCCGTGATTTGGGGCGTTGGAAGGGCCTCTTGAACGTCGCCCGCGTCCCGCGCCATGACCACGGGTTGGACGGCAGACCCATCCCAATATAAAGAGCCTCGACGCCCGTCACCACGGCCAAATCACCTATCGGCGGCACAACCACATCAGGCGCCCCGGCGGGCAAAGTTACCCTCAGGTCCGGGCCGAAACCGCCATTTACGAAGAAACCGGTCGAGTCTGCCGAAGTCACCACGCCACTGGCCATGACTAGCAGCCCGGTGTCGGTCAGGCCCTGGATGGCGCGCGCGGAGAGGCGGGAGTTGTTGGCGTGAGGCACGAGAGGACCGCCGACTTCCCCGCTGTGCTCGGCGAGGGGCTCGACCGATCCGGTCCCGTCGACGGTAAAGCCCGCCGAATCGATGTATGGCTCGCCGAAGGTGTCGGTCCGCACGACGCCGGTCACATCCACTCTCACAGGCATGACGAGCCCCTCGGGCGATGCATTGACCCTGATGCCGTGGAGACCATCATCGCTCTCGACGTAGAAGCAGTCCGCATAGACCGCCGAGACGATCGCGGATGTGATGCTGACGGCGCTCCCGTCGGGCGAGCGTTTGGCCTGCGAAATGGACCCGCGCCGGCGGCCGCTGCGCAGCCGACCGCGCACAGACTCATTAGGACTACCAGTAACTTCTTATTCATCTTCGTCTCCGCCTCCGTTTGTGGGTGTAAATAAGCTGTAATCTATTTGTAAGAGATTGTAAGCGAGTCGGTGTTTCGGGAATCTTGTTCCCGAAACCAACTGCCCCGCCTTAGACGATCAAAGGCCGCACATCAAGCCCGACCTTTTCACCAAACTCGTAAAAACGCCAACTGGAGAATGGCCACTGCTCTGGAAGGGTGACCAGTCCCCTCGGAACGGGATTGGCATGAATATAGTTCACCTTCCGGTGTTTCGGGAACTTGTTCCCGAAACGAACTGCCTCACCTCAGAGGATCAAAGGCTGCACATCAAGCCCTACATCCTTGCCGCATTCATAAAAACGCCAACTGGAGAATGGCCATTCCTCCGGCAGCGTGACCAGTCCCTCGGAACGGGATTGGCATGAATATAGTTCACCATCACGTAGAGCTTCTTCTCACTATAGATTGCGAGGGCTCGCACCTGCTCTTTCCACACGGCGAAGCTGGCCTTGCCGTTGGCGTGACGCGCCATCGTCTCCAGCACCATTGCCGCGTTCACATCCTTTGCGTGCGCTATTATCTTCTGTGCAGACTCCTCGCCATAGGCTGTTGAACCGGTGCATCTGGCCGCCGTCAGGTAGGGTCCACGAGCAGGCGAACGTGATCCGGCATCAGGACAAACGCCGACACGTAACCAACGCACTTGGCCAGCGCCCTGCGAATCTCGTCGCACACGATATCCCGCACGGTTGCATTGTTGAGCAAGGGCAACCACTCTACAAACGTTCCCGTTATATAGTAGTAACTTGCCCCTATGTCGATGTTCTTCCATTTCACAACGTCATCTTAGCCGCACTTGCCGGATATCCCTGCTGGAGGTGGTGCTTATCCGTTTCGGGAACAAGTTCCCGAAACACCGACCACCCGCCGCCGAATCGGCCCAGTTCTCGTAAGCTCCCATATCCGTCGTGCCGTCCGGCCCTGGCCTCGGGTTGCCGGCTATGTCCTGATACAGCAGCCAGGGAATTCCGAAGAAATCGGTCGTGCCGGCTCCGTGGAGACTCGAACCCACAAGACGACGCTCAGGGGCCAACACGCATGCCCTTATGCTCTCTTCCGTGCTTCCAACATTCCCCTACGACCCGGGTAAAGTCTGTGTCGCGGTCCCAATCGATGCTGGTAAAACGATGCAATCAAGGTCGCCCTTACGCCGCTGCTGAAGAAGAATTACCAGTTCATTGCCGTCGCCTCGCCACAGGTCTCTGATGGTGCCTGCCTCAGGGAAAGTCTCCGGGTCGAGCTTTGTCTGAGCGCGGCCCAAATCAAGCTTTTGTCTTCAGCGCGCTGGATGAGGCGGGCGCTCCATACGCCGTGGCGAATGCCAAAACACCTGAACCGCTTTGATATCCGATGGGGTGTGGTGCGTAGATTCTGAATGCATCCAGGGCGCTTTTCCACACCGGGCGCATGTCACTTGCGTCGATCGGGAAAAAGAGCGCGGTGAAGGACAAGGACGGTAACCGCAACGACGATAACAAGAACCCAATCTACTCTGACATGTCTTTTCATTTCCCAACTCCAGGGGGCCTGGTCGCCTCACTCAGTCAACCACGTGACCATGCTCGACTCGTCATCATCGATGACCAAATAGGCCATGTCCACGGCCCGACGTTACTCTTCGGCATCCCATACGGTGTAAAAGTCGCCCGAGTTGGGCCCAGAACAACTCGGTCCAAGCCTCGTCCGCCCAAGGAACCATTGGGGCGTAGAATGAGTCCCAACCAATAAAAACCCCGCCGTCTTCCTCGCCGTCGGGCCCTCCCCAAAGATCAAACGCCTTAATGATGTTCTGTCGTTCGTTGCTACCGTACAGCCAGAACCCTCCGGAATAACAGGCGTTGATCTCAACTATGTTCCAGGGATAGTTGCCGGTCCCGTAGTCTGTGAACGCGTGGACCCGCCCGGTGGGCTGGTCCAGTCGTTGGTGTAGTAGGCCATCCCTCCGTTGATGAAGGTCGAAGTCGACATGGTCCACGCCATCAACGGACTGCTGGGCGTCTTCCTGGTGCCATGGGTGGCCAGGAACAAGTTGCGGTAACAGTGCAGGCGCGCCAGCCAGTAGTCGAGCCCCCTGATCCAAGGGGGGCGCCCACGATACCAGTAAGAGTTCCAGGACGGGTCCGGGAGGATCGTTGCCTTGACCTGACGCTCCGCGCATGCCTGGCTTACGTAAACCATCTCGTTAACCACGTCGGCTCTGCTCCAGTCGGGCTCGCCCTCGACGACTTCCCATAATAAGCATATCGCCCCCTGTGGCGTAACTGACGCCGATATAGGTATCTGTCGGCGAGGCAGCGCCGCTGCTGCTGACGACGCCCGGGCTGATTGACAGGTCATAGACGCCGGTGGCCGCTCCCGAGCCGCTCCAACTTATGCTGGCCGTGCCCGGCCCCGTGCCGCTCGACTGCGCGACCACCGAGTCTGTCCGAACACCTGTAGATCGTTATCTGCCAGCTTTCTGACGAGTTGACCTCGGCTGAGAGCGTCACCGGCTGGCTGGTCGAGTCGTCAAGGAAGAGTGCTGTTTCGTTGACGCTGATCTCCGAAATATCGTTGTACACATTAACCCATACGCTGTTGCTGCAGTTTCCGACCCTCCGGTCGATCGCGACCGCGGTGATATCATGTTGGCCGTTCGATAACTGGTTGGAGTTGATTGTCGTGTCTCCCGTCTCATCG
>CAWGNL010000048.1:0-24310 GCA_963823885.1 uncultured bacterium
ACCTCCAGCAGGGATATCCGGCAAGTGCGGCTAATATGACGTTGTGAAATGGAAGAACATCGACGTTGGGGCAAGTTTCGGTGTTCGGTGTTTCGGGAACTTGTTCCCGAAACGGATAAGCACCACCTCCAGCAGGGATATCCGGCAAGTGCGGCTAATATGACGTTGTGAAATGGAAGAACATCGACATAGGGGCAAGTTACTACTATATAACGGGAACGTTTGTAGAGTGGTTGCCCTTGCTCAACAATGCAACTGTGCGGGATATCGTGTGCGATGAGATCCGCAGGGCGCTGGTCGAATGCGGTGGGTACGTGTCGGCGTTTGTGCTCATGCCGGATCACGTCCATCTGCTGGTGTTCCTGCCTGACGGCGGCCAACTGCACCGGTTCAACCGATTATGGCGCGGAAGGTCTGCACAGAGGATAATAGCGCACGCCAAGGATATGAACGCGGCGAAGGTCTTGGAGACGATGGCGGGTCACGCCAACGGCAAGGCGCGCTTCGCCGTGTGGAAGGAACAGGCGCGAGCCCTCGCAATCTATAGCGAGGAGAAGCTCTACGCGAAGGTGAACTATATTCATGCCAATCCCGTTCGAAGGGGACTGGTCACCCTTCCAGAGCAGTGGCCATTCTCCAGTTGGCGTTTTTACGAGTTTGGTGAAAAGGTCGGGCTTGATGTGCGGCCTTTGATCGTCTAAGGCGGGGCAGTTGGTTTCGGGAACAAGATTCCCGAAACACCGGACTCGCTTACAATCTCTTACAAATAGATTCGGTGTTTCGGGAACTTGTTCCCGAAACGGATAAGCACCACCTCCAGCAGGGATATCCGGCAAGTGCGGCTAATATGACGTTGTGAAATGGAAGAACATCGACATAGGGGCAAGTTACTACTATATAACGGGAACGTTTGTAGAGTGGTTGCCCTTGCTCAACAATGCAACCGTGCGGGATATCGTGTGCGACGAGATTCGCAGGGCGCTGGCCGAGTGCGTTGGGTATGTGTCGGCGTTTGTGCTGATGCCGGATCACGTCTATCTGCTGGTGTTCCTGCCTGACGGCGGCCAACTGCACCGGTTCAACCGGTTATGGCGCGGAAGGTCTGCACAGAGGATAATAGCGCACGCCAAGGATATGAACGCGGCGAAGGTCTTGGAGACGATGGCGGGTCACGCCAACGGCAAGGCGCGCTTCGCCGTGTGGAAGGAACAGGCGCGAGCCCTCGCAATCTATAGCGAGGAGAAGCTCTACGCGAAGGTGAACTATATTCATGCCAATCCCGTTCGAAGGGGACTGGTCACCCCTTCCAGAGCAGTGGCCATTCTCCAGTTGGCGTTTTTACGAGTTTGGTGAAAAGGTCGGGCTTGATGTGCGGCCTTTGATCGTCTAAGGCGGGGCAGTTGGTTTCGGGAACAAGATTCCCGAAACACCGAAATGATTGAGACCAGGGCCTGCTGCCGTCGGCCATGCCAAGACGGGACCACATCCAGAGAGGTCATCCGCGCCATCACGTCCGCGCTGGCTGTCACTTCGGGAGCAAATTCCGTGTCTTGGGACGGGTTGGACAGCGCCGGTTATCCCGTTCGGTGTTTCGGGAACAAGATTCCCGAAACGGATAAGCACCACCTCCAGCAGGGATATCCGGCAAGTGCGGCTAATATGACGTTGTGAAATGGAAGAACATCGACATAGGGGCAAGTTCGGTGTTTCGGGAACTTGTTCCCGAAACGGATAAGCACCACCTCCAGCAGGGATATCCGGCAAGTGCGGCTAATATGACGTTGTGAAATGGAAGAACATCGACATAGGGGCAAGTTACTACTATATAACGGGAACGTTTGTAGAGTGGTTGCCCTTGCTCAACAATGCAACTGTGCGGGATATCGTGTGCGATGAGATCCGCAGGGCGCTGGTCGAATGCGGTGGGTACGTGTCGGCGTTTGTGCTCATGCCGGATCACGTCCATCTGCTGGTGTTCCTGCCTGACGGCGGCCAACTGCACCGGTTCAACCGATTATGGCGCGGAAGGTCTGCACAGAGGATAATAGCGCACGCCAAGGATATGAACGCGGCGAAGGTCTTGGAGACGATGGCGGGTCACGCCAACGGCAAGGCGCGCTTCGCCGTGTGGAAGGAACAGGCGCGAGCCCTCGCAATCTATAGCGAGGAGAAGCTCTACGCGAAGGTGAACTATATTCATGCCAATCCCGTTCGAAAGGGGACTGGTCACCCTTCCAGAGCAGTGGCCATTCTCCAGTTGGCGTTTTTACGAGTTTGGTGAAAAGGTCGGGCTTGATGTGCGGCCTTTGATCGTCTAAGGCGGGGCAGTTGGTTTCGGGAACAAGATTCCCGAAACACCGGAAATGAACGCCATTGCCTTTATGATCTATAACTTGGGCGGTTATAGGAAAAGCGATTCCTGTCCGGCGCGTGCTGGGCGGCGGGACATGTCTGGCGAATTCAAATGCACTACAGCAGTAGGAGATGCTTACGTACTGGGCAACAAGCATAAGCACCTCAGATATAAGGATGACTGGCCGGTTAAAGAACGTGGCGTGCTCACGAGTTACACGCCACAAATCGCGTATTATTTGGCCGACAAAGGCACAAAACTGACGTGTTTGAGCATCGTGCCCAATCCGCCCAGCAGGACTGGCGACATAGTAGCCAGGGGCAGGTGTTACATTGCGGGGATCTGGCCGAGGGGACATGCCGGTATCCTCATATCGAACAACACGACTATCTCCGCAAACGATACATTCGGGATTCGGTTCAATGATTGGGTGAAATCCTATCGTGATTATGATCCCATGGAAGACGTATTAACCCGCCGTTACACAAAATGAGCAAAGGAAGAGACTATGCGAATATCTGCAGTATACTCACGATTCTGCCTGTTGTGGTTATTCTACGGTCAGGTTCTGTACGTGGTTTCACTGTGGCATGTTGAATCAGATGTCGGAGAACTCTTTGGCTCCCAGGTCCTTGATTGGGTATTCAGGCGACTTCTTGACACCGTTGATATTGGAACGATCGCGCTACTGGTTACTGGGAGTCTTCCCTATTTTGGTTTATGCGGTGAAGGAACGTGGGTTGGGACTGAACACAGCATGGTCGCTGTCAGGAATCGTATACACGGCCCTGGTGTTTGTTGGTGTCGTGGTGATATGGTGGATGGAACCTGATTATTACGCGCCGCCGCCCGGATTGCAGCAGTACGTCCGTGTCGTCTTTGTGCTGCTGCTGGATGTTGTGGGGGTTATCGCGGTTCGCCGAATGCTGCGCAGATATCCAGCGTAACGATTCGGTGTTTCGGGATTTGAGCAGCGGGCACGGCGTGATGATGGCCGCACGCATTTACCGTCCGCTCCGGAAATCCCGAAACGAGGCGACGTAACGCACAGGGAACACCGGGCCGAGCCAACGCTGCGACATACGATACTATTACGATTCGGCGGGCAACAGAACGGGCATAGCCTATCCCAACGGCGTATCGACAAGCTACGCCTACGACAACGACCCGCGATATCGGCTGGTCGGCATAACCGATTCGGGCGCGAACATGGCGGCATTCCAGATCAGTTATACCGTGGACAGCGTTGGCAATCCGCTTACGATGACCGACTCGACGGGCAGTTCGACACTTCCCTGGTCCTATGGCTATGATGCGAACAATCGTCTGACCAGCGCCGTCCCGCCGAATCCAGTTCCCAGCCAGCCGGCAGGCGGGACCTACGGCTACGATTGGGTCGGCAACCGGCTTCATCCGCCGGCGGACCCTAACCCGATGATATACAACGCTGTCGATCAGTTAACAAGCTGGCCGGGAATGCATGGTTATCAATACGACAGCGCCGGGAATCTGCTGACGGTTACCGGAGCCGGGACCGCGACCTACACGTACACCCCAGCGGGGCTGCTGAATGCGGCAACGTACAGCCTGTCTGCTGGCGGCGGCACCCACACGCTGACCAATACTTGGGATGCTGACTCGAACCGGGTGAAGTTTACCGCCGGAGCCGGTTCGAATCCACCGGAGTATGACTTCGTGTACGACATAACAGCGGGAATCCCGGCTGTGGTCCAGGAGGACTCGGCCGGCTCCGTGGTCCATTACATTCGGGAACCCAACGGCTCGTTGATCGCCCGATGTGACAGCACGCATGGCATGGACACTATCACTTCGACCAACTCGGGTCCACCCGG
Organism: uncultured bacterium; assembly: GCA_963823885.1. GTDB lineage: Bacteria > Armatimonadota > UBA5829 > UBA5829 > UBA5829 > CAWGNL01. The sequence continues at coordinate 4,207 of CAWGNL010000048.1, forward strand.
CTAATGACCGACAGCGCCGGCTACGTTACGCAGAAGTACGACTATGACGCTTACGGCGCGGTGCTCTGGCACGAGAAGGACGCGAATTTCGACCAGCCATACCAATATATCGGCCAACTCGGCTACTATACTCATTACCAGGAGCCGGACCTCGCGCTGTTGCAACTGGGAGTCAGACTCTACGATCCTCAGGTGGGGAGGTTTACGCAACGTGACCCCGCGCGAAGCGGATTCGACCAGTACGCTTATGCTAACTGTAATCCCCTTAGGAGCATAGATCCCTCTGGCAGGAGGGACATCAAGGTCTGCCGGAAGAAGGGAGGTATAGCTAACCTGAGCCATTACTGGGTGTGTCTCACCGGCGATGTTAATTGCTGGGGCTTCCGTCCGGTGGACCAGAAAGGCGCAAATGCTGGCCACGAGGTACCCGGCTACGTGAGACTGGAAAACGACCAAATGGACGGCTCCCAGACGTGCTCGCACACCAGCATACCGGAGTGCGCTTTCAAGCAGCTTCGTAACGCCATATCCGGATCGGGAAAGGATCCAAACCTCGAATACCTGGCGGGCAACTCCTATCCTCCTCGGCCCTATAACTGCATAGGGTGGATCAGAGACATGTTCGGGCTGGCTGGCATCAGCGAGCCACATTTCCTGTGAGGTAACTACACATGGTCGCACGATTAGAACTGACTACGATTCTATGCTTGTTCTGCTTTATATCCGGATGCGGTCGGGTGCCCACAATCCACGAAGCCGCTCGCCTCGGAGATGTTGCAGGTGTGGAACATCAGATGTTTGACGGAGACGCTCACGTAAGTGTTAACGCACGGGATGTTGACGGAAACACACCTCTTCATATAGCGGCGCAATACGGGCGTCTTGAAGTCGCGAAATGCCTGCTTGATAACGAGGCCGACATCCATGCGCGAAACACGCAGGGTGGAACTCCTCTTGAGCTGGCCGACAAGACCAACCACAAGGCCGTGGCCCATCTGATCCTGTGCCACCTGCTTTGCGAGGCGGCGGAACGCAACGATCAGAAAACGATGCTGCGCTTGCTCAAGTCCGGGCTAAGCGCCAACTGCTGCGCGGCGACCGGCCTCCGACCCATCCACTACGCGGCGAAGTCGGGCAGCCCCAAGGCTATTGCAATCCTAGCTGACTACGGAGCAGATGTGAACGCGTGCTCTGAGCCACAGTTTGGCTACGACGCGAGTGTGGAGGGCACATGGTCGGACGGCCATACGGCTTTGAGGGAGGCCCTGCCGCACATACAGGCCCTGGACGAGTTGGTGCGGCGCGGGGCGCGAGTCAATGAGCCTTGCGGCTACTACGGAACGGTGCTTGGCTTCGCGGCGCACTACTGCCCAGCGTGCGCGCCGACCGGCTCGATAAAGTACCTGTTGGCGCACGGAGCTGACGTGAACTCCAGGGGCGGGCGGGGCTTTACCCCTCTCCATTTCCTGGCATGCGACAAGCCCTTAAATCCAACCGACCTTCGAGACATCCGGGATGTGCTCAATATGCTGATTGCGAAGGGGGCCTCCGTCAACGCCGCAGATGCCTGGGGCGATACACCACTCCATCAGGCACTATATGCGAATAACATCGCCATTGCGGGACTGCTTCTCGATGCTGGAGCGGACATCAACCGGCGCAACAAGGATGGGGATACTCCGCTCCTGCTGGAGGTCTCCGTAAGCGGCGACACCGATCTTGCGCGAATGCTTATTTCTCGCGGCGCAAGAGTCGATATCCCTGATGCGTCGGGCCAGACGGCGCTTAGTGTGGCTAAGGATAAGAGATTGTCAGGGCTGGTGGCAGCAATGGAGCGTCGGCGATGAGATCGGCTGCCTCGCGTTGTTACAGGCGTGGTCGCTTCGCCATTTTGCTCCTGGTTGCCTCCGTTCGGTGTTTCGGTGCGCCAAGCTAAACTTGGCCCATTCACCGGCCTGAAAGTGGCCGGACTGTAAGTTGCTCGTTCGACAGTTAGCTGCCGGTCCAGTGCAGACAGTAATGTCTGTGCTGAAGCGGTCGTGCAGCGAGTGCGCGGGTTGCAGCGTTAAGCGAACCCGATTCGGCCTCGTAAACCAAAGTGGCAGTCGGCCAGCCTTCCGAAAGTGGTGAAGCCTGTAACCTGTGTGTAAGCAACGAGCATAAGCACACGCAGGGCTGTCCGGGGTGCAAGGGGGCGACACGTGCACAAGGATGGGTCGGGAACTTGGGAGGCCCGAACAGGGCGTGGTCTGTGTCGGGAGTCAGAGGGGCTCATGGTAGTGTTGAAGCCGGGTAATGCTGGCATCAACACGACGTGGGTCGGCGCTCCTCTTGCGCCCATAAATCCCATTCCGTGGACGGGCCTCACCGGGGTGGCCAAGGGTGTCTTCGACCCGCTGGATATCGATTCGTCGGGCAGCCTCGCGCGCCTGGACGCGGCGACGGGGAACTACATAACCTGGAGCAGTTCCAGCCCCACCAGTTTCGGAAACATCCTGCTGGGCGCGGGCTATTGGCTCTATCAGCCGTCCGCCGGCAGCGTCAATTACGCCGGCTATCCGGATGGGCTTCCTTACGGCAATAATCAGACGGATATGGTAATCCCCCTGCCCGTCATCACGTCCGCCGGGAACCTGATAGGCACTCCGTTCGGTCACGACGTCGCCGTGGACAGCGGAAGCCTCACGGGAGATTTGCTTTTCTTCACGAATGGCGCGTGCACCCTCGACTGGAGCGACGCCGCCAACGCAAACTGGTGCGACCCGGTCATCAATGGGTGCGATCAGAACGGGAGCTACACGGTAGCCTACGACGGCTCGGGCGATGACGATTACCTGCGCTCCGGCCAGGGCTACAATATCCGCGCCCATGCCCCGAACATCGCGATGATAATCCCGGCGCAAACCGCCGCGTATAACGGGCCGTCGGATGTTCAGGTCACGATAAACAAGGCCGAGGAGCAGGCTCGACCCCACCGCCTGGGCGCCGATCCGGTTCACAGCCGTCTTCGACCGGCCCGTGAAGGGCTTCTATGGCGCCAAAGTGGTAATCGGCGGCGCCGCCGGGGCGACATCGGCCTCGGTGATGGACTCAGGCGATGCCAAATCGTTTGTGGTCTACGTGGGAGGAATGACCTCCGCCGGCACGGTCACGGCGAGCATCCCCGCTGGCGCTGTCACGGACTCCGCGGGCATCCCCAACGACGCGAGTACAAGCGCCGATAACCGCGTCACCTATAACGGCCCCGCGCCCAAAATACTCTACGTTTCCGACTCCTCGGGTTCGGATAGCAACGACGGCCTCACGTGGGGCAGCGCGATGCTCACGATAAGCAACGCGATGACTCAAGCGCAGTGGGGCGACCAGGTATGGGTATCGGCGGGGACCTATACGGACTGCGTCGAGATACCATTGGGTGTGGGGCTCTACGGCGGATTCGCGGGCACAGAGACCCTGTTTAGCCAGCGACTGCCTAGGGTCAAGGTCACCACCATAGTCGACGCCGGCTGGGGAGGCTCCGTGGTAACGTTCGCCACCGGCGCCGGGCAATCGACCGTGGTGGATGGATTCACGCTCAAAAGCCCTTACTGCGGAATAGACGCCTACCTGTCTTCACCGACGATCTCCAACAACATCATCACCTGCACCGCAGACACTATGTGCGTGAGCTACGGAATCGCTGTGGACGCAATGGACTATGACACGGACGCATACCCCGTGATCGAGAACAACGTCGTTTCGGGGTTCTGGTTCGGCATTTTGTGCAGCCGCGGGACGTTCACCGTGGTCAATAACCTCTGCTACAACAACACGACCGGCATCCAGTGCGATAACGGGAACGGCATCATCGCGGACAACACTGTGGCCGATAACAACATGGGCGTCAATTTCGGCTTCTGGGCTCCATCCGGAGGGGGCGTCTACACTATCTCTAACAACATAGTGGCATTCAACACGACCTGGGGTCTCTGGAAGGGAGACTACACTGCCGATCCTATCCTTAGCAACAATGATATCTACAACCCCGGCGTGCAGAGCATCAGCAACAATATTACCTACACCGTCGGGGTAGACGGCAATATCGAGTCGGACCCGCTATTTATGAACGCGTCCGGGTCCAACTATCACCTGCAAGCCGGCTCGCCCTGTATCGACGCCGGCGACGACAGCGCCGGTGGGCTGGTTTCCACCGACCTCGATGGCCATCCGCGCATAATAGGCGCGCACGTCGATATCGGGGCCTATGAGTTCCCCGTTGTAACGCTGGTCCGGGACGCGCTCCGCTACAGCGCCGGCACCACACTGAGCATCGGCGGGACTACGGGCGAGATCGTCACCGCCGGTACCGATGTATTCAACGGGTGTTTCTACATGCAGGACCTGGGGCCGTCGGGCAACGGGGCCGCCCCGCAGGGCATCCGCGTGCTGTACTCGGGGGTCGTGACGGCTGGAGACATGTGTACTGCCACGGGCAACCTCGAGCTTGGCGCCAATGGCGAGGTCTACCTGGACGCTACTGGCGGCGGCGTCATCGTGGACACCACAGATCAGACCCTGCCCGCCGTCCTTTACACGATCTATGGCGCGAATCTCGGCGGCCGTTGCTACGCGGACGGTGACGGCAACTGTATATGGCCAGGGGTCAACGCCCCCCCCACATTCTTTCCATACAATAAGGGCCAGCTTGAGGGAATTGATGCGGGCTTTGTGACCGGGGTGTACCCAGCGGAGCAGTGCTTCTATGTTGTCGGCTACATGGGTTACGAGCCCAACCCTCCTGTGGACGGCTGCGGCCTCTTGGACAGCAGCGCCAACCACGTCAAGGGCGTCAGGGTGAGTTGGGCCTGGCTGAACCAGCCCCTCATACCGCCAGGCGTCGGCTGGTGGGTCGACGTCCAGGGAATAAGCAGCAGCGACGAGCTTCCCGGGGGGCTGATATACAGGGTGCTCCGTCCGCGGTGCCAGTCCGACATAGTTCCTGTTTATGATCCAGAGGACACCAGCCCGCCGTCGGTCACGCTTACGTGTCCGCAGTGCGGCAGCCAGCTTCACCAGGCCCCCGGCACGTCCTCTATCCAACTCAGCGGGACCGCCACGGACGCAGTGTGCATCACGTCCGTCGAGGTAGCGGTGGTCAGCGGACTTGACGCGCCGCAGCCTTCCATGGGCTTTGCCCCGGCGTCGTTCTGGCGGTCTGCTCAGACACAGTGGCAGTACACGTGGCCGCACTCCGCCGGGACCAGCTCGGCGGGCTACACAATATGGGTGAAGGCCCAGGGACTGGGCTGGAACGTGTCGTACACCTCCTGCAGCTTCTTGTGCTGTCCGACCAATGTGGTCTACGTCAGTTCCGCCGGCAACGGGACGGCGGGAACGAGTTGGGGCACCGCGTTCCAAACCGTGCAGGCGGGCATCAACTCGGCCGGCGCCGTCAGCTCCGGCGGGGAGGTCTGGGTGGCGGCTGGAGCCTACCAGGAATGCGACACGGTAGGGGCTGGCGCGGCTCTCTACGGTGGGTTCAACGGCACCGAGACTGCCAGAGAGCAGCGCGACTGGGCTGCGAACAGGACCGTCCTGGACGGCGGCTGGTTGGGGCCTGTGCTCGCCGTGATAGGACCCCAGACGGCTGTGGACGGTTTCACAATCCAAAACGGAATGTTCCTGTTCGCCAATTGGTGGGACAACGAGGTGGGCCAACCATACTTGGGCGGGGGTATTTGCTGCGCCTACAGCGGCGGCGTCACGGTTATAGAAAACAACATCATTCGCGCGAACTACGGCGGCGGTCTCTACGCATGCGACCCGCTCGGAGCGTGTGGACCGACGCTCACCGTGGCCGATAATGTCTTCGTGGCCAACGGAGCCAGCATGCCTTTGACGCTCGATGTGTTCGAGAACGGCTACTGGGCGCCGGCCGCCGGCGCCATCTACTGCGATTACTCAGAGTACACAACGAGTGGGCAGATAGTCAACAACACAATTATATGCAACTGGGGCTTCGACGGCGGCGGCATCTACCTGGAGCAGGGCTGCGAGGGCGTGAGCGTGTCCAACAACATTATCGCATTCAACGTTGGCGGCGGCGTTTTCTACGATTACGATCCTTACGGCTCCGCTGCCCCTCCTGTCCTTACGAACAATGACGTGTATGGAAACGATCGGTACCTGCCGGATCCGTACACCGCCTGGCTCACCGGTGGCGGGTATAACTACTACGGCTTCCCGCAACTTCCAGCGGGTGATATTCAGGCCGACCCGCAAATCCCGAACATCCAATGGGGCGACTGGCACATAGCTCCGAGTTCCCCCTGCCGCGCGGCGGGCGCGACCCAGGCGGTGGTGACGGACCGGGACATCGATGGAGACCCGCGGGAAATCGACTCCTGCGCGGACATCGGCGCGCAGGAGTGCGACGGCGCGAGCCCGGCCGTGGGTCCGCCAGGCATAATCTACGTCGACACTGCCCGGCTGTGATAGCAGCGCCGGCACGAGTTGGACCAGCGCGGTGGCGACCTTGCAGACGGGCATCGACCTTGCGTTCAACGCACGGCGGAGGCCAGGTTTGGGTTGCCGCGGGAACTTATATGATCTCGTCGCCGGTGGAGATCGAGCCTTTTGTGAGTCTCTACGGCGGCTTCGCCGGGACCGAAACGTCGCTGGGGCAGCGCGACTGGCAGGCCAACCCGACCGTCCTGAACGGAGGCGGCATCACCTGGCCGATCGTGGACGCCGAACTCGGAGGAAATGCCGCGCTCGACGGGTTCGTCATTACCAGTGCCGGAGAGGACCCCAGCGGAAACCCGGGACTCTTTAGCTATCAGGCGCCCGCCAGCGTTAACTTTTCGTGCGTCACGGCTACCGTGGCTAACAACACCGTCAGCGATAACGCGTCCACCGGCATCGCGTGCAGCTACTGCCCGTCATCGGTGATCACCGGCAACACGATAACCGGGAACACCATACCCTCATACTGGGACTCGGGCGTGGGCGTATATTGCGGCACAGGCTTCTTCGGTGTTTTGTCTATCGTGGAGGGCTTCGGAATTGGCGGCATGCTCGGCGCGACGGCCGACATAGCGCACAACACCATCAGCGGCAACACGGGCGGTTTCGAGGGGGCCGGGATCCTGTGCGGGGGCGTTACCGCGGACGTCGACGCGAACGTGATCGAAAACGACAGCTACGACAGCGCCGACGTGGAGATGCTGGGGTTTGCTCTTGGCGGGGGCCTTTCGATGTGGAACTGCGTGGACTCTGCTGTCACGAACAACATTTTCGCATGTGATATGGGCTATTACCCAGGTGGCGGCGCCGTCTACGCTGGCGACGATCCGAACCTGGCGGTTGTGAACAACACGTTCGTCTCCAACGCTTGCGGATGGGGGTCCATTGGGGACCTCGAGCCGACCGGCTACGGAGGCGCCATGCTTATCGACGATGTGGAGGAGCTGGGCGGCATCTGGGTTACTGTTGCCAACAACATATTCTACGATGACCTGGGCGAGGACGGATACGGCGACAGCGTGGCATTTATAGACGGCGCGACGGGAACGCTTTGCTATTGCGATGCGTACAATGATAATGATTCCGCCGGGAATGAGTATTACGACGCGGCGGGCATGGTGACGCCCGACTCGACCTGTGTGTCCGTCGACCCCCAATTCTCCGGGCCGCGTTACATCCTTCCGCCGGGTTCGAGCCTCCACGGAGCCGGCTCGACCGATTTCTTTGGAATTCCCTGGCTGCTGTATCAGGACATAGCCGGCAACCCGAGGCCAGGGCCGGACGGCACGACGGATATGGGCGCTTATGAGAGCTGGGCCGATTCGGCGGCGGTGGTCGAGATGATTCCCGAGGAAACCCTCATACCGGCGGATGGAGTGAGCGAGACGATTGTGTACGCTTTCGTGCTCGACTCAAGCGGAGACCCCGTGCCCAACGCCACCGTGACGTGGACGAGAACCGATGGAACAATCAACCCGGCGCAATGCGTCACAAATAGCGTGGGGGAGGCAACCGCCATGCTTACTTCGAGCACCACTCACATTATGGCAACCGTTTCGGCGACATCCGGCGGCGCGGTTGGAAATGCTTACGTCCGGTTCGGCGATCCGACGGATCCGACGCTGATGATCACGTCTCCATCCAACGGCGCTTCTGTCAGCGGTTTCGTGCCGCTCTCGATCTCCTGGCAGGACGTGCTGCCGGCGGGCGGCGGAGGAACGGTCCAGACGGAGTTGCTCGTTGACGATCAATTCTTCTGCGGCTTCCACTCCAGCGATGAGACAGGTGACACGACAATCAACACTAACCAGTTATCGAACGGCCAACATGAGGTCACCGCCGTGGCCATCGACCCCGAGGGATCGGAAACGCACAGCAACGGCGTATGGCTTAACGTGTATAACGATATTTCCGAGATAAGCGTCAACGAGACAGCGCTGTTCCTTGACGACTCGACCAGCCAGCCGGTGACGCTCTCAGCCCAGGTCAACTCGTCAGAAAGCTGGCAGATAACGATCTACAGGTGTTCGGACAACTCGGTGGTGGCGCAGTCGAGCGGCACGGGGCCAGGCACGGCCAGCATAACTTGGAGCGACTCGGCCGCTGCCGCCGGTATCTACGACCTGTCCATCAGCCCGGGCGTGGTCAGCAGCGGCGGCGCTGTCTCGCCGACTGACACGTACATCGCCGTTAGCTACGCGATAGGAAGCGAGACGCTCATCATGGGAACGATCGCGAGCGAGGACACAGCCGATATGATCGGCGACGCAATACGCGAAATGAGTGACGTGGCGCACGCCTGCGCACAACAGTACGTGAAGTGCACCAATTATTCTCGACCCCTATTGGGTAACATACACCGACGACAGGACGGGATTCAGGAGGGTGGGTATGGATTACTGGCTGGGCCGACACCCCGTTGCCGGATGCCCCGACCTATCGTCCGCCTTCCGCAACTTGTTCTTCATTACCCATGGGAAATGGCATCCCTGCAGCGACGGAGCCTACCGAACCAGGTTCCAGTTCGCCGACAGCACCTGGGTGCTCTACACTAACAACTGGGGCCCTCTCCCAGGCGGGGCCCCCGCATTTACCGATTACGGAACCGGCCTGTATCCGTGGAACATAGTCGAGATCAACGCCTGCTGGAGCGCGGGTAACGCGTTTCCAGTTTCGTACGACCAAGCGGCACACTGGTTTGAGATAGACCCTTTGTACACCAACTACCCGGACTACATAACGGCCTTCGGGCTAGGCGATCAGGATGTCAATGGCGGCGTGTTCATCGGATGGAATGCTCGCTACATCCCCGAGACGGCTCCCCTCCTCTGGGGCTGGACTCCCAACGGGGAGGGGTGGACGAGAGGTTTCTGGTATTTCATGGGCGAGGGCTACACTGTGTCGCAAGCCGTCGGCTTGCAAAACGGCAATCCGGACTCGACGACCATGGCTGGATGGGCCTCTTTGGCGTGATCGACGACGAGGTCTCCGCCGAGACCACCTACATATCGTGGTGAAAAAAATGAACAGAACGACCGTGATCAACCTTGTTATCACGATTTTCGTCTTCGGCGTCCTGGCGGCAGTGATTGGTCCAACCCTGCGGACCGAGGGAGGGGGCGACCCTGCAAGAGTCAGGGCAGAGTGGCGACAACGGCTAGACCGCTTTAATGCCGAGGCGCCCATGCGTCCGATATCGACGGGGTGTGGATAAGCCGGGCCGATGACGGGAACCGCATGCGTTACGTTTGTGACGGCAAGGACGTAGAGGCGATTTGGGCCGCGCTAAAGAGAGCGGACCCGGCCACCCTACGTGTCGGGCCCCTTGGCAGCGGTCTCCAGCTAGTTCTGGAAAACGGTGGGGGCTTCGGGTTCGACTACATAGATTGGAACCAAGACACGGAACTCGCGAGGGTGGTGAAGGATTGCTGGAAGCGGGGCAAGCCGCTGTGAGAGGCAAAGGTTCCGGCGAGTTCGAGTCTTCACGGAGCCGGCACGACCGATTTCTTCGGAATTCCCTGGCTCCTGTATCAGGACATGACCGGCAATCCCAGGCCCGGCCCGGACGGCACGACGGATATGGGCGCTTATGAAAACTGGACAGATCTTCAAGCGGTCATCGATGTCGTTCCGGGGGAAACGCTCCTCCCGGCGGACGGGATGAGCGAAACGATTGTGTACGCTTTCGTGCTCGACTCAAGCGGAGACCCCGTGCCCAACGCCACCGTGACGTGGACGAGAACCGATGGAACAATCTACCCGGCGCAATGCGTCACAAATAGCGTGGGGGAGGCAACCGCCATGCTCACTTCGAGCACGGATCACGTTATGGCGACCGTCTCGGCGACATCCGGCGGCGTGGCTGGAAGTGCGTACGTCCGGTTTGGCGATCCGACGGATCCGACGATATGGATCACGGGGCCGGGCCAGGCGCGACAGTCAGTGGCAACGTCGAGATCGACCTGAGCTACGGGGACGGCGGCGGTCCGGGCGTAGCATGGGTGGCGGTGAACGTGGACGGGGTGGAACTTACCTCGTTCCCGGCAACCGACCACGCCGTGTTCTGGCAGTCGTACACCGCGTCGAACGGCACGCACGAGATAACCGCGACTGCCACCGACTACAATGGGAGCGTGAGCCGGGCCGACATGGCACTGACTGCCCAGAACAGCGTCAGCGGCCTATCGGTCTCGCCAGACGCGGTTGGCACCAACCAACCCGTCGAGATATCGGGCCAGGTGTCGACGTCGGCTGGGTGGTCCATAGTGGTGACGGACTGCGATGATAACCCCGTCTGGTCGACGGAGGGAGTGGGCGCGACAGTCGCCGCGGAGTGGCCAGGGGCCGACGACGGCGGCTTCTTCACCGTTACGGCGACATCGCTCGCCGACAGCAGCAGTCAAAGCCTCTCGGTCGCAGTCAACGCAACGGACAGTCCCCAGTTCCTGATAGTGATCGAGGAAAAGACTTGGGCGGAAGACAGCGCCCTTACCGTGAAAATGCTTACCAGCTTAGCTCAGCGGAGAGGCCTCACATGCAAGGTCCTCCAGGCTGACCAAGCCACCTGGCAGGCGATAAGCGACGCCCTGTCAAAGCCGGGGTGCCTATACCTCTACATCCTGTGCCACGGCGAGATTAGTTTCCCGAGCACCTCCAAAAACGCGCCGACATACCCTCTAACCCATCTAATGATTACTGCCAGCCATGACTGGCTATATGCGAAGCCGTGGGACGACAACCTGGCGGCCGGAAGCTCTGACCCGAACCACCCGGGGTGGAAGGTGGAGTACGCCACGTCCCTGTGCCGGGACACCTTGCCGTTGAGGTTCGCCTGGGTCGACGCGTGCTTCAGCGGCTACGTAGGGGCCTACCGGCCGCTCCCCGGGAACTCCGGCGCCAACGACCCCTACGACGGCACGTACGGGCTCTACAGTTGCTACGAAACGACCGACGACAACGACATGGCCGCCGCTCTCGGCATCAGTTCGATGAACGAGGCCTCCTGGGCGTGCGGCTACGTCGGCTGGTATGGCCTCGGATGGCCTGACGAGTTTTGTTACGGTGGCACCAGCAGTGAGTATCCCGGAACCCTGGGACTTTGCGGCGAGACCTTCGGCCTGCTGGCGTCGGGCAGCGGCGACGGGTTCCCGTTCGAACAGGCCCGCCAATACATACAGGACGAGTGGCCGCAGGTACCGGACTCCCAACCCAGATGGCGCCAAGATGTCGAACGGCAACAGGGTCCCGCTCATAGCGCCTTTCTTCAACTGGCGCTTCTGGGGAACCCCGTTCGACTCATTGTTCTGGTAGGCGCTGGCCGCGGTTCCTGCCCGGCGCTACGTCAGCCGCCGTTCGGGAATGCGAGGGCCGACGCTCAAAGCGTCGCGACGGCACCGGGGCCGGGTCAGCAAAGGGGGCCGAGATGGCGGGGAGTGGCTCGGCCCGCCCGCGGCGGCGGCTGCGCCATTCCGCCGTTCCCAGACAGAGATGATTTGGCGGCCGAGCGGGGTGCCCCGTAAGGCCGGCCGACGGCGAATCAGGAGGTTCCGCGCATGGTTAAGAACATTTCTCTCGGGCTTTTAGCATTTCTACTGGAGGCCCTGTCGGCCTCGTGCCCCGGCGCTGCGCGATATCAGGTTGCTGGCCTTGATACGCCCCCTGGCATGAGTAGCTACGCCCATGCCATCAATAGGGCCGGTACTGCAGCGGGCGCCACAGACTCCTGCGGAGCGCTTTGGCGAGACGCCAAGCGAACTGATCTCGGCACGCTTGGCCAGTGGACCAGCACTGCGGCTTGCATCAATGACGACGGTACGGTCGTGGGTACCGTCTACAACGAGTGCGCGGACTACACTCCACAGCGGGCCTTCGTGTGGAGAAGGGGGGTGATGAAGGATATCGGAAACCTCGGTGATGTCTGCGTCCCAGCCTTCGCCAGCGCCATCAACAACAAGGGCCAGGTCGTCGGCATGTCGGACGACAGGGGCTTCCTGTGGGAGAGCCATAAAGGGATGCGCAACCTGGGCTATCTGGACCGCTACTACAAAAGCGCGGCATACGGGATTAACAACAAAGGCCAGGTCGTGGGCGAGTCGGGTGACCGGGCGTTCCTATGGCATAACGGCGCCATGACCGAACTTGTTCCATTGGCGGGCTACCGGAGCAGCGTCGCCATGGCGATAAGCGACGACGGCATGATTGTCGGCGAGTCGGGCGAAGGTAACATGCTCTTCGCCGGGCCGTGTCGCGCCTGCCTTTGGGACAAGAGCGGAAGAGCCACCGACCTCGGCACCCTGGGCGGAGACCAGAGCTTTGCCTGGGCCGTCAACAAGAACGGGCAGGCCGCTGGGTGGTCTGACTTGGCCGGGGGCAAGGGTACCCATGCGTTCCTCTGGCAGAAGGGGAAGATGGTCGACCTGAACGACCTGATCCCCGCCGATTCCGGCTGGGTGTTACAGAAAGCGTGCGGCATCAACGACGCAGGGCAGATAGTGGGTCACGGCAGCTTCAAGCGGCAAACCCGGGCATTTTTGCTTACCCCGATCAGGTGAGCCACGCTGATGGGCCGGCTCGACGGATTTCTACGGAATTCCATGGCTCCTGTATCAGGACATAACCGGCAACCCGAGGCCCGGCCCTGACGGCACGACGGATATGGGCGCTTATGAAAACTGGACGGATCTTCAAGCGGTCATCGACGTCGTTGCGGCCCAGACGCTTCTCCCGGCGGATGGGCTTAGCGAGACGATGGTCACCGCTGTTGTGATGGGCGAGGATGGCACGCCTGTCCCAGACACAGCGGTAATCTGGAGCCTTGACGTTGGTGCGCTGCTTTGTTGTGACTCAGCGACGAATGCCGTCGGCGAGGCCACGGCAACGATACAATCGGCCCAGTGTCACGAAACGGCCACGGTAACGGCCCGGGCAGAGGCCGTCTCCGCCGCGGGATACGCCTGGGTGCAGTACGGATCCCCCCAGGACCCGCGCGCTTTCCCCATAAGCGTGAGCATGAACCAGACGCTCACCGGTAGCGTCGAAGTCGACTATTGGGTAGGCGACAGCAATGGGGGCATATCTAACCTGGAGGACGTGGAGGTGTACGTCGATGGGCAGTGCGTCGCGGAGCCGGAGGTGAATGATGCTGTATACTACTGGGACACGGATGGTCTGCCGAACGGACTGCATTCCATTGACGTCTGCGTGACCGACATCAGCGGCAACACCATGCATTCTCCTGTCACGCCGGTTTACACGGGCAACCTGGTGAACTCGGTAGGGTCGAGCCTCGACGAAATCGACCCATCGCAGAGCCAGTGCACTTCGATCCAGGCCATGCTGGCGCAACCGTGCAACTGGCAACTAACAATCCGCGACTCGTCTGAGGACACGACGGTCTACACCACCTCTGGCGGCGGCTCCCAGGTGTCCGCGACATGGGACGGCAGCGAGCTCCGTGGACGATGACCTCTTCGAGTACGACATCACCGCTACCCCGACCGCAGGCGGACAGTCATTCACCACGTCCAAGCGGTACGTAGGGAAGACAGTGGTTCCCGATAGCCAGGTTCAGGTGCTGGCCGTCGCCGGCCCCGATTTGGTGAGCATCGTCTGGCCCCTAACTATCTCGCCTATTTACGACTATGCAAAAGAGCGCGGCTTCAAAGCGAAAAAGCTCTACCCGGCTACAGCCACTTGGTCCAGGGTGAAGTCCATACTACAGAACGGGGTATGCCGGATGCTTTTTGTAACGTGCCACGGCTATTTCCAGGCTCGCCCCGACTCCTATGGCGACACCGTGTGGAGAACCCACATGACGTTGAAAGGAACGGTGGGGATAACCGGCAGGGTGCTGTCGTATCCCGTCGCCGGGTACCATCCCCCAAGAGACGCCGCCGTTTCCGAACTAGGGTTCCAGGATTCAAACAGGATGAGGCTCGTCATGATCGACGCCTGCAAAAGCGGCGAGTCAGGGTCGGTCAGCGGTGGCGAGAACGACATGGCCCAGGCATTCGGGATGTACAGCGACAGCAACATGGCTGACATGGACGAGACCGTACGTCGGTTGGCTGCACGACACCTCAGGAGCCCTGTACCAGGCGGACAATGATTACATACACGAGCTGTTTTACGCGTTCTACCCGAGCGGAATGGCGCTCGACCAAGCCGAGTGGATCGCGTACTTCACCGACACTTCCGAATTCGAGTACGTCTATTCGGGGAACCTCGTGAACTACGGCGGGTTCGCTAATCTCTCGTCTTACTCGACATTCTTTGAGGTGTACTAGGCTGAAAGGGGATTCATGACGAAGCGTGTCAGACTGATACTCGTAATTGGCTCAATTGCGGTCCTCGCTGCTGTCGCCTTGGCCGTGTGGTTGGCAGAGGGGGGACTTCAGCGGAAGGCGTCCGTGTTGCCGGGAACGGATGTTCGTACGGCGGTTAGCAAACTGACGCCGTCGGACATAGCGCTCCTGCAGCTAGACGTTTTTCTACACCCCGCCGGCATCATAACGGTGCGCGACCCAAGGATCATCGCCATTCTGCTCAACGGACTCAAAAAGGCGGTAATCCCGAACGGTCCATGCTGGGAAGACGGGGACGACACAATTCTCCTGGTGCTAAAGAATGGAAAGACCGTGGGTCCATTCCTGTTCAATCCCGGGCGCAGGGCAGAGTGCTTAGGTCCCGCGTTTATCAAGGGGTTGAAGGCGGCCGGGGTCGAGGTCGGGCCGAGCCCCTGACGTGCGCAATTCAATGCCCCGGCGTTTCGAGACGCCTGACCCGGTTGCCCGGGCGTCGTCACGCCCGACTCGACTTGTCAGTATGTTAATCCCCAATTCTCCGGGTCGCCTTACATACTTCCGCCGGGTTCGAGTCTTCACGGAGCCGGCACGGCTGATTTCTTCGGAATTCCCTGGCTCCTGTATCAAGACATAGCCGGCAATCCCAGGCCCGGCCCGGACGGCACCACGGATATGGGCGCTTATGAAGACTGGGCCGATTCGGCGGCGGTGGTTGAGATGATTCCCGAGGAAACCCTCATACCGGCGGACGGAGCGAGTGATACAACGGTGTACGCTTTCGTGCTGGATTCGACGGGAACCCCGGTGCCCAACGCCACCGTGACGTGGACGAGAACCGATGGAACAATCAACCCGGCGCAATGCGTCACAAATAGCGTGGGGGAGGCAACCGCCATGCTCACTTCGAGCACGGATCACGTTATGGCAACCGTCTCGGCGACATCCGGCGGCGTGGTTGGAAGCGCTTACGTCCGGTTTGGCGATCCGACGGATCCGACCCTGCTCATCACGTCTCCATCGAACGGCGCGCGCCGTCAGCGGGTTTGTGCCGCTGTCGATCTCGTGGGAA
Source organism: uncultured bacterium (assembly GCA_963823885.1). Taxonomy (GTDB): domain Bacteria; phylum Armatimonadota; class UBA5829; order UBA5829; family UBA5829; genus CAWGNL01. Next base: position 20,083 of record CAWGNL010000048.1, read on the forward strand.
GACGTCCTGCCGGCGGGCGGCGGCGGAACGGTCAAGACAGAGGTGCTTGTCGACGATCAATTCTTCTGCGGCTTTCACGCCAGCGACGAGACGGGAGATACGACAATCAACACTAACCAGTTATCGAACGGTCAGCACAAGATCACTGCCGTGGCGGTCGACCCGGAGGGAGCAGAAACGATGAGCAATGACGTATGGCTTAATGTGTATAACGACGTTTCGGAGATCAGCATCAACGAAACCGAACTTTTTCTTGAGGATTCGACCAGCCAGCCGGTGAGTCTCTCGGCCAGGATCAATCCTTCGACGGATTGGCAGATAACCATCTACAGATGCTCGGACAACTCGGTGGTCGCGCAATCGAGCGGCGCTGCCCCAGGCACGGCCAGCATAACTTGGAGCGACTCGGCCGCTGCCCCCGGTATCTACGACCTGTCGATCAGCCCGGGCGTGGTCAGCAGCGGCGGTGCTGTCTCGCCGACGGACACCTATATCGGCGTCAGCTACGCGATAGGCGCTTATATGCTCATTTGCGGTGTTGTCAACGGCGCGGACGAATGGGACCAGGAGGACGCCGTGGAAGAGATGACTGACGTTATAGAAGCGTGCAACGAGCGGAGTGTCCCGTGCACCGTGCTGCTGGACCCGCGATGGAAGACGTATTATCCAAGCAAGTCAAACGACCCGACCCTACATCCGAAGCGAGGCCTTGACTACTGGCTGGGCGGCCAGAGCCAACCCGGGTTCCCGCCACCGTCGCGCTGCTTCTACAACCTTTTTTTCGTTGGGCATGGGACGGTCGGGACACCTGATGCGGTTGGCCGCGCCTGCAGTGACGGCGTGTACCGAACGTTCTTTATGCTCGGCGACGGCAGTGCGGTCACCTACCTCAACAGTTGGGACGCACGTCCGCCGGGATCACGGGTTAGGGCGTTCACGGACTACGGAACCGGTTCTTACCCATGGAACATAGTTGAGTTCAATGCTTGTCATTCCGCGGGCGATTGCTTAGTGGGTTACAGTGAGCAGGCGGACTATGAGAAGGCATTTGACCTGGGCCGAGAGGAGGACGGCGGAGTCTTTATTGGTTGGGACTGGCGGTACATAACAACGCCTCCCTGGTGTGGAGAGGATTGGACGTGGGATTTGTGGCACTTCCTGAGTGAGGACTACACCGTGGGTCAGGCGGAGGAACTAATGTTTACTTACCCGATGTCGGCATTCTCGGTCGTCGACGACGACGAGTCGAGTTACGTCACATACCTCAGCGTGTACAGGTGACAAATGGGAACGAGGATTACCTATCTTCTAGGGGTGGTTCTGGCTTTAATAGTTCTAGCGGTCATCCGTACGACCTTGCCGGACAACGGCCCGTTGGCGCTAGCTGTTCTGGCGGCTGTCACCTTGGCCTTGGCCTTGGCCTTGCCAGGCAGGCTGGGACAACTGCGACTGGGCGCGGCGGTGCTGCTTGCCGCAAGCATGTCGATCCTGGTGATATACCCAATCTGGCAGGTTGACCACTACGTCAATCCTGCGGCGGTAAGGTCGGAGTGGCGGCGGCAACTGGACGATTTCCGTGCCCAGGCACCCGACGCCTCTTACATCAGGGGGGCTTCGGTGTCCACTGGCGCGTACGAGCGGGTTGTTCGGCGAGATGACGTCAAGGCCATCTGGAGGGCGTTTAGGAGATTCGACCCGCGGAAGGCTCGCGTGGCTGGTTTGGCCGGTAACGTGCAGATTGTCTTCAGGGACGGCGGCGAATACCTCTTTGACCCCCTCCCCTTCATGGGTGACGCCACAGACTTCAGTAGGACGCTCAAAGCTTGTTGGGAACGCGGAACGCCAGGAAACCTTGACCAACTCCGGGGCGCAACCAAGGCAGACCCGGCAAAACTGAGGGCGGAGTGGCGCGAGCAGTTACGTCGCTTCAAGGCGAACGCGCCCAAGGCGTCTGACCTCCTGTACGTTCGAATAGGCCGGTCCCACTGCGACCGCCGTGTCCGTCACGTCAGAGGCGTGAGGGCGATCTGGGCCGCATTGAGGCAACTCGACCTAGCGACCCTTCGCACCGGCTCGGCCGACAACGATCTGCTTCTAGTTCTCGATGGCGGCCCCGAGGCGCCGCGCGTAAAGACCGTTGTACACTTCTACGGCATTGACTGGGATCGCGACACTGCGTTTACGAGGGTGGTGAATGACTGCTGGAAGCGAGGCCAGCCGATATGAACGCGACGCCCGGCGTATATGACCTGTCGATCAGCCCGGGCATTACCCCCGCCGCCGGGGCTGCTTGCGTGTTTCGGGATTTCGGCGACATCCGGCGGCGCCGCTGGAAACGCCTATGTCCAGTTTGGCTACGCCTACGACCCTCTGATATTTATCACAAACCCCGTCAGCGGCAGCGCCTCGGGCTTTGTCGAAGTGGACGTGGCGGCAACCAACGCCGACGGCTCCGAATATCCGCTGTCGGACATCCAATTATGTATCGATGGCGCGCCGGGGGGCGGTACCACCATACCCGACCCCGATACAGGCGATGCCGAACCGTCGGGCATCGAGACGGAGAGACTGACCAACGGCCAGCACGTGTTAAGGGTAGCGTGCCTTAATCCGGACGGCGATACGGTGTGGTCCCAGAACGTCCGTATCAACGTGAACAACCCTATATCGTGTCTCACGCCGACCTGCCTGGAAATCTTCACGGACGATGCCAGCCCAAACGTTATATCGCTTAACGCTCAAATGAGCGTGCCAGGTACATGGTCCGTCGAGATAACTGACCGCTACAGTAATGTGGTATACTCGGATTCCGGGGCCGGGCCGGGCACGGTGGCGGCGTCGTGGGACGGAAAGCAGAACGGAAGCTACGTGGATGGGATCTATACCGTCACGACAAATGCGTTGGACAGCACCGGCGCACAGTTGGCGAGCAAGACGCTCTACGCGACGATTTCTCCGGCGAACGCCGAGGCGTTGGTTTGCTTTGAAGCGCGCGATCATGAGGATCGTTTCGCGATGGACTACCTCGCCGAGGTGACGGCTGTAAATGACGCTTGTCGGGCACAGGGTATAACCTGTACTCTTGTGGTGGACCCCATCTGGGTCGACCGGTACGTGGCGGATGGAGTCGAGACACCCGGATATCCGTGGGGTAACGACTCAGAGATGGGCAATCTGCCGCGATTGAGCATCGGTGGCTGGCTTGTCGGGCCGTACCATTACTTCTTCTACGCGGCGCACGGCTCGTTGGAGCGGCAGGAATATGGCGAGGGTCGAGTTTGTGGACCACTGCGGGGGCGTAACGACCATTCCCGGCGATAACTACTGGCAGGTAACCGGCCAAAAGGTATGGCTACCCCGCATTTTCCGACATTGGGATCAACCCCGACCAGGTACCTGGATCGTGCAGTTGAACTCGTGCATGTCGGCGGGTACTGGGCACAGGGAGTCTATGAAACGAGCATCCCGAACGCCTTCGGAAACTATGACGCGGTGGAATCCGGCAAAACCTACGTAGGCTGGTTCTCATATTACTGGCCGGAATCCTCCGACTGGTCCATCTACGGCATCCGCGTCCCCTTCATCGACGGCCTGTATGGCTGTGGATCGCTGTGGACGGAGGACTTCTGGTCGCAACTTGCTGAGGGGTACACCGCGGGGCAGGCCACGGGCTACGCTGACAACTGGTACGGCGGCTACCAGGCGGAGTTCCTGTACCTTTACGGCGGCCCGGACGTGACCTGGCTGAACCCTTAAAGGAGGCATCATGAAAATGAAGGGGCGGGACGCTATCCTCCTGATACCTGCCGCCGCGATTGTCGCACTGCTCGCTGTCAGAGTCGCGTACATCGTGTTGTGTGGGGATAACGGAGAGTCGGCGCAATACGCGAGTAGGGAACTGACTGTCGTTAGGCGAATGAAAAAGGTGGATGTGGTGTTCATAGACCTCGACTGGCCGAATCACGGACCCTCCCTGATGCTGGAGCCTCCCGAAGATAATGCGCATATTGACGCTCTGATGCGCAGTCTGAGGCGTGTGACGGTGATGAGTACAACCTACGGCTGGCCGGACCGGGATGCGGTCGATGAAATAAGGGTGGTCAGCGAGGCGCGGGGAGGAGGAAACATATCCATCGAGGGTCGCTTTGACCCCGGCCGTGCGCCAGTGGTTTCGTCGATCCTGCGTTCCGAGGACCTCGGCAAGGTTGTCTACTCGATATTCAAGGCC
>CAWGNL010000049.1:0-21316 GCA_963823885.1 uncultured bacterium
GCCGCCGCGGTCGTTTTGGCCCTTTGCCTGGCGGCGGTGGCGAGCGCCGATGACGGTTTGCCTGGCATTGGACCAGGCCTCACGCAAATTGCATCAATGCCGGCGGGGTCATCAGCGTTCTTTCCAGCGGTGACCGTTCAGGCGATCCATTCGCATGGCTCCGCCTGGACCGGAGGCGTACCGTGGTGGGCCGCGAGGGATACGGAATCCCCATCTGTGCTCGCTGTTATCGGCGTGGCTAGCGAGCTTAGAGTGGGCCAAGTTTGCGACATCGCCGGTACGATCGAGTGGGGCGGAACCCGGCCCTACCTGACAAACACTCAGATATGGGCTTACCTGAGCCCCGACACCGGCTCCATCCTCTACGGGAACAACGCGGGGGATTTCTCCCTTTTTCGCCCGCTGATGACCCAGCTGTGGGAACCACGCGTGCAGTTGGATGTGCCAAGCGTGGTAATCGGGCAATCGTTCAGAGCAATGGATATCGAAGGCCCGCCTGACTCTGGGGGCGAGGCTGGATTCGTGCCCATCTACTGCGACACGATAGACGAAGCGACCGGGCTTTGTGATTCTACCGCTGACCAACCGATCTACGTCGAACTTGATGGCCGAGGGCTACAAGTAAGCGACTCCTCCGGGTTTACGGTTTTGGAGGACACGTCGAACGACCAGATCGAAGCGGTATATTCTAGCAGTTCACAATTATCAAATACTGACCGTATTCAGTGCATGGCTGGAGCAATATCTCAGGACAGTTCGGGTGCTTATGTCATTAATGTGGACAGTGTTGTTCAAGATCAAGCCCAAGGCTACGTCCTTACAGTGCCCTCCGCCTGCACTCTAGGCCAGGCGAGGACGCAGACCGTGCTGGGCACCGAGGTCAACGTCGCCAGCCTGCAGGTCTATGGCGTCTCTTGTTCCGGCTCGGACTACACGCTGTACTGCGAGATGCCCGGCAGGGCCTCCGGCTGCCGGGTCGTCAGCCCGCAAAGCGCCGCTGTCGGCAGCGGCATCGAGGTTGTCGGGATAACGGCTGTCGATTCGGCTGGGACCGGCGAATGGTATATCGACGTAATCGACGATCCCAACGGCTCGGTAACTTCCGACAGTACCGGGCTAAGCCCCGTGGTCACGCCCGTCGGCCTCCCGCTCAAGTCAATGGGAGGCAACTTTAACCACCTGGCCGGGCAAAATTTCAGCCCTGGAGCACTGAACGTTGGGCTGCTTGTTCGGTGCTGGGGCCACGTGACTTACATCGACTCCTCGGCGACTCCCCAGTATTTTCTCCTCGACGATGGTTCGGGCAGTAGTTCGGTGGGCAACTCCAGCGGCAGTGGGTGCTCGGGGATCAAGGTATCGCTGGTTTGGGGATCGACCGTGATTGCCCCGCCACAGGCCGGTTCCGTGGTCGCGGTGGTAGGGGAAAGCTCGGCGGAGATCGTCGAGGGAAATTGGTATCGGGTACTCAGGCCGAGTTCGGCCGGTTTCACTCAGTATATGGCCCCTTCGGTCGCGGTCGATATCAGCTCGCCTCCGGGCGGCGCGCTTCACAAGGACCCGCTTGCGAGTTCGATAACGATTTCGGGGACCGCGTCGGGTTACCCGAGGGTGAACGATGTCGAGGTAGCCATCGACTCCACCGGCGGCACGCAGGCGCCGAGCGAGGGCTGGGCGGAGGCGAGCTTCACGCGCGGCGCATCGCCAGCCTGGACGGCAAACCGCACCGGCGTCACTGCGGGAAACACGTATACGATATGGGCACGGGCGACAAACAGTTGGGGCGCGGCAGCCGCTACGTATGAGACCGTCACGGTCTCCAACGCCGCGACCGTTTTCTACGTCGACTCGAGCGGGAACGACAGCAACACGGGCACGAGTTGGAATCAGGCGTTCAAGAGCGTACAGGCGGCCATCAACTCCGCCAGCGCCATCAGTTCCGGCGGCGAGGTCTGGGTAGCGTCGGGGTTCTACCAGGAGTGCGACACCGTGGGGACCGGCGTGGCTCTTTACGGCGGGTTCAGGGGGTCGGAAACAGCCCGCGAGCAGCGCAATTGGGCCGCGAACAGGACGATTATTGACGGCGGGGGCGCTGGAGGCGTCCTCATGGTGAACGGCCCACAGACCGTCATAGATGGTTTCATAATCCAGAATGGGTCTTATCCCTCGATGGGCGATGACCAGTGCCTTACCGGGCTCGGGTATTTGCTGCGCGTACAGCGGCGGTGGTTGCACCGTCATAGAAGACAATATCATCCGGGGGAACATGGCCGGCGGCCTCTACTCCGCCGATCCCGCTTCGTACCCGCTTAGCGGCCCAACCCTTACCGTTGCCGGGCAATGTCTTCGTCGCCAACGCGGACGGTTCCGGCATCTACTACGACTACTCGGCATCTATGACGAGCGGGCAAATAGTCAACAATACGATTATATGCAACTCGTGCTACGACGGCGGCGGTATTTACCTGGAGGCCGGCTGCGGCGTATCCGTTTCCAACAACATTATCGCATTCAACGTGGGCGGCGGGGTCTACTTCGACTGCGTTTGCGACACTTCCGGAAACTATCCCGCTCCTGACAAACAACGACGTGTACGGGAACGATCAGTACCTGCCGGATCCGTTAATCGCTGATTATTTCGGCTTGCCGGAGATTCCACCGGGTGACATTCAGGCCGACCCGCAGATCCCGAACGTCCAATGGGGCGACTGGCACATAGCACCGACTTCTCCCTGCCGCGCGGCGGGCGCAACCGGGGCAGTAGTGACAGAGTGGGACATCGACGGGAACCCGCGCGAGATCGACTCTTGCGCGGATATCGGCGCGGAAGAGTCCGGCGGAACGAATCCCACCGTAGGCCCGCCGATCACGATCTACGTCGATACTGCCGGCTGCGACAGCAGCGCCGGCACGAGCTGGAGCAGCGCCGTAGCGACCGTGCAAAGAGGCGTCGATCTCGCGTGGAACGCTGGCGGGGGTGAAGTCTGGATCGCCGGGGGAACGTACGCCATTTTGTGGCCTGTGGAGCTGGGCCCATTTATCAGCCTCTACGGCGGTTTCGCCGGGAATGAGAGCTCGCTCTCCCAGCGTAATTGGCAGGCAAACCAGACAATCCTGGATGGTTGCTACCTGACATGGCCGATCCTGTACGCCAAGGTGGGGGGCAGCGTCGTGCTGGACGGGTTTACGGTCACGGATGCGGCGGGGCGGGTTCAGCATGGCTTTTTCATTCACCGCGGCTACCATAGCAAACGACTCGATCAGCAACAATCTATCCAGTGGCATTGTCTGTTCCTGCTGTTCCCTGGTCACCATCGAGGACAACGCCATTGCCCAAAACAGCGCGCCGACGGTCGACTCGGGTGGCGGCATTTATTGCTATGGGGCCCTGTACGGCATCGGGGAGACTGTCAATATATCGCACAACACGATCAGTGGAAACTCCGGCGGCGCCGGCGGGCGGCGGAATCTATTGCCAAGGCTTAACGGCGAATGTCGACTCGAACCTCATCGATCAACTTTTGCGCTCCGGCTGACTCAGCCAGCGGGACCTACGGTGGCGGTCTGGCGATATGGGAAACCTTCGACTCGTCCGTCACGAACAACATTTTCGCCTACAATTCCACTAATGCCAGCGCGGAGCAGCCGATCACGCAGGGGCAGGGCGGGGGCGGCATTTACGCCAACGGGAACGTGGGTCTTTGCATCGCGAACAACACTTTCGCTTACAACGGGACCGGATCGGGACCCCTGGACTATGCGGATTTCCAAAGCGTGGGCTACGGAGGGGCGGTCCTTATCGATCTGCCGCCCTACTGGATGGAATTCGGCGAGTACGATGAGCCGACCCTCATCGTGAACAACATCTTCTACGAGAACTTCGCTGAGGGCGGCGAGGCCGTGACATTTAACAATGAAGCGCAGGGGATGATTTGGTATTGCGACGCGTATAACCAGAAACCCAGGACCCAACGGTTCTGTTTTGCGACGATGAGGGCCTCGAGACAGATCGACTCGACCGGTTGCATGTACGTCGATCCCCAGTTCTCCGGGCCGCCTTACATACTGCCCGCTGATTCGCCCCTTTGCGGCGCCGGTGCGACCGATTACTTCGGAATTCAGTGGCTGCTGTATCAAGATATAGTCGGCAATCCCAGACCGGGCCCCGACGGACTTACCGACATGGGCGCTTACGAGAGCGCGACGCCTCTGCGGGAGGTGGTAAACGTCGTGCCCGTCGAGACTCTCATACCGGCGGACGGAGTCACGCAGACAATGATCACCGCCGTCGTGATGGACGAAAACGGAACACCGATCCCGAACGCGGCGGTGACCTGGTTGGCAAGCGACGGCGCTATCCTGGGGCAAAGCACCGCCAACAGCGCCGGGGAAGCGTCCGCGTTTCTCACGTCGAGCACCGATCACGTTGTGGCAACGGTTTGGGCGACATCCGGCAGCGCGGTCGGGCAGGCTTATGTTACATTCGCAAGCATTTACGACCCGATGATATGGATCACGCAGCCGTTAGATGGGAGCGTTTCGGGTTTCGTGGAAGTGGATGTGGCCGCGATCAACGCCGACGGCTCTCCATATCCAATGTCGGACGTCCAGTTATGTGTCGACGGCTCGCCGGAGGGCAGCATCACCCCGGATGACGCGGAACCGTCGGGGATCGAGACGGAGAGGCTGACGAATGGCCAGCACACGTTAAGGGCATGGTGCCTCGGCCCGGACGGCGATGCGGTGTGGTCCCAAAACGTGTACGTCAACGTCAACAATGCGATTTCGAGCTTAACGTCGGGCTGCCTGGAGATTTTCACGGATGACGCCAGCCCGAACAGCATATCGCTTAGCGCCCAAATGACCGTGCCGGGCACATGGTTGGTCGAGATAACTGACGAGAACAACAATGTGGTATACTCGGATTCAGGGGCCGGCCCGGGTGCCGTGTCGGCTACGTGGGACGGAACGCAGAACGGAAGCTATGTGGATGGGATCTACACGGTCACGATAAGCTCGTTGGACAGCACCGGAGCGCAGTTGGCGAGCAAGGCGTTGTGGGCTACGATTTCAGCGGCCGAAGGCGGGGGCGCTTTGATATGTGGCCTCACGCGGGACGAGGACGCTTGGAGCGTACAGGCGACCGTCGAGGAGATGCGGGCGGTGAAAGCCGCCTGCGTGGCGCAATACCTCCAATGCACGATCGTGCTTGACCCGCTGTGGGTGTCTCCGTGGGTACCCACACCGATCGGCTACGACGCCAACCCGGACTATCCGTACGCGGTCGACCCGGTGGAGGGTAACCTAAAGCGCATGGGTATCGGTGGCTGGCTGAGCAAGGGCTACCATGTGTTTTTTTACACGACCCACGGAACTTTCTTGGCAGGGGACAAGGACCGCGCCGAGCCGGATGGCCCGCGCTCGGCCGTGACCTTTTACCAAACCCAAGTTCAAAATGCTAAGACTAACGTCTTTAATTCGGTCAGGGTCAACGTACAAGGCGAGGACTACATGTACGTCGTCGGGTAGCATGACTGACCCCCGCAGTGTCCGGCGTTTTCGCAGTTGAACATACCGGACACTTACAACATAGTGGAGATGAACGCTTGTTACTCGGGAGGCAACGTCGTTTATATCCCGATAGTCGAACCTTGGCCCGTATTCTACGAAACTGACATTCCGCGCGCGTTCGGAAACCAGGGTGCGGTCGAGGACGACAAGACCTACGTGGGATGGCTTTGCAGCTATTACCCCAACACTGTTGGGGCTGGTGGAACCGCGTGGACTGACTTGTTCTGGGATGCTCTGGGCACGGGTTACACTGTGACTCAGGCATCGAACGATGCCAGCGATTGGTATGTCGGGTGGATGGCCACTTACCTGTACCTCTACGGCGGGCAGGATGGGACCACGCTTACCTGGTAATAGGGAGTTTCCATGATGAGAGTTAGCCGAGCCCCATCTGCGGCAGCGGTCGCCGCTATGTGTCTCCTGGTCTGGCCGTTGGCAGCCCCAGCCTGCAGGCTAACGTGACGCGATGTGGAGGTGATGCTTTGATGACACGATTAGTGCTCGCTTTGTTGACCAGCGCGGCCCTCGCGACCTGCGCGTGCGCTGACGGCTGCTATGTTCCGCGAATTGATCCGACCAGTCAGTACAGCGACATCTACGAGCCCGATCAGAAAGCCTTGTTGATCTACTACGGTGGAGAGGAGAACCTCTTCATTCAGGTGGGCTACAAGGGACGCGCGTCGGACTTCGTGTGGTTGATACCGACGCCGTCGGTACCCCAGGTGTTGCGGTGCGATTTCCCAGTTTTTCACACTCTGCACGAAGTCACGGCGCCTCTGATTAAGTACTGGCTGGATCCCTGTGGACCGAACGGTAACACGTTCTTCTTCCGCGCCAGGTCAGCCGAGACCTGCGGGCCCAGGACAGCGGTCGAGGTGGTGGACCAAAGGACGGTCGGCATATACGACGTCGTTGTGCTCCACGCTCGCGACGCCGGGGACTTGCTGCTGTGGCTGCGAACCCACCGCTATATGGTTGCGAACAAAGCAGTTCCTATCCTCTCTGACTATGTCCGTAGGGGGTGGGTCTTCACAGCGGCCAGAATCAGCACATCCGAGCATGGTAGCAGCGCACGCAAACTGGACGAGGGCACACTAGAGCCGCTTTTGCTCCACTTTCGCACTGACCGACCGGTCTACCCGCTGCGCATATCGCGTGCCAATCCCGGGCGTACAAGGCTGCTGCTCTACGTCGTCGCAAGCCATCGCATGGTGGTAGCGCCTGGTCTGCGCACGCTGTGCGTGACGGGCGCGCGAGAGAGCGGGCATGGGTATGCCCTGCGCGCCTTACGTATGGGACGGTGCGCTTCTGACTAAGCTGAGCGCCGACTTGGGTGCTGGGCAGATGAAGAAAGATCTTTACCCCGCCCAGGCTCCAACGGACGGACTGTTTAAGCCCGAAGCCGTAATGGCGCCCCCTTCTGGAGAATATGGGGGGGGCGGTTCTATATGTGATTACTCGGCTGTTCTGGTTCCCGCGAACAGTAAATATCGCCTTTCTCGTCTGCCTCGGCGTGCTGGTGACCCCGGGCGGCAGACGCCGGGCGGCCGCGTGGATCCTGAGCGCCCTGCTGTCGCTGAGCGTGCTGCCCCTGCTCGTTGGGATCTTGGCAACAGGCCTGGACCGGGCGGGAGGCTATACGCCGGTTTCGGTCGCGGTGATCGCTCTCCTGTGCCTGGTCACAGCTGGCGTTACCGTGCGCAGAAGGCGGCGGGCAGGCAGACTGCGCCCTGAAGTGCAGCAGCCCACAGGGGTCACGTAATCCGGTCGGGGAAATCCGCGGCTGGGGTGCCGGTGTTTGGTGTTTCGGGATTTGAGGAGCGGCCACGGCGTGACGATGAGGATGCGTGCTTACCGTCCGCTCCGGAAATCCCGAAACGAGGCGACGTACCGCACAGGGAGCACCGAGCCGAGCCAAGGTTGTGAAATACGATGAAATGGATGAACGTCGGCATAGGGGCCGGGATATGCCAAGATCGGCTACGCCCACGCCAATCCCGTCGGTCGGAAACCGGTTGAGACTGGAGCATTCGTTCCGCGAACTCGGAGAACCGGTCGGCCTGGAAATGTGGCCTTTGATTTTGTGGCGAGAGTTGGCTTGATGTGCAGCCTTTCGGTGTTTCGGGATTTGAGGAGCGGGCACGGCGTGATGACGAGGATGCGCATTCACCGTCCGCTCCGGAAATCCCGAAACGAGGCGAGGTGATGCGCAGGGAACACCACGCCGGGCCAAGGCTGTGACATAGGGGAGCCAGTTGGCTAGACCTGGAACATTTGATGCTGTAGCGAAAGGCCGCTTCGTTTCGGGATTTCCGAAGCGAGTGAGATGTTCGTGCCCTACTCGAACGGTTGTGCCCGCTTCTCAAATCCCGAAACACCGACGTTCGTCCAGATTGAGGCCTGTGACAGCAGTACTGGCTGTTCAGCCACCACTGGAGCGACTCGCCAAACGGTCCGAAAGAGAACGATCCGATCCCAGGAAACGCACCATTTCGGTGTTTCGGGAAACTGTTCCCGAAACGAACAAGTGCCATGCCCGGTAAGGAATAGCTGGTAAGTGCGACTAATATGACACCGTAAGATGGAAGAACATCGATATAGGGGCAAGCTACTACTGCGTAACCTGAACGTTTTCGGCGTTTCTGTGAGCGTGGCGAAAGGGTTCGGCCTGACGCGCAGCCTTTGATGCTTCGGTGTTTCGGGAACTTGTTCCCGAAACAAACAAGTGCCATGCCGGGTAGGAACAGCCGGCAAGTGCGACTAATATGACACCGTAAGATGGAAGAACATCGATATAGGGGCAAGCTACTACTGCGTAACCTGAACGTTTTCGGCGTTTCTGTGAGCGTGGCGAAAGGGTTCGGCCTGACGCGCAGCCTTTGATGCTTCGAAGTGAGGGAGTCCGTTTCGGGAACAGGTTCCCGAAACACCGAAAATGACCAGTACCTGCCCGATTTGGACCTCGCCTTCGAGATTGGCGGCGGATACGATTATTACGGCTTTCCGCAGTTTCCAGCGGGTGACATTCAGGAGGATCCGCAGATCCCGAACGTCCAATGGGGCGACTGGCACATAGCACCGACTTCTCCCTGCCGCGCGGCGGGCGCAACCGGGGCAGTAGTGACAGAGTGGGACATCGACGGGAACCCGCGCGAGATCGACTCTTGCGCGGATATCGGCGCGGAAGAGTCCGGCGGAACGAATCCCACCGTAGGCCCGCCGATCACGATCTACGTCGATACCGCCGGCTGCGACAGCAGCGCCGGCACGAGTTGGGCCAGCGCCGTAGCGACCGTGCAAAGAGGCGTCGATCTCGCGTGGAACGCTGGCGGGGGTGAAGTCTGGATCGCCGGGGGAACGTACGCCATTTTGTGGCCTGTGGAGCTGGGCCCATTTATCAGCCTCTACGGCGGTTTCGCCGGGAATGAGAGCTCGCTCTCCCAGCGTAATTGGCAGGCAAACCAGACAATCCTGGATGGTTGCTACCTGACATGGCCGATCCTGTACGCCAAGGTGGGGGGCAGCGTCGTGCTGGACGGGTTTACGGTCACGGATGCGGCGGCCGGCGGGTTCAGCATGGCTTTTTCATTCACCGCGGCTACCATAGCAAACGCCTCGATCAGCAACAATCTATCCAGTGGCATTGTCTGTTCCTGCTGTTCCCTGGTCACCATCGAGGACAACGCCATTGCCCAAAACAGCGCGCCGACGGTCGACTCGGGTGGCGGCATTTATTGCTATGGGGCCCTGTACGGCATCGGGGAGACTGTCAATATATCGCACAACACGATCAGTGGAAACTCCGGCGGCGCCGCGGGCGGCGGAATCTATTGCCAAGGCTTAACGGCGAATGTCGACTCGAACCTCATCGAGTACAACTTTTGCGCTCCGGCTGACTCAGCCAGCGGGACCTACGGTGGCGGTCTGGCGATATGGGAAACCTTCGACTCGTCCGTCACGAACAACATTTTCGCCTACAATTCCACTAATGCCAGCGCGGAGCAGCCGATCACGCAGGGGCAGGGCGGGGGCGGCATTTACGCCAACGGGAACGTGGGTCTTTGCATCGCGAACAACACTTTCGCTTACAACGGGACCGGATCGGGACCCCTGGACTATGCGGATTTCCAAAGCGTGGGCTACGGAGGGGCGGTCCTTATCGATCTGCCGCCCTACTGGATGGAATTCGGCGAGTACGATGAGCCGACCCTCATCGTGAACAACATCTTCTACGAGAACTTCGCTGAGGGCGGCGAGGCCGTGACATTTAACAATGAAGCGCAGGGGATGATTTGGTATTTCGGTGTTTCGGGATTTGAGGAGCGGGCACGGCGTGATGACGAGGATGCGCATTCACCGTCCGCTCCGGAAATCCCGAAACGAGGTGAGGTGATGCGCAGGGAACACCACGCCGGGCCAAGGCTGTGACATAGGGGAGCCAGTTGGCTAGACCTGGAACATTTGATGCTGTAGCGAAAGGCCGCTTCGTTTCGGGATTTCCGAAGCGAGTGAGATGTTCGTGCCCTACTCGAACGGTTGTGCCCGCTTCTCAAATCCCGAAACACCGAAAAACGATTTTTGGTGTTTCGGGATTTGAGGAGCGGCCACGGCGTGACGATGAGGATGCGTGCTTACCGTCCGCTCCGGAAATCCCGAAACGAGGCGACGTACCGCACAGGGAGCACCGAGCCGAGCCAAGGTTGTGAAATACGATGAAATGGATGAACGTCGGCATAGGGGCCGGGATATGCCAAGATCGGCTACGCCCACGCCAATCCCGTCGGTCGGAAACCGGTTGATACTGGAGCATTCGTTCCGCGAACTCGGAGAACCGGTCGGCCTGGAAATGTGGCCTTTGATTTTGTGGCGAGAGTTGGCTTGATGTGCAGCCTTTGACGCTTTGAGGTGAGGTAGTTCGTTTCGGGAACAAGTTCCCGAAACACCGAACCACAACTACCTGAATACGGATATTCCGCAGGCTTTCTTCGGAAACGGCTTGCTGACCGCCCAAGCGTACGTAGGCTGGTGCCACGACTTCTACCCCGACCCGCCCATCGGTGGAACACAATGGTCGGAGAATTTCTGGATGGATCTCGGTATAGGGTGGAACGTACAGGAAGCCGCGCAGTTAGCCACCGAGTCGTACGGCGGCACCCAGGCGGAATATCTGTACATCTATGGTGATTGTCTCCAGACCACACTCTATCGCTAAAGGAGATGGAAATGAAGTGGGTTGGCATCGCGATCGCTGTTCTTTTGGCATTTGCCATCGTCTCTGACATGACATGGTTTCCCGCCTGGATCGCCGCCCGTAGGTACAACGAGCTTGGGCTTAACGAGGAGATGGGCTACCTGCGGGTGAACCTGGACACGATCAGGCGAATGAAACGAGTCGATACGATCCTGCTAGTACTCGACTCCTATAAGGATCCCTACGTAGAACTCACAGCGCCCAAAGACAGCGCATATATCAACGCTCTCATGCACAGCTTAAAGCATATGCGGTTGGTGAGAGGAAAATTGGACGACAGGACCACGACCGATGAGGTGGTTGTGTCGGGCGACGGGTTAGTGCATCTGCGGGTTCGCTTCGATCCTGCCCGAGCGCCGGTGGTGTCTTCGTTCCTGCGGTCGGACGACCTGGGAAGGGTCGTCTATGGCATATTCCGAGCGAAACGAATAAAGATGCGTCGGATGTGGCGAATCGGCGACGACGGCAAGCTCGTGCCGGTCCCGTGAGATTTACACCGCAATCCGGCAATGAATGCCTGCTCATGGAAGCCGGCACGGCTGATTTCTTCGGTGTTTCGGGATTTGAGGAGCGGGCACGGCGTGATGACGAGGATGCGCATTCACCGTCCGCTCCGGAAATCCCGAAACGAGGCGAGGTGATGCGCAGGGAACACCACGCCGGGCCAAGGCTGTGACATAGGGGAGCCAGTTGGCTAGACCTGGAACATTTGATGCTGTAGCGAAAGGCCGCTTCGTTTCGGGATTTCCGAAGCGAGTGAGATGTTCGTGCCCTACTCGAACGGTTGTGCCCGCTTCTCAAATCCCGAAACACCGAAACGAACCAAACGATCCTGGATGGTGGCGGCATGACATATCCCGTCGTGGATGCCGAGATGGGAGGAAATGTCGGTGTTTCGGGAACTTGTTCCCGAAACGAACAAGTGCCATGCCGGGTAGGAACAGCCTGGCAAGTGCGACTAATATGACACCGTAAGATGGAAGAACATCGATATAGGGGCAAGCTACTACTGCGTAACCTGAACGTTTTCGGCGTTTCTGTGAGCGTGGCGAAAGGGTTCGGCCTGACGCGCAGCCTTTGATGCTTCGAAGTGAGGGAGTCCGTTTCGGGAACAGGTTCCCGAAACACCGGAATTCAAGGTACCTGCATGCCGCGTTCTCCGACATCGGTATAAACCCCAGCCAATACAGAATCGTGCAGTTGAATACGTGCTACTCAGGTGGGGAGATTGACCACAACTACCTGAATACGGATATTCCGCAGGCTTTCTTCGGAAACGGCTCGCTGACCGCCCAAGCGTACGTAGGCTGGTGCCACGACTTCTACCCCGACCCGCCCATCGGTGGAACACAATGGTCGGAGAATTTCTGGATGGATCTCGGTATAGGGTGGAACGTACAGGAAGCCGCGCAGTTAGCCACCGAGTCGTACGGCGGCACCCAGGCGGAATATCTGTACATCTATGGTGATTGTCTCCAGACCACACTCTATCGCTAAAGGAGATAGAAATGAAATGGCTTGGCATTGCGATCGGTATTCTTTTGGTGTTTGCGGTCGTCTCAGACATGACATGGTTTCCCGCCTGGATCACCGCCTATAGGCACAACACATTCGCCATCAATGAGGAGATGTGGTACCAGCGAGCGAAGCTCAGTACCATCACGGGAATGAGACAGGTCGATACGATCCTGCTGGTACACCCCTACAGGGGTCCGTCCGTAGAACTGACGGCACCGAAAGACAGCGCGTATATCGATGCGCTCATGCGCAGCTTAAAGCACATGAAGGTGGTAAGAGGAGAACTGGACGATAAGACCGCAACCGATGAAATAGTGGTCGACGGAGGCGCCGATCTGCGGGTCCGGTTTGATCCCGCCCGCGCGCCGGTGGTGTCTTCGTTCCTGCGGTCGGATGACCTGGGAAAAATCGTCTACGCCACACTGAGAGCCAAGGGAGTAGACCCGCGCAAAGCTTGGCGAAGGGGCGGGCACGGCAAACCCGTGCCCATGTTCACTAACGACGCCCTTAATGAAGCGAGCATGGAATACATGCGGAGTACCGTCAGTACCATCGGACGAATGAAAAAGGTAGATGCGGTGGGGCTGAACCTTGACGTGTACAAGCATGGTTCGCTCTGTAGACATCATTCGTCTATAGACTTAAGACTACCCAAAGACATAGCGTACATTAATGCTCTCATGCGCAGCTTAAAGAACCTGAAAGCCGTAAGAGGAGGCTGGGACGATGAAACCATGACCGATGAAATAGATCTGTGCGGCGTCGAAAACGTTTCCCTCCAGGGTCGCTTCGATCCTGCCCGAGCGCCGGTAGTATCGTCGTTCCTGCGGTCGGACGACCTGGGAAAAATCGTCTATGCCATATTCAGAGCCAAGGGAGTAGAACCACGCAAGATGCGGCCGTCGGGCGGCCACGGCAGACCCGTGCCCGTCCCGTGAGATCTGGTGTTTCGGGATTTGAGGAGCGGCCACGGCGTGACGATGAGGATGCGTGCTTACCGTCCGCTCCGGAAATCCCGAAACGAGGCGACGTACCGCACAGGGAGCACCGAGCCGAGCCAAGGTTGTGAAATACGATGAAATGGATGAACGTCGGCATAGGGGCCGGGATATGCCAAGATCGGCTACGCCCACGCCAATCCCGTCGGTCGGAAACCGGTTGAGACTGGAGCATTCGTTCCGCGAACTCGGAGAACCGGTCGGCCTGGAAATGTGGCCTTTGATTTTGTGGCGAGAGTTGGCTTGATGTGCAGCCTTTGACGCTTTGAGGTGAGGTAGTTCGTTTCGGGAACAAGTTCCCGAAACGAACAAGTGCCATGCCGGGTAGGAACAGCCGGCAAGTGCGACTAATATGACACCGTAAGATGGAAGAACATCGATATAGGGGCAAGCTACTACTGCGTAACCTGAACGTTTTCGGCGTTTCTGTGAGCGTGGCGAAAGGGTTCGGCCTGACGCGCAGCCTTTGATGCTTCGAAGTGAGGGAGTCCGTTTCGGGAACAGGTTCCCGAAACACCGGAATTCAAGGTATCCTGCATGCCGCGTTCTCCGACATCGGTATAAACCCCAGCCAATACAGAATCGTGCAGTTGAATACGTGCTACTCAGGTGGGGAGATTGACCACAACTACCTGAATACGGATATTCCGCAGGCTTTCTTCGGAAACGGCTCGCTGACCGCCCAAGCGTACGTAGGCTGGTGCCACGACTTCTACCCCGACCCGCCCATCGGTGGAACACAATGGTCGGAGAATTTCTGGATGGATCTCGGTATAGGGTGGAACGTACAGGAAGCCGCGCAGTTAGCCACCGAGTCGTACGGCGGCACCCAGGCGGAATATCTGTACATCTATGGTGATTGTCTCCAGACCACACTCTATCGCTAAAGGAGATAGAAATGAAATGGCTTGGCATTGCGATCGGTATTCTTTTGGTGTTTGCGGTCGTCTCAGACATGACATGGTTTCCCGCCTGGATCACCGCCTATAGGCACAACACATTCGCCATCAATGAGGAGATGTGGTACCAGCGAGCGAAGCTCAGTACCATCACGGGAATGAGACAGGTCGATACGATCCTGCTGGTACACCCCTACAGGGGTCCGTCCGTAGAACTGACGGCACCGAAAGACAGCGCGTATATCGATGCGCTCATGCGCAGCTTAAAGCACATGAAGGTGGTAAGAGGAGAACTGGACGATAAGACCGCAACCGATGAAATAGTGGTCGACGGAGGCGCCGATCTGCGGGTCCGGTTTGATCCCGCCCGCGCGCCGGTGGTGTCTTCGTTCCTGCGGTCGGATGACCTGGGAAAAATCGTCTACGCCACACTGAGAGCCAAGGGAGTAGACCCGCGCAAAGCTTGGCGAAGGGGCGGGCACGGCAAACCCGTGCCCATGTTCACTAACGACGCCCTTAATGAAGCGAGCATGGAATACATGCGGAGTACCGTCAGTACCATCGGACGAATGAAAAAGGTAGATGCGGTGGGGCTGAACCTTGACGTGTACCAGCATGGTTCGCTCTGTAGACATCATTCGTCTATAGACTTAAGACTACCCAAAGACATAGCGTACATTAATGCTCTCATGCGCAGCTTAAAGAACCTGAAAGCCGTAAGAGGAGGCTGGGACGATGGAACCATGACCGATGAAATAGATCTGTGCGGCGTCGAAAACGTTTCCCTCCAGGGTCGCTTCGATCCTGCCCGAGCGCCGGTAGTATCGTCGTTCCTGCGGTCGGACGACCTGGGAAAAATCGTCTATGCCATATTCAGAGCCAAGGGAGTAGAACCACGCAAGATGCGGCCGTCGGGCGGCCACGGCAGACCCGTGCCCGTCCCGTGAGATCTGGTGTTTCGGGATTTGAGGAGCGGCCACGGCGTGACGATGAGGATGCGTGCTTACCGTCCCGCTCCGGAAATCCCGAAACGAGGCGACGTACCGCACAGGGAGCACCGAGCCGAGCCAAGGTTGTGAAATACGATGAAATGGATGAACGTCGGCATAGGGGCCGGGATATGCCAAGATCGGCTACGCCCACGCCAATCCCGTCGGTCGGAAACCGGTTGAGACTGGAGCATTCGTTCCGCGAACTCGGAGAACCGGTCGGCCTGGAAATGTGGCCTTTGATTTTGTGGCGAGAGTTGGCTTGATGTGCAGCCTTTGACGCTTTGAGGTGAGGTAGTTCGTTTCGGGAACAAGTTCCCGAAACACCGAACATCAAGGGGCAGGTTGTCGGCACGTCCGACCTTGTTGGAGCCGACCCCGCGAGCAGCACAGGTCCACGCATTCCTTTGGCAGGATGGGAAAATGGTCGACCTGAACAGCCTCATTCCGGCCGGGTCGGGCTGGGTCCTGCGCGAAGCATGCGGCATCAACGCCGCCGGCCAAATAGTTGGTGACGGCGACTTCAAAGGCCGCACCCGCGCGTTTCTCCTGACGCCGATCAAGTGAGTCGCGCGGGTTCGCCTCTTCGGTGTTTCGGGAACAAGTTCCCGAAACGAACAAGTGCCATGCCGGGTAGGAACAGCCGGCAAGTGCGGCTAATATGACACCGTAAGATGGAAGAACATCGATATAGGGGCAAGCTACTACTGCGTAACCTGAACGTTTTCGGCGTTTCTGTGAGCGTGGCGAAAGGGTTGGGCCTGACGCGCAGCCTTTGATGCTTCGAAGTGAGGGAGTCCGTTTCGGGAACAAGTTCCCGAAACACCGACTACCTGAATACGGATATTCCGCAGGCTTTTCGGTGTTTCGGGATTTGAGGAGCGGGCACGGCGTGATGACGAGGATGCGCATTCACCGTCCGCTCCGGAAATCCCGAAACGAGGTGAGGTGATGCGCAGGGAACACCACGCCGGGCCAAGGCTGTGACATAGGGGAGCCAGTTGGCTAGACCTGGAACATTTGATGCTGTAGCGAAAGGCCGCTTCGTTTCGGGATTTCCGAAGCGAGTGAGATGTTCGTGCCCTACTCGAACGGTTGTGCCCGCTTCTCAAATCCCGAAACACCGAAAAACGATTGCTGGCTCGTTCCGGCGGCGTATCTGTATGTCTGGCAGTCGCAAGGTACCTATCCACCAGCCTGCCGCGCTCACCAACAGGTCCGACAAAAACCTTTTTCACGAAACGAAGCCAAATCCCCGTGGCTCCGCCTCCCCTCCCGCCCCGGAACTTGCCGGGGTCTCTGGTCGTATAGTGAATAGCTGAACCGGCGCGGGGGACCTCGCGTTGACACCGCGCTGGCGTTGAGCTATACTGGTGCGTATTAGGCGCTTAGCGCGCTCCTATAAACAATTTGTTGTCGCTAAGGCGGATTCGACGGCGCACCGCCTTTGGGTTTTCCGCTTTATGGTTGTTAAGGGATGGCCGATGAGCTATACTTGCTTTGCCTGGGCGGAGGGTAGGGCAACGCTGGGGAGCTCTCCCGAGCGCCGACTCAGGTGTTGTTCAAGGGATGGGGGTGGAAATCTCCGCCCCCTCCAAATCATCCCTTAACAACCGAAAAGCGAAAAACCCGACCGCCTGCCTTGGTCAACTGCCACCGTAAGGTGGCCACTTTTCCCCAGCGAAGTCTGGGGAAAAGCGTAGGAACTTGGAACTAGGAACTAGGATTTAGGAAGAAAGGGACCCCCTCACCCTGATTCCCCGATCCCAAGTTCCTAGTTCCAAGTTCCTAATTCCTAAGTTCATGGGGGTATGAGCGTGGCAGAAGCCATAAATGTTCAGGGGCTCACCAAGATTTATAAGGGCGCCCTGGGAGAAACCGTGACAGCGGTGGACGACTCTCAGCTTCCAGGTCCAGCAGGGCGAAATCTTCGGATTCATCGGCCCCAATGGAGCAGGCAAGACGACCACCATCAAAACGCTGCTGGGCCTGTTGTTCCCCACCAGAGGAACAGCCCACGTGCTTGGCAAGCCGGCGGGCGACATCGAAGTCAAACGCCGAATCAGTTATCTTCCCGAAAGTCCCTATTTCTACGAGCACATGACCGCCGTCGAAGTGCTGGACTTCTACTGTAAACTCTTCCGAATGGACGCGAAGAGCCGCAAGGCGAAGATCGCCGAACTCCTCGACCGAGTGGGCCTTGCGCGGGACGCGCGGCGGTCGCTGCGAAACTACTCCAAGGGCATGCTTCAGAGAATCGGGATCGCCCAATCGCTCATCAACGAGCCGGACCTCCTCTTCTTCGACGAGCCGACATCCGGTCTGGACCCCATCGCGCACAAGGACATCACCGAAATGATCTGCGCGCTGCGCGCGCAGGGCAAGACCGTCTTCCTGAGTTCTCACCAGCTTTCGGACGTTGAGAGCGTCTGCGACCGTGTCGCGATCATCAATCGTGGGAAACTCGTGCAGGATCGGAACGCTCGAAGACCTGCTCCTCGAAGGCCGCACAGTAATTGTCCTGGCAAGCCCCGAGGCCGGCCTGGAAACGCAGCTCGAGCCGCTTGCCGCCAGCGTCACATCCAGCGGCACCGAGATGCGCATCGTCGCGGACAGCGAGGAAGCTGTAAGCCGGGTGCTGGACACCGCGCGAGGCAAGTCGAGGCTGGTTTCGGTCGTGCCGCGGAGGCAATCTCTCGAAGACCTCTTTGTCGACCTGGTAAGGGAGGTGCACAAATGATTATCTGGTCAATAGCCAAGACAACCGTGGGCGACGCGATGCGCAAGAAGGTGCTGCAAATCTTTCTTGTGGTTGCGATCGGCCTGATCTTTATATCGCTTTCGTTCTCGAAGACGCTTTCGTTCTCCACACGCGGGGGTGCTTCCACGGACATTATGATGGTCAAGGCATTCGGCTTGGGGCTGATGTCGCTGGGTGGTTTCTTCATAAGCCTGATAATGGGCGTTATGCTGATCCCCCAGGAGATCGAGCGGCGGACTATCTACACTATACTCGCTAAACCTGTGAACCGCTACGAGTTTATAATCGGCAAGTTCCTGGGCGCCGTGCTCACTCTCGCGATCAACATCGGCTTGATGGGCCTGGTGTTCATCCTGGTGGTGGCGGCAAAAGCGTGGGGCGCCGGTACGGGCGTCGGCGAGAACCTGAGCGACGTGAAGGGCGCCGCCGCCGCGGCCCACTCTATGGGCTTGTTCGACTGGAACATGCTCTGGGCGGTGGTCCTGATTTACGGGCAGGTAATGGTATTGCAGTCGGTGGCGGTGCTGTTTTCGATTTTCCTGACTCCCACGGTCAACTTCTTTATGGGCGCCTGCGTTTACGCGCTCGGCTGCATGGCGCCGCTGACCGAGACATTCATGAAATCGGACAGCGCGGGCGGTTTCCTCAAGACGCTGTATACCGTCATACACTACACTCTGCCCAACTTCGATGCTTTCAACAAGCCGAACGCCCTGCTGCACCCCGAGAGCGTGCAAATGATCAGCCTGGCGCACTATACCGCGTCAGTAACTCTTTATGGTCTGCTCTACGCTCTGATTATGATGACTGTGGCCGTGATTATCTTCAACAAGAAGGAAGTGTAGCCATGCGCGATGGAAAATCCCGAGGCCTCGTTATCATCCTGGTGGTCCTCATGGTCGGCATGGGCTTTGCGCAGCACCGCGTCGATCCTATGAGCGCCAAGCTCAACAATGCTTCCTCGGGTGGGGGGAACAGCAGCGAACTGATGGTGCAGCTTCCCGGGCAATTTATCGTGGCCTCGCTCACCGGCTGCAAGGAAGTGATCGCCGGGATGCTCTGGGTGCGGGCGGACGAGTTCTTCCACTCGGGGCAGTATCAGGCGATAGTCCCGGTCGTGCGTCTGGTGACGTGGCTCGACCCGCACCAGATCGATGTCTACACAACGGGCGCCTGGCACCTGGACTATAACTTCGTCGACGATGCGCAGATGTCGGATAAGCGCTACATTCCGGCTTCGATCGGTCTCTTGAAAGAAGGGATCAGGAACAATCCCGACGTCTACGATCTTTACTTCGACCTTGCCTGGAGTCATTATAACAAGAAGCTCATGAACTACGCCGAGGGCCTGAAGTATCTGAAGTTGGCTTCGACCAAGCCCGCGGTCGACGCGAATACCGGACTTGACATCGAGCGCCCCGAGTTTGTGGACCGGATGCTCGCTCATCAATATGAGAAGCTGGGCATGTTCAAGGAAGCTATCGCGCAGTGGTATGCGTGCCGCAAGCAAGTCGACATAATGCTTTCCCAACACAACCGCAAGAACGTGTATGTGGATACGAGTTCGCGGGACCTCTGCGACCGCAACCTCGCTCTGCTCTACTTGCGCATTGCCTGGCGCTACGGCGACATGGATGCCTACAAGAAGGGCCTGGATCTTGCCAATGGTCTTATGAACCGCAATCGTTATAATCGGGACTGGGCGCGTTCGACCGAGGCAGCCGACAAGGATTACCGTGAGCGCGTGGCCACCCACAATCCGCCTCGAGACGCCCTCAAGCCGCTGGACACGGGTTTCCAGGTGTCGTGGAAGCGGGTAAAATCGAGAATACTCCAGATATCCGGAAAGATCAACCTGGTCCCGCATCCGAGTACAAGGGTCTGGGCTCGGAGCCGTTTACTCACTGGTATCAGGACAACATAAACGCCAAAGCCGAAGCAAAGAAGATGTGGCGCGACGGCTGCCGGATCAACTGGAGGCTGGTCGATTACGATTATGAGATGCCGTCGCTGGACAACTTCGATTGGAGGATCGACACTGATCGGATGGTGGTGTGGGACAGCATCTACGTTTCCGGGGGCAGCTTCTCCGACAGGATCGACCTGAGCAAGAATGCGGAGTTCTATCCGTTCAAGGCAAAGAAATACAAACTCACGATCTGGCTGACTCCCATAGAACCGGGCTGTCCCGACTATGTGCAGGACAGGATCGGCTGGAAGGGTGAGGCCCTGACGGATAAGAATTACCTGGACCTAAAGTTCATTCCGGGCGTTAAGACAATCAAGAAAGAGTTTATAATCAACCGGGAAGACCTTGTATAGCCCCTTAGCGCGCTCCTAGAAACAATTTGTTGTCGCTAAGGCGGATTCGACGGCGCACCGCCTTTGGGTTTTCCGCTTTATGGTTGTTAAGGGATGGCCGGTGAGCTATACTTGCTTTGCCTGGGCGGAGGGTAGGGCAACGCTGGGAGGCTCTCCCGAGCGCCGACTCAGGTGTTGTTCAAGGGATGGGGGTGGAAATCTCCGCCCCCTCCAAATCATCCCTTAACAACCGAAAAGCGAAAAACCCGACCGCCTGCCCTGGTCAACTGCCACCGTAAGGTGGCCACTTTTCCCCAGCGAAGTCTGGGGAAAAGCGTAGAAATTCTTAATTCTAAAATTTTGAATTTTGAATTGGGGAAGGGACTTGCCCTATGCGGCGGGAACGACAAATCGAGGTGATTTCCGGAGTGGAATCATTCGAGTTCCCGCTGCGGGGTGGCGATGTCGAAGAGTTCTGATGTTTTTGGGATTTCGGGTCCGCGGCGACTCGGCGGCTGCTCCCGGATCGAAATCCCGAAAACATCGAAGATGTGATCGTGCTAGACGGGGAGCTAGCGGTGCCCTATACCCGCAATCCGCTACAGCGGGGTTGAATTCCTGCCGACGGTCTGGTCGTTTGAGTAGAACACGTGGTAAGTGGCGTTGATAGTCGGGTCCTGCGCAATGCCCGGCGTGTGAACCCCGTCAGGTCCGGAAGGAAGCAGCGGTAAGCACGTTCGCACATGTGCCGCATGGTGATCCGGCTGGAGTTTACTGCCAGGGCAGCGCTTGGGCGGTCTTGTCAGAGGCAGGTGCACGATCACTTATTTTAGAGGACGGACGGTATCTACCGCCCGTCCTTTTCTGATATAATTGGGGTAAGGGTTAATAGGGTTAGTAGGGTTGGTAGGGGATTAGGCCTCTACGAGCCCTACCGCGCAGCTTGTATGAAGAACGGCTTCGCGGAACGGGTACCAGCGCGGCGTCCATGTCATTCCGAGCAAGTGACTGCGACGCTGTCGCCGTTACAT
>CAWGNL010000050.1:0-9176 GCA_963823885.1 uncultured bacterium
TGGGTTGCCGCGGGAACTTATATGATCTCGTCGCCGGTGGAGATCGAGCCTTTTGTGAGTCTCTACGGCGGCTTCGCCGGGACCGAAACGTCGCTGGGGCAGCGCGACTGGCAGGCCAACCCGACCGTCCTGAACGGAGGCGGAATCACCTGGCCGATCGTGGACGCCGAACTCGGAGGAAATGCCGCGCTCGACGGGTTCGTCATTACCAGTGCCGGAGAGGACCCCAGCGGAAACCCGGGACTCTTTAGCTATCAGGCGCCGCCAGCGTTAAACTTTTCGTGCGTCACGGCTACCGTGGCTAACAACACCGTCAGCGATAACGCGTCCACCGGCATCGCGTGCAGCTACTGCCCGTCATCGGTGATCACCGGCAACACGATAACCGGGAACACCATACCCTCATACTGGGACTCGGGCGTGGGCGTATATTGTGGCACAGGCTTCTTCGGCGTTTTGTCTATCGTGGAGGGCTTCGGAATTGGCGGCATGCTCGGCGCGACGGCCGACATAGCGCACAACACCATCAGCGGCAACACGGGCGGTTTCGAGGGGGCCGGGATCCTGTGCGGGGGCGTTACCGCGGACGTCGACGCGAACGTGATCGAAAACGACAGCTACGACAGCGCCGACGTGGAGATGCTGGGGTTTGCTCTTGGCGGGGGCCTTTCGATGTGGAACTGCGTGGACTCTGCTGTCACGAACAACATTTTCGCATGTGATATGGGCTATTACCCAGGTGGCGGCGCCGTCTACGCTGGCGACGATCCGAACCTGGCGGTTGTGAACAACACGTTCGTCTCCAACGCTTGCGGATGGGGGTCCATTGGGGACCTCGAGCCGACCGGCTACGGAGGCGCCATGCTTATCGACGATGTGGAGGAGCTGGGCGGCATCTGGGTTACTGTTGCCAACAACATATTCTACGATGACCTGGGCGAGGACGGATACGGCGACAGCGTGGCATTTATAGACGGCGCGACGGGAACGCTTTGCTATTGCGATGCGTACAATGATAATGATTCCGCCGGGAATGAGTATTACGACGCGGCGGGCATGGCAACGCCCGACTCGACCTGTGTGTCCGTCGACCCCCAATTCTCCGGACCGCCCTACATCCTTCCGCCGGGTTCGAGCCTTCACGGAGCCGGCACGACCGATTTCTTCGGAATTCCATGGCCGCCGTATCAGGACATAGCCGGCAACCCGAGGCCAGGGCCGGACGGCACGACGGATATGGGAGCTTACGAAAACTGGACGGATCTTCAAGCGGTCATCGATGTCGTTGCGGGGGAGACGCTCCCGGCGGACGGGCTGAGCGAGACGATCGTGTACGCTTCGTGCTCGACTCAAGCGGAGACCCCGTGCCCAACGCCACCGTGACGTGGACGAGAACCGATGGAACAATCTACCCGGCGCAATGCGTCACAAATAGCGTGGGGGAGGCAACCGCCATGCTCACTTCCGGCACCGATCACGTTATTGCGACCGTTTCGGCGACATCCGGCAGCGTGGTCGGAGATGCATATGTCCAGTTTGGCGATTCCCTGGACCCGACCGTGTTCGTCGGCTCCCTCGACGGCCAAAATGTCAGCGGTTTTCTGCACCTGTCCGTCACCATCTCCACTAACTCCGAGGCCACAAGCCAGGTGCTGCTGGTAGACGGCAGTCCATTCTGCGGGCTCTACGGCGACACCGACTTGGAGCAGGAGACGATAAACACGCAGGAGATCACGAACGGAGCGCACGCGCTGCAAGGCGCCGTCACTGACGCGTTCGGCTATGTGATGTACTCCAACCTGATAAACGTCACTGTCTCCAACGACCTGTCCGGGCTGGCGCTGTCCAACGCCCTCGTCGACCCGACAGACTCGGCGGCCACGATTACCCTTTCGTGCCAGGCGGATCAGCCATGGGTAATGCAAATGGCCGACCCGAGCGGCCAGACGGTGGCGGCGGCGCAAGGCGACGCCGGGGCCGCGTCGTGCAGTTGGACCGCTCCGGGCAACGCCGCTCCGGGCGTCTACACGGCGACGGCCTACACTCAGGCAGAGGGCTACACCTCGGATGACACCGCGACAGTTCCAGGGCAACTGTTCTTCTCGGTGTCCCCGCTCAGCAGATGGCCCGGCATGCTCGCGATGGGTTACCTGCAAGGAGAGGATCCTCAGAGCCGAGCCAACATCATCGCGGAAGTGAACGCTGTCGCCGCCGCGTGCGCAAGCCAGTATGTTAAACTGCACCGGTACCGCTTGATCCCACATGGTACTCCGACGCCGCTCCCACAGGCCAGATCACCCCGGATAACCGCCTGGGCATGGCCTACCGGCTGGGAACTCACCCGACGGATCTGTTTCTGTCTTCTCATGGAGGGGTCGACCCCAACAGTGGTCAGGTCGATTTTCAGTTTGCGGATACGTTCGTTTACTTTACCAACGACTGGGTAAAGAATCCTGTTCGTAGCCCCAGGACGGGACGCCTGATATACTTTACCCAGGCGCAGATAGATGCCAGTTACCCTTGCTTCAATCAGTACCTCGGTGGCTATCCAATGAACATCGTCGAGGTGAACTGCTGTTCATCGGGCGAGGCCTTCGAGCAAAGCGAGTGGGACAGGGCGTTCGGGTGGTCGCCAGACCGGTCCCAGGGCGTGTATATCGGCTGGAACGGCAACTACGTGCCGTACTCCGCTAATCTGGTTCACCTTGTCTTACCCATAGGCCAAAACTGGACCCAGGCCTTCTGGAGCTGCCTGGGGGACGGTTTCGACGTGGACGACGCGTTCAACGAGATGGTCGAAGACAACATGCTCAACCCCGTGACCCTCATCTGGGCGGCGTTCACTCTTACGGAGGACGCGGGAGAATACTACGCGGGCGAGACTACCTGGCTAAAGGAGTGAGACATGCGGCTTCAGTGGCTTATAATTCTCGCGGTTTTCCTTTTGGCGGTTCTCCTATTCTTTCCGGTGGAATTTCCTCCCCAATGGAGTCCGAGCGCGATGTGGCCCCGACAGCTTGATATGGTCAGGGCCGCCGCACCCACCGCGGACCGCATTCGGGGCGTTATGGTTCTCCAGGGGTGGACAGGGTGCGAGATTACCGATCGACAGGGTGTACGGTGCTTGTGGCTGGCGCTGAAAAGAGTGAACCCGCTGGCGCCCAGATATTCGCCGTCGGGATACCACCTCTGCGTTGAGTTCAGTGGCGGCAGAGCAATCAATATCGTGGGCATAGACGCGGAGCACGATGACACGCTTACCCGCGCTATAAAAAACGAAATCAGATCGGAGCGGGAGCGTTACTGTCGCGAGCAACGGCAGGCGCCGAACGAACGCACCCGCGCGCGCGGACGCAGGCCGCATCAGTGACGACGCCCTGCCTCGGGCTGTGTTGCCGACCCTGGTTCGGGTCGATGTCTGGTTGGGAGGGCTACGTCCAGTTTGGCGATGCGACGGATCCGACCCTGCTCATTACGTCTCCATCGAGCGGTGCCGCCGTCAGCGGGTTTGTGCCGCTGTCGATCAGTTGGCGGGATGTCCTGCCGGCGGGCGGCGGGGGAACGGTCCAGACGGAGTTGCTCGTAGACGGTGAAGTCTTCTGCGGGTTCCACGCCAGCGACGAGACGGGAGACACCACCGTCAACTCCAACGAGCTATCCAACGGGCAACACGAGGTCACCGCCGTGGCCATCGACCCCGAGGGATCGGAAACTGTACAGCAACGGCGTATGGCTTAACGTGTACAACGATATTTCCGAGATCAGCGTCAACGAGACAGCGCTGTTCCTTGACGACTCGACGAGCCAGCCGGTTACGCTCCCAGCCCAAGTCAACTCGTCAGAAAGCTGGCAGATAACGATCTCCAACCGTTCGGACAACTCAGTGGTCGCGCAGTCGAGCGGCACCGGGCCGGGCACGGCCAGCATAAGCTGGACCGGCTCGGGCGCTACTCCCGGCATCTACGACCTGTCCATCAGCCCGGGCGTGGTCAGCAGCGGCGGCGGTGTCTCCCCGACTGATTGCTATGTCGGCGTCAGCTATGCGATAGGTAGCGACATGCTTATTATGGGATTTGCCGACAGCCAAGATGCAGCACTGGACCGCAACAACAGGATAAGTGAAATGGGCTATGTCGCGGACGCCTGCCTAGAGCGCGCGGTCAAGTATACAATGATCTTGGACCCGCAATGGTACACGAAGACTTACCCGAACGGATGGATAAGGCCCGACCCGATTACGGGCACTATACACAGGGGGATGGACTACTGGCTGGGCGGGCGCCTTATAGAAGGGTGCCCGGTCCAAACGACCCATTTTCGCGATCTGTTCCTCAATACACACGGGAGTATAGATCCCTGTCTTGACGGCGCCTATCGAACCTGCTTAGCGTTTGCGGATGGCTGCGGGGTCTATTACTCGAATAAGTGGGAGGGCTACCCTGCAAGGGATCCCGCGTTTACGGACTATACGGACCCGTACGGCTTGGGCGCATATCCGTGGAACATAGTCGAGATCAATGCCTGTTGGAGCGCCGGTAACAGCAATTGGGTTCCCTTCGTGGGCCCTGTCTTTAGCAACGAACCGGACTACGTTGAGGCCTTCGGGCTGGGGAATCGCGATGTGAATGGCGGTGTGTTCGTCGGATGGAGCCGGACTTACGTCGCCTCGTCGGTGCCGAATTCGTATAATGGACAAGGCTGGACTCAGGATTTCTGGTGCTTGCTGGGCGAGGATTACACCGTGGGCCAGGCGGTTGCTTATAACCCGGCCCTGGGTATGATGTCGAACTGGCTCGTGGTTGATGATGACTTGTCGAGTTGGATCACATGGCTAGAGTGGTGGTGAGAAGATGAAAGATTGGGTGATCGGCATAATTGCAGTCATCCTCGCCCTGTTTGTCATAGCGACGGTAATCTTTCCCAGGGTGCCAGGGCCCGATCCTAGAAAAGTGACCGCAGGATGGCGGGAGCAACTGTACGAAGCTAACGCCCTGGCGCATAGTGCGTCGGACATCAAGAGGGTCCGGATAACTATGCGTGAGAGTCGATGGTCGCTGTGCCGCACCCGCTGGCTTGACGACACCAAAGACACAAGGGCGATTTGGGCCGCATTGAGGAAACTTGACCCGACGACGCTACGTATGGGGCCGCGTGACGACGCCTTGCAGCTAGTCCTGGAGAACGGCGGCAGCGTATGTTTCCGCGGCATAGACTGGGATTACGATAGCGAGTTTACACGAGCGGTGAAGGCGTGCTGGAAACGGGGTAAGCCGGTGTGAGAGCGGAACGTTCGACGGGTCCGGCCGGTCCCCCTCTTCACGGAGCTGGCACGACTGATTTCTTCGGGATTCCCTGGCTCCTGTATCAAGACATAGTCGGAAATCCCAGACCGGGCCCGGACGGCACGACGGACATGGGGGCTTATGAAAACTGGGCCGATTCGGCGGCGGTGGTCGAGATGATTCCCGAGGAAACCCTCATACCGGCGGATGGAGTGAGTGATACAACGGTGTACGCTTTCGTGCTCGACTCAAGCGGAGACCCCGTGCCCAACGCCACCGTGACATGGACGAGAACCGATGGAACAATCTATCCGGCGCAAAGCGTCACAAATAACGTGGGGGAAGCGACTGCGATTCTCATTTCGAGCACCGATCACGTTATGGCAACAGTCTCGGCGACATCCGGCGGCGTGGTTGGAAATGCTTACGTCCAGTTTGGCGATCCGACGGACCCGACGCTGCCGATTACGTCTCCATCGAACGACGCTTCCGTCAGTGGTTTCGTCCCGCTGTCGATCGCCTGCCAGGAACTGTACTGCCGGCCGGCGGTGGGGGAACGGCTAAGACGGAACTGCTCGTTGATGGCCAGTTCTTCTGCGGCTTCTACCCCAGTGACGATACGGGAGATACGACGATTAACTCCAACCAGTTACCGAACGGGCAACATGAGATCACCGCTGTGGCCGTGGATCCCCAGGGTGCGGAGACGAGGAGCAATGACGTATTGCTTAATGTGTATAATGACGTTTCGGAGATCAGCATCAACGAGACTGAACTTTTCCTCGACGACTCGACCAGCCAGCCGGTGAGTCTCTCGGCCAGAATCAATCCTTCGACGGATTGGCAGATAACCATCTACAGATGTTCGGACATCTCGGTAGTCGCGCAGTCGAGCGGCACGGGGCCGGGCACGGCCACCATAACCTGGAGCGACTCGGCCGCCGCCCCCGGTATCTACGACCTGTCCATCAGCCCGGGCGTGGTCAGCAGCGGCGGCGCTGTATCGCCGACGGACACCTATATCGGCGTCAGCTACGCGATAGGCGCTTATATGCTCATTTGCGGTGTTGTCAACGGCGCGGACGAATGGGACCAGGAGGACGCCGTGGAAGAGATGACTGACGTTATAGAAGCGTGCAACGAGCGGAGTGTCCCGTGCACCGTGCTGCTGGACCCGTTCTGGGTTACACGCATTCCGAACCCGAATTCAAATTCCAACGACCACGCGAAGAGAGGTCTTGACTATTGGCTGGGCGGCCAGACTGCCCGGGTTCCCCACGCCGACGCGCTGCTTTTACAACTTCTTCTTCATTGGGCACGGAACGATCGGGGACAACAACAGCCCCAGTACCTGTGCAGGACGGTGTCTATCGGACGTTCTTCTATTTTGCTGATGGCCCGAAGGTCACCTACGTCAACAACTGGGACACGCGGCCCCCGGGGGTAAGGGTTAACGCGTTCACTGATTACGGAACCGACTCCTACCCGTGGAACATAGTTGAGTTCAATGCTTGTCATTCCGCCGGTGATTGGTTCGCGGGTTATGACGAGAAATATGAGTATGAGAAAGCGTTTGACCTGGGCCGAGAGGAGGACGGCGGAGTCTTTATTGGTTGGGACTGGCGGTACATAACAACGCTTCCCTGGTGTGGAGAGGATTGGACGTGGGATTTGTGGCACTTCCTTGGCGAGGACTACACCGTGGGTCAGGCAGAGGATCTAATGCTTGCTTACCCGATGTCGGCATTCTCGGTCGTCGACGACGACGAGTCGAGTTACGTCACATACCTCAGCGTGTACAGGTGACAAATGGGAACGAGGATTACCTATCTTCTAGGGGTGGTTCTGGCTTTAATAGTTCTAGCGGTCATCCATACGACCTTGCCGGACAATGGTCTGTTGGCGCTAACTGTTCTGGCGGCTGTCACCCTGGCCTTGACCTTGGCCTTGCCAGGCAGGCTGAGGCAACTGCGACTGGGCGCGGCGGTGCTGCTTGCCGCAAGCATGTCGATCCTGGTGATATACCCAATCTGGCAGGTTGACCACTACGTCAATCCCGCGGCGGTAAGGTCGGAGTGGCGGCGGCAACTGGACGACTTCCGTGCCCAGGCGCCCGACGCCTCTTGTATCAGGGGGGCTTCGGTGACCACTGGCGGAGGGTACGAGCGCGTTGTTCGGCGAGATGACATCAAGGGCATCTGGAGCGCGTTTTGGAGATTCGACCCGCGGAAGGCTCGCGTGGCCGGTTTGGCCGGTAACATGCGGATTGTCTTCAGGAACGGCGGCGAGTACCCTCTTTGACCCCCTTCCCCTAATGGATGACGCCACAGACTTCAGTAGGACGCTCAAAGCTTGTTGGGAACGCGGAACGCCAGGAAACCTTGACCAACTCTGGGGCGCA
Organism: uncultured bacterium; assembly: GCA_963823885.1. Taxonomy (GTDB): domain Bacteria; phylum Armatimonadota; class UBA5829; order UBA5829; family UBA5829; genus CAWGNL01. The sequence goes on from CAWGNL010000050.1 coordinate 7,684, forward strand.
ACCAAGGCAGACCCGGCAAAACTGAGGGCGGAGTGGCGCGAGCAGTTACGTCGCTTCAAGGCGAACGCGCCCAAGGCGTCTGACCTCCTGTACAGTTCGAATAGGCCGGTCCCACTGCGACCGCCGTGTCCGTCACGTCAGAGACGTGACGGCGATCTGGGCCGCATTGAGGCAACTCGACCTGGCGACCCTTCGCACCGGCTCGGCCGACAACGATCTGCTTCTAGTTCTCGATGGCGGCCCCGAGGTGCCGCGCGTAAAGACCGTTGTACACTTCTACGGCATTGACTGGGATCGCGACACTGCGTTTACGAGGGTGGTGAATGATTGCTGGAAGCGAGGCCAGCCGATATGAACGCGACTCTCGGCATATATGACCTGTCCATAAGCCCGGGCGTGGTCAGCAGCAGCGGCGCCGTTTCTCCGACCGATTGCTACATCGGCGTCAGTTACGCCACAGGCGGCGATATGCTTATTATGGGGGTCGTCGAGGGCGAGCCGGGCTGGAGCAGAGCCGACGTGGTTAACGAGATGACCTACGTAAACGCTGCGTGCACGGAGCGCCAGGTCAGGGCAACGATCCTCCCGGACCCACATTGGGCCTCTTACTGGTATCGAGGGCACCCCCCTTGGATCAGGGGGCTCGACTACTGGCTGGGCACGCTGCACCGTTACCGTAACATGTTCCTGGCCACTCACGGCGAGAGGCGAAGCCCGCAGCAGTCCGCTGATGGCGTGGACCGCGTCCAGTTCAAGTTCGCCGGCGGAGTGTGGGCTTTTTACACGAATAACTGGACCAACCCGCCGGGGACGGTTCACGCGTTCACAGACTACGGGACGGGCAACTATCCCTGGAATATAGTTGAGATCAACGCCTGTTATTCCGCGGGCTTCTGGCTGTACGGTAGTAGTGAACGACAGGATATCATTACGGCGTTTGATCTTTGGGGAGGACCCGACGGCGAGGAAGACGGCGGCGTTTTTATTGGTTGGGACTCATTCTACTCCCCACTGGTCTTGGGCGACGAAGCTTGGACCGAGATGTTCTGGGCTCAACTGGGCGATTTCTATACGGTGTGGCAGGCGGAGAATAACGTCGGGCCGTGGCTGTTTTTGGTGATCGATGACGACGAGTCGAGCACGGTCACCTGGTCGACTGAGTGAGTCGACCAGGCTCCCCGAGGTAGCGAAATGAAAAAACATGTCAGGGTGGATTGGGTTCTTGTGGTCATCGTTGCGGTTACCGTCCTTTTCCTTTACGCAGTCTTTTTCCCGATCGACGCACGCACTATGCAAACAGCGTGGAAAGACGACCTGGACACCTTCAAGGACTACGTACACAACCCATCGGATATCAAGGCGATTCAGGTGTTTTGGATTCGCCATGGCGTTTGGAGTGTCCGCGTCACCCAGCGCGCTGAAGACAAAAAAGCGATCTGGACCGCTCTCAGAAAACTCGACCCGGGGGACATCCCCGAGGCGGGAACCTTCAG
>CAWGNL010000051.1:0-7633 GCA_963823885.1 uncultured bacterium
CCATAACGTGGGTGGTACCCGAAGTAAGGATCGCGGTCGCCTGCCCGGAGCTGTTGTTGGTGGTTTGCCCCAAGATACTGCCATCGCTTGCCGACCAGGTAACCGCCGCGCCTTGAACCGGGTTTCCGCTGCTGTCGATCACGACAGCGGTTACCATTGTCTCGCTAAGCCCATCCGCCGGTATGAGCGTCTCCCCCGGAACGACATCGATGACCGCTTGAAGATCTGTCCAGTTTTCATATGCCCCCATATCGGTCGTGCCGTCCGGGCCGGGTCTGGGATTTCCGGCTATGTCCTGATACAGGAGCCACGGAATTCCGAAGAAATCAGCCGTGCCGGCTCCGTGAAGACTCGAATTTGCCGGAACTCACCCGGGCTTGGGGCCCGCAAGGGCTCGCCTCCACGCTTCGACAAAATTCCCTCGTCCGAAGCCGGCCTGCGGTTGCAAACCCCGGTAACCGGGTCCGTGCGCTTGCGAAACGCCGGACCACCGGGTACTGCGGCGGTGCCCAAAGCGTCCGTTGCTCACAGCGGCTTGCCACGCTTCCAGCAAGCTCTTGCCACCCGGGAAAGTTCGGTGTCCTGGTTCCAATCGATGCGGTCGAATCCGAAGCCCCCGCCGTTTCCGAGCCGCAGCTGAAACCCGCTCACAAGGGGCCCGACACGCAGCGCGCCCGGGTTAAGCCTCTTTAGCGCGGCCCAAAAGGCCCTTATGTCCTTGGCGTCAGATAGGTATCTCGAGCCGTCAGGACGATCGATCCATATCCCCTCGATGTCGGACGCGTGAGGCGCCTCGGCGTTAAAGCGCTCCAGCTGTTTACGCCACTGCGCCCTAACCCACGCGCGATCGGGCCGCCCTTCGCTCCGGAACGTCGGAGCGATTATTGCCGCCAGAACGCCGAAGACCAAAACTGTGATGACCAGGTTGATGAGGGTCGTTCTGTTCATTCTTTTCACCGCGACAGGCAGGTGGTCTCAGCGGAGACTTCGTCGTCGATCACACCAAAGGGGCCCATCCAGCCATGGGTCGTCGAGTCCGGATTATTGTTCTGCAGATAGACGGCTTGCGACACAGTGTAGCCCTCCCCCATGAAGTGCCAAAAGCCCCTCGTCCATCCCTCCCCGTTCGGAGTCCAGCCCCAAAGGAGCGGGGCGGTCTCGGGCAGATAGCGCGCGTCCCATCCGATGAACACGCCTCCATTCACATCCCGGTCGCCTAGCCCGAAGGCCGTAATGTAGTCGGGGTAGTTGGTGTACAGAGGGTCTATCTCGAACCAGCCTGCGTCACGGTTGTAAAAGACCGGAAACTCGTTGCCGGCGCTCCAGCAGGCGTTGATCTCGACTATGTTCCACGGATACGTGCCGGTCCCATAGTCGGTGAACGCGGGAGCCCCGCCTGGGAGAGGGCCCCAGTTATTAGTGTAGAGCGCCCAGGTGCTGTCGGCGAACAGGAACCTGGTTCGGTAGGCTCCGTCGTTGCAGGGATGCCATTTCCCATGGGTAACGAAGAATAAGTTGCGGAATCGGGACGAGCGGTCGGGATATCCACCTGCGGGCTGCCCGCCGAGCCAGTAATCCATGCCCGCCTTCGTGATTCCGGTTCTGTCGTTGGTGTACGTCTGCCAGAAAGGGTCGCGAAGCATCGTGAACGTGCCCCCGCGTTGTATGCAAGCATGGGCCACGTCATACATTTCACGCATCGCGTCGCCGGCCATGTCGGGATCGTCAGTCACGACCCCCATAATAAGCATGTCGCCACCTACCGCGTAGCTAACGCCGATGTAGCAATCGGTCGGAGAAGCAGCCCCGCCGGCGGCGGTAATGCCCGGGCTGATTGACAGGTCATATATGCCGAGAGTCGCGTTCATATCGGCTGGCCTCGCTTCCAGCAATCATTCACCACCCTCGTAAACGCAGTGTCGCGATCCCAGTCAATGCCGTAGAAGTGTACAACGGTCTTTACGCGCGGCACCTCGGGGCCGCCATCGAGAACTAGAAGCAGATCGTTGTCGGCCGAGCCGGTGCGAAGGGTCGCCAGGTCGAGTTGCCTCAATGCGGCCCAGATCGCCGTCACGTCTCTGACGTGACGGACACGGCGGTCGCAGTGGGACCGGCCTATTCGAAACTGTACAGGAGGTCAGACGCCTTGGGCGCGTTCGCCTTGAAGCGACGTAACCGCTCGCGCCACTCCGCCTTCAGTTTTGCCGGGTCTGCCTTGGTTGCGCCCCGGAGTTGGTCAAGGTTTCCTGGCGTTCCGCGTTCCCAACAAGCCTTCAGCGTTCTCACAAACTCCGTGCCGTCGTTTAGGAATATGGGGATGAAGAGCAGTTCGCCGCCGTTCCGAAGGACGAACTGCGCTCTGCCATCGCCGTATCCGACTATGTGAGCCGCCTCCGGGTGAAATCTCTTGAACGCGACCCAGATTGCCTTTTTGTCCTTCTGCCGAACGATGCGCTCGCCGCGCCCGTAGTCGTCGTGGTACCACGTTATCGCAACTTCCTTGATGTTCGAGGCGTTGGCCGCCTGGGCATTAAAATCGCCCAACTGCTGTCGCCATCCCGCTCTCACTGTTCTGGGGTCAAGCCCCCGGTCCCGCGTAGTCGAGAAGACAACCGCCAAAGCCGCCAGAATGAAAACCGCTGCAAGAAGCCATTCGATCCGTTGTCCCATTTATCACCTGTACACGCTGAGGTATGTGACGTAACTCGACTCGTCGTCATCTACCACGAGAAAGTCCGACATCCAGCCGATGTAGCCAGCGAGGGCTGTCACGTTGAGATTTGCTTGCCCCACAGTGTAGTCCTAACCAAGCAACTGCCAAAACGCTTTCGTCCATCCCTCGCCATTGGGACACAGGTACTCAAGCGGCTGCGCCCACGGCGGTAGCAACGGTAGGCTCACCGGCGAGTCCGATGGCCAGTACTTCCAATCCCAGCCAACAAAGACGCCACCGTCCTCTTCTCGGCCCAGGTCAAACGCTTTCTCATACTCATATTTCTCGTCATAGCCCGCAAGCCAATCGCCGGCGGAATGGCAAGCATTGAACTCAACTATGTTCCACGGGTAGGCGCCGGTTCCGTAATCAGTGAACGCGTCAACCCTTACCCCCGGGGGCCGCGTATCCCAGTTGTTGACGTAGGTGACCTTGGGGCCATCAGCAAAATAGAAGAACGTCCGATAGACACCGTCCTCACAGGTACTGGGGGTGTTGTTGTCCCCGATCGTTCCGTGCCCAATGAAGAAGAAGTTGTAAAAGCAGCGCGTCGGCGCGGGGAACCCGGGTACACTCTGGCCGCCCAGCCAATAGTCAAGACCTCTCTTCGTGTGGTCGTTGGAATTTCGAATTCGGGTTCGGAATGCGTGTAACCCAGAACGGGTCCAGCAGGACGGTGCACGGGACACTCCGCTCGTTGCACGCTTCTATAACGTCAGTCATCTCTTCCACGGCGTCCTCCTGGTCCCATTCGTCTGCGCCGTTGACAACGCCGCAAATGAGCATATAAGCGCCTATCGCGTAGCTAACACCGACATAGCAATCAGTCGGCGAGACAGCACCGCCGCTGGTGACCACGCCCGGGCTGATGGACAGGTCGTAGATACCGGGGGCGGCGGCCGAGTCGCTCCAGGTTATGCTGGCCGTGCCCGGCCCGGTGCCGCTCGACTGCGCGACCACTGAGTTGTCCGAACGGTTGGAGATCGTTATCTGCCAGCTTTCTGACGAGTTGACTTGGGCTGGGAGCGTAACCGGCTGGCTCGTCGAGTCGTCAAGGAACAGCGCTGTCTCGTTGACGCTGATCTCTGAAATGTCGTTATACACATTAACCCATACGCCGTTGCTGTAGGTTTCCGATCCCTCAGGGTCGACGGCTACGGCGGTGATCTCGTGTTGGCCGTTCGACAACTCATTGGAGTTGATCGTGGTGCCTCCTGTCTCGTCGCTGGCGTGGAACCCACAGAGGACTTCACCGTCAACGAGCAACTCCGTCTGGACCGTTCCGCCACCGCCCGCTGGCAGGACGTCCTGCCGACCGATCGAGAGCGGCCCAAACCCGCTGACGGCGCCGCCGACGGCGAGGTGATAAGCAGGGTTGGATCCGTCCCGTCGCCGAACTGGACATAGGCCTGCCCAACCAGACATAGACCGAACCAGGGTCGGCAACACAGCCCGAGGCAAGGCGTCGTCACTGATGCGGCTTGCATTCGCGCCCGCCGGTGCGTTCGTTTGGCGCCTGCCGTTGCTCGCGACAGTAACGTTCCCGCTCCGATCTGATTTCGTTTTTTATAGCGCGCGTGAGCGTGTCATCGTGCGCCGCGTCTATACCCACGATATTGATTGCTCTGCCGCCACTGATCTTAACGCAGAGGTGGTATCCCCACGGCGAATATCTGAGCGCCAGCGGGTTCACTCTTTTCAGCGCCAGCCACAAGCGCCGTACGCTCTGTCGATCGGTAATCTCGCACTCGGTAATCTCGCGCAATGTCCTCCCCTGGATAACGTCAACGAGCCGAATGCGGTCCGCGGTGGGTGCGGCGGCCCTGATCATATTAAGTTGTCGGGGCCACATCGCGCTCGGATTCCATTGGGGAGGAAGTTCCACCGGAAAGAATAGGAGGACCGCCAAAAGGAAAACCGCGACAATTATAAGCCACTGAAGCCGCATGTCTCACTCCTTTAGCCAGGTGGTCTCGCCCGCATAGTATTCTCCCGCGTCCTCCGTAAGAGTGAACGCCGCCCAGATGAGGGTCACGGGGTTGAGCATGTTGTCCTCGACCATCTCATTGAACGCGTCATCCACGTCGTAACCGTCCCCCAGGCATCTCCAGAAGGCCTGGGTCCAGTTTTGGCCTATGGGTAAGACAAGGTGAACCAGATTAGCGGAGTATGGCACGTAGTTGCCGTTCCAGCCGATATACACGCCCTGGGAACGGTCTGGCGACCACCCGAATGCCTTGTCCCACTCACCCTGCTCGAAGGCCTCGCCCGATGAACAGCAGTTTACCTCGACGATGTTCATTGGATAGCCACCGAGGTATTCATTGAAGCAGGAGTACCTGGCATCTATCTCCGCCTGGGTCCAGTATATCAGGCGTCCCGTCACGGGGCTACGAACAGGGTTCGGTACCCAGTCGTTGGTAAAGTAAACGAACACATCCGCGAACTGAAAATCGACCTGACCACTGACGGGGTCGACCCCTCCATGAGAAGACAGAAACAGATCCGTCGGGTGAGTTCCCAGCCAGTAGGCCATGCCCAGGCGGTTATCGGGGGTGATCTGGCCTGTAGGAGCCGAGTCCGAAAGCCATGTGGGATGGAGCGGTACCGGTGCAGTCTAACGTAACGACTCGCGCACGCGGCGGCGACAGCGTTCACTTCCGCGATGATGTTGGCTCGGCTCTGAGGATCCTCTCCTTCCAGGTAACCCATCGCGAGCATGCCGGGCCATCTGCTGCGCGGGGACACCGAGAAGAACAGTTGGCCTGGAACTGTCGCGGTGTCATCCGGGGTGTAGCCCTCTGCCTGAAGGTAGGCCGTCGCCGTGTAGACGCCCGGAGCGGCGTTGCCCGGAGCGGTCCAACTGCACGACGCGGCCCCGGCGTCGCCTTGCGCCGCCGCCACCGTCTGGCCGCTCGGGTCGGCCATTTGCATTACCCATGGCTGATCCGCCTGGCACGAAAGGGTAATCGTGGCCGCCGAGTCTGTCGGGTCGACGAGGGCGTTGGACAGCGCCAGCCCGGACAGGTCGTTGGAGACAGTGACGTTTATCAGGTTGGAGTACGTCACATAGCCGAACGCGTCAGTGACGGCGCCTTGCAGCGCGTGCGCTCCGTTCGTGAGCTCCTGCGTGTTTATCGTCTCCTGCTCCAAGTCGGTGTCGCCGTAGAGCCCGCAGAATGGACTGCCGTCTACCAGCAGCACCTGGCTTGTGACCTCGGAGTTAGTGGAGATGGTGACGGACAGGTGCAGAAAACCGCTGACATTTTGGCCGTCGAGGGAGCCGACGAACACGGTCGGGTCCGTCGAATCGCCGAATTGGACATAAGCGTTTCCAACCACGCCGCCGGAAGTCGCCGAAACAGTCGCCATGACGTGGGCGGTGCTCGAAGTAAGAATCGAGGTCGCCGCCCCCGCGCTGTTCGTGGTGGTTTGCGCTGGAAAGATATCGCCATCGCTTGCCGACCAGGCGACCGCTGCGTCGGTGTTTCGGGATTTGAGAAGCGAGCACAATCGTTTGAACAGGGCGCAAACATCTCAGTCGCTTCGGAAATCCCGAAACCAAGCGGCCTTCGCTACAGCATCAAATGTTCCAGGTCTAGTCCATCCGATTCCCGCGCTCATAGAACCGCCGAGATGTAATAATATCCCGGCCCTATGTCGACGTTCTTCCATTTCATCGTATGTCGTAGACTCGCCTCGGTCTGGTGTTCCCTATCCGGTATGTCGCCTCGTTTGGGATTTCCGGAGCGGACGGTAAATGCGCTTCCTCATCACCACGCCGTGCCCGCTCCTCAAATCCCGAAACACCGACCGATCTTGGTTGGCTTGCTCATAGCGCCTCCTTTAGCGGTGGGGCCGGGTCGCGCCCGGCCCGCCGAGTTGCATGCGGATCGGCCCAGTTTTCGAGCGGCCCGTCGCCCTCAGCCCGGCGGCCGGTCGGATTTCACCTGGGCACTGGGTCCCGGTCCGACGGCCATCTCATCCCCTTGGCCTTGAATATGGAGTAGACAACCTTGCCAAGGTCGTCGGAACGCAGGATCGACGAAACCACTGGCGCACGGCCGGGGTCAAAGCGACCCTCGATGGATATGTTTCCTCCTCCCCGCGCCTCGCTGACCACCCTTATTTCATCGACCACATCCCGGTCCGGCCAGCCGTAGGTTGTACTCATCACCGTCACACGCCTCAGACTGCGCATCAGAGCGTCAATATGCGCATTATCTTCGGGAGGCTCCAGCATCAGGGAGGGTCCGTGATTCGGCAAGTCGAGGTCTATGAACACCACATCCACCTTTTTCATTCGCCTAACGACAGTCAGTTCCCTACTCGCGTATTGCGCCGACTCTCCGTTATCCCCACACAACACGATGTACACGACTCTGACAGCGAGCAGTGCGACAATCGCGGCGGCAGGTATCAGGAGGATAGCGTCCCGCCCCTTCATTTCATGATGCCTCCTTTAAGGGTTCAGCCAGGTCACGTCCGGGCCGCCGTAAAGGTACAGGAACTCCGCCTGGTAGCCGCCGTACCAGTTGTCAGCGTAGCCCGTGGCCTGCCCCGCGGTGTACCCCTCAGCAAGTTGCGACCAGAGTCCTCCGTCCACAGCAATCCACAGCCATACAGGCCGTCGATGAAGGGGACGCGGATGCCGTAGATGGACCAGTCGGAGGATTCCGGCCAGTAATATGAGAACCAGCCTACGTAGGTTTTGCCGGATTCCACCGCGTCATAGTTTCCGAAGGCGTTCGGGATGCTCGTTTCATAGACTCCCTGTGCCCAGTTACCCGCCCGACATGCACGAGTTCAACTGCACGATCCAGGTACCTGGTCGGGGTTGATCCCAATGTCGGAAAATGCGGGGTAGCCATACCTTTTGGCCGGTACCTGCCAGTAGTTATCGCCGGGAATGGTCGTTAC
>CAWGNL010000052.1:0-7331 GCA_963823885.1 uncultured bacterium
CGGTGACGCCGGCGGACTCCGTTGGGCTAAACCAGCCGGTGGCGATATCGGGGCTGGCGGTCCCAGGCGGATGGTCCATTGTCGTCACGGATACCGACAACAATACCGTGTGGACCACGTCGGGCACCGGAACGACCATCTCGGCGACCTGGCCGGGACCGACCACGGATGGTTACTTCACGATCGCCGCCGTCGCAACGGCTACCGGAAACAGCGCCGCGGAGGCCGTGGTCTGCAACCCGACGCAGACTGCCCAGTTCCTCATGGTGTCCTGCGTACCCGAGCAGGGGGAGACGCGCGTCATTCCAGCCCTCATCGACATCGCAAACCGGAGGGGCCTGTCTTACAAAGTGCTCACGGGTAGCAAGGCTACGTGGCGCGAACATCAAGTCCGCCCTCCAGAACACGGGTTGCAAGTACCTCTATATGAACTGCCACGGCATGGAGGGCGGGGGATCCAACGCCCTGACGTTCGTCGCAGATTGACGGGCGGGGACAGCAACTACTGGCTGTACAGCCACCACTGGAGCGACTCGCCAAACGGTCCGCAAAGAGAACGATCCGATCCCAGCAAACGCGCCATTCAGGTACGCCTTCGCGACCGATCTCGACAGGCAGAACGCCGGTCTGACATTCGTATGGATGAATTGCTGCTACAGCGGAGCCGCGGGAGCGGTCCGCCCCGGCGTCAATTGTTCGCCGACCGACGCCTATTACGGCAACTACGGCCTGGATAGCTGCTACGAGACCAGCGGGTGGAACGACATGGCGACCGCCCTCGGCATCACCGCAGACGCAGCCTCGCAGAACGCCGCCTGCGGGTATGTGGGATGGTACGGCACTGGCTGGGAAAATGCGGAGGATTACACCGGCAGCAGCGTCTACGCCGGTATAATCTGCGACACGTTCGCCCAACTCGCAGCGGGAAACCCGGGCCAGGGGTACTGCGTTTGAGTTTGCCCGGCAGTGGATACAGGACAACAGGCCGAGCTACAGGGAAACGAAGCCCGACATTCCAGCGCTACCATAAAGGAGATGCTCCGTATATCTCGTCCTTCTTCAACTGGCGGTTTTGGGGCAACAACGGCGTGAGGTTGTTTTAGGGAGGTGTTCGCAATGAAGTTGCCTTTGCTTGCAGCCGCGGCATGCGGCGTGGCGATTCTCTCCTGCTTAACGGCAGGGGGAAGCCAGAACACGGAGAGCCGGCGCGATCCCCGCCCGGCGGATATTGGGTCCGCGGTGCATATCATGTCTGACGCGGGGGTCAAGTCTTACAGGCAGATCCGGTCGGTAACCGCGTTCCATGGCCCGGGGAGGATCGCGTACAAAGTGACCGCGCAAGACTCTCCCGCCCTAATCAAGCGTATATATCAGGGGCTCGAATCAGCGAGGGTCGGCAACGTCATGTGGCGGCCACGATGGCGGGGCCCCATGCTCCTGACGCTCTCCGACGGCAGGACGATGCGACTGGATTACTGCCAGTGACCCTCGTGCAGGTGAGCACTGGGCGTACATTGCGGACAGGTACCTTTCCGACGATCTCTGGGAACCGCTTCAGGAACTCGAGAAGGACGCGAAAGCAGCTTCGCTGGATTCCCGGATCGGCGATTTTAGCGTCAATCTTCTGGAGATCAAACTCCGGCACAGCGATCCGCATTGGCCGCCCGTGGATTCCAAGGAGGGCCAGGCGCTGATAGCCAAGTGCAAGGATATCATCGACTGCCTCGACCCGAGAGTCGCATGGGCGGTAGAGGTCGGATCGGGACACGTGGGAAGCGCCGAGGCCAAGTTCGGCTGCGTATGCCTGGTCCTGCCCTACGGGAAATGGCTAACGGTGACTCTGGAGGTCTACGACGAGTCCAAGTCCCCGCTTAGGGATCCCAGTCCGATCGCGTACGACATGTCGTTCAAGACCTTTACGTGCAACGCGATTTGGGTAATGGACTACGGCAACGAGGTCCCGCCGGTAGTGGTGTTCAATGACGCGAACGGAGGCGACTGTTACGTATGCCCATATCTCACCCGGAGGGAGGGAGAAAGATATGGCGTGGAGACGTACGGCTTCCCCGGCCACCCCGCCAGCGACCTTGAGTACTGCAAAAGCCCCGCTGATCTCTACAAGGAGCTGCAGGAATTGACGAAGACGGCATACGACAAGGTACGGCGGCGGGAAGTGACATAGCCGGCAAACCCCAGACCCGGCCCGGACGGCACGACGGATATGGGCGCTTATGAAAACTGGACGGATCTGCAAGCGGTCATCGATGTCGTTGCGGGGGAGACGCTTCTGCCGGCGGACGGGATGAGCGAGACAATGGTCACCGCCGTGGTGATCGACAGCAGCGGAAACCCGGTCCAAAACGCAACGGTTAGCTGGGCGGCAAGCGATGGCAGTATCTTTCCAGCGCAAACCACTACGAACAGCGCGGGAGAGGCGACCGCGATTCTTACTTCGAGCACCACCCACGTCATGGCAGCCGTCTCGGCGACATCCGGCGGCGTGACCGGAAACGCTTACGTCCAGTTTGGCAATGCGGTGGACCCGATGATATGGGTGGTCCAGCCCAGCGCGGGCGCGGTGGTCAGCGGGGATGTGGATATCATTACCAATTTTTGCGAGTGCTCCGGGTCGATTGACGGAATCCTCACCGTCTGGGTGTACGTGGACGGCACAGAGATCGACGTGGGCCCCCCGTCGATCTGCGAGAGTCCATGGCGCACCTACCTGTTTGCAAACGGCGCGCACCAAGTGACGGCCACCGCCACGGATATTGACGGCAATGTCGTGAGGTCGGGTGTCGTGACCGTTACGAGCCAGAACGACATCTCAGCCTTCTCGGTGACGCCGGCGGACTCCGTTGGGCTAAACCAGCCGGTGGCGATATCGGGGCTGGCGGTCCCAGGCGGATGGTCCATTGTCGTCACGGACACCGACAACAATACCGTATGGACCACGTCGGGTACCGGAACGACCATCTCGGCAACCTGGCCGGGACCCACCACGGATGGTTACTTCACGATCGCCGCCGTCGCAACGGCTACCGGAAACAGCGCCGCGGAGGCCGTGGTCTGCAACCCGACGCAGACTGCCCAGTTCCTCATGGTGTCCTGCGTACCCGAGCAGGGGGAGACGCGCGTCATTCCAGCCCTCATCGACATCGCAAACCGGAGGGGCCTGTCTTACAAAGTGCTCACGGGTAGCAAGGCTACGTGGGCGAACATCAAGTCCGCCCTTCAGAACACGGGTTGCAAGTACCCTCTATATGAACTGCCACGGCATGGAGGGCGGGGGATCCAACGCCCTGACGTACGTCCAGATTGAGGGCGGCGACAGCAAGTACTGGCTGTTCAGCCACCACTGGAGCGACTCACCAAACGGCCCCAAAGAGAACGATCCGATCCCAGGAAACGCGCCATTCAGGTACGCCTTCGCGACCGATCTCGACAGGCAGAACGCCGGCTGACATTCGTATGGATGAATTGCTGCTACAGCGGAGCCGCGGGAGCGGTCCGCCCCGGCGTCAATTGTTCGCCGACCGACGCCTATTACGGCAACTACGGCCTGGATAGCTGCTACGAGACCAGCGGGTGGAACGACATGGCGACCGCCCTCGGCATCACCGCGGCCGCTGTAGCACAGAATGCCGCCTGCGGGTATGTAGGATGGTACGGCACTGGCTGGGAAAATGCGGAGGAGTACACCGGCAGCAGCGTCTACGCCGGTATAATCTGCGACACGTTCGCCCAACTCGCAGCGGGAAACCCGGGCCAGGGGTACTCGTTTGAGTTTGCCCGGCAGTGGATACAAGACAACAGGCCGAGCTACAGGGAAACGAAGCCCGATATTCCGCACTACAAGAAGGGGGAGACTACGTACATTTCGTCCTTCTTCAACTGGCGGTTTTGGGGCAACAACGGCGTGAGGTTGTTTTAGGGAGGTGTTCGCAATGAAGTTGCCTTTGCTTGCAGCCGCGGCATGCGGCGTGGCGATTCTCTCCTGCTTAACGGCAGGGGGAAGCCAGAACACGGAGAGCCGGCGCGATCCCCGCCCGGCGGATATTGGGTCCGCGGTGCATATCATGTCTGACGCGGGGGTCAAGTCTTACAGGCAGATCCGGTCGGTAACCGCGTTCCATGGCCCGGGGAGGATCGCGTACAAAGTGACCGCGCAAGACTCTCCCGCCCTAATCAAGCGTATATATCAGGGGCTCGAATCAGCGAGGGTCGGCAACGTCATGTGGCGGCCACGATGGCGGGGCCCATGCTCCTGACGCTCTCCGACGGCAGGACGATGCGACTGGATTACTGCAGTGACCCTCGTGCAGGTGAGCACTGGGCGTACATTGCGGGCAAGTACCTTTCCGACGATCTCTGGGAACCGCTTCAGGAACTCGAGAAGGACGCGAAAGCAGCTTCGCTGGATTCCCGGATCGGCGATTTTAGCGTCAGTGCTCTGGAGATCAAACTCCGGCACAGCGATCCGCATTGGCCGCCCGTGGATTCCAAGGAGGGCCAGGCGCTGATAGCCAAGTGCAAGGATATCATCGACTGCCTCGACCCGAGAGTCGCATGGGCGGTAGAGGTCGGATCGGGACACGTGGGAAGCGCCGAGGCCAAGTTCGGCTGCGTATGCCTGGTCCTGCCCTACGGGAAATGGCTAACGGTGACTCTGGAGGTCTACGACGAGTCCAAGTCCCCGCTTAGGGATCCCAGTCCGATCGCGTACGACATGTCGTTCAAGACCTTTACGTGCAACGCGATTTGGGTAATGGACTACGGCAACGAGGTCCCGCCGGTAGTGGTGTTCAATGACGCGAACGGAGGCGACTGTTACGTATGCCCATATCTCACCCGGAGGGAGGGAGAAAGATATGGCGTGGAGACGTACGGCTTCCCCGGCCACCCCGCCAGCGACCTTGAGTACTGCAAAAGCCCCGCTGATCTCTACAAGGAGCGTGCAGGAATTGACGAAAACGGCATACGACAAGTACGGCAACGGGAAGTGAGGCCGGGCCTACAATCCGCTCCCCGGCCCGGACGGCACTACCGATATGGGCGCTTATGAAAACTGGACAGATCTTCAAGCGGTCATCGATGTCGTTCCGGCCCAGACGCTCATACCGGCGGATGGGCTGAGCGAAACGATGGTCTCCGCTGTCGTCCTTGGCGAAAACGGAAGCCCGGTCGAAAACGCAGCGGTCGCCTGGTCGGCAAGCGATGGCGATATCTTTCCAGCGCAAACCACCACGAACAGCGCCGGGGCGGCGACCGCGATTCTTACTTCGAGCACCGCCCACGTCATGGCGACTGTTTCGGCGACTTCCGGCGGCGTGGTTGGAAATGCTTACGTGCAGTTTGGCAACGCGATGAATCCGACACTGCTCATTACCGCTCCATCCAACGGCGCTTCTGTCAGCGGTTTCGTGCCGCTCTCGATCTCCTGGCAGGACGTGCTGCCGGCGGGCGGCGGAGGAACGGTCCAGACGGAGTTGCTCGTTGACGGTGAAGCCTTCTGCGGCTTCCACGCCAGCGACGAGACGGGAGACACGACCGTCAACTCCAACGAGCTATCGAACGGGCAACACGAGGTCACCGCCGTGGCCATCGACCCCGAGGGATCGGAGACGTACAGCAACGGCGTATGGCTTAACGTGTACAACGATATTTCCGAGATAAGCGTCAACGAGACAGCGCTGTTCCTTGACGACTCGACGAGCCAGCCGGTGACGCTCTCAGCCGAGGTCAACTCGTCAGAAAGCTGGCAGATAACGATCTACAGGTGTTCAGACAGCTCGGCGGTTGCGCAATCGAGCGGCACGGGGCCGGGCACGGCCAGCATAAGCTGGAGCGGTGCCGGCGCGACGCCCGGCGTATACGACCTGTCGATCAGCCCGGGCGTGGTCAGCAGCAGCGGCGCCGTTTCTCCGACCGATTGCTACATCGGCGTCAGTTACGCCACAGGCGGCGATATGCTTATTATGGGAAAGGTCGAGGGCGAGCCGGGCTGGAGCAGGGCCGACGTGGTTAACGAGATGACCTACGTAAACGCTGCGTGCATGGAGCGTCAGGTCAAGGCAACGATCCTCCCCGACCCGTCCTGGAAGTCTTACTGGTATCGTGGGCGCCCCCCTTGGGTCAAGGGGCTCGACTACTGGCTGGGCACGCTGCACTGTTACCGCAACTTGTTCCTGGCCACTCACGGCAGGATGGAGAGCCCGCAGCAGTCCGTTGACGGCGTTGCCCGTGTCAACTTCGACTTCGTAAACGGAGTGCACGTCTACTACACTAACAGTTGGACAAACCCGCCCGGGGCGGTCAGCGCGTTCACGGACTACGGGACCGGCGACTATCCCTGGAACATAGTTGAGATCAACGCCTGCTTCTCCGCGGGCTTCTGGCTGTACGGTAGTAGTGAACGACAGGACATCATCGCGGCGTTTGACCTTTGGGGAGGGCCCGACGGCGAGGAAGACGGCGGGGTTTTTGTTGGTTGGGACTCATTCTACGCCCCAATGTGGTTCCCTTTGGGGCTAGGCGACGAGGCTTGGACCGAAATGTTCTGGGCTCAGCTCGGTGACTTTTACACCGTATCGCAGGCGGAGGATAATGTGGGGCCGTGGCTATTTTTGGTTATCGATGATGACGAGTCGAGCACGGTCACCTGGTTGACTGAGTGAGTCGACCAGGCTCCCTGAGGTAGCGAAATGAAAAACATGTTAGGGTAGATTGGGTCCTTGTAATCATCGTTGCGGTTATCGTCCTTTTCCTTTACGTGGTCCTTTGCCCGATCGACGTGAGAGATATGCGCCCGGAGTGGAAAGGTGCCCTGGACGCATTCAGAATCTACGCACCCAGCCCGTCGGATATCAAAGCGGTTCAGGTGTTTTGGTTTCGCCATGGCGCTTGGAGCGTCCGCTTCACCCAGCGCGCCGAAGACAAGAGATCGATCTGGAGCGCGCTGACGAAACTCGACCCGGGAACTATCCCTGAGACGGGCACCATCAGGGACCTGTGGCGAGGCACCGACGACGGACTGGTGATTCTTCTTCAGCAGAGGCGTAAGGGCGACCTCGAAAGCATCGAGTTTCACAGCATCGACTGGGGCCGCGACACAGACTTTACCCGGGTCGTGAAGGAGTGCTGGAGACACGGAACGGAGCAGAAGCGCACGCACGTTCGCCCCTGAGCATCGTCTTGTGGGTTCGAGCCTTCACGGAGCCGGCTCGACTGATTTCTTCGGAGTTCCCTGGCTGCTCTATCAAGACATAGCCGGCAATCCCAGGCCCGGCCCGGACGGCACGACCGATATGGGCGCTTACGAAAACTGGACG
>CAWGNL010000053.1:0-53171 GCA_963823885.1 uncultured bacterium
TGGGCCGATTCGGTGTTTCGGGATTTGAGGAGCGGGCACGGCGTGGCGATGAGGAAGCGCATTTACCGTCCGCTCCGGAAATCCCGAAACGGGGCGACGTACCGCACAGGGAACACCAGACCGAGGCGAGGCTACGACATACGATGAAATGGAAGAACGTCGACATAGGGCCGGGATATTATTACATCTCGGCGGTTCTATGAGCGCGGGAATCGGATGGACTAGACTTGGAGCCTTTGATGCTGTAGCGAAAGGCTGGTTGGTTTCGGGATTTCCGAAGCGACTGAGACGTTTGCGCCCTCCTCGAACGATTGTGCTCGCTTCTCAAATCCCGAAACACCGAAACTCGGAGAACCGGTCGGCCTGGAAATGTGGCCTTTGATTTTGTGGCGAGAGTTGGCTTGATGTGCAGCCTTTGACGCTTTGAGGTGAGGTAGTTCGTTTCGGGGAACAAGTTCCCGAAACACCGAAACCGGTTGAGACTGGAGCATTCGTTCCGCGAACTCGGAGAACCGGTCGGCCTGGAAATGTGGCCTTTGATTTTGTGGCGAGAGTTGGCTTGATGTCGCAGCCTTTGACGCTTTGAGGTGAGGTAGTTCGTTTCGGGAACAAGTTCCCGAAACACCGACCGAAACGTGTGCAGCGCGGCCCGGATGTGGCTCGCTGACCATCGGGGGGCGGCTTGTCAAGCATTTCGGTGTTTCGGGATTTGAGGAGCGGCCACGGCGTGGCGATGAGGAAGCGCATTTACCGTCCGCTCCGGAAATCCCGAAACGAGGCGACGTACCGCACAGGGAACACCAGACCGAGGCGAGGCTACGACATACGATGAAATGGAAGAACGTCGACATAGGGCCGGGATATTATTACATCTCGGCGGTTCTATGAGCGCGGAAGTCGGATGGACTAAACCTGGAACATTTGATGCTGTAGCGAAAGGCCGCTTCGTTTCGGGATTTCCGAAGCGACTGAGACGTTTGCGCCCTCCTCGAACGATTGTGCTCGCTTCTCAAATCCCGAAACACCGAAAACAAGTTCCCGAAACACCGAACACCGACGCTTTGAGGTGAGGTAGTTCGTTTCGGGAACAAGTTCCCGAAACACCGAAATTCGTTCCGCGAACTCGGAGAACCGGTCGGCCTGGAAATGTGGCCTTTGATTTTGTGGCGAGAGTTGGCTTGATGTGCAGCCTTTGACGCTTTGAGGTGAGGTAGTTCGTTTCGGGAACAAGTTCCCGAAACACCGACTATATAGCACACTAATGATCGAGAATGCGGAGCGCTGCGCCCTGGTTTCTAACCTCTTACCTCATTCATTGTTCCGCAAGCACTTTCCTCGGCCTAACCAGCCACCGCCCATCAATTAGGCCGATGCTCCCCAGGCCGATCAGGACACCGCCGGGGCCTAAAATACGCACCGTTTCGCCATCGCATTCGGCGCGTTCCAGCTCGACCGCCATCCCGTGCACTGCGTCTGATGCTGACGCCGTGTCGAGATTGACAGCCGGCGAATCGACCAGAGCGGCGTCGATGCCGGTAACGAACTCCGCCAATCGGCCCTGGTCCGCGGCCTCTTGCAGGCTATCGATGCTCACCGAAGCCCCGATTTCGAACCGGCCAACCCGCTCGCGTTCCAGCATCGACATGTGCCCGCCGCAGCCGAGCCTGTCGCCGATATCCGCGCAGATCGTTCTGATATACGTCCCACTCGAACACCTGACCACGATCTCGGCTTGTGCGCGCGATCCCGGCGCGAAGTCAGCCACGTGTATCGAGTAGACTCTTACTTGCCGCGCGGCGCGCTCCACGCACTTGCCTTCGCGGGCCAGCTTGTAGAGGGGTTTGCCCTGGAACTTCAGGGCCGAGACCATAGGGGGAATCTGTGATATGTCTCCGGCGAACGCCGCCGCCGCATCTTTCGAACGCCTCCCGCGTAATACCGGAAGCATCCACTGATCGGAGCACCTCGCCCGTGGAATCCTGTGTGTCGGTCGCTTCGCCGAGAGTCATTCTGGCCCGATATTGCTTGTCGGACGCCGTGAGGTATTCGACAACGCGGGTGGCTTTTCCCAGGCATACCACAAGCACCCCAGTCGCCATCGGATCGAGCGTCCCCGCGTGCCCGACTTTCTTCTGCCCGAAAATCCTTTCTGACCCGGTTGACTACATCGTGCGAAGTCGGCCCCGCTTCCTTGCGCACGTTCAGGATTCCATCCACTTCACAACCTCGCCCACCACCATCTCCCGCGCCCGCTCGAGCGCCGCATCGACCGTGCAGCCCGCCGCCGCCGCATGCCCTCCGCCTCCGAAGGCGCGCGCGATGCGATTCACGTCGAAGCTGTCGCGCGATCTCAGGCTGATGCGGATGGATTCCGGCTCGATCTCCCTGAAGAGGATGCAAACAGCCGGTCCCTTGACCCAGCCGACCACGTTGACGATGCTGTCCGTGTCGGCATCGGACCCGCCGAGATCTTCAAGGTCGCGCCTGGTTATGCTCGCCCAGGCCACGCGCCCGCTAATCTCGATTTGAAGCGACTCCAGCGCGCGGCCCAGCAGCTTCATTGAAACGACCGATCGGGTCTCGTAGACGTTCCGCGCGATTGACGAGGGATGCGCTCCAAGCTCGGTGAGCCGCGCCGCCACCCGAAAAGTCCGTGGAGTGGTATTGGCGAAGCGAAGCGCGCCCGTGTCGGATATAAGCCCCGTCATGAGCTGCGTCGCCGTAGTCTGGTCCAGGGCCACTCCGTTAGCCTCGAAAAGCTCGGCCAGAAGCTCCGCTGTGGCGCTTGCGCCGGTATCCACAATCCTCACTTCGCCAAACTCGCCATCCGGGATGTGGTGATCGATGCATCCCGTGATCCCGGCGCACTTTATAATATCGGCCGCGCCGCCGACTCGCCCGATTCCCTCGGAGTCGATGAGCAGACCCACGTCGAAGTCGCGGCGGTCGGTGGATTCGACCACGGAATCGGACTCAGGGATAAAGCTCAAGTGCTCGGGAACGCCGTCCTCGGCGAGGACCACCACATCCTTGCCCGAAGCTTTCAGGACATGGGCAAGCGCCAGGGCGCTGCCGAGGGTGTCGCCATCAGGATGTTCGTGACAGGCCAGGACGAATGATCCGCCCGCCAGCAGTCGCCGCCACGCCTGCTCAAGATTCTTTGGGTTCATCGTGATGTTTGACCTCTTCGAGCAGACTCGAGGATGTGTATGGCCTTGTCGACAGTGGTATCCAGCCGGAACTCGATCTCCGGCAGCACCTTCATGCTCACACGCTTACCAAACGATTGCCGGATGAACCCCTGAGCTTTCTTCAGGATCGCCATATTTTCATTGCGATCCTGCTCCGAGCCCATCACGCTCACGAAGATTTTCGCGTGCCGCAGGTCGGCGGTGACTTCGACGTCGATCACCGTCACGAAGCCCAGCCGCGGGTCCTTGAGATCTCGCCGCAGTATATCGCTGATCTCCTCTCTGAGAAGTTCGCGTATTTTCTCTTGCCTGGTAGTCATATTGCAGCCCGCGGACCGCCCGGAACGGACACCCCACTATGCGGTGGACTATTCGGAATTCTAAATTCTATATATGAGAATTTACAAATTCAAACAAAGTCCAGACTCGCCTCCTCGACCTCGCAGAGAGGATTGGACTCCATATGGTCCCTGATCTTGTCCAGCATTCTGTTCGCGACCGATTTTTCGTTGCTGACGCATACAAAGGCCAGCCCCGCGCGACGGTGCGAGTCCAGGTGATCGATCTCAGCGGCCGAGACGTTGAATTTGTTTCGAAGCACATCCAGCAGGCTCTTGATAACCTGGCGCTTGTCCTTGAGCGACTGGCTACCCGGCACCTGCACTACCATTGCGAGTATTCCGATTATCATATCGCTCTCGCGATTTGTTTTCGCGTAAACGCCTCGATGATATCGCCCACCTGGTAGTCATTGAAGCCCTGCGTGAGAATGCCGCATTCGTAGCCCTGGGCCATCTCCCGGACTTCATCCTTGACGTGCCTCAGGGAATCGAGTTTGCCTTCGTGGATCACTTTGCCGTCTCTAAGGACCCGGATTTGTTCGTTGCGCACCACCCGTCCCGAGGTAACATAGCAGCCGGCGACCAGGCCCGAACCAGGCACTTTGAAAGTCGCCCGAACTTCGGCCTCGCCGAGCTTTTCCTCTTCGAAGACCGGCGACAGCAGTCCGCCCATGGCGGCCCGAACTTCCTTGGTCAATTCGTATATGACGTTATAATTGCGGACTTCGACGTGCTCGGCCTCGGCCATTTTGGTGGTCTGAGGGTCCACCTTGACGTTGAAGCCTAACACAACCGCGTTGGATGCGGATGCCAACAGGATGTCCGACTCGTTGATGTGGCCGACGCCGGAGTGGACGATCTCCACTTTGACTTCCTCGTGCTCGATCTTTTGGAGCGCCTGCCGCACAGCCTCTTCGGAGCCTTGCACATCCGCCTTGAGGACCACGTTGAGCTTCTTGACTTCGCCCTCCTGGATCCTCTTGTAGAGGTCTTCGAGGGTGATCTTCGTGCTCTCGGCCATTCGTTCGTGGCGAGATTCCTGTGCCCGCTTTTCGGCTATGGCCCTGGCCTCGCGCTCGTCCTTGATGGACTCGATCTTGTCGCCCGCTTGCGGCGCCGAGGAAAGCCCGAGCAGTTCGATGGGAGTCGACGGACCCGCCTTGGTGATCCGCTCCCCCTTGTCGTCGAGCATCGCTTTGACCTTGCCATAGGTTTGTCCCGCCACGACGGCGGTGCCGATCCTGAGGGTGCCTTTCTCGATGAGCACGGTTGCAACCGGGCCTTTGCCGCGGTCGACCTTGGCCTCGATAACGGTCCCGACGACCTTGCTTGCCGAGACCTCCGCATGCAGATCCGCCATCTCCGAGACCAGAAGAATCATCTCCAGCAGTTCGTCGATTCCCTGTCTTTGCTTTGCGGAAATCTTTACGACGACGGTATCCCCGCCCCATTCCTCGGGCATCAGGTTTTGCTCCATGAGCTGCTGCATCGTGCGTTCGACGTTGGCCTCGGGCTTGTCTATCTTATTGATCGCGACGACAATCGGCACTTGGGCGGCCCTTGCATGGTCGATAGCCTCGATCGTCTGCGGCATCACGGCGTCGTCCGCCGCCACAACCAGAATGGCGATATCGGTGACGCTGGCCCCGCGGGCGCGCATGGCTGTGAATGCCTCGTGGCCCGGGGTGTCGAGGAATGTGATCTTCCGGCCCTTCCAATCCACCTGATATGCGCCGATGTGCTGCGTGATGCCGCCAAACTCCTGCTCGGTGACGTTGGTCCGCCTGATGGCGTCGAGCAGGGTGGTTTTGCCGTGGTCGACGTGACCCATTACCGTCACGACCGGAGGCCTCGGCAGCAGCTTGCCGGCATGCTTGCTCTTGGGCTGCGGAGCGACCTTCGTGGATTTGTCCTTGGCCGTCTTAGCGACCACCTTGACCTTATAGCCCCATTTTTCGGCTGCGTTCGCAGCCACATCGGCCCCGATCGACTGATTGAGACTCGCCAGGATTCCCATCTCGACGAGCCGCTTCTGTACATCGGCGGGCACAATTCCCATGGCTTCCGCAAGTTCTCTCACAGTCAGGGCCTGCCCCACCTCGATAGTCTTAGCCTGATCGACGATTCGTTTGTCCTGGGCGATCATGTCCCGGACAGTACCCGCGGTAGAGGCGTCTAACGCGCTGGATCCACCCGTGACCGGCACACCGAGGTCCCTCAAGACGGCCAACAGGTCAGAGTTGGTGATACCCAGGTCCTTTGCGAGTTCGTTTACTTTAATCTCGCTCATTTTATTAGCACACCCCCGTTTTTTAGAAGTTAGAAATAAGAGATTAGATATTAGAACGCCCCACCTATGCGGCGGGAACGACAAATAGAGCGTCTGTTTCGATTCGGCGACCTTCGAGTTCCCGCTGCACGCATGACACCCTCGCAGCGGGAACTCGAAGGTCTCCATTCCAGGAATCGCCTCGACTTGTCGTTCCCGCCGCATAGTGGAGGTCGCAGCGGCAGGTAATGCCACGCGTTCCCCATCTCGGAAACTTTCGCGCTTTCGCGATTGAATTCTGATTGTACGCCGGGTTAGGAATTAGAAATCATCGACCATGAAGCTTGCGGTCACGACTGCGGCAAAAAGAGGGGACTCGAAGTGGAGGCCAAACGTGGATTACTGGCAAAGTGCTCACGTCATTTGGTTTCCATAGTTATATCCCCACTACCGCAGCGCTGCTTCTCATTTTGATCTCTTGCCGCAAGTTGGCGCAACTCGCGTACCAGGCTCTCAGGAATCTCGCACTTGAGAGACCTTCCCAATTTATTAACTTTCAATGCCTGCGCAAGACATTCCTTCGCGCCGCACAGATATGCCCCTCTTCCGGGCATTTTTCCCGAAGGATCGATGCGCACCGCGCCCTCCGGTGTGCGCACGATCCTCATAAGTCGCTTTTTCTCCGACGAGCATCGGCAAGCCACACACGTTCTGAAGGCTGTCCGTCGATCGGAACTCACGTGTTTTCCACCGTTTCCCGGACCTCGACCTCGACGGCCTCGTCTGGGTCAGCCAGCGCGGCTTCCGCCTCGACGGCTTCCACGGCCGCCGGGACCGCGCCGTCGACTCCGGGGACAGCCACGGCTTCCGCCACCATGTCTTCGACGTTCTTGCCCGAAAGCGCGGCCTTGGCGACCTGGCTCTCGCTTCGGATATCGATTCTCCAACCGGTCAACCTGGCGGCAAGCCTCACGTTTTGGCCCGATTTTCCGATTGCCAGCGACAACTGGCTATCCGGCATAATCACCAGAGCGGTCTTGGTGGCTTCGTCGCAGGTCACCGAGAACAGCCTTCGCGGGAGAGAGAGCCTCCCCGATAAATTTGTCCGTCTTCTCGTTCCAGCGAACGATGTCTATCTTCTCGCCGTAAAGCTCATTCACGACCGACTGCACTCGGGTCCCGCGATGTCCCACGCACGCGCCCATCGGGTCGACTTTCTCATCGCTGGAGTGGACCGCGACCTTGGTTCGCGCGCCCGGCTCCCTGGCAACCGACTTGATGGTGACTATCCCCTCGGCAATCTCGGGAACCTCCAACTCGAACAGACACCGAATCAAACTCGGATGCGTTCGGGACACGACGACCAGCGGACCCTTGGATGTTCGCCTGACTTCGAGAATGTAGACCTTGACACGGTCGTTGAACCTGTAAGGCTCGGTCGGGACCTGCTCGGCCGGCGGAAGCTGCGCTTCCAGCTTGCCGAGGTTCACGTAGACATGCCTCTGCTCTCGCCGCGCGACGGTGCAGGTAACCACTTCGCCTACCCTGTCGCCGAACTCTTCGTAGACCCGCTCTCGCTCGGCTTCGCGTATCCGCTGCACGACGACCTGCTTGGCGGTCTGCGCGGCTATGCGGCCGAAGTCCTCGGGGGTCACTTCGATCTCGACAAAATCGCCGACTTTTGCTTGGGCGTCGATCTTGCGAGCATCGGTGATGTTCATCTCGGTGTGCCCGTTCTCGATCGTCTCCACAACTTCCTTCTCGCAATAAACGTGGAACCCACCCTTGGATGAACTTACGCGAACGCGCACGTCGCCTGTCGCCGCGTAGTTCTTCTTGTAAGCGGTTTCGAGAGCGGATTCTATGGTAGAAAGCAATACCTCAAGGGGTATTTCCTTCTCTTTTTCTATCTGTCGCAAAGCGTCCAGGAAATCAGCATTCATCGATTGTATATCTCCAGGAACCGGCGAAACTCAAAAGAGAGTGGGCGTTACTCCCACTCTCTGCATTGCGCCAACCAGTTTCTCCAATAGTATATCAGATGCCCCGCCCATTTGCAAATCGGCCTTGACACCGCGGGCGCTTGTGCTATAATCAATGAGGCTGTGCACCCGTAGCTCAGTGGATAGAGCGTCTGCCTCCGGAGCAGAAAGTCGGGCGTTCGAATCGCCCCGGGTGCGCCATTTTTTTGGGCGTTGGGTGACGGGTGATAGGTGTTGGAAGGGAAGGGGTGACTCCCTTCCCTTCCAACACCCAATACCTAACGCGGCGCAGCCGCAACCAAGAAGGCCATCGCCGGAAAATCAATACGGCCTTTCCGCAGTTCGGAGGGTCGGTGGTCTCTTCTCGGTATCTTACAACTGAAATCCGAGGTGGCATATCAAAGTTCAGTACAGCTTGTATAGGATTTCAGTTGTAAGATACTAACACCCGTCCCCCATCACCCCTACCACCTGGTAGAAATACCTGAAAACTCCCTTTTGCGTAGCCAATGGGGTATTCTCATGGTATGATGAGGTTGACTGTCAACGGCGAGGGTTACGTCACGAGAGTGACGACCTTCCTGCTTTCGGGACTCAAAGCTCCGAAATTCGTCGACTCCAGGGTGTGTGCCCTTGGACTTGCCGTGGACACTTACCAGCCGCCGGAGCACACTCTAACGTCGCAGCAAACGGCACGGCGGCTGGCCCCACAATAGAAGTCTGATGTCCGATGTCGGATGTCCGAAGGGACCCCGTGGGCGTTCGAAGTTCTGACCTCCGACCTCTCAAAAAAACGGATTGTGGGCTTTTTCCGCGCCGACGGTTGTCGCGGGACCGTGCCCCGGAAGCAGGATAGTCTCGTCCGGCAGGGCCAGCACTTTCGCCCGGATATCCTTGAGCATCTGCTGATAAACCGCCTGGTTTGAGGGCCTGCCGATAGAGCCCGCGAAAAGGCTGTCCCCTACAAAGCACGCTCCATCGGCGGCATGGCACATGGAACCGGGGGTGTGGCCGGGGGTGCATAGCGGTGTGATGTTGAGGGCTCCCAGCGCAATTCCCACACTGTCCTTTGCCGGCTCCCAGCGGACCGGCAGGTCGCGGGTGACCGAATCGCGTTCCAATTGATGACAAGCTACGCGAAGCCCTTTCGCCGCGGAGGCAAGCTGCTTGATTCCGCCGATGTGGTCGGCGTGCGCGTGGGTGATCAGCACCAGATCGAGAGCCAGGTTCAGTTCGGTAAGCCTGGAGAGGATCACCTCCGCGGCCCCGCCTGGGTCGATTACGGGCCGCGAAAGCTGTTTCCCGGCAGCCGAGAATGTAACTGTTTTCCTGGTAGTTGCCATAGGGAACCTTGATGAGTTCGACGTGCGGCTCGAAGCGCGACAAATCGATTATTGGCGGCTGCCAGGCATCGGATGCCAGCGCGACCAGCTTGCCGGAGTCGAGGGAAAGCGCCTCCGCCAGCTTCACCAGCCGGTCTGGCTGGGGAGTGAGGCGGTACGATTCTATGCTTTCGATGTCGTCGGGCGGCATCCCGGTCATCTCGGAAACCTGCCGGACCGTTCGCCCTGCCCCCAGGCGGGCTTTCGCTACCACATCGCCAAGTTCGTCCTCAAGAACCGCCATGTTTTGGATATTGGAAATTGGAGATTAGAAATTGGAAACCAGAGGGTAGATACCCAACCCGAGTGAAACTTACCCGGCGCGGGAGGCTTATCGACTATCGACTTTCCCCAGGTGGTTGTTCCGAATTGCGGCGTTTCCCCCTCACCCCAACCCTCTCCCATCCGGGAGAGGGAGCACAAAGTGCCGATTACTACGCAGCAATTCCGAGAGCAACGCCGCGCCCGAACTCCCCTCGCCCTGCACGGGAGAGGGGCCGGGGGTGAGGGTGGAACGCCGCAAATTCTTTCAAACCGGTTTCGCCTCCCGAAGGATTCGTCGCCGGAGCAGCCAATATATGCTGTCGTCGGTCACAACGTCAACCTTCCGCCCGAGGAGTTCTTGGAGATCAACGAGCAACCCGGCTTGATCGAGGAGACTGCGTCCCTGCTCCAAGCTAACGAGGAAGTCGATGTCGCTCGTGTCCGTGTCTCCCCCGCGAGCAACGGAACCAAATACCCTCACGTTATATGCGCCGTACGTCGAGGCAAGCCTAAGTATATCCTCGCGCTTTTCCTCGATGATAGCTCGTGCATTCACGTTTCCAAGCCCCAAGAAACTTTCGCGTTTTCGCGATTGGATTCCCCAATTCAAAAGTCCCCTTCAGCCGCCAGCCGGACCACTTCCGCCACGCGCTGGGCCGAGTCGGGCCTGCCGAGCGAGGCGCTGGCCGCGTGCATAGTGGACAGTCTATCCGGCGAGGCGCGCAGACCCTTCAGAATATCCGCCAGGATTTCCGAGGATGCGCCGCCCTCCTCGCAAAGCACGGCCGCGCCGGCATCCGACACGTGGCCGGCATTGAGTCTCTGATGGTCCGCGTACGCGTGCGGGTATGGAATCAGGACCGCCGGGACCCCGGCCGATGTCACCTCGGCGATGGTCGATGCTCCGCTTCTGGCGACGACCACATCGGCTGCCGCCAGCGCGAGGGGCATGTCGATGTATGCCGATACATGATACGCCTCAGCGATCACGACGTGTCTCGACTCGACCTCCGCCAGGTTGCGCTCGCCTACCTGGTGAAGAACCTGGGTGGCGCCATCGTCCACGAGCGGCCACGCGCCCAGGATCAGATCGTTGAGCCTTTTCGCGCCCTGGCTTCCGCCCACCACCAGGATGGTGAACACCCCTTCCGCAAGGCCCAGCGCTCGCCGGGCCGCGGGCTTGGGAAGCAGGGAGGCGAACTCCTGCCGGACAGGCATCCCCGTCACCACGACCTTGGCCGCCGGAAAAAACGACTTCGAGTCCTGATACGTAACGCAGACCCTGCTTGAAATGCGGCCCAGCCAGCGGTTCGTCCGCCCGGGCACGGCGTTTTGCTCGTGAATCACCACCGGTCCACCGCGAGACCACTGAGCCAGCAGCACTGCCGCGGTGGTGTAGCCGCCGGTCCCGAGGACTACGTCCGGTTTGAATTCGCCCGAAAATCCTCCGCGCTCGAAATACGCCCGCCGCAAGCTTGCCCAGCGCGCGTGCACTCTCGGCCGATATCGACTTTGTCAGCGGGGAACTCGACACCGCCCGAAAATCGAACCCGGCCCGCTTGGCCAGATCGCCTTCGGGGCCGTGCGAACTGCCGACGAACAGGCACTCGATCGCCTCGTCACCTTTTCGGAGGGCCTGACCGACGCTTATCGCGGGGTAGATGTGGCCTCCCGTCCCGCCACCTGTTAGCACTACTCTCATACAAGTCTCGTTCATCCATCTCCACATCCACCTGTTTGGAAATCGCGAGCAGCATGCCGACACCGACCATCATCAGCACCAGCGAAGACCCGCCGTAGCTAATAAACGGCAGCGGAACCCCCGTCGCCGGAATCGATGCGCTCACCACCGCTATGTTGATCAGCGCCTGCAGGCTGATAACCGAGGTGACCCCCACCGCCAGCAGGTTAGCGTAAGTGCTCTTCGAGCGCCGCGCGATGTCCAGCCCCCGCCAGGTGAAAAAAATAAACAGCGCTATGAGTATGATCCCGCCGATCAG
Organism: uncultured bacterium; assembly: GCA_963823885.1. GTDB lineage: Bacteria > Armatimonadota > UBA5829 > UBA5829 > UBA5829 > CAWGNL01. The sequence goes on from CAWGNL010000053.1 coordinate 11,430, forward strand.
CCCGGCCTCCTCCGCGAGGGTGGCGAAAATAAAATCCGTCGATGCCGCCGGGATATAAAGCTTTTCGCGCCCCTCACAAAGACCCACTCCGGCCAGGCCGCCGGTCCCGAGCCCGGTGAGCGCGTGGATTATCTGATAGCCATCACCAAAACGATATTTCCAGGGGTCAAGCCAGACCCAGACTCTCGCCAGCCGATAGGGCTGAATCTTGACCGCGATAGCGGTCAGCCCGATCAGTCCCAAAACAAGTCCCAACAGGTGCCGCTTCATGACTCCACCGGCATAAAGCATCACCAGTGCCGTCCCAAGGAGAGCGAGAGCGGTCCCCATATCCGGCTCGACGAATATCAGCCCCGCCATGGCGCCGACAATCAGCAGCGGACCGATCCAGTTCACGCTCAGCCGCCTCACGAGCGTCTTCCCGCGGGCCATAATTCCGGCGAGATAAAGCACCAGCGCGATTTTCGCCACCTCAGAGGGCTGGATTCCGAAAACCCATCGCTCCGCGCCATTGCGCGCGTGCCCACTGACCTTCGCCGCCACCAGCAGCGCAAGCGAGAAAATAAGCAGGAACGCAGTCCACCGAATGAACGTCCGCAGGCGCATCCTCGCGACGATAGACATCGCGACCAAGCCGGCGCAGGCGTAGACCAACTGCCTCTTGACGGCATACCAGCTATCGAAATGTGCCCACCTGGCATCGCCCATTCGGGCGTAGCTGGCATCGAAAACGAGCAACACCCCCGCGGTCACCAGCGCCAGCGCAACACCCAGCAGATAGGGGTCAGGCGCCACTAGTTTCTCCTGCCTTTTCATCCCTCACCCCCGGCTTGGAAATTAGAAATTGGAAATTGGAGAACGGCCGCTCACCTGTGCGGCGGGAACGACAACACTCTGTTGGGGCGGATTTGCAATCCGCGCCCTATGTGGCAATCTCGGGATTTGCAATCCCGCTACCTGCACTTACCTGGGTTGCCGCGTGGTTCGGGCATCGGAGATGCCCAGATTGTTCTTGACGGGCCAGATTGCAAATCTGCCCGAACAGACACACCCACCTATGCGGCGGACGAGGCCCGGCAATCACCCGCGAATTCGGAACTGCTGAGTTCCCGCTGCACGGATGGCATCCAGCAGCGGGAACTCGAAGGACTCCATTCCGAGAATGCCTCGGCTTGTCGTTCCCTATATGTTATTTTCTAGGGGTAGAGTAATACCTTCCATCGGAGAGGCATACGTCTACCGCCGCATAGCGGTCTGGCCTCAAATCCGCCTCGGCTCGCCCTCAAATTCGCTGACTATATCTCTGAATACTTGCCCCCGTTCCTCGAACCCGCTGAACATGTCGAAGCTGGCGCACGCCGGGCTGAGAACGACCGTATCCCCCGCGGTTGCCAGCCCGCGAGCGATGGTGAGCGCCTCGCGCATCGAGGACGCCCGCGAAATCTCGTGAAAGCCCGCGTTCTCGGCGGCGGCCTGGATGATATCCGCGTCCGCCCCGATCAGCACCACGTGTTTTGCTTTTCTCCTAAAAGCTTCTCCAAGCGGGCGGTAATCGCCCTCTTTGTCTTTTCCGCCGGCTATTACAATTTGCGGCCCATCGATGGCCTCGACGGAGCGGACGCCTGCGTCCACGTTGGTGCACATACTGTTGTTGATGTATTCCACGCCATCGATAGTGGCCACCGTCTCCAACCGGTGCTCGACCCCGCCAAACCCGCGCACCGCCTCGGCGATGCTCTCCGGCCTCGCGCCAAACGCCACCGCCGCGCATGCCGCCGCGAGCACATTCTCGACATTGTGCTCCCCGCGAAGCCTTATGTCCAACCACCGGCAGACGGGGCGCTCCATGCCTCCAAAGCGCACGATCAGATGATCGCCGCGCACCCACGCGCCCTCGGAGACCTCGCGCCTGCCGGAAAATCGCAGCACGCGGGCGCTCAGGCCATCGGCCAGGGAAGCGGTGAAAGCATTCTCGGCGTTTATGACCGCGAAGTCGCTCGCGGTCTGGTTCTCGAAGATTCGCGCCTTCATCTCACGATATTCTTCGATATTCGCATGCCGGTCGAGGTGATCGCTCGTTACGTTGAGGAGCATGGCGATATGCGGGCGGAAGCTTTGAATCCACTCGAGCTGGAAAGTGCTGATCTCGGCGACGATCACCCCATCCACCGGCGCCTGATACGCCGCGCTCACCAGCGGCAGCTTGATATCCCCCGCGGCCACGTTTCCGGCGATATAGGTCTCGCGGCCATCGCGGATCATTATGCGGCCCGTAAGGACGGTGGTCGTGGTCTTGCCGTTGGTGCCGGTGATGGCGATGATCGGGGCTTTGGCGAGCCGGTAAGCAAGCTCGATCTCGGAGATTACCTCGACTCCCCGCGCCTCGGCCTCGGCAAAAACGCCCATCGAGCGCGGCACTCCGGGGCTGGGAACCACCATATCGATCCCGGTCAGATCGACCGTTTCGGCGCCCGCTCGGGCCTCGACACCCAGATCGGCGGCGGCTTCGAGAGCATCAGTCAGATCCGATGGGCTTTTGCGGTCGAACAGGACCACGCGCGCGCCGAGGCGGGTCATGACCTCGGCCACGGCCATCCCGGTCCGCGCCATCCCGATCACCGCTATCGACTTGCCCTCGTATTCCGGCATTACCACAATCTCCCTACCGCGCCGACGAACCCCGCCACGGCCGCCAACACTCCCACTATCCAGAATCTAACCACAATCGTCTGCTCGGGCCATCCGCAAAGCTCGAAATGGTGATGGATCGGGCTTTTCTTAAACACCCGCCTGCCCGTTCCGGTCGTAATACGGGTGAACTTGAAAACCGCCCACTGGACCATGGACGACAAGCCATCCAAAACGAACACAAGCCCGGCGACGATCAGCAGTATCTCGTGATGGGTTGCGATAGCGATCGCCGGCAGCCCCGCCCCGATTGCAAGCGAGCCAGTATCGCCCATGAAAACCTTCGCGGGGTTCGCGTTGAACCAGAGGAAACCGAGGCACGCGCCGGCTATCGCCCATAACAAAGCGTCAAGTCCAGGTCCCCTCAACTCATCGAACCCCGCTGTCATCATTCCTATGCAAGCGATGCAGGTAAGTCCAGCCGCCAGGCCATCCAGGCCGTCGGTTATATTTATGAAGTTCGCCATTCCAACAATAAGAATGACCGCGAATATCCAATAGACTGTTCCGCCGATGAGGGGCCTACCTGCAAAGCTGAGCACCGGCAGAAAGCCGCCTTGGGTCGCCAACCACGCCACAAATGTCACCGCGATAAGCACCTGAATCGCCGCTTTCGGCTTGCTGGCGATTCCTCGGACTCCTTTCGCGGGATGAATCGTCAGATAATCGTCGAGCAGCCCCACAAGCGCATAAGCAGCCATAAGGAGCAGCGCTCCGGGCAGGTAAAGAAGTCCCGGACTGAGAAGTCCGGCCCAGAGCGCCGCGCTAACCCCGCCTAGTACCCCCGCCAATATAATCAGCCCGCCCATGGTCGGCGTGCCGGCCTTGGAGCGGTGCGACTCCGGCCCATCCTCGCTGATGGTCTGGCCGATCTGGCGGCGCCTCAGCATCCCGATAATGCCAGGCGCAAAGAGCGCCGACACCGCGAATGCAGCCGCAAATGAGAGCCACATAAATATCATCGCAATTACCCTCCCAGATTCAGAGGTCATCCGCTCTCTCAACCGAGGAGATCATGCCCGGAGTCCGGCGCTTCCCCCTCCCCCGACCCTCTCCCATCCGGGAGAGGGAGCACAAAGTGCCCACACGGAAGTTTGAAGTCCGGCAATAAGGAACGACCCCATCTCAGATTGCAGCAAGAAGCCCCTCCACAACGCGCTCCATCTTTATCGCCCTGGAGCCTTTTACCAGCACCACGTCGCGCTCGCGCAGCATCGGCGGCAGCTCGCGGGCGGCGAGGACGCTGTCATCGAACTCGCTCACACTCGATATGGGCATGCCTGCGTCCATCGCCCCGCGCGCGATCAGCTTCGCGAGTTGGCCGACCACCACCAGCATATCGATCCCCGCATCTTTCACCGCGCGGCCGACTTCCATGTGCGCCGCCAGCGCGTGCTCGCCGAGTTCGAGCATGTCGCCCAGCACCGCGACCTTCCGGCCACCCTCCATCATCGCGAGGGTCTTCAGGGCGCTGTGCACCGAAGCGGGGCTGGCATTGTACGTGTCATCGATCACCACGTAGCCCGCGCGGGTCGGCAGGACGTTGGACCTCTTCTCGGGCGCGGTAAAGTTCGCCAGGGCATTGCGCATCTGATCGTGCGGGATCTCGAGGGCCTCTCCGACCGCGATTGCCGCGAGCGCGTCCTTGATGTTGTGCTCGCCCGGCACCGAAATGCGGACCTCGAAAGACCCTGTCGGCGTCACAACCTCGAAATTGCAGCAGCCAAAATGGTCCAATCCGGCCGATCGTGCTCGGATTTGGGCCTGCGGTCTCTCGCCGAACGACACCACGCGGCAGCTTGCCCGCCTGCTCAGATAATCGAAGTACGCGTCGTCGCGGTTCAAGATCGCCGCCCCATCCGATGGCAGATAGTCCAGAAGCTCGCCCTTGGCGTCGGCTATCGCGTCCATGCTGCCGAGAAGCTCGATGTGGGACATGTGAATATTGGTAATCACGCCGATCGAGGGCGCGGCGATTCTGGCGAGATATTCGATCTGTCCTCTTCCGCGCATTGCCATCTCCACTACCGCGGTCTTGTGCCTCGGCGCAAGCTCGAAAAGGGTGAGGGGCAGCCCGATCTCGTTGTTGAAGTTGCCGATGCTTTTCAACACCGGCCCGCGCGCCGCCGCCACCGCCGCGATCATCTCCTTGGTGGTGGTCTTGCCGACGCTGCCGGTCACCCCGACCATGGCCGGATCGAACTTCGACCGGTAGTAGGCCGCAAGCTGGCCGAGGGCGCGCAGAGTATCATCCACCCGGATCGCCAGCCGCCGCGCCTCGACCTTGCGGGCCACCATCACGCCCGATGCGCCCTTTGCAAGCGCGTCGGCCAGGAACTTGTGGCCATCCGAGCTCTCGCCCGAGAGCGCCACGAACAGGTCCCCCGTTTTTATCGTCCGAGTATCGGTGCTGACGCCGGAAATCTTCGTTTCGAGGTCGCCCGAAAGAAGCTCGCCGCCACAAGCCCGCACAACTTCACTTGCCTTGATCGGTTGCATGTTGGTCCTCAGAGAATAGCATTTAGCTGAAAGCGGAAAGTGGAAAGCCCGGAACTTCCATCCCGCGCCGGTTGCGTCGGCCGGCTCTCATGAAGAGTTCGGGAGCAATTGCGGATATTCCTACTTTCAGGTATAGCAAATTCGAGGATGTATCGCAAGTCGCACCCACTATGCGGCGGGAACTCGAAGGGTTTCATGGCAAGGATTGTCTCGCCTTGTCGTTCCCGCCGCATAGTGGTGGCTCTCACCTATTTTCGCTCGGTGCTCAACTCTATCGTCCCCTGATCGATGACCTTCATCGCGCGCGCCATGGGCAATACCTTGATATCGACGGTCTTCTTATCTCCGGGGTTCAACGCCAGCGAGCGCTGCCCGTTCTCGATCCGGTGGAAAGCCGGCAGATTGTTATCGTACACCTTCAGTTTCCAATTGCCCGGCCTGATGCCCTCGAAGCTGTAATCGCCTTTCGCGTCCGTGAGCGTGCGCAGCGTTTCGGAGCCGTCGGATATCTCTACGAGCACGTCCGGCAAGCTGCCGGATTCGACCAGCGCGTCCTCGCCGGCTTTGGGTCCGGCGGCCACAAGCCCGACCGTGGATCCGCCGGAGAAGGTGTCTTCGGGGTTTTCCGCGGGCCCGGCGCCGGAAGCTCTTATGACATAGACGGATATCTTGCCGTCGATCTCGGAGGACCTGGTTACCGCAAGCTGCACTTCGGCTGTCTGGCCCTCCTTCACCTCCACGATCGCGGGCATCTTCGACGTAACGACGCGGTCCAGACCTATCGACCGCCGGTCGAGGGAAACGCGGTAAGTCCCTGGAGGAATGTCGGAAAACTGGAACTGGCCGTTGGCGTCGGTCGCGGCGGTCGCATCATTGGCCTTTACGATTGCCCGCCCGATCCCGGGCCCGCCGGGCTTTTCGGCATCGAAAATCCTCCCTTTCAAAATACCGACCCTGGTCTTCTTCGAAACCGGTATGCCGATGGGAATGGTGTAGGCCAGGTAGACACCGGCGCCGCCAACTCATCGTTGTGGTCGAGGTGGTTATAGTCGAAATTCAGAGCATCCACTCGGCTGAGATTGTAGCTGAAACCGCCCTGCTGGTAATCGTCTCGCGGCGCGGTTCCGAATTGCGGGTCGGAGTCCAGGTTCGTCTGCCAATCGTGAACCGAGGCGTAACCGTGCAGCGAGCGAGAAATGGGGAAGTCGACCGAACCGTCCAGATAGTCGGCGTTGTTGTAATAGCCGAAGTAGCCGGGACCGGCGTGGACTTCGGAGATCAGGTAACGGATGCCCGCAAAGCGTCCGCCCAGCTTCGCGAGATAGGCGCTGCTGTCGGCCCCGGGCGCTTTGGTCGCTGTCGCAGCCGGAATACTCCAGCAGCAGGCTGCTGCCCATAAGCCGCCCGGCGCGCGCCTCGACGCTCCAGATATTGGAATTGTTGAGAAGGGGCGGGGCATTGTCCTTGGTAAGGAAGTTGAATTTGATCTCGGCGTTGTCTTCAAACAATCGCTTGCCCAGATAGACGCGGGCTTCCTGCTCGGTGGGAGTCTGCCACCGGCTGTCGAGAAAGAACGCTCCCGCATCGAAGCCGCAGTCGCGCGCCCTGATCTCGACGCCGCGGCCGTAGCGGAAGTATTCCGTGAGACTGCGAGAGGTCGTAAGTCTGGTCGCCCAGGAGCACGCTCCAATACGATCCGCTGAGGTCTTTCTTATCGGGCACCTGCACGGCGTAGAAGACCTGCGCGGTTCCCTTTGCCGGCACAACCAGTTCCCTTGGTGTAAATGTGAGCCACGAGCTGTTCGAGCGGGCAACGCTGCCCGGGTCGCCAAAAGAGAAAGTCCCCCCGGCGCTGGACGTGAAATCGGTTTGGTAGACCTTGACCTGCTGCGGAGCTTCGGACCTGTTGACGATGTCGATATGCCCCTCGACCTTCTCTCCGGGCTGTGCGACGTCATCCTTGATAGGGCTGTCCATCACATCGATTTTCACGGCGGCATTTGCCGCGGTCGTTAGAAACGCAATCAACCACAGTGTTGTGAATCGCCCGGCTTGTTTCATGGCCCATCCACCAAAGTGAACACGATGTTGGTCGAGTAGACTTTCGGGGCAACAGCCAGCGACATTCCCATAAGCCTGAATTGCAGCGCGACGGCGGTTCGGTCCCCCGTGCCGGAGAGTATCATACGGTCGCTGGACTCCACCTCCCGGTATCCGCCACCGCTCTCGATTGGACCCGGACCCAACGGTTCCCGTGCTGACCAGAATTATCGCCGTGCCTGTGGCGCACGGCAGGGCTGACGTTTTGGGGCGTGAGTGTGAGAGTAACGTCGTTACTGGCCGGCGAGCTTGTCGTGCCCGCCGTTACGTGCCTGTTCACGAGAGCGTTCATTTGGTAGTTGGTGTTCATCCGCTATGGCCACAGCGATGAGAGCCTTGGAGGCCCAAGGGAGTGAACACCCCGTGTGATTTACGCCTCGAACATGCCACAGGACACATGTTGTCATACTCAGTGGGATCGGCTCGTCATGGGATTCTAATTGTGACATCATGTGTCAGCGCCAGGCTGAGTTTGTGTTATGGCAGAGCGTGCTTTGGAGTGCGTTCCGGCCCGCGCGATTTCTTCGTCGGTGAGATAGCACGCCGGGTCCTGCATCCAGGGGTCGCCGTAGACCGCGACTGCCCGGGCGCGGAAGTTGCCGTTGCAGAGATCGATCCACTTGCAGTTTGTCCGGGCGCAGCGTCCCTTGAGCAGGGGCTTGCGGTCCTTCAACCCCGCCATAATCGGGTCCGAGGTGTCCATCCAAATCTCGGAAAATGGGCGCTCGCGGATGCTGCCGAACGTGTGCGACTGCCAGAACTGGTCCGGGTGCACGCCGCCCAGGTTGTCCACGCACCCGATCGCCACGCCCGAAGAGTTGCCCCCGTTGATCTCCAACAGCTTCAGGACAACCGCCGCCCGCTCCGGGTTCTCGCGCAGAAGCCGCATATAAATGTAAGGCCCGTCGCAATGGTTGTCCACGGTTAGAATGTCCTTCTCAATCCCGCGATCGTGCAACTCGACAAAACGGTCCAGAATCAGATCCAATGCGGCGCGCTTGGCCTCGGGGTCGAGGTCTTCTTGCATTATATCCGCCCCTCGACCGGTGTAGACGAGATGGTAGAAGCACGCCCGGGGGATTTTCATGTCGCGGATCAAGTCAAATATTCCGGGTAAATCCTTAACATTGTGCTTCGTCATTGTCAGGCGCAGTCCAACTTTTTGGTCGGTACTTAGACAGTTTTCGATGCCTCGCACCGCCGCGTCGAACGCGCCCACTACCCCTCGGAATGCATCGTTCGTGCCCCCAAGGCCGTCCAGGCTGATTCCCACATAGCCGAAGCCGCATTCCTTGATTTTCTTGGCCACAACCGGCGTGATCAGAGTGCCGTTCGTGGATATCACGGGCCGAATTCCCAATTCGCGAGCATATATGCCTAGATCGAAGAGGTCCTCGCGCATCAGCGGCTCTCCGCCGGAAAAAAGCAGCACGGGAACGCCGAAAGCCGCCAGGTCGCGGATCATCTCGCGCGCTTCGGCAGTGGTCAGTTCGCCTTCATAATCCTCGTTGCACGACTGCGAATAGCAGTGAACGCACTTGAGGTTGCATCGCCGAGTCGAAGTCCACACGACCACAGGTTTGCGCTCCGAAAAAGCCTTATGGTAGCGCAGCATGTCGCCGGGAGTATGAGTGTCGTAATAGAGACGAGTAATACTAATCATTAGATTTAGGGTTACAAGGTTACGAGGGAACGAGGCGCCAGGCCCTGGTCTCCGTTCGGGCGGATTTGCAATCCCCCATTACAAGCATTCGGATGTAACGACTCACGGATCGTGATTACATGTCACCGCATATGTCATTCCGAACGTCCGACCCCGCGTTGCGGAGTCACATTATAAAGAAACGCGCCTGCGAAGCGTCTGTCGCCCGGCAAGTACGTCGCGCTCTTGCCAACAACGCCGCAAACACGTCATTCTGAGCAAGTGACTGCGACAGCGTCGCCGTCACTTGCTCAGGATGACGTAATCGTTGTGCTAGTGCTTAGTTGCATAATTGATTGATAGAATGCTGTAACGGGTGTTTCGGGAATCTTGTTCCCGAAACTAAGTGCGTATCGGGAACAAGATTCCCGATACACCGGCATTCGCTCCTAAGAAACTCCCCAGTTTCGGGAACAAGATTCCCGAAACACCGGGGGTGGGTTTCTTTCCAATGTAACGGCGACAGCGTCGCCGTCACTTGCTCAGGATGACGTAATCGTTGTGCTAGTGCCCTGTGCATTAAGCAGCTTCCGCGCTCTTAAGTGCGTATCGGGAACAAGATTCCCGATACACCGGCATTCGCTCCTAAGAAACTCCCCAGTTTCGGGAACAAGATTCCCGAAACACCGGGGGTGGGTTTCTTTCCAATGTAACGGCGACAGCGTCGCCGTCACTTGCTCGGAATGACAGCCATGCGCTGGGCACACAGGCTGAGCACTTACGTTCGGATTACAACGTCGTTTCGGGCATCGGAGATGCCCAGATTGTTCTTTACGGGCCGGATTGCAAATCCGCCCGAACGGATGACGTAACGATTGACCCTTCCAAGCGACGATCGCTTCTACAAGGCCCTCGATCGTGTAGCGCTCCGCCACGACCGTCGGCTGCAACCCGCGGGAGCGGGCGGCGCCGGCGGTGATGGGGCCGATACAGGCAATCACTGCCTCCGGAGCCAGAGCGACATCGCCCGCGAGCGCGAGGAAACCCCTTACGGTCGAGGGACTGGTGAACGTAATCAGGTCCACCCCGCCGGATTTGAGCCTCTCGCGCAAAGCTACCGCCGCGCTGTCGTCGGTCACCGTCTGGTAGGCCGCCGCCGCGCTCACTTCGGCGCCCCTTGCCGCAAGACCCTCGGGAAGCTCCTCACGGGCCTGGCTCGCGCGAGGGATGAGTATCCGTTTTCCCGCTGGGTCCTCCGGAAAATCCCTCACGACAGCCTCCGCCACATACTCGCCCGGCACGTAATCGACCTTGAGTTTGAAAGCCTCGAGCGCGGAGGCCGTCATAGGCCCAATCGCCCCGAGCTTCGCACCGGCCAGCGCGCGGATGTCCAAACCCGACTCCATCAACCGCCGCACAAACCACTCGACCCCATTCGCGCTGGTGAAGACGATCCAGTCAAACCCGCCAAGCTCGGCTATCGCCGCATCCAATGGGCCGTAATCCGCCGGGGCGACGAACTTAATCACCGGAAACTCGTCCACATCGGCGCCGAGTTCTTCCAGTCGATCCGTGAAGACCTGGGCCTGGGCACGTGCCCGAGTCACGATTACTCGCTTGCCGAAGAGTGGTCTCCTCTCGAACCAACGGATCGCCTCGCGCAGCCTGACGACCTCGCCCACGACCATCACGGCGGGCGGACCCAAGCCGCCGGCCCTGCATTTTTCGGCGATATCCGCCAGCGTGCCCGTCACGGTCCGCTGACTCGGATAAGTGCCCCACCGCACGACCCCGACCGGCGTGCCGGCGTCACGGCCATTGGCGACAAGCTCAGAAACGATGTGTTCCAGATTCTCCACGCCCATGAGCAAGACGATAGTGTCGAGTCCGGTGGAAATCTTGTCCCACTTGATATCCAATTCGGTCTTGCCCGGCGCCTCATGCCCGGTGACGACACCGAACGAGCTCGCGCAGGTTCGGCTTGTGACCGGAATGCCGGCGTAAGCCGGCGCCGCGACCGCCGAAGTAATCCCCGGCACCACCTCGAACTCGATTCCCGCGGCGGCCAGCGCCTCGGCCTCTTCGCCACCTCTACCGAAAACGAATGGGTCCCCGCCTTTCAGGCGAACGACCATCTTGCCCTCGATAGCGCAGCCTATCATGACCTTTACGATCTCGTCCTGCTCAAGGCAATGCTCGTGCGATGCCTTTCCCGCATTGATAATCCGGGCGTCTTCGCGCGCGTGCTTCAGGAGCTTGGGGTTGGCGAGCCGGTCGATCATCACCACGTCCGCCCGGCGAAGCAGCTCGACACCTCTGACGCTGATCAACTTGGGATCGCCCGGTCCCGCGCCAACCAGGTAGACCCTGCCGGGCTTACCTCCGATGTCCGGCATCGGATTTCACCAATTCGGCGGCCGCATCTTCGCTTGCGGCCAGCAGAGTGTCGTGCTTGAAGTTGAGATCGTCGAGTTCAGGATAGTCGGTGTTGAAATGCAGCCCACGGCTTTCCTTTCGCGACTGTGCCGAGATGGTAATCAGCTCGGCGGCGAGCGCCAGGTTGCGAAGCTCCAACAGCGCGGGCGAGAGCCGCCCGGTGGAATAGATTGCTTCGGCCTGCGCGCGAATCTTCCGGATTTGCTCCAGCGCCTTCGCCAGCCGCTCGTTGGTGCGGATGATGCCGACGTATTTCCACATAGTCGAGCGCAGGGTGAGTATCAACTCGTCCGCAAGCCCCGGGGAGACGCTCCGGCTATGACGCTCCAGATCGAACTCCGATACCGTCGAGTGGCTCGCGGACGCAAACTCCTTCCCGGCATCGAACGCAGCCCGGCGGGCAAAGACCACCGCCTCCAGGAGCGAGTTGCTCGCCAGGCGGTTTGCGCCGTGAACGCCCGTGCAGGCAACCTCGCCGCACGCGTAGAGGTTTTCGATGGAGGTCCGGCCATTGGTGTCGGTGAGGACGCCGCCGCACGAGTAATGGGCAGCGGGCACTATCGGAATCCAATCCTTGGTTATATCGATCCCCACGGATAAGCACTTTTCGTGGATATTGGGAAAGTGCTCCCTGACCCAGGCGGGGTCGCGGTGGGTGATATCCAGATACACACACTGATCGCCGCTCTTTTTGAGTCGGCATCGATTGCCCGCGCGACGACATCCCGCGGAGCAAGGCAGCCCATCTCGTGGTATCTTTCCATGAAAGTCTCGCCGCTCGCCAGGCGCAGCACCCCTCCCTCGCCGCGCACCGCCTCGGAGATCAGATAAGACCTGGCTTCCTGGTGGTGGAGCGTGGTCGGGTGGAACTGGATAAACTCCATATTGGCGAGCACCGCGCCCGCCCGGTAGGCCATCGCCACGCCGTCACCCGTCGCGATTTCGGGGTTGGTTGTATAAAGGTAAACGCGGCTCAGCCCTCCCGTCGCGAGCATTGTGACCCTGGCGCGGAAGCTCATCACATCGCCGGTCTCGGAATCCAGCACGTGCGCGCCGGCGCAGCACACCCCTGACGGAGCCGCCAGTGGCGGTTGTCCACTCGTATTGCTTGAGAAAATGTCGCGTTCAAATGCGTGACTCTCTCGTCCAGACGGGGCAGTTCCCTTAAAAGTGATGAGATCGATGGCGTGATCGTGCTCGAAGAGGCGGATGTCCTGGTTGGATTTGACTTTCGCAATCAGGGCGCGCTCTATTTCGCGTCCGGTAAGGTCCGCCAGTGAGCGATCCGCCTGGTGGAATGGCCACCCTCACGGCCAAGATGGAGAAACTCATGGCTCCGGCGCTGTTTTCGTGGGTAAAGCGGACACCCAGGTCGATCAGGTCCCTATCCCTTGCGGGCCTTCCCGGACCAGGATTTCCACGGCATCCTCGTGGCAGAGAAACGACCCCGCGACCAAAGTATCCCTAATATGCGCTTCAAACGAATCGTTCGGGTCGATCACCGCCGCGATGCCCCCCTGGGCATAGTTTGTGTTCGATTCGGTGTCGCTTTTCTTGGTCACCATGGCGACGCGACCGAACCGGGAGGCCTTCAGGGCAAAGCTCAAGCCCGGGCAATCCCGGTCCCCAAGACAAGCACGTCAACATCTATAATCAATTATCCAGCCGCTCCAATACCCTTGAGGTCCGCTTCGCGCCGAACCTCATCCAACAACTTGCCGGCGGGAGAGTCGAGAAGTTCGCCCGCCACTCTGTAACCTAGTTCGACAGGATCGTTTTGATCTCCTGTTTCGCTGATCCGCACGCTTTCGGAACCGTCCACGCTCACCACGGCGGCGTCGAGCCGCAGAGCGCCATCCTCGATGCGCGCCAGCGCCGCGATCGGGGTCTGGCACCCGGCATCCAGCCGGGCCAGAAGCGCCCTCTCAGCCAGGACAGCACATCGCGTCGCGGGGTGATCTAGCACGGGTAATATCTGAGCCACGGGGTCGCCGCTCCTGCACTGGATCGCCAGCGCGCCCTGCCCCGCCGCCGGGCAGGCACACATCATAGGGCAGCACTTGCGTCGCCCGGTTTGAAAAACCCAGTCGTTTCAGACCCGCGCTTGCCAGCACGACCGCATCGTAATCCGGCCCATCGAGCTTACGCAGTCGCGTATCCAGGTTACCCCGCAAATCGATTATCTTCAGATCAGGCCGAGTGTGCAAAAGCTGTGCCGCCCGCCGCAGGCTGCTGGTCCCGACCCTGGCGCCGGCGGGAAGCTCATCGAGCACCCCGTGCTTGGACACGAGCACATCCGAAGGGTCCTCGCGCGGCGGGTACGCCGCTATGCAGAGTGCGTCGTCGATTTCCGAGGGCAAATCCTTGGCGCTGTGCACGGCGAAGTCGATCTCCCCGAGAATAAGCGCCTGCTCGATTTCCTTTACGAACAGCCCCTTGTCGCCGATCCGGGCGAGCGGCTTGTCCTGCACTTTGTCCCCGGTGGTCCGGATCACCTGGATGCGCCACGACAAACCGGGAGTCAGCGCGCACAAGCCCTCGATGACGATTTCCGTCTGGCGCAGGGCCAGTTCGCTCCCCTCTCGAACCCACCACAAGAACTCGCATGCCGACTCTATTATAGCGTCGCCGGGGTCGAAAGTCGAATCGCGGATCGCGCGGAATGAACGCATGACGCGGAAGGCAGGCCCTTCCGCTGAATTCGGTCGCCCTCCTTTCCCTTCTAAATGGTCTAGGCTTTTCCCCGGACTTGGCCGGGAAAAGTGGCCACCTTACGGTGGCAGTTGACCAGGGCAGGCGGTCGGGTTTTTCGCTTTTCGGTTGTTAAGGGATGATTTGGAGGGGGCGGAGATTTCCACCCCCATCCCTTGAACAACACCTGAGTCGGCGCTCGGGAGAGCTCCCCAGCGTTGCCCTACCCTCCGCCCAGGCAAAGCAAGTATAGCTCATCGGCCATCCTTTAACAACCATAAAGCGGAAAACCCAAAGGCGGTGCGCCGTCGAATCCGCCTTAGCGACAACAAATTGTTTATAGGAGCGCGCTAAGGGGCTAAATGGTATAATAGTGATGGAGGTGGACGTATGTCCGTTGTTATCCGAGCGCATTTCTGATGGCACGGTCATCGTGCCGGATGAGCCGGTGGACTTGCCGGTGAACGAGCCCCTGGAGTTCGAGTTCCGTATTTCCGAACCGCGGCCTTCCGCCGATGAGATAAAGCGGCGCGAGGCCGCTTGGGAGCGGCTCAAGGCACGCAAGGTGCGCGGCAGCGATATTCCTCTGGAGGCCCTGCGGCGAGAGAAGATGGACGAGCCGCCGCGTGGACTATAAAGGTCCCTATCGACACTAACGTGCTGCTTCGATTTGTCGAGGTCGACAGCGGCGCCCACCAGGTATACGATCGGGCGCTGAGGTTTCTCCGGGACTCGTCAGACGAGGGATGTGTGTGCGCCCAAGCTCTTATCGAGTTCTGGGCGGTAGCTACACGCCCGCGCGGCGTCAACGGTTTGGGCATGAGCGCGGCGGATGCCGAGGCTGAGATACAGGACGTCAAGACGGTGTTTGCCTGCCTTCCGGAACCGCCTGACATGGCCGAGCGATGGCAACGTACCGCTTCTCGATATAGTGTGCTTGGCAAGCAGGCCCACGATGCCCGCATAGCGGCGCTGATGCTTGCGCACGGCGTGAGTCACATCCTTACGCTCAATCCCCAGCGACTTTACCCGCTACGAGGGCATTACGCCGGTTACTCCGCAAGAGATTCTCCATCGATCCTGATCCGTTCGCCAGTAACACATCCACTCTTCCTGAGAACCATGGCCAACCCTATGCAGCGGGAACTCAAAGGTGCCGGGTTGAAGCGGAGCCTCTATTTATCGTTCCGCCGCATACGTGGGTTGGACCCATCAAGAGTGAGCACTTACCCTCCGCGTTTGGAATTGACTACCCAGCCCCATAATGCTAAACTTTGCAGGTCCCAACACCCTTTCGGAGGTCAAGCAAGTGTACGTTGGCAGGATAGTGGTGGTCGGCAAGACGAGCCGGCCATTTGTGGCATACAGAGTCTCTTCCAGATCGTTTCCCAACCGGGCGGCGGCGCTTACCGATGCCGGGATAGCAATTCAGCCGCTGGACCCGGAAGATTTGAAGCGAAGCCCATATATAGCCTACAATTGCGTGCGGGTCTCCGAGAAGGGCGTTGTCGTCTCCAACGGATCACACACCGACCCGATCCTGGAGCGCATCGAAAAAGGCGTTCCCCCGGACAGGGCGCTGCAGGAGGTGCTCGCCGAGATGGGCTATGAGGCGGACGACTACAACACCCCCCGCATCGCCGGGGTTGTCACCGATAAGCTGGGCTTTATCGGCACCGTCCGCGTGGAGGCGGTCGAGATCTCCAGTTTCGACCTGGAGGATAACTCCTGCCACGTGATATGCACCTACGAAATGGACAGAGTGGAAAGCAAAAGCTACCCGTTCGTTGCCACTACGGCGCGGGAGGCCGCGCGGTGCGTCTTCGACGGCCCGATGTTCAGGGAACTCGAACAGCCTATCTGCTCGGCCGCATGGATGGGCGAACTGGCGGTATATAACCCGTAAGTCGAAAGTCGAAGGTCAAAAGTCGTAAGTCAAAAGTCGGGGAACCGGCCTGCGCTGTTCACGAGTTGATGGGCTGGTCTTTCCCGTCTAGATGTTAGTATCTTACAACTGAAATCCTATACAAGCTGTACTGAACTTTGATATGTGACCTCGGATTTCAGTTGTAAAATACTGAAAAGAAACAACCGACCTTCCGAATCACGGAAAGGCCGTATTGATTTTCCGGCGATGGCCTTCTTGGTTGCGGCTGCGCCGCTTTAGGCGTTAGAGGTTAGAAGTTAGACATGGGACTTGCCATGCCTTCCCCTCTAACTTCCAATCTCCAACTTCCAACCTCTAGACGGGAGTCCCGTGCTTTCCTGCGGTAGGCTTACCCGGTGGCCCAGGTAGCTCTCCAGCGCCTCGCGCAGCGCCGCGGCCACGTGGTGGCCGGTCACGCTCACGTGATGCCTGTGACCCTCTCGACCAACGTGCAAGAGCACGTCCTGCAGCCTGGGAATACTCGCCACGCCCGCGCAGCCGAAGTAATCCGCGGGAATAGGGTCCTTGGTGAACTCGCCCTCGCCGGCGTAGAACTTTAACCGGCCTTGCTCGTGGTCGCGCTCGCGAACGTAAACGGCATGGGAGTTATTCGCCCGACGTTGCAGCCATAGGCTTTGCCTGGGCCAAGCGCATTTGCAAGGATGGCGTGATCGGCGATTTCTCCCTTGGCGACCATCATCGACTGAGGGACCGGCCCGCAGTGGAATAGGATGCATTTGTTCTCGTCATGCCCGTAGTTGTTGTTCCAGTCGAGGCAGGCCGCCGGCTCGCCAGAGGCCTTGCTTGCCGCGTACATGGCGACTGCGTTATTGACATCCAGTTCGCACGCCGCAGTCGCGAACCGGTCGTTCATCTCGCTCAGGACAGCGCACGGCGAGATGCCAAGCTGCTGCTGCATCTCGATCCAGCACCGCAGCGCCAGGGTATCCAATCCGTATTCGTCGACAATCTCATCTATCACCACGCCCAGCCTGGCGAGTTTGCCGGCAACATCCCCGGGAACATTCGAGAAGTCAGCATAAGACACCAGTCTATGGAGTTTGTCGCTGTACGCGGCACTCGACTCGCTTACGCGGTCCATCCGGGCGAAGACATCGGAAAGATCGAACGTTTCCACAGTGATTCCGCATCGCCTGCAGTCCGAGTTCATCGTAGCGCACCGTCTTGAATGCGGTGGTCCTCGCGCCAATGGCGCCGACGGTCAGATTCTTCATCCCGCCGACCACTCGACATACACGATCGAAGTGGTCCACATTTGCCGCGAACTCAGGAGAAGACGGCGACACGGTATGAGGCTTGAGAGCGGTGAATGGGATAGCGTTCTGCTTGAACACGTCAAGAATGGAAAGTTTGCCACAGAATGCGTCCCTGCGCAGCGCGGGCGCCATTTGGCTGAGATTGTCCGGATAAGCCTGGACCAGTATCGGCACGCCCGCATTCTTCAGAGCAGCCACGGCCCCATTCTCGTCTCCGAAGTTCGGCAGACATAGTATGACACCCTGAAAGTTGCCCTCGTTTTCCTTGAGGAACCTGGCATAGGTTTGGCCCTCGGCTCGTTTCCACGGCCCCGTGGCGAGTCGCCTGGGCGTCGAGCATCAGCGTCTCGTAACCCAGATTCCTTAGGACCTGGCTCATCTCGTCGCGCGCCGACGCGATCAGCGAAGCGGGGAAAAAGCCCCTATTGCCGAAGAAAAGTGCAAACGTGGATTTCTTTGCTGACATGCTGAATAATCTCCTTTTCGTGTCCTGCCTTCGAGAAACACCCTAAAAGATATTAGCCCTCGATGTCGAAAGAGTCAATCCTTGAGCAACAGAATGGAAGTAACGAGTGCTGAGTAATGAGTAACGAGAAGGGAGTAATCACTATGCGGCTCGTTTCGGGAAAGGGGTTTCCCGAAACAACGGAAATAACTGATAGCATTCTTGCCGGCGTATCGGGAATCTTGTTCCCGATACGCACTTAGTTTCGGGAACAAGATTCCCGAAATACCCTGTAACAGCGTTCTATCAATCAATTATGCAACTAAGCACTAGTCTATCGCTGGGCAGTTACGCTTCGGGGCATACGCCCGCGAAGTATCATAATCGGCAGTTTCTCGTGGTGATGACCATGGCGCCGAGCAACAAACTTGGGACATTACCGAAATTTAGAATTCGGGACTGTCCTTCCCGCCGCACAGAGGCGCCTCTCCCAACCTTTCAACCTGCACCCCTGGTTGTCAAACCTGGGCGGTTTGTGTAACATAGAAGGCGATTAGAACCCAGACTCGCCAATTCAAATTCTGGAAATCGAAATTCGAAACTCGCGGAGCGTGAATTGCGTTATCACTTTATAGGGATCGGTGGCGCGGGGATGAGCGCCATCGCCCAGATATTGCACGAGAGAGGCGGGACCGTCAGCGGCTCGGACCGCCAGGAAAACGACGCCACGACCAGGCTCCGCGGGCTGGGGGTGCGCGTCGTCATCGGACATGCCCCCGAAAATGTGAACGGGGCCGAGGTTGTTGTCTACACTCCCGCCGTGCCGGCGGATAATCCCGAGTTGGTCGCGGCGCGGGAGAGTGGAGTTCCGGTGATCGAGCGGGCCGCGATGCTCGGCACGATAATGGAGCCGTATATTCACCGCGTCGCCGTTTCAGGCACGCATTGGCAAAAGCACCACAACCAGCAGTACAAGCTCCATACTTGCCAGCGCCGGACTCGATGCCACCGTGTTGGTCGGCGCCGATGTCTCGGCGCTCGGAGGAAATGCGCGGCTCGGCGGAGGCTCGATCGCGGTCGCGGAGGCCTGCGAAGCTTTCGAATCGTTCCTGCACCTGCGTCCTTCGGTGGCTGTGATAACCAATATCGACGCCGATCACCTGGACTACTACGGCACAATCGAGCGTGTGGAGGAGGCCTTCGGCAAGTTTATCGGCCGAGTGGACTCCGGCGGCTGCGTGATCGGCTGTTGGGACGACGAGCGCGTGCGCAGGGTTTGCTCCGGGATCGGGCGGCGCGTCGTGAGCTTCGGCCTCGGCGGCTCGCCCGATGTCCACGCGGAAAGTGTCGACGTCGCAAAACCCGAGGCGGCTTACACGCTGGTTGTTGGGGGCAGAACCCTGGGCGAGGTCCGGCTCGGGGTTCCCGGTGCCCAGAATGTGGTCGATTCGCTCGCGGCGGCCGCGGTGGCGTTCGAGCTGGGCGCCGGGTTCGAGGCGGTGCGCGGCGGTCTGCGAGGGTTTCGCGGGGCGGGCAGGCGGTTTGAGATACTTCACGACGACGGGGAGATCATGGTGGTCGACGATTACGCCCATCATCCCACCGAGGTCAAGGCGACCCTGGCCGGCGCGCGGGCTGCCTACGATAAGCGCATAGTCGTCGTTTTCCAGCCGCATCTATACTCGCGCACCAGGGCATTCGTGGACGATTTCGCGGAGGCGCTGCGCCTCGCGGACGAGGTTATCGTCACGTCGATCTACGCCGCGCGCGAGGCCCCTATCGAAGGGGTCACGGCCCGGATGATTGTCGAGCGTATGAAATCGAGCGGCTTCGCCAACGTCCGCTGCGAGCCCACCAAGGGGACAATTGCGAAGGATCTGATCGGCCGCCTCGCTAAAGGCGACATGGTGATCTCGATGGGCGCGGGGGACATACGCGCGGTCGGCGAAGAGCTTGCCGCGAGTCTTATAACGCGAAGGAAGGGAATTAATCGCGAAAGCGCGAAATTGCGAAATCGCGAAAGATTATAGGCGCTTAGCGCCCTGTTAGAAACAATTTGTTGTCGCTAAAAGCAGAGAAGGCGGCCTTTGGGTTTTTCGCGTTATTGGTCGAAACGGAAGTTTAACCCAGCGGGATTGGCCAATGTGGCCGCGGCCCTGGATCCTGCACTTTCCGTTTCGACTGAAAAGCGGTAAACGCGACACGTTTTCGTGTTCGGCTCCCCGAACGCTTTCGGGGCACTTTTCCCCGGCCAAGTCCGGGGAAAAGCCTAGATACTGAGGGTCTGACGGTTCGGCCGTAAGCGCTCAGGAATCATGAGCACCGAGCGCATGGCTGTCATTCCGAGCAAGTGACGGCGACGGGGTCGCCGTCACTTGCTCCTAAGAAACTGCTGGTTTCGGGAACAAGATTCCCGAAACACCGGGGGCTGGTTTCTTTCCAATGTAACGGCGACGGGGTCGCCGTCACTTGCTCCTAAGAAACTCCCCAGTTTCGGGAACAAGATTCCCGAAACACCGGGGCGTGCGTTTCTTTATAATGTAACGCAGCAACGCGGCGTCACTTGCTCCTAAGAAACTCCCCAGTTTCGGGAACAAGATTCCCGAAACACCGGGGGTGGGTTTCTTTCTAATGTAACGCAGCAACGCGGCGTCACTTGCTCCTAAGAAACTCCCCAGTTTCGGGAACAAGATTCCCGAAACACCGGGGCGTGCGTTTCTTTATAATGTAACGCAGCAACGCGGCGTCACTTGCTCCTAAGAAACTCCCCAGTTTCGGGAACAAGATTCCCGAAACACCGGGGGTGGGTTTCTTTCTAATGTAACGCAGCAACGCGGCGTCACTTGCTCCTAAGAAACTCCCCAGTTTCGGGAACAAGATTCCCGAAACACCGGGGGTGGGTTTCTTTCTAATGTAACGCAGCAACGCGGCGTCACTTGCTCCTAAGAAACTCCCCAGTTTCGGGAACAAGATTCCCGAAACACCGGGGCGTGCGTTTCTTTATAATGTAACCGCGGCAACGCGGCGTCACTTGCTCCTAAGAAACTCCCCAGTTTCGGGAACAAGATTCCCGAAACACCGGCATCGGGGGCGTCGGTTTCTTTCTAATGTAACCGCGGCAACGCCGAGGTCAGTTGCTCGGAATGACACAATGCGGTGGCATGTACTCGCGATTCGTAAGCTGTTCCCGTCTCTTCGTTCTTTCGTGTTTTCGTGATGAAAATCTGATCTTGGCGGTAGTTCGGTGAGCTGCATCGATGATATGAAGCGAATCGTGAGCGGGCGGGTCGCGGAAAACGAGCCGATGGCCGATCATACGAGCCTTGGGGTCGGCGGGCCCGCGGATATCTACATCGAAGCGGCTTCCGAGAGCGAACTTTGCGCGCTCATGAAGTTTATTCACTCGGCCGGCGTGCCGTGGATGGTCTTGGGCGACGGCGCCAATGTGCTTGTCTCGGACAAGGGCATCCGGGGGGTCGTGGTCCAGCTCGTCGGCGATTTTCTGGAAGTGAAGATCGACGGCTTGGAGGTGAAGGCCGGGGCGGTATGCCGGATATCGCGCGTCGCGGACATTGCCGCGGAGCACTCGCTGGCCGGCTTGCAGGGGGTCGGGGACGTGCCGGGAAGCGTCGGCGGGGCGATCGTAATGAATGCCGGGACTCACCGGGGCTACATCGACGAGGTCACCAGTAGCGTCTCGGTGGTGAGCCATTCCGGCGAGAGTCTGCTGCTCAGGCGCGAGGACTGCGGTTTCACGTATCGAAACAGCCGCTTCCAGACCGACAAATCGCTCATCATCACTTTCGCGACATTCGGGTTGCACCCCGGCGACGCCGGGGAAACGCGGGAGCTGCTCGCGGGGATCAGGCGGCACAGGGCCGATAAGGAGCCGCGGGGCCGCAGCGCGGGGTGCTTTTTCAAGAACCCGCCGTCCGGCAGCGCGGGTAAGCTCATCGAGCTCGCCGGAGGCAAGGGAATGCGCGAGGGCGGAGCGGTCGTATCGGATGTGCATGCGAATTTTATTATGAACTCAGGGTGCGCCACCGCCGCCGACCTTTACAAATTGGCTGAGCTGGTGCGCGGGCTCGTGCGTGATACTCAAGGAATAGAGTTGGAATACGAGGTCAGGCTGGTGGGGGAATGGTAGGCAAAGCCGGGAGGATCAGGGTTGCGGTGCTGATGGGAGGTCTCTCGTCCGAGCGGAATGTCTCGCTTTCGACGGGCAGGCAGATCCTCGGGTCGCTGGACCCGGAGAAGTATGAGGCGATAGGAGTGGACGCTGCTCTGCTGCCGGGCAGCAGCCGGAATTACCTGCCAGGCTCGGATGTGGAGGTGCGGGCAGTAGCCGAGGCGCGAGATGAACTCGCACGGTCGAACGCGCTTGCTTCGTTCAAGGATATCGCCAGCTCCAACGGCGCCCTCCGCCGGATGTCGTGATGATCGCGCTGCACGGCAAGTACGGCGAGGACGGCACGGTGCAGGGGATGCTCGATCTGCTTGGTATCCCGTACACCGGCTCCGGGGTGCTTGCGAGCGCGC
Organism: uncultured bacterium; assembly: GCA_963823885.1. Taxonomy (GTDB): domain Bacteria; phylum Armatimonadota; class UBA5829; order UBA5829; family UBA5829; genus CAWGNL01. The sequence goes on from CAWGNL010000053.1 coordinate 33,674, forward strand.
TGGCGATGGACAAATCGATGGCCAAAAAAGTGCTGGCGGCTGACGCGATTTGCGTTCCTCCATCGGTGGATTTCACCTCCCGGGCGGGCCGCTGGGACGAGGCCGAAGTCGCTCGGGCGGTCGAGGAACTCGGCTATCCGGTCATCGTAAAACCAAGTCGCGGCGGATCAACTATCGGAATGACGAAGGTGGATGGCCCTTCGGAGTTGAATAATGCTATTGAACTCTCTTGCGCGTTCGATGCGCAAATACTGGTGGAGAAGTTTATCGAGGGCGACGAGCTTACGGTTGGCATCCTGGGAAACGATGATCTGCTCGCGCTGCCGGTTGTGGAGATTATCCCCGCCAAGGGCTGGTACGACTACGAATCCAAGTACACTCCCGGCGCGACCGAGGAGATAGTCCCCGCGCGGATCAGCGAGGAGCAGACCGCTCGCGCGCAGCGGATCGCGGTAGAGGCGCACCGGTCGCTGGGATGCCGCGGGGTATCGAGGGTGGACATAATATCCACCTCTGATGGGATGTATGTGCTGGAGGTCAACACCATTCCGGGGATGACCCCAACCAGCCTTCTACCCAGGGCCGCCGCGGCCGCCGGAATATCGTTCGAGAGACTTCTCGATATGCTTGTCGAGTTTGCGTTGGAGGAATCGGACCCGAAGCCATAGCTATATTTAATCGCGAAAGCGCGAAAGTGCGAAAACGCGAAATGGAAGCTGATGGCGCTCTCTTTCTGGGTGGCGATTTCCGAATCGCCACCCAGCAGAGGCAGCCCACTATGCGGCGGGAACGACAACTCGAAGCAATCCCTGGCATAGAGCCCTTCGAGTTCCCGCTGCAATATGGCGGCACAGCGGCGGGGTGGAAGGTCCGGGCTTTCCACTTTCAGCTTTCCGCTGCTTTTCGAAAGAAGGGGATGGGAAAGATGAGAAAGAGCGCATCCACAAAAGGTGTTCGACGCCGGGTGACGCGTGTGGCGAGGCGAGCCCCCAAGAATAAGGCGAAGCGCAACTATGCGCGCCTTTTTCTGATCTTTCTGCTCTCGTGTGCGCTTTCAGGTTCAATCACCTACGCGCTGCATTCTCCGAGCTTGTTGGTGAAGGCCGTGAGGGTGAGCGGGGTCCGGTTGAGCGATGCCGGAGTCGTTCGGCGCATTTGCCGGCGAGCCGTGGGTCAGAACATTTTGCTGCTTCAGAAGTCGCCCATCATTCGGGACATAGCATCTTTGAGCGAAGTAAAATCGGTCAGGATGAGGAGATCTTTCCCAAATCGCGTGTGGGTCGATGTGCGCGAGCGGCGGCCGGATGCGGTGATTACAGACGGGTCGAGTTGCGCCTTGGCGGAGGCCGACGGCTATCTGTTTCACCTGGTAAACACGCCGCCCGCCGGCCTGCCCCGATCGTTTTCGGGCCTCCCGCTGCTGGTTGTCGCGGGCTGCGATGTCAAAACCGGCCGGGTAGTCTCCTCGACCGGCGCCCGGTATGCTTTCGAAGTCCTGCGGCGCGCAAAGCTCCAGCGGCTGAGCGTGAGCAAAATTTCAGGTTAACCCGGAGGGCGATATATGCTTAAATATGAGCAGTGGTTTTTTCGTAAAGCTGGGTCAGCCGGACGAGATACCGGGCAAATCGATTATCTTTGCAGGACACTTGCTTACAGGCCGTCCATCATGAAGGAAGCGGAGTATATCGATGTCAGTTGCCTGGGCGCCGTGGTCTGGAAGCCCAAAACCAGGGGCTGGGGACTAGGGGCTGGGGGCTAGGGAACCCCGCCCGCGCTTGGTTCGTCTGTTCGGGCAGATTTGCAATCTGGCCCGCAAAAGGCAACCTGGGCATCTCCGATGCCCAAAATGCTGTAAGTCGAACGGGGCCTTCCCAACCTTGAACCTTTAACCTTGAACCTTTAACTTGTCTTGAAAGTGTGTGATGTCAACGGGTCTATCACCGTCCGGACGTGGGAAATCTTGGGTGTCTCAGATTACGGCGCTTTGCATAGTGCTTGGCGCTCTGCTTGGTTTGTCGCTTAAGACTCAGCGCCAGGCTGTAGACGAAGGCGTTCCGACCAGGCTTCCCGCGATAAAGGCGGAGTTCGGGGCTTTCAAGGCCGAAAACCTCAACCTGCAAAAGGAACTGGCCGACTACCGGCGCCGCTACGAGAAGGTCGCCGAGGAGCAGGCTCGCGGCGTAAGTTCTTCGAAGGCCTTGATCGAGGCTTTGACCGAGGCGAAGATGCTGGCCGGGACGACGAAGTTGCACGGCCCCGGGGTTATCGTGACTTTGCGCGACAGTCCCAAGCTCGAACGGCTCGATCGCAACGAGACGCGCAAGGAGATAATCGAAAGCTATATCATTCACGATCAGGATATACTCCTGGTCTGCAACGAGCTTTTTGCGACCGGCGCGGAGGCTATCGCCGTGAACGATCAGCGAATAATCGCCAGCAGCTCGATCAGGTGCGTGGGCACGACGGTGCTGATCAATGACGTGCACGTGGGTCCTCCGTTTGTCATCAGGGCGATCGGCAATGCCGACGTCCTGGAAAAGGGCATTGAACTTACGGGTGGCGCGGCTGACACCCTTAGTCTTAAATTATTCGACATGATCGGTGTCGAAAAAGCGACCGACATCACCCTGCCCGCGTATACCGGCAGCACCCGGTTCAGCTTTGCCAAGCCGGCGGAGAAGGAATAGGTGATGGGTGACGGGTGATGGGTGATGGAAGAGAGTCCCTTCCCCAACACCTAGAATAGGAGTGTTACATGTTCTGGCTGCCCGCTATGGGTTTGCTTCTTGGTTTTGTGATTTTCGGTGTATCGGGAATCTTGTTCCCGATACGCACTTAGTCTCGGGAACAAGATTCCCGAAACACCCGTTACAGCATTCTATCAATCAATTATGCAACTAAGCACTAGAATAGGAGTGTTACATGTTCTGGCTGCCCGCTATGGGTTTGCTTCTTGGTTTTGTGATTTTCTGGCTGCCGGTCCGGGTGCCTTCGGCCTGGTCGGCCTATTTGTCGCTGGCCACCCTGGCCGGGCTCGATTCGATCTGCGGTGGGATCAGGGCCGGGTTCGAGGGCAAGTTTCACGAGGATATATTTCTCACGGGTTTCGTCGTGAATGCCGCTTTGGCGTGGGGGCTGGCCTATCTCGGCGATCAGATCGGTGTGGACCTGCTCTTGGCCGCGGTAGTTGCGCTGGGGGGCAGAGTCTTCCTGAACCTCTCGCTGATCCGGCGCTACTGGCTGACGCAGGCCAGCTTGTCGAAGAAGAGAGACGCTTAAAGAGGGTTGAAAGTTGAAGGTTAAAGGTTAAAGGTTGGGGAGGGATTGGCTGCGTTCGAGCGGTTTGTCCCTTCTAACTTCTAATCTCTAATTTCCAACTTCTAGGTTGGGAGGGGTTGGCTCCGGCTCGTCCCTTCTAACTTCTAATCTCTAATTTCCAACTTGTAACTCGGGGGGAAGATTGAGCCAAAAAGAGTTTGTCGCCGGTTTAGATATAGGCACTACCAAGACCTGCTGCGTGCTTGCCGACGCGAATTTGGAATCGGGATCGGTGGACATAATAGGCGTCGGTCTGACGCCGTCGCACGGGCTGAAAAAGGGCGTCGTTGTCGACTTGGACGCAACCACCGAGGCGATTCGCATCGCGGTGGACAAGGCCCAGCGGATGGCCGGCAATGTTGTGATACGGTCGGTGGTGTTGGGGGTAACGGGCGAGCACATATCCTCCTTAAACAGCCGGGGCGTTATCGCGATCACCAGTCCCGAGCGCGAAATCGCCAGCCAGGACGTGGACCGGGTGATCGATGCCTCCAAGGTAATAGTCATTCCGCCGGAGCGTGAAATAATCCACGCTATCGCCCGCGGGTTTACAGTCGATGGCCAGGATGGGATCAAGGACCCTATGGGAATGTCCGGAAGCAGGCTGGAGGTCGAAACTCACATCGTCACGGGCTCGTCGAGCTTCCTGGATAATGCGGCCAAGTGCGTGCAGCGCGCGGGGTTTGCGGTGGAGACGAGCGTCCTGCAGCCGATTGCGGCGAGCGACGCGGTCGTAATGCCGGCCGAAAAGGATTTGGGCGTTGCGCTGATCGACATCGGCGGCGGCACTACCGATATAGCCGTTTTCACCAGCGGCGAGATTTACTACTCATCCGTCCTGGCGGTGGGCGGAAACCACGTCACGAGCGATATCGCGGTGGGTCTGCGGGCCAGCCAGGAAGAGGCGGAGAAGGTCAAGATCGAGAGCGGATGCGCGACGGTCGGTCAGGCCGGCGATGACGAGACTTTCGAGATCACGAGCCTCGGCGCCCAGTCGCCGCGAGAATTGCCGCGGCAGATTATTGCCCGGATCATCGAACCCAGAATGCAGGAAATCCTGCAGATGGCGCGGAAGAACTCCGGAAGTCCGGGTATCTGGAACTGCTGCCGGCGGGCGTAGTGCTCACCGGAGGCGGCGCCCAATTGCCGGGCGCGGTGGAACTGGCGGAGAGAATCCTGGGAATGCCGGTTCGGTTGGGCGTGCCGCGCGATGTAGGCGGCCTGAGCGATACAGTGGACAGCCCGATATTTGCGACCGGCGTGGGGCTGGTGGTGTACTCGGCAAGGCGGCACGCCAACTTGCGCGAGGAGCATGAGCGCGGCACGCTCAAGCACGGCTTCAAAGAACTGTTCAAAAGGATTTTTGGCTGAGGGATTTTAATCACGAAAACACGAAAGTGTCCGAAATGGAAACCCGTGGTACTTTCGCTAACGAACGCCGCAATATAGTCGCTACGTTTTTGCCGAGGATGGAACAGCCAACAATCCGGGGATTTGCAGTCCCACTACGACCATCTATCTGGTTGAGGCGTTGTTTACGGCATGGGAGATGCCCAGTCGGGTCGAGGTTCCGGTTTCTAACTTCTAATTTCTAACTTCTAATTTCTAAACAGGGGGCTTGTCAAATGGGGAATGGCGCTGGGGAATACTATGCAAAGATTAAAGTGATCGGGGTGGGCGGCGGAGGCATGAACGCCGTCAACCGAATGATTGATACGGGGCTTAGCGGCGTTGATTTCGTCGCAATGAACACCGACGTTCACGTGTTGGAACTATCGACCGCCAGGAGCAAGCTTCAGCTTGGCGCTACTCTTACTCGAGGCCTGGGCGCCGGAGGCAATCCGGACGTGGGCCGTGAATCCGCCGAGGAGAGCCGCCCGGAAATCAGGAGGCTCCTTGAAGGCGCGACATGGTCTTTATTGCCGCCGGAATGGGCGGCGGGACCGGCACGGGCGCGGCCCCGGCGATCGCGGAGATATCGAAGGACTCCGGCGCGCTGACCGTAGCGGTCGTGACCAGGCCATTTGGTTTCGAGGGGGCCAGGCGGGCCAAGGTCGCGGATGCCGGAGTCGAGGGCCTGAAGGAGAAGGTCGATACGCTGATCACCATTCCCAACGACCGGCTGCTGACCGTTGTCGAAAGAAATGCCACCCTCAACGAGGCATTCAGCGTCGCGGATGATGTGCTGCGGCAGGGAGTGCAGGGCATATCCGATATCATCACCATCCCCGGCATGATCAACGTCGACTTTGCCGACGTCAAGACGATTATCGAGAACCAGGGCACGGCCTTGATGGGGATCGGCAGCGCCACCGGCGAGCAGAAGGCCGTCCACGCGGCGGAGATCGCATGCTCCAGCCCGCTTCTGGAGACCAAGATCGATGGCGCCAGGGGCGTGCTCATAAACATCACCGGCGGACCCGACCTCACCCTCACCGAAGTCTACGAAGCCGCCGACATAGTCTACAAGTCCTGCGATACCGACAACGTTAATTTGATCTTCGGCACCGTGATAGACGAGATGATGCACAACGAGGTCCGCATTACCGTCCTGGCCACGGGCTTCGATGTTGTGGACAGGGCGCTGGCGGTGGAGGCCAGGTCGGCCGTCGCTGTCGGCGCCGAGGCTCTCAAACCCTCCAGCGTGTTCGACTCCGGCGAAGGTTCCCTGATCCCCGACGGCGAGCTGGATATACCGGCATTCCTGCGGAGAAGGTAGGACCGGATTTAATCGCGAAAGCGCGAAAGAGCGATTCGCTGCTCAAATCCCGAAACACCGGAGAAAGGGGAATCAAAATGGGAAAGAAAGTGGGAGTCTTAGTTACAGTTTTTGGCATGGCGGTGTTGTGCGCGGGGGCAGCGTGTGCGGACTGCCCAGACTGCGGCGAGAATTCAGGTGAAGGGTGGTCAGTGGAGTGGTGCGATTACTCAGGCGATTGCACGCCTCAGCCTACGACCGTCCCAGACTCCGCGGGGGACCCGGTAGGAACGCCGGGATGGAACCCTCCCACGGCTGACCCGGTACCGTGCTATACCGTGGGCGACACCCCTTCGGCCTCCTATAATGGAGTCGGAGGAATCTCCCGTAATTTCCAATACAGCAGCGGAACAGACGGATTCAACTGGCAGTGGACCTGCACGCCAGACGTTTCAGAAACCGATTATTATGAGTATGCATGCTACTTCCACAATCCCGGCGTCAACTTCTGTCTCGAAGGGCTGTACTACAATGCGACAAAGCCTGTCAAGAAGGTCGGAAACTACACCTTGAGTATGCAGCTCAACGACATACCGTGTCGTGGAGATGCCGTGCTCCCCCTCACACTGACCCAACAGGTTCTGGTCTTGCCCAAAGCCCCACACCTTTTCGCGAGCGATCAGGGCTCCCGACTGGGTCCCAGCGCTGACGGCGGGGGCAGCGGCTGCGGTTCGTGCGGTGGCGGGGGAGACATGCCGACCGTGAGCATAACCAATGCTTTCATATACACGCACCCCGGCGGATCGCTCGGCCCGGGGGGATCGATGGTAGACACGGGCCCCAACTCCCCGCACACGAATTATATGCAGGTGACCCAGGGATGTGACGGCCAGTATTACAATTACGAGGACGGATGCGGTAAGCACTACGTCGACGGCCCATACAACTTGCCAAGCTCAGGCACGACGCCGCTATTCACGGGGTTCTCGGGGTTCCCGTTTGGAGGTGGTGGTAACCTGGATGACGGCTCCGCCATCAGCGGCTCAGTGGACTCCAGCGGAGCCTCTCAGTGCACCGTGGTGCGCGTTGATGGCGCCACGATCAACTACTCTATCGCGGCTCCCCCGGTTCCGCAGCCGGGTACCACGTCAACCACCGGATGGGCCTGGAGGAGCGGCCCAACCAGCATTGTTGGGCCGGATGGCCTCACCACGACATTTAGTTACAATAATTCGGCGGGAGGTTCGACCTACTACGACGAGGTGACAACCCCCAATGGTGATGTCTGGGACTACTACCACGCGCAGGGAGACACAAAGATTACCAGTCTGGCCCAGAGAGGGGCCCTCATGCCGGTCACCGAGATATCGTATGTCGGGAGCGGAAACACCGAGGGCGACATTCAATCGGTTGTAGTGAAGGACAGCAGCGGGAACACCCAGTCCGAGACGGATTACTATTATGTGGACAGCACCAGCCAGCTCGATCACGTCATCAGGGGCAGTCGCACAATGACGTTTTCCTACGACGTAAACTCCGCGGGCGGGCAGGTAGTGACTGTGAGGGACGTCGATGCGAGCAACAATAATGCCACGATCACGGAAACCCGCTATGATTACGGCGACCCGACTTCAGAGACCCAGACAACCACTGTCATAAAACACGATCCCAACAATCCCAACTACGGCAGCGGCGATGACGAGGTCACGGTATACACATTCCTCTACTCTCTTGACACAACAGGGGCGCCTGTCAAGACGTACATCTCTTCGGTGCGGAATCCCGACGGCACAACCACCAGCTACAAGTACCCCCACGACATGTACTACTTGGGCTACCCCGCCGACATGGTGTACGAGATCGATTTCGCCGACTCGGCGGGCAATCCCCTGCATAAGATAGCTTACCAGCACGACAATTGGGCCGACCCCTATCTCGTAACAGAGGTCGATCAGGAAGACAGCGCGGGTAATCCGCTCTCCGTCGAACAGACGAACTACTACCTGGATATGAACGATTATTACGCGCAAACGATCTATGTCGAGTCGACGAAGGATGTCCGGGGCAACTATACCTACTACGAGCGCGATCTCTACAACGAACCCTGGCTCGTGCAATCCGTGAAGGTCGCCCAGGGGCCGGACGAACCGTACGATTGGAGCGCGATCGATCCGATAAAGCAGTACACTTACCACGGCGCAAGCGACTCGGCCGGAATGCTCGACCAGCTTGAAACGGAGACTGTAACCCGGAATTGACGGCTCTACTCCTCAAACAACAACATATAAGTATGATTATGGCGTCACCGGGATGTGGAGAGGGTCGCCAACTTCGACGTGGTATAAGTACTGGAACGGCAGCCAATACGTGGATGCTTATAGCTTAACCATTTATGACGACGCAGGCCACACGATAAAAACGACCGACGCCAACGGCAGGTCGGTCTGGTACACCTACGACGCGCAGGGCCGGGAGGTCATGACAATCTATAGCTGGTCCGGCAGCGCCCCGCAGGACAATGCCCTTCCCCTCGATCCAAACGCCGATGGCTATACGCCGCTTATCTACACACGAAACAGCTATGGCTGCTGCACCTTGAACCAGACACGGGACGAAAATGGCAATAACACCTATTACAGCTACGACGATCTCAACAGACTAATCGGCACATGGACAGACGTTCAAGGCGGCCCGACCAGCGCAAACCGTCTGGTCACCTACACCTACGATCCGTTCGGCAACCAGCGGACAGTCACCACGTATTCGGCCGCCCGGCGTCGGCAGGACGACCACTTACACCCACGATGTGAACAATCGCGTCGTCAAAATCGCTTATCCGTATAACTGGGTAGAGGGCGATTTGCTTGGCGATGAGCAGTTTGGCTACGATGTATTCGGCAATCTGATCTGGAAAGAAGACGGCAACGGCGTGTACACATATTACAAGTACGACTTGCTCCAGCGGATGACCGACGTGTATTACAACGCCCCGGCGCCCGCCCCGTTCGCTTATCCCACGGGGAGTTCCAACGTGCACTACGATTACAGCGACCCCAGCAACCTGAAGACGCATATGCACGACAGCTCGGGAGAGAGCTACTACAGCTATGACTGCCAGGGCCGGGCTGGCAAGCTACACGCCTCCGGTCGGCGCTTCTGGCGGGAGCATATACTATGCCTACAACGCCGCGAGCCAAAAGACCAGGGAGTCGCTGGCTTCGGGCCTGGACACGGCCGGTAACCTGGTGGGCGCCACTTACGACGTTCAGTATGACTACTTTGCAAATGGGTGGCTCAAGGACGCACGGTACGCCGGCAACAACAACCCGGTCGCGACGTACTATTACGATTCGGCGGGCAACAGAATCGGGATAGCCTATCCTAATGGCGTATCGACAAGCTACGCCTACGATAATGACCCTCGTTATCGGCTGATCGGGATAACCGACTCGGGCGCGAACATGGCGGCATTCCAAATCAGCTATACCGTGGATAGCGTCGGCAATCCGCTTTCCATGACCGACTCGACAGGCAGTTTGACGCTTCCCTGGTCCTATGGCTACGATGCGAACAACCGCCTGACTGGCGCCGTGCCGCCAAGCCCGGTTCCGAGCCAGCCTGCAGGCGGAGCCTATGGCTATGACTGGGTCGGCAATCGGATTCATCCGCCCGCCCACCCGAACCCGATGGCTTACAATGCCGCCGATCAGCTAACAGCCTGGCCGGGAATGCACGGGTACCAGTACGACACCGCAGGGAATCTGGTGTCGGTCACCGGGGCCGGCACTGCAAGCTACACGTACACGCCAGCGGGATTGCTGAACCAGGCGACGTACAGCACCAGCGCGGGGTCCGGCGGCAATCACACGCTCACGAATACCTGGGATGCTGACTCGAACCGGGTGAAGTTCACCGCCGGAGCCGGTTCAAATCCGCCGGAGTACGACTTCGTCTACGACATAACGGCGGGAATTCCGGCTGTGGTGGAGGACTCGGCGGCGTCCAGCATCGCATACTACATCAGAGAGCCTAATGGCTCGCTGATAGCCCGCTATGACTCGACGAACGGCATGCGGGACCTATCACTTCGACGAACTTGGCTCGACGCGCCTGATCACCGACAGCACCGGCAGCGTCACCGACAGATACGACTACGATGCCTATGGCGCTGTGATCTGGCACGAGTGTGACTCCGGCTCCCTCGGCCAGCCGTATCAATACGTGGGGGCGCTTGGCTACTACACCCACTACCAGGAGCCGGATTTCGGGCTCCTGCAATTGGGCGTAAGGTTCTACGACCCGCAGGCGGGGCGGTTTACGCAGAGGGATCCGGCAAGAGAGGAATCCAACAACTACTCATACGTTTCGGGAGCGCCCACTATCCGTGTAGACCCAGATGGGCAGAGAACCTGGTGGAATCCCAACGATAACAGACCAATGCGATGCGTAAAATGGCTGGCTATGGAAAATAAAAAATGCGACGAGCGTTATCACTACAACGTCGAAGAGATGCAACGGGATCAGGATTGGTGGGACTATATGGGGAAATACGGCTTTCCCCCTGATGCGGAAGCCTATGTAAACTTTGGTCAAGGAGGTACCTGTCTGGCGAAAACTGAGGTGGCGAACTGCGCTAATGAGAAATGCAAAGCACGGGCCAGGAAGGGCTACATTAAGTGCCTCAAAGGTTGGTAACCTTCGCCGCCTGCGCGCAAGTGGATCCTTGCTAGGCCCGATCCGCGTGACATCGTGGCGTGTCGGGGACTGCATTCGTTATTCGTTCGTAAGAGCTGGCCGTAGTTGTCAGCGGGAGGCCGTCTAGTTATGTCAAAAGGTTTTCGAGTTGCAGGCTGCGTTGCCATTCTGTGCGTCTTTGTAGGGGCCCTTCTCTGGGTTGCCCTATGGGTGCCCCATTCATTCGGGGTCTTCGGCGGCAGGATCATGCGCACTTCCGCCCAGAACAACCTCTACTACGACTGCGAAGTGGGGAACGCCGACGATGCGGCGCACATTCTGAAGTCTTACCCGGACCTCGCCAATGCTCAGCGCGATGACGTCGGAGGCACACCGCTGGCCGTGGCTGCGGCTTTCGGCCATTCGGACGTTGTTGCGCTCTTGATCAAGCACGGAGCAGATGTTAACGCAAGGCAACCGCTAACAGGCTACACGCCCTTGATGCGTGCCATAGGAGAACAAAAGACAGAGGTGGTACGTCAGCTCCTAGCTGCCGGCGCCAAAGTGAATCTGTTCGACAAGTATAATGAAACAGCTTTGCACATTGCTGCTACCGGTATTACGTCCAAGGACCTGTCCATCGTGAAGCTGTTAGTCGAAGCGGGATCTGACGTTAATGCTTGTAAGGGCGGTGGTGGAACACCTCTTGCTGTGGTTGAGCACGCCGGGAACCCGCCAGGGTCTCTTAGGGGCAAGCCAGTTGCCAGGGCAATATCGAAATACCTCAGGGAGCACGGTGCGAAAGTGAGTTGCAGTCGGTAGGAGGTGTAGTTGGCTTTGCTCGGTGTTCGTTGTTTCGGGAACTTGTTCCCGAAACGAACAAGCGTCACGTCGAGCGGGGATAGCCCGACAGTCGTAGTCTACGACAATGACCCGCGACATCGGCTAATCGGGATAACCGACTCCGGGGGGAACATGGGAACGGTGCAAATCGGCTATACCGTGGACAGCGTTTCGGTGTTTCGGGATTTGAGGAGCGGCCACGGCGTGATGATGAGGACGCCCATCGACCGTCCGCTCCGGAAATCCCGAAACGAAGCGACGTAACGCACAGGGAACACCAGGCCGAGCCAAGGCTACGACATACTATGAAATGGAAGACCGTCGACATAGGACCGGGATGTTATTACATCACCGGAACCATCACCCAATGGCTGCCGCTGCTGAAGAGGCCGGATGTCCGGCAGACGGTATACGACGACATCGCCGTAGCGGCGCGGGATTGCGGTGCGTCGATCACGGCCTTTGTGAGCGAGTTCGTTTCGGGAACAAGTTCCCGAAACACCGAAACAGGCTGGCGGCGGTGAAATACAACTACCAATCACCGGCGTGGCCGGCGGCGATGCTCGATTCGTCCGGCGGAAGGGTGATCGATTTGGGTGTTTCGGGATTTGAGGAGCGGCCACGGCGTGATGATGAGGACGCCCATCGACCGTCCGCTCCGGAAATCCCGAAACGAAGCGACGTAACGCACAGGGAACACCAGGCCGAGCCAAGGCTGCGACATACTATGAAATGGAAGACCGTCGACATAGGACCGGGATGTTATTACATCACCGGAACCATCACCCAATGGCTGCCGCTGCTGAAGAGGCCGGATGTCCGGCAGACGGTATACGACGACATCGCCGTAGCGGCGCGGGATTGCGGTGCGTCGATCACGGCCTTTGTGAGCGAGTTCGTTTCGGGAACAAGTTCCCGAAACACCGACGTCATCGTGAGCGCAAGCGACACTCACGGCCGGTTTTCCACCCCGGGAATAACGAACGTGGGGTTGCACATTGATGATGACCCCGTCGAGAGCTACGTTATAACCACGGGAAACAATTCCGTGCAGTACACTTTCGACGCGACATCGCTGGACCTCAGCGCTGGCGTCCACCTGGTCGAAGCCGTGGCTTACGACGATTATTGGAATCCAATATGCGATAAGATCCAGGTGCGTGTTACTGGGACAACTGAGCAATCGCGATCTGTTGGGAGTGTGCGAGCTATGAGCACGGGGAGTGCAGGCAGTTACCTCGCAAGCGGGTACGTTGAGATTCAGACAAATAACAATCTCAAAGCCGCGGAGAAGTACTTGGACAAGCTTGTCGCAGGCGGCGTTCCGGGTTGCACCGTGTCCCAGCCTGTCGCGGCCCCTGTCTACGAGACGCTCAACTACTGGATTGGTATGGGGTACGGCAAGCCCAAGGATAACACGGCTGGGATGAATGCCGTCGCATGGGCAATACTTCAATATGGTCAGTATAAGCGGTATACCGGGGGACCAACGCCAGTCATCTTTCCCGCCGTCGCCGGAAGACCAGCCTATGTAAATCCTACGGTGGTCTGCAATATTGTTGTGGCGGACGCCTATGTCCTTGGCAACACGTTCAAACAGAGGGTCCTCAGATATGACAAGGGCGCGTGGCCCATATCTGACACGGGTTACCCAATAGAAGCGGCTCAACTAGCCGGAGCACAGTCGCCATATACGGGAAAGAGTGTGGGCGTAAGCCCTCTTATAGCCGAATCGCACTTGAGTAGCCCCTGCGTCGTTGCCTGGGGGTATATCGACTGGGCGGGTAAAACCCATGGCCACTGCGCCATTTATATTACCGGCGACACGATAATCGAAGCACACAATGGCATCTGTTTCGGCAGCTATGGCAACGATATCCTGACAAAGTTTAATGGCTTTAGTGGCACTGGCAGGCACAAGGGAATAGCACTCGGCATGCCTGTCTATCCGTAATCGACCGCATCCACGGTCCCGACAGGGGAAACACCGATGTCAAGACATGTCATTACCTGTTTATTGCTGATGCTAACAACAGCCCTATGCGGCTGCTCGGGCGGAACTGCTCGGGCCCATCGGCCTGAAAAGTGGGGTTATATGAATGCGCGAGGTAAGGTCTGTATAGCCCCGCAATTTGACGAAGTTACCAGCTTCAGTGAAGGGCTCGCCACTGTTCGTATAGGCAAGCAATGGTTCTGCATCAACAACAGAGGCAGGATAGTGATCCGGAGTGGTGCCGGTCCGTTCAGCGAGGGGCTGGCCAACGTGACAACTGGTGACAAAAGCGGATTCATCGACAAGACGGGCAAGCTGCTTTTCTTGGTGCCGCCAACTCACGATGGCTATCCCCTACGATACTGCTGGCACTTTTCTAATGGCTTGGCCGTTGTGGCATTCGGCCAGAGAGATGAGAACGGAACTCCGGTCGAATTGGGTTACCTGGACAAGCGCGGGCACTTCGCCATCCCGGTGCGCTTTGGGGCTGCGAATGATTTTTCCGAAGGGCTTGCGCTTGTTTTTCCGCTTGGCGGAGGCACACCCGGCTACATAGACGCATCCGGCCGTTTCGTTATTCGGCGTCGCTTCGGCCCTGGTTCGGACTTCCACGAAGGGCTGGCATGCATCACTGTGAAAAAGAAGAAGGACTTTATCGACAAGACAGGCCGAGTGGTCATCAAGCCCAAGTTCTTTGTGGAAGGCGACTTTCATTGTCAACGCGCATTGGTTTCTTATAATGGCCAATACGGCTATATCGATCCGAAGGGTGCCTTGTGTATAGCAAACCCAAAAATTCGACCAGGCGTATGATTTCTCCGAGGGCCTTGCCAAGGTTCAGATTGGATTCAAGTTCGGCTTTATCGACACATCAGGCAAGGTTGTGATTGCTCCCCACTTTGCCGACGCCCTGAGTTTTCGAGAGGGCCTGGCATTAGTACGCGCCGATGACAAGACGTGGGGCTACATAGACAAGACCGGCAAGATGCTCATTCAATTACCGTGTTCCGGCGACATGTGGATGCCATACGATGCGATGCATCAAGACTTCTGGAGCTTCTCCGAAGGTTTGGTGCCTGTCCGAAGAGCCAAGTAGCTCGGCTGGGTTTACCCATAGCCAACAGCACGGGTGGTTTTCGGTGTTTCGGGATTTGAGGAGCGGCCACGGCGTGATGATGAGGATGCGTGCTTACCGTCCGCTCCGGACCCTGAATCTAGTTCAGGGCCGAAACGAAGCGGCGTAACGCACAGGGAACACCAGACCGAGCCGAGGCTGGGATAAAACGCGGGGAACCGGCTGGGCTAGACTTGGGGCCTTTGGTGCTGTAGCGGAAGGCCAGTGCGTTTCGGGATTTCCGAAGCGACTGAGGTGTTTGTGCCCTGTTCGAATGATTGTGCTCGCTTCTCAAATCCCGAAACACCGAAACAATATGACAGTGGAGTCCTGCGAGCACGGGGAACCAGTTGGGCCTGAGTTGGGGCCTTTGACGTTGTATCGAGAGGCTGGCTCGTTTCGGGATTTCCGAAGCGATTGAGATGTTTGTGCCCTACTCAAACGATCGTGCTCGCTTCTCAAATCCCGAAACACCGACAATCTTTGCCACCTCTCCGCCGGAACCACGTCTGTCAACAGCTCCGGCTGATTTTCGGTGTTTCGGGAACTTGTTCCCGAAACGGACAGGATCCATCCGCACGGCGGGGAATATCATGTGGGGCGCTGTCACTGCTTAGGGCTACGACACGCTGAACAGGCTGGCGGCGGTGAAATACAACTACCAATCACCGGCGTGGCCGGCGGCGATGCTCGATTCGTCCGGCGGAAGGGTGATCGATTTGGGTGTTTCGGGATTTGAGGAGCGGCCACGGCGTGATGATGAGGACGCCCATCGACCGTCCGCTCCGGAAATCCCGAAACGAAGCGACGTAACGCACAGGGAACACCAGGCCGAGCCAAGGCTGCGACATACTATGAAATGGAAGACCGTCGACATAGGACCGGGATGTTATTACATCACCGGAACCATCACCCAATGGCTGCCGCTGCTGAAGAGGCCGGATGTCCGGCAGACGGTATACGACGACATCGCCGTAGCGGCGCGGGATTGCGGTGCGTCGATCACGGCCTTTGTGAGCGAGTTCGTTTCGGGAACAAGTTCCCGAAACACCGAACTGCTCAACACGGCAACTTATAGCACCGGCATGGGGCCTGGCAACCACACGCTGACCAATACATGGGACGCTGATTCGAACCGGGTAGCCATGAGCGCCAACAACCAAAGCTACTCATTCGTCTACGACATAACGGCGGGGATTCCTGCTGTGATCGCCGAGTCAACCGGTTCTGGCGTTGCTTATTACATTCGGGAGCCGAACGGTTCGCTTATCGCGCGGTGCGACGCAACAAATGGTATCAGATATTACCATTTCGATGAGCTTGGTTCGACGCGCCTGATTACCGACACCGCCGGCAATGTCACGGATAAGTACCGATTACGATGCCTACGGCGCTTGCCTGTGGCACGAGTGCGATGCCGGATCCGTCGGCCAGCCGTATCAATACGTTGGTCAGCTCGGCTACTATACTTGCTGGCAGGAGCCGGATTTCGGGCTGCTGCAGCTTGGGGTGAGGTTCTATGATCCGCAGGCGGGGAGGTTTACCAGCCGCGACCCCCTGCAGTCCGGTCCTGATCGGTACGCTTACGCATACGAGAAGCCGACCGGGAGTACCGACCCGACCGGTCTTTGGCCCGGCGACTGGGACTGGGTGGTCCCGAACCCTTGGGAGTGGTTGTTTCCGCCCTACGCCGTCTACAACAGAGCGCGGGGTTGGTACGATAACACTGCCAAGTGCAAGGACTTCGTCGATCACTGGTACGAGGCGAACAGGGATTGTCAGCGTATCTACGAATCAAAGATTTCTGCAAACTGCTGGGACGTCAACGGTTTTCTAGATAGCAATCCCAAGAACCCCAATGGGCTGAACTGGGTGCGCAAGTGTTCTCAACGCCGCATGAGGGCGTGGTTCGGAGGGCAACTTAAGGAATATGTCGAACATTGTGGCCAGCTTGTGAAGGACATAGTTCATACAATCACCGGCGGAGCGGTGGGGGGGTAGCAACATGAGCGTACGGTCCTGTATCGTTCGACGGACAGCCCTTGTCCTAGGTCCGCTGGCCGTCGCCGCCCTGTTGGCGTCCTGCGAACGGACCCCCGAGGGTCTCTCCACCATTGACCAGCGTCAGATACTTAGGCAAACGCAGCAGCTCGTCCGTGCGGCAAACCGCTACGACCTCCAGGCCTTGGCCCCTCTTGAATGGGAGAAAAGCAGCGCCGCGTATATACTGAAGCATCTGGTGGGCCAGGCAAAGTTCTATCGTAGATCTAGTCCAGCGTGGGCGAGTCTCCGACTGGCTGAACGGAACGTCAGAGGCGTGGCCACAGTACGGGTTTACCTGCTCCCGAGATCGCCGGAGTCGAGCATGCTTACAGGCGCTACGTACAGCTTGTGCATAGGCCCAAACCATGAGGGAACTCGTAACCAGGCTATGGCCGGGCAGATTTCCCGGCAGGATGGTCCTGGTTTCTCTGATGAGCGATCACGGCGCTCATTATTTGCCGCTCGTTAGTGAAAAGGACCATGTCTGGAAAGCAATGTCGGATCCCGATGGATACGACGCGCCGTGGACGAGCGGCCTCTCTTCGCTTCGCTGGGTAGATGTAAGAGTGTGGTAGAGGGTCGTGACTGGGCCGACAACAGGCTCAACCCGCCGATTTTGGTGCCGATGTTTCGGTGCGCGAAGCTAACGCTGGCCAGAAGACCGAGGTTCAGATAACCAACGGGACCTCCACGCCTTACGATGTTGTGCAGGATTACTATGCCAACGGCTGGCTTCACGACGTGACATGTAGCGGCAATACAGCCACGTACTATTACGATTCGGCGGGCAACAGAACGGGGATAGCCTATCCTAACGGCGTATCCACCAGCTACGCCTACGACAATGACCCTCGCTATCGGCTGATCGGGATAACCGACTCGGGCGCGAACATGGCGGCATTCCAAATCAGCTATACCGTGGATAGCGTCGGCAATCCGCTTTCCATGACCGACTCGACGGGCATCTCGACACTTCCCTGGTCATACGGCTATGATGCGAACAATCGTCTGACCAGCGCCGTCCCGCCGAATCCAGTTCCCAGCCAGCCGGCAGGCGGGACCTACGGCTACGACTGGGTGGGCAATCGGCTCCATCCGCCCGCCCACCCGAACCCGATGGCTTACAATGCCGCCGATCAATTGACAGCCTGGCCGGGAATGCACGGCTATCAGTACGACAGCGCGGGGAACCTGGTGACGGTCACCGGAGCAGGCACGGCAAGCTACACGTACACTCCGGCGGGATTGCTGAACCAGGCGACGTACAGCTTGTCTGCTGGCGGCGGCAACCACACGCTCACCAACACTTGGGATGCGGATTCGAATCGGGTGAGCTTTTCGGCTCCGTCCGGTAGCTGGAACGAGGTTTACGACATAACAGCCGGAATTCCGGCTGTGGTAGCGGAATCAACCGGCTCCGGCGTCGCATACTACATTCGGGAACCCAACGGTTCGCTCATAGCACGTAGCGATGGCACGAATGGGATGCGATACTACCACTTCGATGACCTCGGCTTAACCCGCCTGATCACCGACAGCGCCGGTAGTGTCACCGACAGGTACGACTACGATGCCTATGGCGCTGTGATCTGGCACGAGTGTGACTCCGGCTCCCTCGGCCAGCCTTATCAATATGCCGGGCAAGTCGGCTACTATACCTGCTGGCAGGAGCCGGATTTCGGGCTCCTGCAATTGGGCGTAAGGTTCTACGACCCGCAGGCGGGGCGGTTTACGCAGAGGGATTCCGTATCTGCCCTGAACTCTTATGCCTACGCGGACGACGATCCACGGGCATACGTAGATATCGGAGGGTATTACACCCACAAGCCGGGCGGCCCGTACCATCCCCCCGGCAAAGTCGCGTGCAAGGAGACGGATTCGTACGACGAGATAATGCGCAAGATAGGCGAAATCAACAAGACAATAGACAGCCACCGCCAATGGGATGGGCACGGGCAGGACCTTCGTGACTGGGAGAATGCGCTTAGCAAGTGTCAGAGACTGCTCAATAAGAAGCGCAGCCGCGCCATCGTGCCAGTCCCTGTTCCCGTGCCTGAGCCGCAAAGGGCGGTTGCACGTGATGTGTGTTGGGGGACGGTACGATACTTCATCATCAGTGAATCCTTGCGCATATTATTTCCTCCGCGCAACCTGGTTCCGGCTCCATAAACCGTAGGTCCGAATGCTGGAATGTGGCGGCGCATGGCAAGAATGGGGGTGTGCATGCATAAACACGACGGTCTCCTGGCTGAGATCAAGCGGTACCGCGACTCCTCCGGTGCGATACCGCTTGACCTGGTCAAGTGCTGGATGAGGACCGACGATATGGAAGCGTTAGGCGAGATAGCGGATCTCGTAACATATCCTCCTGAATACGTCCGAATTGAGCCGGACTTAGTGAGGACGACCTTGCGGCTTTCCTGCTGCCATACTACAGGCGCTGCCTTCTGGAAGACCCCAGCGACGTCGCAGACAGCCGCTACGGTATCGGCACGGAAATGGTCCAGTGGTTTCGGGCGGTCCCGCAGGACGACGACGTGTGCGCGCAAGCGTTCCTGACGCGCGTCAAGTCGTTCCTCGCCGAGGTGTATGTTGAAAGCGGCGAAGATGTGCGGGAGGCCATAATATATGGCGCTCTGGAACACATTCTGGAGGAGCCGCGGTGGCGGACGTTTTTTGAGGACTGGCGTGTGGATCCTGTACCTCGGCCAGCTTACGACCAGGCAATGGAGTGGGCTGAGGAACACGAACGCTAACGCGGGGGTGCGGTACTGATGACAGCGAGTAGGTGGGCGGCGGTTGGCTTGCTGGGTTC